>SVCE01000015.1 GCA_015058525.1 Clostridium butyricum
AGCCAGGATCAAACTCTCAATAAAAAGTTTAATCTTAGCTTACTCAAAATAAAGAATTGCTGGTTTACTTAAATGTATTTATATTATTCTGTTCAATTTTCAAAGACCATTTTCTTTCACAACTTTCGTTGTTACTTTTTGTTTTTTCTGTCACCCTCAAGCGACTTATTCAGTATATCACTTGATTCGACTCTTGTCAACAACTTTTTTCATTTTTTAAATTTAAATTACTCCAAAGTTGCTATCGCTCTCAACGACGTATCCTATCTTACCATAATTCCTCGACAATCATATGGCTTTTCACCCTATAAAACAAATTTACTATGTTTTTTCTTCAATTATCTATCTTATTCTCTTATTATATAATGTCGATACACCACGATAGGTTTATTATTTTTTCTTCTCGATCTTTATATTAACACATGTATGCATATTTTTTAATTTATGAATTTTCTTTTTTATCAATTAGTATAAGCCTTTTCTCATACAATTCTTCTTGTTTACAATCTACAACAATAAAATTATATTATAGTTTTCACTTTTATTTATTCTGCATACACTAATTATGAAATAGCAATTTTAAATCAGGAGATTTTATGATTAATGTAATAGAAAAATTTAATCAGCTTGACCACCTTATTGGAAACACTCCCTTAATAGAAATAAATTTCAAATATAAGGACAGACCAGCAAAAATATATTCAAAACTCGAATACTATAACTATACTGGAAGCATAAAAGATAGGATAGCCTTATATATTCTCAGAAAATCATATATTAAAAAGAGTTTTAAAGATAATGATATTATTATCGAAGCCACAAGTGGTAATACAGGAATCTCTTTAGCTGCACTTGGAACGTATCTCAATCATGAAGTTCATATATATATGCCTGATTGGTTAAGTAGCGAACGAATGAAACTTTTAGAAAGTTTTAATGCAAAACTGCACCTAATTTCCAAAAATGATGGTGGCTTCAAAAAATGCATCTCAATCACAAAAGAACTCTCTCGAAAAAATGAAAATATATTTTTGCCAAATCAATTTTCTAATGAGGATAATATACTAGCCCACTACACATCTACTGGTCCAGAAATACTATCCACATTAAAAAAGCACAACATCATACCATCATCTTTTATAGCTGGTGTAGGAACTGGTGGAACTGTTATGGGCATAGGAAAATATTTAAAAGATAACTTAAATAACATGAAAATCTATCCCCTTGAACCCCTTAATTCACCCACATTATCAACCGGAAAATGCATAAACAGTCATAGAATACAAGGCATATCAGATGAATTTGTTCCTCCAATACTTAATTTAAACGATCTCGATAACATAGTAAGCGTTGATGATGGCGATTCCATTATAATGGCACAAAAATTATCAAAAGTTTTAGGCCTTGGTGTTGGAATTTCATCTGGTGCAAATTTTTTAGGTGCTGTAAAGATATTAGAACAAAATAACTTTCAGGGTAATATTGTCACAGTTTTTTCTGATGACAACAAAAAATATCTTTCAACAGATTTAATGAAAAAAGAACCTGTAAAAGATAATTTTATTTCTACCAATATAGAATTATTAGATCTAAATGTACTTTAAAGTTAAAACTATTTCTTTTAATAACTAAATATTTACTAAAAAGGCTATTGAAAATTTTCCAATAGCCTTTTTCTCGTGGTTACATCTTCCAATACTTCAACATCTATTTATTAATAAATTTTAATAATAACATATAATAGGTGTACCTTCATCTATATTATTAAATATAGTATTAGCTAAATCATATGGTGCATTTACACATCCATGTGAACCACTAAAAACATATATATTTCCTCCAAAACTATTCCTCCAAGAAGCATCGTGTATTCCTATTCCTCCATTAAATGGCATCCAAAAACTAACTTCAGAAGCATATCCTTGCCCTTTTAATACTGCATCTCTTTCCTTATAATCAAGTTTATAAGTCCCTGAAGGTGTCCCTGTTCCACGGCTTATATTACCAGTTACAACAGGTCCTTCTACCACTAAACTTCCATTCTTATAAAACCATAAATGCTGTTCTGACATACTTACCTCAACATATGTGTTTCCTATATCATTTTCACCACTAGCCATCGCTTTCTGAGAATATTTAGGTTCTTTATTTTCAACAGTACCATTTTTTATAGCCTCTACAACATAACTAGCTTCTTGCAAAACATCTATCTTATTCCCATAATCTCCCCCACTTACCGATACAATATTTCCATGTGTAGTAGTAAAACTTCTTGTTTTACCTACTGTAGTATGATTATTAGATAATGTTTTAAGATATTCTTTTACTCTTTTCTCATCTATATTTACATTATACTTCTCATCTACTACTAACCAGTCTTTTATTATATCCCCATCTATAACTTCATCTCCATCAATAAAGTTATATGTTATGTTAGCTGATACATATTTATCTAACAATTCCTTTGCATCTAATACTTCTTTAGATTTCGCTGTATACTCAGGTTTTTCATAACAGCTATTTTCATCTAGATCCAATATTGTTTCACCATTATTAATGGCATCTAATACAGCTGTTTTCAGGAAATCTCTATTTAATCTACTGCCATTAACTTCTTTTATAACCTCATATTTATCCTTATCATATTTAAGTACTGCATTTTGAGGTTCTATTATATTTTTACTATTCATAAATGAAGAATTATCTATTTTATTTTCTAACTTACTATAATCATACATTATAACATCTGATATATTAGCATTTGAATCTTTAAACAAATATCCTATCCATCCTATAGCACTCTGATTGTCTTTTATTTCTCTAAGTTTACTCTGCAAATTATATTTTAAATTATATTGTAAATTTATGTCATCTGATGTAATCTTATCTTCTAACCCATTTCTTCCTTGGATATTTAGTTCATAAGAATTTATTCTAGCCATTATTTCCGAATGAGCTTCATCAATTGTTTTTCCAGAAACATCTATGAAGTTTATTTTTGATCCAAAATTAAAATGATTTGCAAAATAAGCAGACACCCCCAAATATACCGCTCCTAATCCACATAATGAAATTATAAGTCCAAGCAACGCTTTATTTCCTTTCTTTTTTTCGATTTCCATACCGTACCTCCTCTCATATATTATTATACCAATTATTGGAAAAAATTTGGTGCTATATTTAGATTTTTCTAAATATATTTATAAAAAAAAAGAAAGCTTTCAAGTAATATTAATATATTACTTGAAAGCTCATTATATTAAGATTAATTTTTAAAATATTTAACCAATTCAGCCATTGATTCATTGAATTCTTCCATAGACGAATTCTTAAATACCCATAATTCAGGTATCCCTTCTGGTTTTTCAAAATTGCATCCTGAAATATATTCATCCCAGTTAGCTAACTTCCATGTATCACGTTCAGAATTACGTTCTATCATTCTTTGATGACATACTTCTTTATCAGTTTCAACCCAAATAACAACTAATTCACAGTCATTTTTCTTTAGCTTATTTCTGAAATTATTCATATATTCTAAATCTCTTATTTCTCTAGTAAATGGTGCATTAATTAATACAGTATCACAGTAATCTAAAGCTTCTAGAGCTAAATCTATAACAACTTCATACTCTGTATTTCTTATATTTTTTTCAAAAAATTCTGAACTTCTGTTATTTTCTTGATTTGCAACTTTAAATATTTGGTTTGATAAACCTATTAAAGTATCTTTATCTAAATAAACTATAGGTTTAAGTGCTTTTGACACTTCCTTTGAAATAAATGTTTTTCCACATGCTGGTGGTGATGTTACTAATATTAATCTTCTCATATGTTTTTTATCCCCCATCCAAATTCTATTACATAATTAACAAAAATATAGTAGAACCTATAGTCTAGATTCTACTCTATCTTTTGATTTAATAAATTATGTTATATTAGCTATTTATAAATAGAAATACATATATGAGAATATAGGTTACATATACTCACTTGATGTATTATATCAGTTTGCAATAAAAAGTAAAAGTTTTTTATCTCAAATTATGACTCTACAAAATATAATCTATTACATATAACTAATTTTGTCGATTATGATTGTATTTTTGCCAAAATATAAATTATCAACAATTAATTATTCTACAAAAAATGACAGCTTTTATTCAGCTGCCATTTTTCCAATTTTCTCATTTTCTCGTTAACCATTAGTTGAAAGTTATAATATTTTTAACTCTATAATTCCCTCTCAATTTTTCTCAACTCTTCAAGTATTTTGTTAAATCTAAATTTTATATAATCAATTTTTCCTGCATATTCTATAAATTGATTTCTATCTAGCTTTTGAAAACTAACCTTTTTTCTATTTTCTATAGATTTTATGCTTTCTTCAAAACTATTTCCGAATTTCCATAATCCAGATATAGAATCAGTAAGAATATAACTCACTTCACTCAAACTATATTCAAGCGTAGACCCAGACACATCCTCAATAACTACACCTTTATACGATTTATCAATTCTTATGTCTTTCAGTAAATCCTCACCAAAAAATTTAACTTCTTGAATAATCTCTCTTATCAGCTCTACTGACTTATAAGCTAATTCAAACTCTCTTTTATTCCCCACTACCATACCTCATTTGTAAATTTTATTTTTGTGATTAATTATTTTTAGTAAATAGATATATAAGCTAACACTTGTTGCTCAGTAATATTATATACCGTTTCTTATTTATTTTTTGTCGAACATTAGGACAACTTTCTTGGTATTTTCAACCACAAACTATGTATAAATGGTTTTTTTTGTTTTTTATTGAAGTTTTTCTTCTGTTTTTTAAATTAGATTAATATTTTCTTTGTAATGCAATTAATAAAACTCATTAACAAAAATATACAACAAAAAATTCTGCATATTATAACCTACAGAATTAATTAAAACAAACCAATAATAAATGATGTATTATTATAAATAAAAATGGATGTGTTCATAATATGTATAAGTCTTCCAGTCCAGACGAATTCATCATCTCCATAGCTTTTGTATTCATCAATCCAGCGATAAACCATTATTAGATACAAAGAAATTTTTTTGCATCAATTTACATAGTTCCATCTTGAAACTTTCTGTGTATTTTTTATCCATTTTTTTATCCTCTGTTTAGTAAAAATATTATATCATTTTTTCACTGTTCTAAATGGTTACTTTCATTATACAAGTTTCATATACTTACAAATCAACATAACTCTTATACACTTTTTATATGACTACTTGATTAAAATATATTATATAACAAATATTTAATACAAAAATCACATATAAAATTAATATTTCTAAAATATCAAAGATTAATTCAAACACTTTAATCTCTAAAATTTTCTTTTAATGACCCAATCCATTTTTCAATTGCTTCAATTAGTATAAATTGTTGCTTCAAAACTTGTTTTGCACTTTCAGAAATATCTGGAATATCCATTTTGTACTTTATATTTTCTTCTATATATTTTCTACGTATTTTAACGTTTTCTTCAATTTTATCTAAACATTCCTTCTGTTCTTCCTTAGAAAGACACTTTAAATTTACTATTACTGCATTAAAATCAAGAAATATATCTATTGGTTTTGCAGCAATTTTTAGCATTAAATTTTTAAATTCTACTCTTCCACTTTCTGTTAAAGAACAAACAGCTTTCTCTGCCATTTTGCTTTCCTTAATCATAGTTTTCTTTATATACCCCTTTTCTTCTAAATGAAGTACCTTCTTATATATAGATGGGGTACTTATTTTCACCCATTCCAAAAGCTCTTATAGCAATGGGGCTTCCTACCATGATTGGTATAATGATAAATGCATTGTACAACTTAGCAGATGCATATTTCGTCGGTGGACTTGGTACCAGTCAGATGGGAGCTATCTCAGTTGCTTTCCCTCTAGGACAGGTCGTTGTCGGTTTAGGTTTATTATTCGGTAATGGTGCGGCTTCATATCTTTCTAGACTATTAGGTCGTGGAGAAAAAGAAAAAGTAAGCCAAGTTGCCAGCACTGCTTTATGTAGTAGTGTCTTAGTAGGTGTAATAGTTATTATATGTTCTTTAATATTTTTAAAACCTATTCTTAGATTTTTAGGAGCAACTGATAGTATACTTCCTTATGCAGTTACTTATACAAGTATCTATATAACAGCTTCTATCTTTAACGTATTTAACGCAACAATGAACAACATCACAACTAGTGAAGGTGCTACAAAAACTACAATGCGTACTATGATAACAGGTGCTGTGTTAAATATAATCTTAGACCCTATATTTATTTGTGGTTTAAATTTTGGAATCGCTGGTGCTGCAATTGCAACTGGTATCTCACAATTTGTTTCTACTTCCGTTTATGTTTCTTATATATTAAGTAAAAAAAGTGCATTTAACTTTCGTGTTAGTGATTGTTCTTTCACAAAGGAAATCATGTCAGAAATCTTGAAGATTGGTATTCCAACATTATTCTTCCAACTATTAACAAGTCTTGCTATTACTCTTGTCAACATGAAGTCAGCAGCATATGGTGATTCAGTAATTGCCGGTATGGGAGCTGTAACAAGAATTATTTCCTTAGGGAGTCTAATGGTATTTGGATTTATCAAAGAATTCCAACCTATAGCTGGATATAGTTATGGTGCTAAAAACTACGATAGATTACATGAATCAATAAAAACTTCTGTTGTATGGACCACAGCCTTTTGTGTAGTTGTTGGTTTGTTATTATTCTTATTCTCAACAACTATTATTTCACAATTTACAAAAGGTGATAATGAATTAATTGAAATTGGTAGTAAATCATTAAGAATTGCTGATGTACTATCTACAATTATTGCAGTATTTATGTCAATTTCTCTTTATAAAGACTTAAATAGAGAACAATCAAGTACAGCTAAAGTTTCTCAGCCACAAACTAATTCAAACTTAAATTAGTTCTAATTTATTATTCACAAGTTATATCAAAAAGGGGCTGTTGCACTAAAAAGTGTACCCCCCCTTTTTGATATACAAAAAAATAAATCCTAACTTCCAAAAAAGTTAGGATTTATAGTAAAATATTAAAATATTTTACACAAAGAATATACAATTAATCAGAAATTTTATCAATTAAAATTACCATTAAATATAGATTATTTAATTCCAAATAACCATTCGGTGCGTTTGCTAAGTCAATTTGTTGAGGAGATGGATTTATCAGATTTATATATGACTTATTCTAAATTAAAAGAAAATCTAGCTTGGCCACGAAAGTTATTAAAAATAATGATTTATGGATATATGAACAAACTCTATTCATCAAGAGATATTGAAAAAGCTTGCTATAGAGATATTAATTTTATGTATCTATTAGAAGGCTCTAAAGTGCCTGATCACTCAACTTTTGCTAGATTTAGAAGTCTACATTTTGCACCATGTGCTACACGAATTCTAAGTGAAGTAACTAATTTCCTTTATGAGATAGGTGAAATATCTGGAGATTCAATATTTATAGATGGTACTAAGATAGAAGCTTATGGTAATAAGTATACTTTTGTTTGGAAAAAGGCAGTTACTAAAAATTTAAATAAGTTATTAATAAAAATTGCAGATTTAGCCTCTGAATGTGAAGAACTATTTGGAATAAAATCAGGCTACAACAAAATTATAAAATTGAAAGATATAAAAAACTCAGAAAGAAACTCTATGAATTAAAAAAGGCTGAAGGAATACAATTCGTACACGGATATGAAAAAAAGAAAAACTGCTTTTACGGCGCTCGATTGAAAAGCTTGAAGAATATACTATTAAACTCAAAGAATATACAAAGAAAATACATACCTGCGGAAGCCGTAATAGTTATTCAAAAACAATTAATTCCATTTTTAAAAGGCATGGAAGAAAACCTAAATTTTAAATACTTAAAAATAGTTGCGGATTCAGAAGATTTTTAAGCCGAGGTAAGGAAAATATTTTAGCCGAAAGCATATTACTTGCTTTAGCACATAATATCAACAAATTACACAATAAAATCCAATCCAATAAAACAGGAACACATTTATTTAAATCTAATAATATAGCTTAGACTACCTTAAAAATTTATATTTTGAAATAGCCTTATTAAAATGCGCTTTTTTATTAAGTTCATTTTTAAAACAAAAAATGGAGCTTGTCGCTAACGATTTTTAACCGTTAATGCGACTGCCCCATTTAACTCTAAAATTGTCTTGATAAATATCCTTGATATTCGCTAGTATGAAGAAGCTTATTTGCATTTTCAATTCTATCCTTAGCAGGTGATTCAACATCCTTTAATGGATAATCAATACCAAGTTGTTCCCATTTAAATGTTCCAAGTGAATGATACGGAAGCACTTCCACTCGATCAACATTTTTTAAAGTCTTAATAAATTCATTAAGCTTTATAAGCTGTTCATCATTATCACTTCCGCCAGGTACAAGTACATGTCGAATCCACATAGGTTTATTTATTTCTGACAAATATTGTGCCATGTCAAGGATATTGGCATTGCTCCACCCAGTAAGTTCTTTATGTTTAACCTCATCTATCTGCTTGATATCAAGCAATACAAGATCTGTAACTTTCATAAGTTCATTAAACTTATTAAAAAAAGGTTCTTTTCTTGTAAATGGATTTCCTGATGTATCAAGTGTAGTATGAACACCCTTTGCTTTAGCTTTTTTAAAGAATTCTATTAAGAAATCAATTTGAAGAAGAGGCTCACCACCACTTACGGTGATGCCGCCCCCCTTTTTCCAGTAAGTTTTGTATCTTAGTGCCTTAGTCAAAAGTTCATCTGCTGACTTTAGTTCTCCATCTTTCATATCCCAAGTATCTGGATTATGGCAGAATTGACATCTCATATGACATCCCTGCATAAAAACTACAAAACGTACTCCAGGTCCATCAACAGAGCCAAAACTCTCTACTGAATGAATTCTTCCTAAAATTTCATCAATATTATATTGTTTGATGGAATGTTCTTGAGATAACATCTAATTGTTGTTCCCTTGTTAAATCTATGAATTTAACTGCATAACCTGATACACGGATAGTAAAGTTAGCATATTCTTCTTTTTCTGGATGTTCCATAGCATCTTTTAATTTTTCTATACCAAATACATTTACATTTAGGTGATGTGCTCCTTGATCAAAGTATCCATCTAAAACTTGAACTAATTTATTTACTTGTTCTTCTTCACTATGTCCTAATGCACTTGGGCTGATTGTTTGTGTATTTGAAATACCATCTAATGCCCATTTATATGGAAGCTTAGTTAAAGAATTTAATGAAGCTAATAATCCATTTTGTTCTGCACCGTAAGATGGGTTAGCACCTGGTGATAATGGAGTCCAAGCCTCACGTCCATCTGGCATAGCTCCTGTATATTTACCATATACAACATTTGATGTAATAGTAAGTATTGAAGTTGTAGCTTCTGAATTTCTATATGTATGTCTCTTCTTAATCTTATCAAGGAATGATTTTAATACATATACAGCTATATCATCAGCTCTGTCATCATCATTACCGTATTTAGGGAAATCTCCTTCAATTTCGTAATCTACAACAATACCAGCTTCGTTTCTGATTGTTTTAACTTTAGCATATTTGATTGCTGAAAGCGAATCTACTACATGAGAGAATCCTGCAATACCAGTTGCAAATGTTCTTCTTACGTCTGTATCTATAAGAGCCATTTCAGCTGCTTCATAGTAATATTTATCATGCATATATTGAATTAAGTTTAATGTATTTACATAAAGATCAGCTAACCAATCACTCATTTGTTCATATTTTGCAATAACTTCATCATAGTCTAAGTATTCTGAAGATATTCCTTTAAAGTCAGGTCCAATTTGTTCACCAGATTTTTCATCTATACCACCATTGATAGCGTATAATAAACACTTAGCAAGGTTAGCTCTAGCTCCGAAGAATTGCATTTCCTTACCTGTTTGTGTAGCTGATACACAGCAGCAAATTGAATAGTCATCTCCCCATACTGGTTTCATAACGTCATCATTTTCATATTGGATAGAACTTGTATCAACTGAAATTTTAGCTGCATACTTCTTAAAGTTTTCTGGAAGTGCAGATGAGTAAAGTACAGTTAAGTTTGGTTCTGGTGATGGTCCCATATTTTCTAATGTGTGTAAGAAACGGTAATCATTCTTTGTTACCATGTGACGTCCGTCAACACCTATACCACCTACTTCAAGAGTAGCCCATGTTGGATCTCCTGAGAATAATTCATTGTAAGAAGAAATTCTTGCAAATTTAACCATTCTGAATTTCATTGTTATATGGTCAATTAATTCTTGTGCTTCTTCTTCAGTAATAACTCCGTTTTCTAAATCTCTTTGTATATATATATCAAGGAATGTAGAAATACGTCCTACAGACATAGCTGCACCATTTTGTGTTTTTATTGCTGCAAGATATCCAAAGTATAACCATTGACATGCTTCTTTTGCATTTTTAGCTGGCTTTGATATATCATATCCATAACTTTCTGCCATTTTTTTCATGCCAGCAAGAGCTCTATATTGTTCTGAAATTTCTTCTCTTTGACGAATAACATCATCTGTCATAGTTCCATCGCCACAGTTATTGAAATCTTTTAATTTTTCTTCCATAAGAACATCAATACCATAAAGAGCGATTCTTCTGTAATCACCTACAATACGTCCACGTCCATAAGTATCAGGAAGACCTGTAATTATATGGCTGTGACGTGCCTTTCTCATTTCTGGTGTATATGCATCGAATACACCTTGGTTATGTGTTTTATGATATTCAGTGAATATTTTATGCAATTCTGGATTTGGTTCATATCCATAGTTTTTACAAGATTCTTCTGCCATTCTGATACCACCATATGGCATAAATGCTCTCTTAAGAGGTTTGTCTGTTTGAATACCAACAACTTTTTCAAGATCTTTTAAAGATTCATCGATATATCCAGGACCATAAGCTGTAAGTCCAGCAACTACTTCTGTTTCCATGTCAAGTACGCCGCCTTTAGCTCTTTCTTCCTTTTGTAATTCCTGTAATCTACCCCAAAGCTTATTTGTTGCATCTGTTGGAGCTGCAAGGAAACTTTCATCACCATCATATGGTTTATAGTTCTTTTGAATGAAATCTCTTACATTGATTTCTTCTTTCCATAGTCTCCCTTCAAAACCAGACCATTGTTCTTTATCTAACATGTCCATTCCTCCTTAGTATACTTACATATACATGTATTTTTATTTATATTATTAATGAAAATATATTTTAAACATAACATCATACTTTTTCATTTGTATTATGTTTTTCTACATGTATATTTTATACTTTATATAATGATTTGCATAGTATATTTTATTAATTTTAAAACATACTTATAAAAATATACATCTTTCTGTTATTTATCGATATTTTTCAGCATTTATTTTATACTTCAACAAAATAAATGCTTTTTTTGTGTTAATTTAATATTTATTATCACTTTTTTCTTACAAAATATAGTTGTATTAATTATTAAATGATAATTTTCCAAATAACTATCATTGACTTTCAATAAAACCCTACTTAAGAATAAAAGTCATATTGATAAATTTATAAATATGACTTTTATTTTAAACTTATGTCACTAATACTATATATACTACATACTATGAAATCAATTGAACTACAAAACCTGAAACTATTAATATAATCGCACCACCTAGACGATTACCCATTTGTGCAAATGCCATTAATTCCATACGATTTGATGCTGATAACACAGCAACATTACCAGTCCCCCCCATGGAATTATCGCACATACCTGCTGTAATTGCTGATTCAATTGGATATAAACCAAACAACTTTCCTACAAATGCAGAAATAATTCCTATAGTTATAACACTTACTAAGCACAAAACAACAAACTGCCAATTAAATGCTTCAACTAATACATTTAAATTTAATAATGCAATTCCTATACCAGCAAGTACTGCACTTGTTAAGTTCTTTACAATTAAATTATTGTACATACATGCTGCATCTTCATAAGATTTAGGTAAAATTCTTCCTATTTTACAAATCATAACGAATATTATTATAAACGCATAAGCATGCACTTTTGGAATAAAATAATTCCCAATTTGACCTAATAAAAAAAATGTAATAGCAAGCATTAATCCCACGCCCATTTGTGTTATATCAGGCTTAATTGCATCAGTATTAGTAGGTACAAAATCTCCATCCTTCATTAGTTTTCCTTCTCCATTTGCATTAGGTAATGACTTACCCAAACGAGCTAATAATGCCGCACCTATAATCGCCAAAACATTAGTCATAGCAGTAGTTGGAATCAAACGAGATATTACTTGTGAGGCATCTACTCCTAATGCACTTGCATATATACTGGATAATGGAACTGCACCTGCCCCAACACCTCCAGCCATAGCTGGGAAAGCTATATATAAAATAGATTCAATAAAACCATATCCTATTAACTTACCAACTATTGCAACTGCAAATAATGATACAATCATAGAAATCAAAGCTACCGGTATATAACGCACAGATGCTTTAATTAACAAATCACGATCCATTGCAAGTATCGATCCTGCAATTAAAGCAGCAATATAAAAATCAAGGAATCCCATATTACTAACAAATTTATGAATTGATTCTATTACACTTGCAGGCAAAATGCCAAAGGTCGCCAAAGCCGCGGCTGCAAAAATCGTAAATACCGAACCACCACCTAAATAATCTTTTATTATTGGCAAGCGATTTCCAATATAATAGAATAAATTACCTATAATAACCAAAACCGCAATAGGTCCCATGATAGATGAAGGTAACTTTCCTAAAGCAATAGCTGCAATTAACACCGCAACCATCACTAAAAATATCGAAAGAGAAACACCTGAGATTTTTATAGACCAAAAAGATTTACCTTTAGTAATTTCTTCTTTATATGCCATTTTATATTCTCCTCTAAACTTTCATTTGCATTTATATTATTTATATTCTGGATACCATTTTGCATTTTCTACAGCAGATTTCACATCAGTGATTTCTTCTCTATTTAATCCTTGTTTAACAACAGAATTAACAACTGTTTCTGCAATTGTATCAGAAAATTCAGTGATTTTTGATACTGGAGGTAATATTGACGCTCCTGGCTTAGTAACATCTACAATACCACCTAATGCATGACTTGCGTCTGATATAACTTGTTCAGTAACCTTAGTTGCTGTTGAAGCAATTAATCCAAGACCTAATCCAGGATACATTAATGCATTATTTGCCTGACCTATTTGATATGTAACTCCATTGTATTCAACATCAGCGGCTGGAATTCCTGTACCTACTAATGCTTTACCATCAGTCCATCTAATTAAATCTTCTGCTTTTGCCTCAGCAAGTTTAGTTGGATTAGATAAAGGCATTATAATTGGTCTTTCTGTATAAGATGCCATTTCTTTTACTATTGATTCAGTAAATGTACCTGGTTGTGTAGATGTACCAATCATAATAGTAGGGCGAACAGCTTTTACAATAGCTTCAAGTGTTACTAATTCCTCACTGTTTTCAAATTCACTTCTCTTACGTACAAATGGTTTTTGAGCAGGAGTCAAACCTTCAGTATCTTCAAATAATAATCCTTGTTTATCTACCAAATAAAAGTGCTTACGAGCTTCTTCTTCTGGAACCCCTTGATTAATCATTTCTTTAAGAACAATTTCTGCAATCCCTACTCCAGCAGTACCAGCACCAAATGTTAACATCACTTGATCTTTAAGTTCTTCTTTAGAGATATTTAATCCACCTAAAATACCTGCAAGAACAACTATACCAGTTCCTTGAATATCATCATTAAATGTTGTAATCTTATCTCTGTATTTATTTAATATTGTTGCTGCATTTCCACGTCCAAAATCTTCCCAGTGTAAAAGTAATTCAGGGAATAATTCAGTTGCAGTATTAACAAATTTATCAATAAAATCGTAATATTTATCACCTTGCACACGAGGGTGTTTATTTCCAAGATATAATGGATTATTTAATAATTCTTTATTATTTGTACCTGCATCAATAGAAACTGGTAATACTTGTGCAGGGTTGATTCCAGCTGCAGCTGTATAAACCATTAACTTACCAATAGCTATATCAACACCGTTAACTCCCCAGTCACCCATACCAAGTATTCCTTCAGCATCGGTAACAACGATTAAACGAATATCTCTACCATCAGCTGCATTTTTTAAACTTGCTTCGATATTTTCAGGTTCATCAATTGATAAAAACGCTGCATCTTGTGGTTTTATAAATATTTCATTATATTGTTCAATTGATTCAGCAACAACAGGATCATAAACAACTGGCATAAATTCAACTAAATGTTGCCCCATTAATTTATAAAAAAGCACACGGTTAGTATTAAAAACATTCATTAAGAATATTCTTTTTTCTAAATCTGTTGATTTACTTGAGTATTGCTTGTAAGCCTGCTCTGCTTGTTGTTCTAATGTTTGAACTGCACTAGGCAACATACCTACAATACCATAACGTTCTCTTTCCTCCTTAGTGAATGCTGTTCCTTTGTTTAGGAAAGGATTATTTAATAAATCTAATCCTGTTTTCATATATAATTCCTCCTAATATCCTTAATTCATAACTAGTATTTACATTACAACCAATTTTAATTCACCAATTAAATATACATATTTCAATTTAATATATTCGAAATGTATTACTATAATAAATTTCATCCTTCTTTAAATTATTTTTGCATATGAAAAAAGACTACCTTCTTCATTTGAAAGTAGCCTTTTAACAACCTAATTCAGCAAACATATAACGCTGATTATAATTATCCTCAAATATAGTTTGTATATTCATATCAAGTAATTCTTCAATTTCAATACTATTTACAAACTTCCTTATAACTTCATCTTTGCTTGTACCATTAATGAAATACTCTATTAACGAATCATTATCTAATATTTTATCTATATAGTAACTATCCTCAAGTATTGTTTCTAATTTTCCTACTGCATAATCTTTTAAGTTAGTTCCATCAATATATATCACAGTATTATCATTTATTTCACAATATCCTTTTTCTCAATCTCTTGAATAAGATTTTCTATTCCATATATATTTAAATCTAAGTTGGTATTAAATTTTATCCACAATAAATTTTCACGATAAAATTATCCACACATTTATTACCAATCTCTGTCGCTAATTGTGATGTTTTATTGAAGTCTGATAGAACTTCTTTCTTTAGTTCTTCATCATCAATCTGTGATATTAAATTTTCAACTTCTGAGATTTTATCCGAATCTATATTATTGTATTTATCTAATATTGCATTTATTTAATTTGTAATAAAACTTTGCATTATCTCTGAAAAATTTCTTTCTGTTATTATCATAATTCCTAACTCCATTTCTATAATTATTTATTTAATTCATCTCTAAGTAAATTTAGAAATTCCTCTGAAAATATCTTTCCTTCTCTAGATTTTCTAATTAGCTCTAGTAGGTGCTTTTCAGTTAAATCTAAACTTCTAGGTATGAATTGTCTTTGCATTTTGAATGTATCTTTATACAATGTAAATCTTACCTCATCACGTTCCTTACTCTTTACTCTGATTTTTTCAATACTACTATAATAATCATCATCAATAATAGATACTGCTTTATACACCTCACAGTATTTCGTTTCCTTTATTATCTTTCTTCTTGCACTATTTTTTTCTCTTGCTTGGCCATGTACATAGTCTCCTTCCTATTAATAATCTACTGATAATAGAAAAAGTGATGACAGATTTTCTCCATCATCACTTTTTATGTTCCTATAGGGATTATTTATTCGATATAAATATCCTATCTATTTCTATATTATAATATAATTTTTTAATTTACTTTATTACAATATATTCCACACTTTATTATAAGCTAATTCAGCTAAAGAGTTTGTTCTATTTTTTATCTCTTCTTCATTCCAAGATTTATTCTCGTATTCAGCTACAAATTCCTTAACTATACATAATTCTGATTTTTTTAGATATTCTATTTTTTTATCAAAATCAATATCTCCCATATCACTATTTATTTCTTTATCAAGCGGCAATAAATTCCCAATTAAAGGCATGCACGATGACTTTGTACTTTGTGATAATATATGCTCTAAACTTATAATATTAATTGATAATTCACTTGTCTTATGCTTATATAGTTCTATTTTTTTAAACATATACTGAATTAATTTCTTATACTGAGTATTTTCATTGGTAAATACTATCTTATTAAAATTAGCTCTAAACACGCTAAAATCTGGCAGTTTTTCTTTCAATTCATCCACTAATTTTTTGATTACATTATTCATTGTATTTTTATCATTACATGAACTAATATGCCTTGCATGCTTTGAATACATTCTTTCTATATTAGACGCTCTCGATGAACATACAGCTGTAAAAATAAAATGGAATTTTTCTAATGACTCTATTGCTAATTTTAGATCCTTTAGAGATATTACTTTTTCTTTTCGTGCATTAAGCAAAGCTAATATAATAGTTCTAACTTGGATTACATCAAATATACCTAATGCACTTAATGAATCATATATAAATTTTTCTTCTTGTAACTTATAATCGTCAAGATTTGGATTTACAATTCTAGTGTATACACCAGACATTTCTTCTAATTCATTCATAAACTTTTTATATTCTTGTTCATTTTTATTTATTTTCTTAATAAATTCTTCATATAATTTTTGATTTGTTACTAATGGATACTTTGATATCCAATAATGCCTATAGAATGTACTTAAATTTATTTTTATAGTCCTACTATATAAGTTTCCCTTCATTTTTTTCCACTTATCTTTAGCAAAGTCTGTAGGATGTTCTTTTGACAAAACATTAAATATTCTATTTTTCACCAAATCTATTGATTCTAAATTTTTCCCTTTTGCATTAAGAGTTTCAAATATAATATATGCTTCATTTAAACTTTCAACAGTTATAAAAATAGTCTTAAATGCTAATACTTGTGATCTTATTAACTTAATCATATCTAATGTATTAAGCTTATTATACGCTCCAAAAAATTTATCTTGTTCTTTATCAAGATTACTTTTATCTAATTTTTTCATAAAGAAATTATATGCATACAATAATTTCTTTTCTTCTTCAGTTGATGCCTTGTAAGCTTTATCTTTTTCCTTTGCTTGAATTCTACATTGTAAGAAAGGCTTTGGATTTTCATTTACTAACTTAAAAAAGCTATTATCATCATCATCTGTACCTTCAATATATTTGTATGTAGCTTTAGATGCTTTTTCATCTCCTTGTCTCCTTAACATTTCCGATATTGCGGATAACAATATTGTAATTGTAGTTAATCTTTGTTGCCCATCAACTACTTCAAATTTACTATCTTTTGAATCATCTCCAACAAGTACTAATGAACCAATAAAATAAGGATTTTCTTTTATTGATGTCTGTTCTTTCTTCATATTTGCAAAAATATCTTCCCATAAAGTTGATAATTCAGCTTCTTCCCATGCATATTCTCTTTGGAATCTTGGTATAATATATTTTCTATTTAAATCTAATATATCTCTTACATTTCTCGTATATGCTTGTAAATTCATTTTGTACCTCTTAACATATTTTTATTTTTAACCATATTATACCATATGAATAAATATAAAAATACCCACGAGAATCCAAATTTATGAATCTGAACTGCTCCCTGTCAAGTAGACAGGGCAAATAATAAAAAATTATGATGTTAAGGTATGGTTCCTATATTCAATTGGAGCCATGCCTTTTAATTTTTTCTGTAATCTTTTTGTATTATAAAATTCTATGTATTCGTAAATAGCTTGTTCAAAACTTTCATATGTGTGGAATTTATTTAGATAATACATTTCAGATTTTAATATGCCCCAAAAACCTTCCATTGGACCATTATCGATGCATCGCCCAATTCTTGACATACTTTGAGTGGCATTTATTTTATCTAATTTATTTCTAAATTTTGTATTAGTATATTGAAAACCTCGATCACTATGAAATAAAGGCTGAGCTTCCGGATTAGAAACGATAGCTTTATCTAATGTGTCAAAAACTAACTGATTATTATTTGAAGTACCTAATACATATGAAACAATACTATTGTCATATAAATCTAAAATTGCGCTTAAATAAGCCTTTTTTCCATTTGTAAGCTTAAATTCTGTTACATCTGTTAGCCACTTACTATTTGGATTAGTTGAATTAAATTCTCTATTCAACTTATTTTCAGCTGTAATTTGAGGTGTACTTTTAATATATTTCTTTCTCTTCTTACGAATGACAGATTTTAGATTAATAGATTTCATAAGTCTATAAATGCGTTTATGGTTGTAATTTGAATTAAATCTTTTATTTAAGTTTAATGTTATTCGTCTATAACCATATATACCTTTTACTTCATTATAAATATTTATAATTTCTGCCTTAATAATTGAATTTTCCTTACTTCTAGTAGTTTTTGAATTATTAAGCCATTTATAATAAGACGAACGTGCAATTTTTGCACATTTACATAACTCTGAAATAGAATATCCCAACTTAATTAATTCTTGTATTGCCTTATATTTAAATTTCTGTTTTATACTTGATTTATCTACCTCCTTTCTATTTCCTCTAATTTTTTTAAGAAATCATTCTCCATCTGTAACTTTCTGTTCTCAGCTTTTAATAATTTTAATTCTAAAGAATATCTTTCAACTTCGTCTAATTCATCAAATATTTTATGTTGTCCTCGTCTATCGACAAGAGCGGAATAGCCATTTTCTCTATATTTCTTAATCCATGAATAAACTTGTTGATAAGATACATTAAATTTATCAGCAGTTAATTTATAGTCGTTCGCGTTAGCAATACAAAATGATACAATTTCTATTCGTTCTTCATATGTAGTTTTTCTACCTCTATTCATAGTAACAGCTCCTTTGACACTATAAGATGAATTTATAGTATCACAAGTAATCTGCTTTATCCATTTTCTAAGAATGCTATGAGATGAAATATTATACCGCATACAAATATCTCTCAATGATCCATTTGCATTATAGAAATCATTTATTGCTCTAGTCTTTATCTCATCAGAGTATTTAGTATTTGTTCTTTCAGTAAGTAGTCCTTTAGCTCCAGATTGTTTGTACTTGCGTACCCATTCTTGAATGGTACTGTAATTTATATCTAATTCATAGGTTATCTGAGACATAGTTTTTAGACATTCTAAATACTCTTGAACAACTTTAAATTTAACTTCATATGATACTTTTGATTTTCTACCCAAAATAAAACACTCCCTTTATAGAAACAGTTTTATTATTTTAACTGTCTACTATAAAGGGAGCATATAATTCTCGTGGGTTTTGTGGTGGAGGTGACGGGTGTCGAACCCGTGTCCGAAAAGAGCGCCATCTATCTTTCTCCGAGTACAGTTTATGTTTTAACATTCCCTCAGATGCACGCCCATAAACAGGCTTACATCATCAGTAGCTTCATAAATACCCCTTTAGCTCAAAGCTTTGCTAAACTTCGTTTCCCACTTTAATGACACCAGTGATCCAAGCCGTAGGCAACCCGGGCTGATGAGCAGCTATTAAACTAAGCTGCTAATGCAAAATTATCTTCTGCGTTTACATTTAATGCATACTTTATTAACGAGGACACATGCTTCCCTCGACTCGCTTAATAAACCGCCTCTCTCCCCGTCGAAGCCAAAACACCCCCATAGGTTAAGATGGTTTAATAACTATATATTTAATTTTTAAATAAGTTCATCTTGTATATTGATTATATATTATTAAATTACGTATGTCAAATTACTACAAAACAAAGTCATTACCTATTTAACCATAATCCCACAATAAAAAATTTCTTAGTTTCAGTATAAAATCCAAATTTTTCTATACTAAAACTAAGAAATAATGCTTTCTTCATAACCAAACTTTTAAAATTGTAAATCCTATTCTATATCAAATACTCTATCTAGTCTTGTTAATTTAAATAGTTCATTAACTTCTGGTTTAAGGTGTTCTAGTCTTAATGTTCCTTGTTTTTCTACACACTTTTTATAGATTGAAACAATTGCTCCAAGTCCTGTACTATCTATAAAGTCACAATTTGAAAAATCAAATACAAAGTTTATTTTTCCTTCACCTATATACTCCTTTATCTTGAATCTAAAATCAGCAACAGATTCAACTGTAAAATCCTTTGGTATATATATTCTCAAATCCTTTTCCATTCTTACTCACCTCATACTTTAAATTTTTCTACTAGTTTATTTAACTGATCTGCCATAGCATTTGTTTCTTCAGCAGTTGCTGTCAAGTTATTTATTGCTTCTGCTTCCTGTTCTGATGCTTCGGCAACATTTTGACAATTCATACTGTTATTATCTGCTATTGTTGCAACATCATTTATAAGATTAATAACCTTATCTGAAGATGCAACTTCATCACTTGTTATGTCAAGTATTTCCCCAACATGCTTTGCAATATTATCAATTGATTCAATAATATTTAAAAATGCTTCATCAGTATCATTTACTACAAGTACACCTTTTTCTACTTCTGAATTAGCTCTTTCCATTGCTTTAACTGCATTTTGTGTTTGTTTCATCATTTCATCTACTAATCCAGTAATTTCTTTTGATTTTTTATTTGTTTCTTCTGATAATTCTCTTACTTCTTCTGCTACTACGCTAAATCCTTTTCCGTCTTCCCCTGCTCTTGCCGCTTCTATGGCTGCATTCAATGCTAAAAGATTAGTCTGTTCAGCAATAGCATTTATTGTATTTACTATTCCACCAACTTGAATAGATAAGTCATTAACCATTTTTAGAACCTTTGATGTTTCATTACTTTCTGTACTTATTCTATTCATTGCATTTACTGTTTCTACAACTTTTAATCTTCCTAAATGTGCATTATCTTTCGATTCTTTAGCATTTTTATCTGTTGATGTTGCTCTATTTTGCGCTAATTGAACCAAACTTGATAATTGTACTAATACTTCTGAAATATTTATAACAGAATCATTTTGCTTTTTAGAATCTTCTGCTACATTTTCTATTGTAGCATTGACTTCTTCTGTAGTAGCACTTATTTCTTCTGCTGATGATGCTAAATGACCTGATGCATCATCTAACTGCTTAGAAGCTTCAATAACATTTTTAACTATTTCTTCTTGACTCTCTATCATCATATTAAATGAATTTGCCAATTCTGCAATTTCATCATTAGATTTCACAACAGCTTGTACAGTTAAATCTCCATCTCCAGCTTTTTTCATTAATTCTTCAAGATATTTAATAGGATTTATTATGTATTTAGTTGAAAATAAATATGCTACTTGAAGAGCTATTATTATTGCTATGAAAACTACAATAATAGTTCTATTTCTAATTTGTATAGCACTAGCCATATACTCATTATATTCTGCTGTTACTGCTATAATCCATTTTCCTGCTGTTGGTTTAAATGTAACATATTTTTTTAATCCTTCATAACTATAGAACCCATTTGATGCCTGCATTTGTTTCATTTCACCAGCTATGTTTTTTAAATCTTGGTTATCAGCATCATTAATATTTTCTTTTAAAACTTTACCATCATTAGGATGTGCTACTATAAGCCCATCTTTATCTACCATATATCCATATCCATTTTCACCAATTTTTATATCTGTAGCATAGGCAGATATTGCTGAAAATTTAATACTTCCTACTATACTTCCTACAGTAGTATCATTAACTTTAACTGGTACTGCTATAAAAATAGCTGCATTTGATGTAAATCTTGAATTTAAAACATCACTTATATTTGTTTCACCAGTAGTTAATGCTGCTTTCATATATGTTCTATCACTAAGGTCAACTTGTGGTTCTTTTGTCTGAGTATCAATTATTACTTTTCCTTCAGCATCAGTTATTATAAGAGTTTCCATATACTTTTCATTATTTTTTTGAACTTTACATAAATAATCATATGCTATATCTTTCTTTTCTTCAGAATTAGGATCCTGCATAAGATCTGAAAGCTGAGCATTGAAACTTGCAATTTCAACTTGTTCTTTTACTGATTCAATTGATTTTTCAATTAAGTCAGATGAATCTTCAGCTTGTTTTCCCAATTCTAATTGGGTTGCACCTTGGAGTGCATTTTTAGACCGTATATACGTTATAGTTCCAAATGTGCTCATAGGAATTGCTATAAGAACAAAAAATGTTATCATTAGTTTAATTTTTAATGAAATTTTCATTAATTCCCCTCCTGGCTATCCAATAATAATTTGCAGTTACTAAACATGGTACAATTAAATCAATTTTATTTTTGTATAATTCGCCTCCCATTCCATTTTCACCCTTATATTACTTTATATACCTATTATATCACTTTTATTGATAATTTTTTTCAACATATTCAAAAAATCTACACTAATAATTTCATCTAATATTAATTACAAGTACAGTACAGTCATCTTTTAAATTTCCATTTTCCAAAATTTCATTTTCTATGGATCTTTCTATTTTTTTTATTATTTTTTTTGGATTATCATGCTTTAACGATTCACTAATAGACTTTTCATTTTCAAGTATAAATTCAAATCCATCTGTAAAAAGAATAATTTTATCATCAGATTTTAAATTAATTGTAATTTCTTCAAATTCACTATCTTCAAACATTCCTAGAAAAGGTCCTCTTATTATTCTTTCTTTAATCTCTTCACCTTCAGTTATATGAAAGAATTTATTTATACCTGCTCCTACTGCATTCAATGTTTTTTTCTCTAAATCTATTTCAAATACACATACTGCAATATATGTTTCATCATAATACTTTACAAGAGCTTTATTTAAATTTTCCACAATTTTTGATGGATGTACGTTATTGCTTATTTCCTGTAAAAACAATATATTAATTGCTGATATGCTTAATGCAGCACTTATTCCCTTTCCCCTTACATCTATAAGTGTTCCAATTATATGCTTATCATCTCTACTACAAATTCTATAAAAATCTCCACTTATAATTTTAGCTGGTATATATATTCTTTCTATATTAATATTCTCTCCAAAATCAAATTCAGTCTGCAAAGAATTTCTTTGAAATAGAGCTGCCCTATTTAGTTCTTTTTTTATTTCTGTATTATCACTCAATAATATAAATACAGCTGGCTTTTTATCATAATCAGTATATCCTATAATGGCTTGTAAAAACATTTCTTTACCACTTGGAACAATACATTCATATTCAAATGAATCACACTTTTTTTTATATTTTATTACATCTGCTATTTTTCTTTTAAGAATTCCCTTATATTTTCCTTTGGAATAATTAAAAATACTAGCATTTATTACTTTATTACTGTCAACTCCTAACAATCTACACATCAATTCATTTGCTTGTACTATTTTATTTTCTTGTACTATTAAAATTGCTTCAGGTAAATTATCAAAAAAGTTTTTATAATTTCTGTTCTCCCCTAAAATCTCTTCTAAGAACTCACTTTTATATTCAATCCCATTCAAAATTTCTTCACAACTGTTCATTTTATATAAGCTTCCCCTTTATTAGCAAGAAATAAAGGACAATCTATAGACGATTGACCTTTTAAACTGCTTTTTTCATTATAATTGTATTATCCTCAAATTTTACTTCATCACTGTATTCAGAGATTATAAATAATCCTCTTCCATTTTCAGATAACATATCAATCTCATCTTTTTTACTGTTTAAAATTAATTTATCTTTTTTTTCTCCACAATCTTTTACTCTTATACATAAATTATTTTTGTACATTTCCCATGTAACAGTAATTGGTTTACTGCTATCACGGCTGTTTCCATGAATAAATGCATTAGTTATTGCTTCTGATAAAATTAATTTAACTTCAAATACTTTATCTTTAAGCTCCATACTAGCAATTATATCATCTAAATTTTTATTCATATTAATTATTCCATATAAAATCTTTTCACCTTTCATTGTCACTTTTCACCAATCTTTCTATAACAATATCAATTTTATCTACTGTCTATATATTTTATTATGCGAGTCTATGACAAATTCATTATCTATTATTATTTTTCAAAAAATTCCAATCAATAACATTTTACCATATATATTATATTTTTGCATTTTTTGACCAAATTATTAATATTATTTTAAGCTTATATTCTCGAATACTTCATCACATTTAGTATACTTTCTAGGTAAAACTGTAAATAATCCCTTTCTCCCCATTCCATAACTTCTTTTTGTTTTTTTACAAGCCCTACATTATCAGTAATAATATTATCTACTCCAAGAGACATCATTTCTTCTGCTGTATCTTCATCATTAATAGTCCACACATGTATTTCCTTATTCATATTATGAAGCTTACTTACAAGTCCATGCTTTACCAATGAACTTTCTATACTTATAAAATCTGCATCAATAGAATTAATTTCTCCTACACTCATTACTATGATATAACCATATTTAATAAGAGGATTATATGCTTTTGCTTCTTGAAGCACATCATAATCCATACATGTAATTACTACTTGATTTTCCATATTATATTTTTCAATTAGATATAAAGTTTCCTTTGCTACTGTATCATTTTTTTTCATTGGTTTAAGTTCAATATTTAATTTAATTTTTCCCTTTGCTTCTTGAAGTACACTTTCCAGTGTAGGAATCTTTTCTCCTGCAAATTCTTTATTAAAATATGAACCATTATCTACCTTTGAAACTTGTTCATAATCAAGATTTTTTATTTCTCTATTAGTTCCATCAATTCTCTTTAAATTTATATCATGAAACAATACTGGTATATTATCCTTTGTAGTCTGCACATCTATTTCTGCAAAATCTGCTTTTTCACTTATAGCTTCCCTTATTGCAGATATGCTATTTTCTGGTGCTATACGTGTACTTCCTCTATGTGCAGTTATCTGTGTATCTACAGGTATTGTTCTATTCCAAATAATGTCTACTCCCTTTATTCCTATAAATGTAACAAACACTATTATTGATATCTGAAGATATGCTCCTCCTAATTTTTTTGAAAATTTATATAATAAATTTGTGCTATAATCATCACCTGTAGCAAATTTCCTTTCCTCAACATTATTTCCACGTATTCTATAAAATAATTCAACAAGAAAGCTTATAAATATAGGCATCATAGTTATAGCCACAAGTACATACAATTCATAAAAAACTATTAACAGAATTGCTCCTACAATTAGAAAATTACCACTCTGACGCCCTAACAATTTTCCAAAAAACGTTTCCTGAATATTGAACACTGTAGCTAATACTTGAAATATACTAGTATTTATAAATGTCCATATACTCATATATACAAATAAGGTAAGTTTATTTCTTCTGTAAAATTTTTTACTATTTTTAAGACATTCTTTAGCTTTTTTATTTTCAATTATTAATTCTGGAATTGCCAGTACCCACCTAAATAATAATATTAATATTACAAAAATAAATATTCCATATGCAATTTTGCCCTCCATAGTCTTATAAAGTTCTAACGTTACAAATGGAGGAATAGTAAGCTTTCTTATAAGCGAACTGCAAAATCCAACTCCTATTAACGGTCCAATAACTACAATTATTAAAAATAGTGGCACCATAGAAAATCCAAGGGTTCTTGGTATTACTGAAAAACTGTTAAATATTCCTTCAATAAGAGTTACCTTTTCTCCTTTATGAGATTTATGAGCTACATATGTTAATACCGATATCTCAATAAATATTACTAAAAAAGAAATAAGCATAAGCACCATAGTACTGATTACGCCTACAGGTGTTGTTGCAAACTTTAAAAACTCCTTATTTGTTAATGCAAATATTCCTTCCACTTTCATAAACTTATTAACTATAAAATAATTTATTGGTATAAACAAAAACGAAACCAATATCTTATAACACATTTCAAAGCATATAACAGCTTTAAAGTTATATCTTATATTGCTATAAGTACTTTTTGCCAATTTAAGCATTTCTTTTTTTCTTAAAAGTTTATAACTATTTTTTATTTTTTTAACTTTTCTTTTACCAATAATTTTTTTCATCAAGCCCTAATACCTTCATCCATATTAAATTTAATAGAAATAATTATATATATATTTGTATATAAATCAGGCAGACTCCTTTTTAGAATCCGCCTACAACACTTATCTCAATTATATTATAACCATTATTCATTTATTATCTATTATTTTTAGACAAGTATACTATATTCTTAAAAAATTTATTATTTTTTTAAGTAATCATTTATAGCAACAGCAGCTTTTTTTCCTGCACCCATAGCAAGTATTACTGTAGCTGCACCTGTTACGGCATCTCCGCCAGCATAAACACCTTCCTTAGATGTAAGTCCTGTTTCATCTTCAGCTATTATACATCGTTTCTTATTAACTTTTAATCCTTCTGTAGTAGAAGAAATAAGCGGATTTGGAGATGTTCCAAGAGCCATAATAACTGTATCTGTATCTATAACAAATTCTGAATCAGGTACTTCAACAGGTTTCCTTCTTCCAGACTCATCAGCTTCTCCCAATTTCATTTTTATACACTTAATTCCTTTTACCCATCCATTTTCATCTGCCAATATCTCTATTGGATTAGTTAATAAATCAAAAATAATTCCTTCCTCTTTTGCATGATGTACTTCCTCTGCTCTAGCAGGTAACTCTTCTTCACTTCTTCTATATACAATGTGACTTTCAGCTCCTAGTCTAAGTGCCGTCCTTGCTGCATCCATAGCAACATTTCCCCCACCTACTATAACTGCTTTTTTTCCTATCTTTACAGGAGTGTCATAAGACTCATCTGCAGCCTTCATTAAATTTACCCTTGTTAAAAATTCATTTGCTGAAAAAACCCCATTTGAATTTTCACCTTTAATCCCCATAAATTTAGGAAGTCCTGCTCCCGATCCTATAAATGCAGCCTTAAAGTTTTCCTCTTCAAATAATTTATCTAATGTTATCGTTCTTCCTATAACAACATTAGTTTCAATTTTAACTCCAAGTTTTTTTATATTCTCGATTTCTTTTTCCACAACACTTTTCTTAGGAAGTCTGAATTCTGGAATACCATATACTAAAACTCCTCCTGCTTTATGAAGTGCTTCAAATATAGTAACCTCGTATCCCATTTTAGCTAAATCACCTGCACATGTAAGACCTGATGGTCCAGCTCCAATGACAGCCACTTTTATTCCATTACTATTTTTTTTCTGTGTCAAATCTATATCATTTTCATGAGACCAATCTGCTATGAACCTTTCAAGTTTTCCTATAGATAACGGTTCTCCTTTTATTCCAAGAACACATTTACCCTCACATTGTTTCTCCTGAGGACATACCCGTCCACATACTGCTGGAAGCGAACTATATTTAGCTATTTCTTTTGCAGCACCTTCAAAATCATTATTTTTAATTTTCTCTATAAATGCTGGTATATTAATTGAAACAGGACATCCTGTCATACATTTAGGACTTTTACAATTCAAACATCTTGAAGCTTCCTTAAGTGCCTCGCTGTCATTATATCCAAGGCATACTTCTTCAAAATTCTTAGCTCTAATCTCAGGTTTCTGCTCTCTTACAGGCACTCTACATAAGTTAATATTTTTACTCATTTCTATCACCCCTGCATCCACATGAACCATTACTGAAAGTATTACGTTCCTTAAATTTCAAAGTAGCACGTCCTTCTTCAGTTTTATACATAATCTGTCTTCTCATAGACTCATCATAATCAATTAAATGTCCATCAAATTCCGGACCATCTACACATGCAAACTTAATTTCATTTCCAACAGTTAATCTACACGCTCCACACATTCCAGTTCCATCTACCATTATTGGATTTACGCTAACAGTTGTTGGAATCCTCATTTCTTTAGTAAGCTTAGACATAAACTTCATCATTATCATAGGCCCTATTACAACTGCATAATCATATTTTTTACTTTTATTATTTACAAGATCCATTAAACAGTCAGTAACTCGTCCACTAAAACCATATGAACCATCATCTGTTGAAACATATAATTTTCCTGCTACTGATTTAAGTTCATTTTCATAAATTAGAATATCCTTAGTCCTACCTCCTAAAATAACATCAACATCTATTCCATGATTTTTCATCCATTTAACCTGTGGATATACTGGTGCAGCACCTACACCTCCAGCCACAAAAATAAATTTTTTATGTTTTAAATCATCTAAATTTTTTGTTACAAGTTCACTTGGATTTCCAAGAGGTCCTACAACATCACATATTTTATCATCTGTCTTAAATTCTGAGAGTTCCATTGTACTCTTCCCAACAGTTTGAAACACAACTGTTACAGTTCCCTTTTTTTCATCATAATCGGCAATTGTAAGTGGTATTCTTTCACCTTTTTCTGTATTTTTAACAATTAAAAACTGACCTGGTTTAGCACTAGAAGCAATCTTTTCCGCATATATTTCCATTTGAAATATATTGTCTGTAAGCTTCTTTTTGCTTACAATTTTGTACATACATTAGCTCTCCTTTAAATAACTTGCTAATATATATTACGCTTCATATGTTTTTTTCAGAATATCATACAATAACTTTTTTATTTATTATTCCCCATACCATCTATAATTTTATATTTATCCTTGTTACACTGCATTATTAAAAGATATTTTAAATACAGTTTTTTCATCTGTACTTTTTACTGAAATATTTCCGCAGTTCTTTTCTACAAGTTCTTTTACTATACTAAGTCCATATCCATGACTCTTATCACTATTATTTTTAGTTGTAAATCTTGGTTTAAACAAAGATTCTATATTTTCTTCTGGTATTTTAGGACCATTATTTTCAATTTCAATTATTATATTATTCATTAATTCATAAGATTTTATAATAATTCTTCCCTTACCTTCCATAGCTTTAATTGCATTATTTACTATATTAGTAATTATTCTATACAATTCTAGCTCATTTATTTCTAATAATTTAAGATCATAATTTTCCTCTAATATTACATTTATTCCTTTATTAATTGCTGATTTAACAGCCAATGACAATACTGATTCTTCATCTTTTCCTGCTGACAATCTCACTTCAACAGCCTCTGGTGTATTTTGATTTACATTAATTATATTCTTTAATGATTTTTTCAAATCATCATTTCTTCCCATAAGTGCTAGTCCATATAAATATGAAATTTGTGCACCATAATCATGTTTAATCTTTCTAAGCTCATTATTTTTATTTTCTAAAGCTTCATTTAAAACTGATATTTTCTTTGATTCATTATATATTTTATTAAAATATAACACCAAAGCAATTAAACAAGCACCAAATATAATCTGTAACCCATTCTTTATCAATTGACTATATTCACCTAATTTAACTTTATAAGATGTACTAATAAAATAGGATATTAATGAAATACATATAACGCTCATTTCCATAGATTTACAAACAATAAATTTATAAAAACTCTTTATTAACTCTATATTTTTAATTAGATACATAATTAAAAATATTTGTGGTATGTATACAAAAAACACCACACCCAATTCTATTTTAGTAAAACAAAAAATCATATTAATAGACGCCAAAATAATATTGCTACTAACAATAAGAAATATGCCCAAAATAGCCATACATATTGAATATACTGTCAAGCTTCCTTTAATATTATTCCTATATATAAAAGCAACTATAGCCATAAATAATATATTAGATATTATAGAAGTATTCTCTATATATTTGTTACATATAAAACCCAATGCATCTGACGATATAAATACACTGATTAGTATAATACTCCAAAATTTAATTTTACTATTTTCATCTAAACACTTATTTAATGCATATCCTATAAAAACACCTTGAAGTACTGTAACTATAAAGTCTATAATAACCATGCCAAAAACACATCCTTCTTTAAAAATTAAGTCAAACTAGTTTAAATTTATTATCTTTTTTCTTTAAGTGATTGAGGCATTTCTTCCACCCCATATCCAAAAAATGAAACTGTTGCTGCAGTCGCCATTTTATTCGATTCCCTTTTTAAACATTGTACTAATATTTCTTTTATTCTCATAAAATCCATCTCCCTAATCACTTTATTTTACACATTATGTATAAAATATTTTCCTTTATTTTTCTCTTTTATCAAACATCATTAATACTTCTATTAATAATGTCCATGTTATTAATGAATACATAGGTGTGTATTTATATAATCCTATAGATACCACACTTAAAATTATAGAATTTCTTATTGCTTTTATTCTATTCTTCTGTATAAGTTCAGGACGTGTTATTGGCATTTTAGGATTTATTACTGGAGCACCTTTGTATATTGCAAATATGCATATAATTAATAGAATACAATTTCCTAAAAAACTTATACTACATTGTTTGCTCAATAATAGTTCTCCAGCTGTAAATAGCATTGAAGCTATAAAACAGCGCATTTGAGTCTTTTCATGATATCCTCCAATATATGGTCTAGTAACCACCATTACTATCAGTATTATTAATGCTTCCTTAAAGTATCCTGCCAATCCAAATATCAGAATAACTCCTATCATTTTTATTAATTCATATAAAATTACCCTAGCAATATATTTCATTTCTTCCGTTTCTTCAGTGGTAAACTTATCTTGTGCTATATATTCTACAAATTTTTCTGATAATTCCCCTATCATTTTTTATCCCACTTCTCTAATAACCTACTCAATAATTAATTATAGTTGCTTTTTTGTTAATTTTCAACATTTATTCCATAATTATTACATTTTATCTCGTTTTTGCTATGATATCTAATATATTGCACACTTTTTAGTTGAACTTATTGTAATGAACTGTGAACACTGCTACTATAATATTGTTCAATAAATGAACTGATAAATTTTTTAATTATCATAAATGTGGAGGTTTTATTATGGAAGATATGTCTTATTGGAAAGAAGTATGGGAAAGAAAGGGACGTGGAAATACTAAAGATTTAAGTGAGCTTGATGGATATGAAAATACAACTGCAAATGTAAAAGAAATTGCTCAAAATATTATTAAAGAACTTGATATAAAAGAAACTGATAGTGTACTAGAAGTTGCATGCGGCGCAGGTGGACTAGCTCAATACATAAAATGTGCTAAATATGTAGGAGTAGATTATTCAACTACATTAGTACAAAGACATATTGAACTATTACACAATTCAGTATTACATGGCGAAGCCAATGATTTAATATTTAAAGATAAAACTTTTGATGTTGTATTCTGCTTTGGTGCATTTCACTATTTCCCAAATCATGAATATGCTCAAAAAGCTATTTCAGAAATGAAGAGAATTGCAAAAAGAGCTATTTTTATCGGAGACTTGCCTGTTACATCACACAGAGATACTCATTTATTATACAAAAAAGAAGACTTTAAAGGCTGGAAGATAATGGACGGTTTTTATAACCCTTGTAGATTTAATGTTTCATTAAAATTAGATGATTAATAATTTTAATTGTTTTGTTGTAAAATTTGTTTTTAACATAAATTTTACTAAAAAATCGCTGTAGGTATTAACCTTACAGCGATTTTCTTTTTAAGGAAATTTTTCACTTTCCCTTTTATATCTAAAATAAATCTCTTATTTAAATATTAACTTATTAACAAGCTTCTTGTCTCATACTCTTTTTCATAGCATAAATACCAATAAATAATAACAATACAGTCCATAAGCATATATTTGCCAGTTCCACTTTATACTGCAACAATTTACCGCCAGCTTCAACACCTTCCAAAATTTTCATATAAGCTGTTTGAGGAATTAAGTTGCAGAACAAATTAAATATACTGTTTTTAGTAGTAAATGCACCAAAGCATCCACCTAATAACGATGTAACTATAGCAATAGCACTTCCTATTAATGAAATATTCTGTCTAGCTACTGAAGAAATAAATAATGCAAAGGATGTTGCAAGAAATGATATTAATGCAATTAATATCCCCATCATTCCAATGCTGTATCCAATATTAACTCCAAATACCGTTTTTGTTATTATAACAGCCACATATGTTGGTATATATAATGCTACAAAAGTAAATATCCCTTGTGCAAATATATATTTGTTTTCTTCCACTGGAGCCATAAGTATTCTTTTTAAGATTCCACTAGATCTATCCTCAGGATAGAATACAGTTAATGCAACTGCCTGCATAAATACTAGCATTACTATAATTCCTATAACCTTAGTTCCAATACCCCTTACCTTTTCATCATCTTCATAGTGTTTAGTACTTGTACCCTTATTAAAAAAATCTTCTACTATTTGTCTATCTTCATCACTTTTTATTACAGTTTCTACATGGTAAGTTCCATCTTCTTTTTGTTCAACAATATAATCATAGTTTCCTAGTGCTAAATCTGCAACTCCAGGAGAATCAGCCATTACTTCAATAGCAAACTTTGAATCTGTAGGAACACTATTAGGATTATTGCTTATTACTGCTATATTAGCTTTCATTTCTAATCTTCCCGCTAATAAAACAGCAATTAAAATAACTATAGGCATTAATATTAAACCTAATACTATAATTTCTTTTTTTCCTTTAACACGTTCTAATCTATTTTTTATTAAACTACTAATACTCATTATACATAATCCTCCAATTTAAATGTAATTTGGCATAAACCAATACAAACTATTGAAGCTATTAAAAGAATTGCAATTGTTAATTTAAATAAACTAAAGTCGTTATTATAAATAATCATAAAAGAACATTCAGTAACCCATTTAACTGGAGATAAACAAGTTGCAGCCTTCATAACTTTGCCAAAGTGTCCTAATGGTGCAAATATTCCACCAAAAAATATAAATAAAACAGCCAGTAAAGGTGTTATGGCATTTGCCTTTTCTTCACTCTTTAAAATACAACATGCCAAAGTTCCAATTGAACAGCCAAAAAATGTAAGAGCAGCAACTAATATAATAATATAAACTATATTTTTTCCTCCAAAATTACTTCCAAAAACATACTGCTCAATGATTGCTGATAATGAATAAAATAATACAGCAAAAACATAACTTGAAATTAATTTAGATAAATATATCTCTGCTTTAGATACTGGAGCATACATCACTCTAATATTTCCCGATTTAACATTTTCAGCCATAAAAGTATTTGTAACAGTCATAGCAACCATTACTCCACAAATAATTATAGTTGCAACGCCATAAAAATCATATGAACTTATTAGCGAGCCACCAAATTTACTTTTAGTTACAACTCCAAACCCACCAAAAAGTACTAAAGGGAATATTGTATTCATAATCACAAGCATTGGATTTCTCAGAATATTTATAAAGTCAAATTTCAATATTTTAAAAAAATTCATATTAACTTCCCCCTAATCTCTTAGCTTTCTTCCTGTTAAATCTAAAAATACAGTTTCTAATGATGCTTCATCTCTGCTCATATTTTCTATTTTACATCCATTTGAAGTTATTACTTTAATTACATCATTAATGTTATCGCTTAATTTGCTAATTGTAACTTCAATCTTATCTTCTAGCTTGTTTATTTTCTTTATTCCACTCACACCGTTAAACTTATCTTTTGATAAATTATCCAAATTACTTACCTTAAATGAATATGTTACTTGGTCATCAACTTTTGCTTTTAATTCTTCCTTTGTACCTTCAGCAATAACTTTACCTTCATTCATTATTATTATTCTATCTGAAATAGCTTCAACTTCTTCCATATAGTGAGTAGAATATATTACTGTTATTCCTTTCTTTTTTAGAACTTTTATAAATTCTAATATATGATTTCTTGATTGAGGATCAATACCTACAGTTGGTTCATCCATAATAATTATTTTAGGTTTATGAGCTATACCACAAGCAATATTTAATCTTCTCTTCATACCACCCGAAAATGTTTTTGGCTTATCATCTTTTTTCTCATAAAGAGCCACTGATTCTAAAGCTTCTTTAACATTTTGCTGCAATTTTTCACCTGAAATATCATATAAACTTGCAAAGAATTTTACATTTTTTATAGCACTTATATCTTCGTATATAGCTAAATCTTGTGGCACTATTCCAAGTTGTTTCTTTATTTGTTTTGTATCCTTATTTAAATCATATCCTAAGATTTTAACCTCTCCACCATCTGCTTTTAAAATACTTGCTAAAATACTAATAGTTGTACTTTTACCAGCACCATTTGGTCCTAATAACCCTAAAACTTCACCTTCATATACATCAAAACTAATACCGTTAACTGCTTTCTTTTCTCCATAACTTTTTCTTAAATTTCTAATACTAATAACGCTATTCATCTCTTTCTCTCCTTATGATTAATTTACCTAACGCTTAAAACAATAGATATCCATTATAGCTATAATTTACCATATATTAATCATTTTATCAATTTAATCCAACTTACAAAATGCTGAAAAAGTACAAGATATTCCAGCTATTTTAAAATAACTACTAAATATAAGCACTTCAGCAAATGCTAGAAACAAAAATCAAAAAATTATGTTATTGGAATATATGAAATGGAAGTAAATATTGAAGATACAAGGATGTACTTGGTACTTGGATTGGCTAAGCTGAATAAAAAATACATATATAAAAGTAAGGTTGATTATGTTAACTTTAACTTTTCAACCTTACTTCAAATAAAATATTAATTATTTAGTTTACATAAAGCTATTAATAGACTCAAATTTAATACATCTATTATTTTTAATCAATATTCAATTATAAATTTTAGTTATGATATAACTCCTGAAATTATAATTCCAATTGCTATCATAAATCCTGCTATAACTATTGCAACTGCAGTATTTTTATTTTTTAATTCTTCATTAAAATCAACTTTAGTCAAAACTTTATCAAATACACAGTACCCTGCAATTAATAAAATTATTCCTACAATTCCAAAAACTATACTTAATCCCACATCAAATAATATTTTTTCCATAAACCTTACCTCTCTTTCAAATGAAATTTTATAAATTAATGAAATTTACTTTATTATCACTTATGCTTTTTAAATATTATTAATCTATAAATGTTGGTATATATTGAGCATTCTTATCTGTTATTATATCCCCCATCCTTGTATATAAACCTGACACCTTATTAGATGTTATATATGCTCCTAAAATAGGAAATTGATATTTTTTAGTTTTATTTATAGTTGAATACACATTCACATTAAATGGTCTTATATTAACTCTATCTTGAAATATGCAATCTTCATATTCACAGTTTGATGAATACAAATTCATAGTAATTCCATCTCCTTCACGGGACAAATATGGTTTTATAATATAATCTCCCGAAAGTTTCTTATCCTTTTCTAATGATGTATATGGTATATATTTAACTATAAATCTTTCTTCTTCTTCAGTTAAAATTCCTTTATTTATCAATTCGTGAAGTATAGCAAAAAATGCTTTTGACTGAGTTATAAGAGTATGTCCTGAATTTATAAGATATTCTTCACTACTTAATACTTCAATAAATTTTTTCATATCTTCGTTATAATAAAACCAGTCTAATGGATAATATCTATACATAGCTTGTATTTCTTTTCCATACATAAATATCTTATTATTAACTTTCTTCAAATCATATATATTTCCAAAAATAATATTATAACTATCAAACTCTTTTAATATATTACTAATTATTTCAGTATTATAAATATCTTCATAATACCAAGACGTAACCACAGCAATATTTTCTATACTTTTATGCTTTTCAATCTGCTCAATAATACTTTTTAATGTTTTCTTTACATCATCCTTAAAATTCTCATTTGGATTTATATAAGGAACATTAAATTTTTCTTTAATTATTGTATTAACAGCAATAGACTCTACTAGACCAGCTGGAGTTTCTGAGTTAAACTCCAATATTTTTAAATTTCTACAATTATCAAGAGCAAAATCAATTCTCCCCAATGCACATAATTCACTTATTTGCGAATGTCTTACTATTTTATATAAACTTTCTGGTATTCCCAATATAGGTCCAAAAAGTTCAATATTATCTCGAATATGTGGATATACTTTTTCTAAAATACTGCAAAACTTTGAACCTGCTCTTTTAATTTCATCATATAATTCACTGTTTATAATCATTCTGTCTAATGAAATATATTCATTACTATTGGTATATCCACCAGTAAAATCATAATTAAAAGAAAGTTCTTCATTTAAATATTCATATGCTTTAATTCTTTCCTCTTCATCTGCAAACTTAGGACTTTCTATTTTTATAGGATACTCATCGATTCCAAGTGGAGACATCCAAGTATAATAATCATCAGTAAGGAATTCTCTGCTCCACCTTACAAGATAACCTATTGACTTTTTTTCCATAATATAAACTCCAAAATTACCATAAGCTAATAATGGAATATTTGTATTTCTATAGTCAGGAGCATACGTATACTCTTCTCTTATATTAATTAAATCTTGAACGATATAAATCTTGCCACTTTTTAAAATTAAACTTACCTCTTCATCCCATTCTTTATCTTCATAATATTTTCCAATATAAACTTCCTGACTATACCTGCCTAGTGATGATTTAACTACATATTTTTCTTTATTATTTTTTACTTTATTCAAATTATCATATGTTAATATTTCTGTGTACGGAATACATCTTTTTATTATTTCCTTGTCTTTTTCACTAATATTTTGTGAATTTTCTTTTATGAGTTTCCAAAGATACGCAAAAAAGCCTTTTGACTGAATTGCAATTATTCTAGGGTCATTTATTAATAAAACCTTATTTTCATTAAATGAATCTAATACCTCTTCAATATTTCTTATTTCATGAAAAAATTCCGTTGGAAATAATCTAAGTATTATATCAAGCTTTACTTGTGAATAAGCATATACATAACCATGTTTTACAGATAAATTATTATTTCCAACTTGAACTATATTTATATTTGTATCCTTTAAAATATCTTTGAAATAATAACTATGATGCAATTCTTCATAATGACATGGATCCATTAAAAATCCCACATTTACCTTATTATCTTGACCACAATATTCTTTAGAAATATTAATAAGATACTCTTTAACATTTTCTATAAATCCTTCATTCAAATTCCCTTCAAATTCACACTTCTCAGCAAGATGTATTTCTTTCTGTCCACATGGCTTGTCATAATTAAATTCTGCGAAATAAACCTGATTTTCTTTATTTATAAACGTATCATACCTTGCCCAATACATTGGTGCTATAGGACATTTTAAATTGAATATTTTTTCTTTAAGTGGAAAATCATCAAAATAATTTAATAATTCTTTATGTTTTCCATTTATATTGTTGAGTATTTCTAAAGCTATCCTATTTATTTCTTCACTATAATATTTCATTTTTTCACAAATATGCTTTTCTATAAAGAATGGTATCTGTGAATGAACATATTCTTCACCTAATCCGCTTACCATATAATTATTAAATAAAATATCTTCAGTATATTTAATTTGTTTATTCATACACTTTCACCATGTTTGTACTTCTAACTTGAAGCACTCCCCCCTTTTACTCCTGAATATCCAGAAGATACTGAAGTTCCTGATGAATTTGAAGAAGATGCTTTTTTTATACTTTTACCATTGTTATCGGATGCATTATTAAATGAATGCCAGACTCTTCCTATTGATGAATGATATGTTCCTGTTGATGTTGTATTATCCTCTTCTTCCTCTTCTTCAACTTTTTGTGTATTGCATCCTAAAAGAACACTTGGTCCAGATACAGAAAAAGCTGTTGCTACTGCTATTGCCAATGCTCTCTTCTTATTTTTCTTTATTATTTCTTTAAAGCAATCCATTATTTATTCACCTTCACTAAATTAACCTTAAAATCTTTACTTATATATTCTACATAATCTTTTATATCTTCTTTAATATTAACTTTAGTAATTATTGAAATTCCATTATATCCTAACTGCCTCAAAAAATCAGCAGTTGGAAGATCATCTAATCCTAATGCATATTGATTATTAAGCTTGTCATATACATTAGATACATCTATTTTTTCATCATATCTATCATATGGTACAAACATTACAAATTTTTTTGTTTTTATATCTTTTATCTTTCCTGCATAATTTATAAGCCTGCTTATATTATCTCTTGTTCCTATAATTCCATATGGATGAAATAACAAATTAATATTTAATATAGGCTTTATATTTTCTTCATTATTTATCTGAAGTGCTATATCAAGAATTTCATCAAAGTTTAAATCAACAATAATAAAATTTTTTTCTATACTTTCTTTTAATATTGATTCTAAAATTTTTTCATTTGGTTTTTCAAAAAAATCTGCTATTTCAAAATCATCATAAGTTTTAAGAGAAACAAAAGCACTGCTTCTAAAAAAACATCTATACGGTCCTAAGCCTTTTTTCCATACTCTATAAATATTTCTTAAATCTACTTCTGTTAATTTCATTATTATTACCTTTCATAAGTTACTGAATATATATCATCAAGAGATAAATAATGCTTATACCCATCATTATTTATAAATACAAATCTATCTTCTGTGCATTCTTCTTCACATACCTGCCCACTAAAACTTATTTCAGGCTTTGATTTTTTCCATGCCTCCATATCTTTGTAAATATTAATTTCTTTTGAATCAGGTAAAAAACCATAAGCTAGTTTATAAATAATTGCAAAATTATTTTTTGTAGATAATATCTGTCTATAACTTTTATTATCAATAGAAGTATCTAAAACTACTAAACCATTATATAAAGTAGTTATTGTTCCTTCCAGCACTTCTGTAGGCATATCATTGTACCAATTATCAAAAGTCTTATAAATAAATATCTCCACTTTTTCCTCCAATACATTTTTTTACCCTTATTATACACCAGCCTAAATACAAAAAGCATTATTTTTTTACTAACATAAGAAAAATCTGCAGAACTTTAATTCTACAGATTTAATAAAACATATCTTATATACTTTTAAATTGCTTTATATATTTACTAATGATTTTTTGAATAATAAATAATATTGTTATTATTTATTATCTAAAAAATATTCTTTCATTATCTCAACTAATTTTATCATATCTTCTGGATATATATCTCCTATATTAGCAATTCTAAATGTATTTTTTGAGGATATCTTTCCAGGATAAATAGTAAAACCTTTCTCTCTAAGATAATCATGAAATTCATTAAAATCATATTTCTCATTGTCTGGCTCTATTATTGATGTTAAAAGTTTTGATGAATCTTCATCGCTTACAAGACGTTTAAGATTAAGTTCATCAAGTCCATTCCATAAAATACTACAGCATTCTTTATATCTTCTATTTCTTTTTTCTACAGTCTCATTTTCAGTTTCAATTATTGCCTGTTTTAATGCATATAAAACTTGTACAGGAGGTGTAAACCTCATCTGATAATTATCTTTAAAAAATAAATATTGTTTATATAAATTTAAATATAAATTTCTTGGTTTTATATCTTTAATTTCATCTAATGACTTTTTATTTGCTATGACAAAACTTATACCAGCCATGCCCTGTATACATTTATTTGAACTTGAAGCAAGATATTTAATATTCATATTTTTCATATCTATAGGTATTCCTGAAAATGAACTCATAGCATCTACTATCATATTTATTTCATATTTTTCACATAACATTCCTATTGCTTTTATATCATTTAATAATCCTGTAGTTGTTTCATGATGCACAACACTTAAATATTTTATATTGTATTTCTCAAAATCATCACTATTAAAATTATGAAGTATAACATTTTCTTTTAGTACTTTGTCATTTAATTCTGAATTATTGTTTTTGTCTGTGTTACTAATACTTAAATTAATTTTTCTAATGATTTGTTCTATAGATTCAAGATTTACCCTTTCTATTTTTGAACTTTTAAATTCAATATACTTCAATCCATATATATCTGCCATTTGGCACATTCTTTCACCATAAGCGCCATTATTAATAATAAAAATTATTTCATCATTTCTTACAACCGAACTTATTATACTTTCTACTGCTGCAGTTCCTGAACCTCCAAAGAGTACTGTTGTATATTCATCGTTAGAACCTACAATTCTTGTAAGTCCCTTTGATACATATTCCATAACTTCACCAAATTCTTGTTCTCTCGGACATATATCTGGTACAACTTGTGCCATTTTTACAGAATCAGTTGTTGTTGCAGGACCTGGATTTAATAATACATTTCTTTTTATATCCATCTTTTAATTCCTTCCTCCTACTTTTATAAATCCCCATTAAACCATAATTGATATCATTTATTTAACTTACCCTATTCCATTTAAAAATCTAATAAACGCTTCTTTATTTTCTATTGGTGTTGTAGTTGGTCTTCCCAAATCCTTTCTTGCACCTTTTTTTACTTTAACTTCTAATAATACTGGTCCTTCCATTTCATCTACAATCTTTATATATTCATTAAGTTCAGACTCATTTGAACATGAATATGCTTTTTTATATCCACATGCTTTGGCAATTGATGGTATGTCTATTTTTAAACCTACAGTCTCCTGACCGCCTACAGAATCATGAGCTCCATTATTTATTACAATATGTTTGTAATTATGAGCACTTAAATTTCCTATAATAGCTAAACCTCCTAGATGCATTATTAATGCTCCATCTCCATCAATACAATATACATTCCTATCCTTACTATTCAAAGCTATTCCCAAAGCAATCTGAGATGCATGTCCCATAGAGCCAACTGTTAAGAAATCCTTATTATGCTCCTCTTTAAATCTTTCTCTTATTTCAAATAATTCTCTAGAAGCCATTCCAGTTGTAGATATTACAGCTGAGCTTTTATCTATATTTGAAGCAATAATCTCAATAGCTTTTTCCCTAGTTAATTCTAATTCATTTTCTTTATTAATACTTTTTAACTTATATTCATTAAATGTATTTTTTCTCACAACAAATGCAAAAGGTACATTATTTTCAGCAATATATTCACATGCCTGTTTAACAACTTGTTTTATATCATAATTATCCATATTTTCATCTAATATTTTATACTTAATTCCAAGTACCTCTAAAAGTTCAAGTGTTATAATACCTTGTTTCTTATGCTGTGGTTCATCCTTTTTCCCTGGCTCACCTCTCCATCCTATAAGCATAAGCATTGGAATCTTATATACTTTTTCATCTACAAGAGATGCTATTGGATTTATAGCATTTCCAATTCCTGAATTCTGCATATATACAAGTCCTATTTTCCCAGTAGATAAATAATAACCACTAGCTATTGCAACTGCATTACCTTCATTTGCAGCTATTATATTTTTTTCAGAACACACATTGTCTTTAATATATGCACAAAAAGACTTTAATAGTGAATCAGGTACTCCAGTAAAAAATTCAATATTATTTTTCATTAATTCTTTATAGAACTCTTCTACATTTATCATATTCTTCCCCTTCATAAGCCATATTTACATTTCTGATACTTTATAAATATAAAATTTTATTGGCATTTTACATCTATATTACAAATTACATTCCACCAGGTATTAAAGTTAATATTTCTTTAATAGGCATACATTTTTCTGATGCTTCCATAGAACGTTCATTTTTCAAAATACTCTGTGCTGTTTCAACCATTGCAGGATATGCGCTTCTTATTAAATGGTTAGCATATATAACTACATTAACTCCTAAATCAGCTAATTCATTTTCTTTCATAAAATTATACGATGTTGGTACAACTATTAAAGGAACTTTATTTTCTAGCTTTGAATATAATCTGCAAAACTCTTGTATCTCTTTTCCATCTTTTTCTTTACTATGAATCATAATACCATCTGCACCTGCTTCTATATAAGCTTTAGCTCTAGTAATAGCATCATCCATACCAGCTTTTGCTATAAGACTTTCAATTCTAGCAATAATCATAAAATCACTTGTTGCTCTTACTTCTCTTCCAGCCCTTATCTTTTCTGAAAAATGTTCAATAGTATCTTGAGTCTGTTTTACTTGTGTACCAAATAATGAATTTTTCTTTAATCCTGTTTTATCTTCAATGATGATAGCCGATACACCCAATCTCTCTAATGTTTTTACAGTATATACAAAATGCTCTATTTGTCCGCCTGTATCTCCATCAACTATTATTGGTTTTGTAGTAACTTCTAATATATCATTTATTGTATTTAGTCTTGATGTTAAATCTACTACTTCAATATCTGGCTTTCCTTTAGCTGTAGAATCACATAAAGAGCTAACCCACATTCCATCAAATTCTTTAATTCTTCCATTATCATTTACTTTGGTTTTTTCAACAATAAGACCTGTAAGACCATTATGTGCTTCCATAATTCTTACTAACTTATTAGAATAGATTAAATCTTTAAGTTTTCTTAATCTAACCTGTGGTGTTGTACCTATTTGTTTTAATTCTTCATCTAGTTTTGAAATTGATACTCCTTGAGTGTAAGGTACTTCTTTAAGCTCTCCTCCCCACTCACTTAGCACTTCAATAACTTTTTCTCTATATTTTTTCTGAAGCCCCTCTTTCCAATCATCACCATGCATAACATAATCAGGTCTTATATCCATAATATTAGGCACTTGATCTAATGTAGTTTGTGGAATTACCTTAACTACTCCTTTTATATTTTCAATTACCTTTTTTCTTTCATCATATTTCATTATTGGATTTCTCCAATAATCTCTAATAACATCATCAGTATGTAACCCTACTATAATATTTCCAAGCTTTCTAGCTTCATTAAGTACATTTAAATGACCTTGATGAATTATATCAGCACTCATAGCTACATATACAGTTTTCATATTTTTTCACATCCTCTAATCTATATATTTTAATCTAAGAAATAACTCTCTCAATCTTTGGCAACACAACACTCTTTATTCTTTCTAAATGCTCTTTGTTATCTATTTCACCCCATATTAAATTTTCAATTTTTAAATATCCTACTTTTCTATGTTTAGCCACATCAAAAATTGCATCTTCATAATCATATTTTTTCGAAGAATCTTTGTTATAATCTATAAATTCATATTCTTCTTCCTTATCAAAATTATAGTTTTTATATTCTTTAATCATTGCCTTATATAATTCCAATGATATTTTTGATATACCTACAAGTTCTCCATAAACTTGTCCTATTTCATCTATATTCTTAGATATCTTGTATAAATTATTATCTTTAACTTCAACGTAACATTCATCACCAGAATTAGTTTTTCCACTTAAAAGAATACAATCATCCATTTCATAATTTACTGTTTTTATTAACCCATAAACTTCATAAATTATGTCACTTTCCAAAAGAAGAAAATCTTCTTTAATTTCATTTTCTAATATGGCAAGTGAAGTCATGCTACCAGTTGCTTTATATTTTCTATTTTTCTTTGTTTTTATAAATTTATACTTATTAGCAAGTTCATCATATTTAGAACTCAAATGACCAGTTACTATATATATTTTTTCAATTCCAATACTTCTTAACTTTTCAATAGATCTTTCAACTAATGTTTTTCCATTTACACTTAATAAACCTTTTGGAATTTGATCATTTGTAACATCACTCAATCTAGATCCCATCCCTGCAGCAAGAATGACAGCTGTCTTTATTCTGCTCACAATATCAATCCCCCTTTATATCAAGTTCATTTTTTGAACAATGATATCTTAACATCTTTCAATGTTCAAAACAATATGTTCAAAATAATTTATTTGAAAAATTTAGCAAAATATAAAAACACGGATACAAAACTAATAAATTATTTTGTATCCGTGTTTAAAAACTCTAATAAAATTATTTAATTAAAATAATTAGTCAACTGCTTTTTCTATAACCTTAGCTAATGCACTATTCCCTACTGCTGTTTGTTGTTCTGAAATAAATAATTGAGACATCTGTTCTTGTGTAAATTTAGCAACACTAGTTGGCATAGTAATATCTTTAACTTCTGCCTTAGTGCTTGTACCATTTGAAGTTATATTAACTTCGCATAAATCTTTAACTTTAATAAGTATATCATAATCGCAACTATACTTACTATCTTCAAATACTTCTTTTTTTGAAACTGTTGAACCATTTATTGCATCTTTTACAGACGCTATGCCTTTTTCAAATTCTTCTGTTGTAACTTGATTTTTAACTTCTTTTACTGCTTCTGCAGTTAAACCTAACTTAAATGTTGAATTAACATTATCCAAATTATTACATATTGCATTAATACCACTTACCCCAAAATCAACAATTTGATCTGAATCTAAGTTAATAGTATACTCTCTTTCATTTTGAACATATGGTAAATCTATATCAGAATCTCCAAATACTGATTGAGAAAGTTTTAATAATGCATCTGTATCAACAATCATTGATTTCAATTCATCTGTTTTCATTCCTGTATCAATAGCAATATATTGAGCATTAACATTCTTTAATCCCTCTGGAATAGGTTCTCCCATCAATGTAAATAAACCTTCATAATATGATTTGTTAATATAAGCAGTAGATCCTTCTGCATACATTTCCATTTCCGGTATATTGAACATACCACTTTCATCTGTAAACTTAATATCTGAATGTAGTTTATTGCCTGAAGCATATCCTGTTGAAGTAAAAGATATATTATGGCTTATTCCTTTAGCTTCAACATTAATTGATCCATTTGTTTCTGTAGAAGTCGCTTTCCATTGTGAAATTTTATTTAATTCTTTCATATAATTATTTGTTGTTCGACTACATCCAGTAAGTGTTGCAAAACTCATTGATGCTGTCATTATAAGAGCTAAAGCTTTCTTCATTTTCATTTTTAATTCCTCCAAATAAAAATATAATTAATATTGTTTGTAAGCTCATTATATCACCTTTTTTTTACACATAAACTTACTTTTAACATAAAATCCTTAATTTAACCTTAAAATCAATTTTCATATTTCTAACTTTATAAAACCCATACACCATTTGAATCAACATAACATCCATCAATCCATGTATTTTTAGCCATTGCTCCAGACAAATACAAATAATACCACTTTCCATTTATATTTTGCCATCCTGTAGCCATAGAACCATCTTCTTTAAAATAATAATAATTGCCCAAATTATTATCATAATACCAAGTATTTGAAAGCTGTCTTCCTAATGAATCTATATATGCCCAATGTCCATTAACATTCCACCATTGATTAGTTGGTGATAATACCGCTGAAGTATGTATATTACTTCCTGTATTTATCACTCTGCTGGAAACAACCGGGTTAAATTCACTTGTTTCAAAACCTATATTTCTAATGTAGTTTCCTCTATATACATATAATGTATACTTCCTACTATCATCATCATTTTCTATTTTAACTTCAATTGTATTTTTACCACTACTTAACGATACTTCATGCTCATAATTATTATCTTTATCAACTTCAGTACCATCTATTGTAACTATTTCATCATCCTCATCTTCTGGTTTAGCTTTAATTGTTAAATCTTTTACTGATGAATTTACATATACATTATAACTTGTAGTCTTTTTATGAAAATCTATTGTTCCATCACTTAATGACAAGCTTTTTAAATATATATCATCATCATTATTATCATCATCACTGGAGCCACTATATTTAACTTTTATAGTATATTCATTTTCAACCTTATCTTTATCTTTATATTTTACATTTGTTCCTGGATCCTCACTATATACTCTTATTTTAAGAGTATTAATTCCACTAGATAAACTGACTGTCTTTCCTACTTTTACTCCCTTAGTAGAACTGCTTGTTCCAAGAAACACTCTTACATTATCATCATCTACACCGCTAACATCAATTTTTACATTTTTATATGATATTTTTTTTGTATAATATGTGTTGTCAGATTTTATGTCACTACTATCAACTTTATCATCATATTTGCATTTACTGCTATCATAAAGCTGTATACTATTTCCTCCTGACCTTTCTAGTTCTAAGTTACTTAATTCATAATTACTGCTTACAGCATATACTTTTTTAATAAATACATTACTTTCACCTATTGAAAACACTGTACCTAAAACAAATAAAGCTGATATATTAGCTACTATTCTTTTTAATTTATTATTCATCCATAACTCCTCCTACTCTCCATACACACTTCTTAGTATATTTTATCATTTTTAACCATTTATGTACATTATGTAAATATCAAGTGTAATTAAAATGTAAAATTTCTAAATTATAAAACTATAATTCTATTTTTATTCCAAATCATGTTGTATTTTCTAAAAATTTAGTTTATACTTTAACGGTATAATATTTTAAGCACACGTTAACAATTATAAAAAAAAGATATATTTTTAGTTAATATGAGGAGTGATTTTTAATGGGTAAAATAGTAACTTTAGGAGAAATAATGCTAAGACTTTCACCTGCTGGCTATGATAGATTTTCTCAAGCTAAACAATTCAATGCATTCTATGGTGGAAGTGAAGCAAACGTTTCAGTTTCTCTTGCTACATTCGGAAAAGATACAAGCTATATAACAAAACTTCCAGATAACGCTATAGCACAATGTGCAATTAACGAATTAAGAAAATATGGCGTTGACACTAGAGATATCGTTCGTGGTGGTAAAAGAATGGGACTTTACTTCTGTGAAAATGGTGAATCTCAAAGACCAGCAAAACTTGTTTATGATAGAAAAGATTCTTCAATAGCTACAGCAAAAAGAGAAGATTTCGATTGGGATAAAATATTTGAAGGAGCAGAATGGTTCCATTTTTCTGGAATTACTCCAGCACTTTCAGATGAATGTGCTCAAATCACATTAGATGCAGTAAAAGCTGCTAAAAAGCACGGTTTAACTGTAAGCGTTGACTTAAATTATAGAGAAAATTTATGGGATGCTGAAGCATTCAGCAAATCTATGCTTGAACTTTTACAATACTGTGATGTAAGTTACGGAAGTATTGAAGAAGTTGAAATGACTGTTGCTGCTAATGGAACTGAAAGCACAGAAACTTTATTAAAGGAAATGGTAAAAAAATACAATCTAAAATATTCATGTGTTATTTTAAGGAACAGATTTACAGCTGAAGATGTAGACTGGATGGCATTATTACATGATGGCGAAAAAGCTTATACATCTAAAAAATATGATATCCATATAGCCGATAACATTGGTGGCGGAGATGCCTTTGGAGCATCATTAATCTATGCTATTACTTCTGGATATTCAAAACAAGACATCGTTGAATATGCTGCTGCTGGATCATGTTTAAAGTACAGTATGAACGGTGATGCTAATCTTTCAACAGTTGATGAAGTTCTGAACCTTATGAATGGTGATGGTTCCGGCAAAGTAAATAGATAGTTTGCAATATCATTCCATTTCTACTAACTAATCACACAAAAGAAACAGTAGATAAATTTGTGTAAGCACGAATTTATCTACTGTTTCTTTTGATTATATTAAAATCATCATCTATTTTATTATCTTGATTATTGAACTTTTTCTTTCCTTAACCACACCTTCTTGATCAGGATATCCTATAGCAGCCATTCCCCATACAATATGGTTTTGAGGAATTTCAAATTCATTTAATAAGTTTCTTACTTCCTTTTCATCACAAATAGTTTTAAGCTGATTTATCCAACATGAACCTATCTTTAATGAATTAGCCATTAGAAATATATTTTCTAAAGCACATGAACAATCTGCTAAGCCATTTGTATTATCTTTTTCATTAGATAATAATATTAATGTTGGTGGTGCATAAAAATTATACCCTTCATCGCGTCCTAAAGCATTTCTAACTACTTTTGCAAGAGCTTCAATTTTTTCTTTATTCTGTAACACAGTAAACTTCCAACTCTGTCTATTCATACCGCTTGGAGCATATATACCTGCTTTTAATATTAACTCTAATTCTTCATCTTTAATCTGTTCAGTTTTAAATTTTCTAATACTTCTTCTTGTAAGAATATTGTTTAATACTTCATTCATAAATTACACCTCACTATATTTATAAAAACTATATTCTATATATAACTTTTATAATTATTTAAATAATTTATATACTTTTTGGGCTATTCTTTCACCAAAAATTCTTGCGTTTTCATCCTCATTTTCTGAGATTTCATTTATATGTATATAACCTAAATGAGTTTTTGGAGCTCCAAATGCTGTTCCGCCTGAATAAACCATCATTCCCTTTACCATTATCTGATTTATTATTGATAACAATGCTACATCAGCTCCACCTGCAATACTATTTGCTGTAGCAAAACATGCACCTAATTTACCTTCTAACTTATAATCATTTGATTCATCTATCCATTTCTTTAATTCCCAGGAAATATTAGCATAATAAGTTGGAGTTCCAAATATAATTCCATCAGAATTGTTTATAAATTCTTTATCAAGTTTATCTAATCTCATAGACTTAACTTCTATTCCATCAACTCTTTTAACACCTTCTTCAATTAGTGATGCAACTCTTTCTGTCTTTCCTGTTCTACTACTAAAAATTATTGATATTTTCATTACTGCTCCTCCACTTAAATTATTACTTTTATAAGTAATTTTTTATCTTTTAATAATAATTTTAGCACTTAAAAAAACAGCTGACAATTACTCTTAATAACTATCAACTGCTTTATTAACACCTTACTGCTACGTACTTAATTTACTTAATTATTTTCTTCTATATCTTTTATAATTTCAGGTATTTGATTCAAGAAATTATTCACATCTTCATATATTATGCCTTTATTACTAATCTGAACATTTAAATTTTGTATATTATTGTCAACTTTATCATAATACATAGTTGACTCTTCCATTGCATTGTGTATATTTTCTATTTCTATATCAGATTCATCAACAACATTAATTATTTTTTTATTAATTTCTTTAGCATCATCTATTTTACCTTGTACTTCTTCAAAAACCCTTTCAGTATAATATACATTTTCATAGCTTGAATTTATAGCACTTCTTGAATTATTAATAGATTCATTTAATTCATATGTTTTCTTTTCTGCATTTCCCATGCTTGAATTTATTCCATTGACCAATTCCTTTATTTGTTCAGAAAGTGCTCTTACTTCTTCAGCTACAACAGCAAATCCTTTCCCATTTTCTCCTGCTCGGGCAGCTTCTATAGATGCGTTAAGCGCTAAAAGATTAGTCTGTTCAGCAACATCAATAATGCTTCTAGTGTAATCTTTTATTTTTGCATATGAATCAGAAAATTCTTTAAAATTATTTTCTATTTCTTCAAAACTGTTATCTACAGATTTAGAGCTTTCTTTTAAATCAATCATTTTATCTTTTGCATCATTTACACAAGATAAAATATTTACCATATTATCTTGTGATTCCTTAACTCCACTCTTTATATTGTAAAATTTATCTTTAAAATTTCTTACTGATTCTTTTACTTCTCTTACGTTTTCTTGAACTTTGGTAAAAGCCCCTTCAATGTTTTCAATTTCATCTGTTGTTTTTGATTCTTCATATGTTAAGTCGTCTATTTTTTCCATTAAATATTCTGCAGAATATTTAATTGGATACAACTGCTCATTTAAATTTCTTTTACTTATTACATTTTCTACCACATTGTTATTGTCTACATTAATTTCCTTTTTACTATCAGCCTTTTTCTTAAAAAATAACCCCATAATTTTCCCATCTCCTATTCAAAAACTACACATACCATTGTCTGATTAACATGTTGATTAATAAATTGTTCTCCATCACCTATAATTCCAAAATGATTTCCTAACGAATTCATTTTACTACTATATTCCCCAATATAATTCAGTTTTTTAAATAAAAGATATCTTACTATACAATTAATTGAAAATACACCTGAAATACTACTAAACTCTGATTTAATTTTCTGTAGTGTAGCTTCAATCATTTCATTATAATTTCCTAATTCTAAAATAGTTAATACATCATTTTTATTAACCTTTTTGTAACACTTTAAAGTTTTCTTATCATTGTCTGAATTAATTGCAGTAATAAATATATCATTACCAACTTTTCTTCCTAATGGATTAATCATATTATGAGTTTTTATTTCACTTGGTGATATGCCTAGTTTATCACAATAAACATCTACAGCATTCTTTCCATTAAGTTCTAAAATTTCTCTAGTCTTTGTATCAACTTTAGTTGCTATTAGTAGTTCATTTCTATCATTATATATACTCTCATTAAATACTTTAATTTTTCCATTCAAGTTTTTTATTACAACATAAGCACAAGCATCTTCATATATACTTCCATTAAAGCCTATATATTTTAACCCATTTTTATCATTTCCCTGAGTAGTTCCTCCTACTAAAGGTATTCCTTTTTTAGATAATGCAGAATTTAAAGTAGATACTAGTACTTCTTCATTACAAGTACACACTTCTAAACACACTGTATTTTCTGCTCCTGCATTTATCTTATTTACTGTACTTTCAATTTCTGATATATATTTCAAAGGATACTTGGATATATTTTTTATTATACCCGCACTTATTTCTATTCCATCTTCAATTGCAAAAATAGAAATATTATTGTCAATAACTTGTCCACAAGAGAATGATGCTCCAGTAGATCCCATAATAACTGCATTTGGATATTTCTCACACAAAAATTTAAACGACTCCTTAAATTTTTGTACTTCTGAAGAAATAAACATAAATTTAGGATTTATGAAATTAGCAGTTGCTTCCTTTATTGCATGCTGAATATCAGTACTTTTACCTACTCCAATTTTACATTTCATTTTCTCTCATCTCCATATATTTTTTGAACATTTTATATATTATACCATAAAATCATTTACATTTCTTTATAATGCCTTCCACTTATTTCCTTTTCAGGTGGTGAAAATACTTTTATTTTATCCAACTTTCCTTAATATAAAGCTAATAAAATTTCTCTCAAAATCTTACATGCAGTTGCTGTTGAACTTCCACTTTGATCATATATTGGACATAATTCATTTATATCTATCCCTACAATATTTAATTTAGAAACTTTAAGAATAGCTCCCAACAATTCCATAAATGTAACTCCTCCTGCTTCAGGAGTGCCTGTCCCTGGAAATACAGACGGATCTAAAACATCTAAATCAATTGTAAAATATACAGGTTTATCTTTTAATTTTTCTACTACTTCTCCTAACCCATTAAAATTAAATTTATTAGTAAATACATGATCTGCTCCCCAGTAAATTTCACTTCTATCTCCAGATCTTATTCCAAACTGATAAATTTTATTATCTCCTATTATATCCCATACTCTATGCATTACTGTAGCATGAGATAATTCCTGCCCTAAGTATTCATCTCTAAGATCAGCATGAGCATCAAAATGTATAACATGAACATTTGGATATTTTTTTGCTACTGCTCTAAATGCCCCTAAAGTAACAAGATGCTCTCCACCTATCATACATGGAATTTTTTCGTCATTTACTATTGTCGATGTAAATTCCTCTATATCATTTAATGCACTTTCAGGACTTCCAAATCTAAGTTCCAAATCTCCACCATCAAAAACACATATATCTTCTAAATCTTTATCTTGATAAGTACTATATGTTTCAATTCCAAAAGATTCACTTCTCATAGCCTTACTTGCAAATCTAGTACCAGGCCTAAAAGATGTAGTTGAATCAAATGGTGCTCCAAATATTACAATCTTTGATTCATTATAGCTATTATCGCATCCTATAAATGTTTCAATATTCTTATTCATTTCTTGCCTCCACAATCAATACTTTTTCATACATCAACAACTTCCTATATTTTTAAGAAAGCCTATTTTTAAAGTCTTTATACCCAAACTGTTTTATTACTTCTACCCCTTTTTCATCACTATACTTCACAATAGCAGGTAGATTTATTCCATTAAAAGTATTATTCTTAACCATAGAATAATGAGCCATATCACAAAAAATAATTTTATCTCCCGGCTTTAATTGCTCTTTGAATGAGTAATCTCCTATTATATCCCCTGCAAGGCAAGTAGGACCACCAAGCCTATAAGTATATTCATACTCTTTTGGTTTTCCGCCATTAATTACTTCTGGCCTGTAAGGCATTTCTAATACATCAGGCATATGACAAGCTGCTGATGTATCTAATATAGCAATATTCATTCCATTTTTAATAATATCTAATACTGTACACACTAAAAATCCAGTATTTATTGCAACTCCTTCACCTGGTTCAAGGTAAATATCCACATCATATTTACTTTTCATATAATTTATACAGTTAATAAGCTTTTCTACATCATATCCATCTTTGGCAATATGATGCCCCCCTCCAAAGTTTAGCCATTTCATTTTATAAAGATATTTTCCAAACTTATCTTCTACTGCTTTTAATGTACGCTCTAATGTATCTGAATTCTGTTCACACATTGTATGAAAATGTAATCCATCAATTCCATCCAATTCATCTTCTTCAAAATTTTCTAAAGTAACCCCCATTCTTGAGTTTTTGAAACAAGGATTATATATCTCTGTTTCAATTTCTGAATACTCTGGATTAATTCTAATTCCACATTCTATTTTTTTATTATTTTGGTTATTATATTTTTTTACTTTATCTCTATAAAGCTTCCATTGATTAAATGAATTAAAAACAATATGATCACAGTATTTCATTATTTCATCAAATTCATCTTGTCTATAAGCAGCTGCATAAATATGTACCTGTTTTCCCATTTCTTCATATCCAAGTTTTGCTTCAAATAATGAACTAGATGTAACACCTTTTAAATACTTACCTACTAATGGAAAAGTTGAAAACATTGAAAACCCCTTCAATGCAAGTATTATATTAGCACCACTTTTCTTCTGAACATAATCTAAAACCTTAAGATTTTTTTCTAATAGTCTTTCATCAACCAAATAACATGGCGATGGCAACTTATTTATATCAATATCATTAAACAATGTTATTCCTACTTTCATACTAATTTAAATTAAAATCCCTTTTACAATGCAAATATATAAGAATATAAGAATATAAATATATAAATATATAAGAATATAAATATATAAGAATATAAATATATAAATATATATATTTTTTAGAATTGTTATTATATAAAATATTTACAGCAAAAATTTCACATCAAATATCTAAGAAAAATATTTAAAAGAAATGCTGCCATAATTTTAATCTATAGCAGCATTTTCTTATTATAATTATTCAAAACAGCTCTGCTGATTTTTAATTAATGCTAATATTACCTATTTTAAAAGAGTTGGATTAAAATCTTCTATCCAAGGTAAGCCCCATTTATTTAATTCCTCCATAAATGGATCTGGATCAAATTCTTCTATATTATGAACTCCTGGCTTGTTCCATAACCCTCTTAATATCATACTTGCACCAATCATAGCTGGCACTCCAGTTGTATAAGATATTGCTTGCGAACCAACTTCTTTATAACATTCTTGATGATCACATACATTGTATACATAATAAGTCTTATCTTTTCCATCTTTCTTTCCTTGAAATATACAACCTATATTAGTCTTTCCTTTAGTTCTTGGACCAAGTGATGCTGGATCTGGTAATACTGCTTTTAAAAACTGTAATGGTACTATTTTCTGTCCTTCAAAATCAATTGGTTCTATTGAAGTCATGCCTACATTTTCAAGAACTCTTAAATGAGTCAAATATTTTTCAGAGAATGTCATCCAGAATCTTATCCTCTTTATTCCCTTAATATTTTCTCCCAAAGATTCTAATTCTTCATGATGAAGTAGGTATATATCTTTTGGTCCTATTTGTGGTAAATCATAAACCTGCTTTAATTCAAGAGGTTCAGTTTCAACCCATTTTCCATCTTCCCAGTAGCTTCCTTTTGCTGTGATTTCTCTTATATTTATTTCTGGATTAAAGTTAGTAGCAAATGGATATCCATGATCTCCTGCATTTGCATCAACTATATCTATATAATTAATTTCATCAAAATAATGTTTTTGAGCATATGCACTGAATACACCTGTAACTCCTGGATCAAATCCACTTCCAAGTAAAGCTGTTATTCCAGCCTCTTCAAATCTTTTTCTGTAAGCCCACTGCCATTTATATTCAAATTTTGCTGTATCAACTGGTTCATAGTTTGCTGTATCAACATAGTGAACTTTTGTAGCTAAACATGCATCCATTATTGTTAAATCTTGATATGGAAGTGCAAGATTTATTACTACATCTGGTTTAAATTTATTTATTAATTCTATTAATTCGTCTACATTATCAGCATCAACCTTTGCTGTCTGTATTTTTGTTTTTCCACCTTGTAATTTTTCTTTTAAAGCTTCACACTTAGATAAAGTTCTGCTTGCTATGCATATTTCTTCAAACACCTCTGAATTCTGACAACATTTATGAACTGCAACACTTGCAACTCCACCTGCACCAATTATTAAAGCTCTTCCCATTTTTAACATCTCCTATCTAATCAATTTTTAATTGTTTCTTTACGTATGTTGGTAATGCAAAACATCCCACATGTAATTCTGTATTATAATAATTTGTTTCAAGACCAAGCTCATTCCAATCATCAGCCTTTAAATCCTTAATTGGATCATATTTTTTAGATGCAAATCCAAATAGCCAATGCCCCGATGGATATGTTGGAATATGCGCTTGATATACTTTATTAATTTTAAATATTCCTTGTATTTTCTCATGAGCATCCTTCATTGATTTTGCATACTCTTCATAATATGGACTCTCATGTTGATTAACTAATATTCCTTGTTCTGTTAATGCTTTATAGCAGTTTCCATAAAACTCTTTTGTAAAAAGCCCTTCTCCAGGACCAAAGGGATCAGTTGAATCTACAATTATAAGATCATATTCATTTTCTTTTCCCCTAACAAATTTTAATCCATCTTGATAAAATATATTTACTCTTTCATCGTTTAATCTGCATGCTGTTTGAGGAAGATATTCCTTACATACTTCAACTACTCTTCTATCAATTTCAACCATATCTATTTTATCTATGGATTTATACTTAGTAAGTTCGCGTATAGTACCTCCATCCCCAGCACCAATAACTAAAACTTTTTTTATATTTAAATTTACTGCCATAGGAACATGTACAATCATTTCATGATAAATAAATTCATCTTTTTCAGTTACCATCATAAGTCCATCAAGAGTAAAAAATCTCCCAAATTCATGTGATTCAAGTATATCTATTCTTTGAAATTCAGTCTGTTCACTATATAATTCTTTATCAACTTTTATAGAAAATCTAACATCTTTCGTATGTTGTTCTGTATACCATAATTCCATAATTATATTTTTATTGCGTAATAACATTTAAAATAGTCATAAGTTATTAACAACAAAAAATACTTTTCCACAATATGTAAGCATATAATTGTTAATTTTTGTTTATAACTGCAAACCGTTATATGTTAATCGCAAGTACTTCCTCCCTCCACTAAAACATTAATATTTTCAATTTTTATATCTTCTGTTCCTGTAAGAAGGCATCCCTTTTGTTTTGCATATTCTATATAATCTAAAATTTCTCTTGTTATCTTTTCACCTGGAGCTAATATTGGAATACCTGGCGGATAGCACATAACAAATTCTGCACATATTCTTCCATCACTTTCATTCATAGGAACTGAAACTTTTTCTGAATAAAATGCCTTCTGAGGACTACATATTACTTCTGGATTTATATATTCATGATCAAACATTCCTGATTTATCCTTTGAATATATTCTCTTTATCTCATAAAGAGCTGAAATAAGTCTCTCTATAGTAAGTTCTCTATCTCCAACCGAAATTATTGCTAATATATTTGCTATATCTCCAAATTCAATCTGAATACCATACTCATCTCTAAGAAGATCATAAACTTCTATTCCAGCTAGTCCAATGTCTCTTGTAAATATGGATAGTTTTGTCCTATCAAAATCAAACACTTCATCTCCATCTATAAGTTCTTCTGAAAAAGCATAATATCCGCCTATTTTATTTATTTCATGCCTTGCATACTCTGCAAGTTTAGTAACTTTTGCAAATATTTCTTTTCCATTGAGTACAAGATCTCTTCTTGCAAGATCAAGTGAAGACATTAATAAATAAGATCCACTTGTAGTTTGTGTTAAATTTATTATCTGCCTTACATAACCAATATTTAAGTCACAATTTAAAAGAAGGAATGAACTTTGAGTTAACGACCCTCCTGTTTTATGCATGCTTACTGCTGCCATATCTGCACCTGCCGCTGTTGCAGATATAGGCATATTTTTTCCAAAATAAAAATGTGTTCCATGTGCTTCATCTACAAGAACATACATGCCATGTGCATGTGCTATTTCTGTAATTTTCCTCAAGTCTGAGCAAATTCCATAATAAGTTGGATTATTTACCAAAACAGCCTTTGCGTCTGGATTTTCTTTAATAGCCCTTTCAACATCTTCTACTTTCATTCCAAGGGGTATACCTAATTTTTTATTTACTCCAGGATTAATATAAACAGGAACAGCTCCGCTTATTACTAACGCATTAATTGCACTTCTATGAACATTTCTAGGCATAATTATTTTTTCGCCTCGTTTACATACGCTCATAACCATAGCTTGAACAGCAGATGTTGTCCCATTTACCATTAAAAATGCATATTTAGAGTTAAAAGCATCTGCTGCAAGTTCTTCAGCTTCCTTGATAACTGATGTTGGATGACATAAGTTATCAAGAGGTTTCATTGAATTAACATCTACAGATAAACATTGTTCACCCAAAAAATCTTTAAGCATTGGATTTCCTCTTCCTTGTTTATGCCCTGGAACATCAAAAGGTACTACCCTTGCCTTTTTATATCTCATAAGTGCTTCATAAATAGGTGCCTTAGAATGTTTATTTCTAAAATCCTTGCTTTCTTTTTTCTCATCCATTTCTAATTTCCACCTTTCTATGAATAAATATTTGTCCCACTAAAAATTTCTATCATTTCCTGCCTTAAATTTTTTTCTATCTCAAGTCTTTCCTTAGGCCTTATTTCATAAACATCCCTATTAAAAAGATAGTTTTGTAATTCCATTTCCTTAATTAACATCTTTGTATGAAATATATTTGACTGATAAACATTAATATCCATTGCATCATATTTTTTCAATGTTTCAGCGTCAATATAATCCTGAATCGATGTAATTTTATGATCTATAAACAACTTTTTTCCATCAACATCTCTTGTAAATCCACGCACTCTATAATCCATAGTAATAATATCCGAATCAAAACTTCCTATAAGATAATTTAAAGCATTTAATGGAGATACTTCTCCACATGTTGATACATCAATATCTACACGAAATGTAGCTATTGAATTTTGAGGATGATATTCAGGATACGTATGCACTGTAACATGACTTTTGTCCAAATGTGCTACAACGGTTTCATTCTTATCTGCAATCATAATAGCATTCTTATCATCTTCACTAAGCCTTCCTATCATTTCTTCTTCTGCAATTAAGATAGTAACACTTGCTCCTTGTGGTTCATAATCTTGTTTTGATATATTTAGGACATGCGCTCCTATTATATCTGTTACATCACATAAAATTTTTGTAAGTCTTTCAGAATTATACTGCTCATCTATATATGCAATATAATCCTTCTGTTCTCGCTCACTTTTTGCATAGCACACATCATAGATGTTAAAGCTAAGAGTTTTGGTGAGATTGTTAAAGCCATATAACTTCAACTTATTTTCCAACCCTAACATCACAGCCTTTCTTTTAATATACCTTTATCTTTTTGATTTTATTACTATATACTATTTTTTATGTTTAGTATTTATAACCTTACTATTACTTAACTTATAGTTTAGTTTTTCTATTTAGTAACATTGACATTTTACTATATTTATCTATAAATTTCTACCATTTTATTTTATTTTTTTAATTTTTGTAAATTTTTTCTTAGGCAAACACCCACTATATCTTAATTTAACTTTTTCTTTTTTTATATGAGTTCATATTTTTTTACTCTTTTCTTTATTGCAAAAGTATTTATTTAAACAAACACTTGCAACTTTAGAAACTATACTCAATATATGCAAATTAAAATAATATAAGTCTATGAGCTTTTAGTCTCATAGACTTTCTCTTAATCTAATTCTTTATATGCTATTAATCTAATTTTATTAATTTGCAACTATGAGGATATATACAAAATTCAATATTTCCTTGTATTGTGCCTATTTCCTCCTGTGCCCACAAATCCTTACAATGATAAATTGAATTCAATCCTATAGCTTTTAAATTTAATGAAATATCTTCTTGTTTTTCACTTAAATTAAAAAATCCAATATATGAACTTCCATCAACATCGTCGGCATACCATACAATCTTATCTTTATCTCTATATACTTGATGACCATTATAAGAATCACTTAATATTCTTAATACTTCCCTATTTGTTAAAAGTCCTAAGGTCCATTGATCCATCTTTGTAAGTTCACACCCTAACATTAAAGGTGATCTAAACATACACCATAATGACATCATCATAATTTGTTCACTTCTTGTAAAATTAGTTTTTCTGCCAACTCCATAATTATCGTTTTTATCCGTTCTTATACCAAGAACCCCTAATGGAAGCATATCTGCATCTGGCCAATGTCCCGGTCCTGAATATCTGCTCCATTTATTGCATTTTTCAAACTCTTCATATAAGCTGCTCCACCTATCCCAAAAATCACCTGTAATTCTCCACATATTTGCATTTTGAATAAGATGATTGGCAAATTTAATAGATGTTGGCCCAGGTGATAAACTCAAAACTATATTACATCCACATTTATCTATTGCTTTTCTTATAAGCTCTATTTCTTCAGCGAAATAAGGAATATCTCCAATTTCAGCACATGATGAATCATCAACTTTTATATAATCCACTCCCCATTCTGTATAAAGTCTTATTAATGATTCATAATATTCTGCTGCTCCTTTTTTCCTTGGATTAACTCCATACATATCTGTATTCCATCTACATATTGAATCTGTAGATGCAATTTCACGTGCTGTTATATCTGTTCCTAAAATTTTAGTATTATTATGCACTGCCTGCCTTGGTATTCCCCTCATTATATGTATTCCAAACTTTAAACCTAGTTCATGAATATAATCTGCCAATGGTTTGAAACCTTTTCCTCCTTTAGATGAAGGAAATCTATTTTCTGCAGGAATAAGACGCGAAAATTCATCCATATCCAATTCCGTAAATGAATTATACATACATGATTCTGCTTTTGGTTCATACCATTGAATATCCACAACAATATACTGCCATCCATACTCTTTCAAATTTTCAGCCATATATTGTGCATTTTTTCTAACTTCATCTTCTGTAACACTTGCTCCATAAACATCCCAGCTATTCCAACCCATTGGTGGAGTCATAGCTAATTTATTTTTATTCATTTTTTAATCACTCACTTTACCAAAATAAATTTATACATTATTACTTTAATAATTTTTTACTAAAAACTTATAAAAATAGTGACAAACTTAATTTATCTCATTAAGTTTGCCACCATCTTTTATGCCTGTTTATCTACCATAATTTTTTAGTATCAGGGCAATAATTTTTCTTAACTGCTGCTCTCATTTCAACAAAACAGCCACAAATTCTGCACATGCCATTAAATAAATTCTCACAGTTTGTACATATATTTAATCTCTTTTTATACTCTAATTCATCTGTCTTTATTTCTTTATCTATGCTACTCAAATAATCCTGAAGATTGTTATACTCATCTTTTTCAAAAATCTTATCTAATAAGCATTTTCTGCAGTACCTTTGATTCATAATCTACTCCACAACAAAGCTTATTACACTACATGCTGGAATCTTGAAGTTTAGTCCTTTGTCAGTAATCTTAAAATCTGAAAATTCAACAGGTTTTACTGCATCTGGATTATCAAAAGTATTATGTGCATTCATATCATTAGTCAATATTTTAGCTTTTACAGAATTAATCTTTTTATCTACAATTACCCCTTCAATATCATAGCTATCTGTTAAAGATAAATTATTTAATGTAATATTTAATCTTCCTTCAGAATCTACAGATGCTGATTCATTTAAATTTGGAACCATATTGTCTTCTATTCCTATATTTTCTGTTTCAACAAAACTATCAACTAATGTAGCTTCCTGATGATTTTTATACATATTAAATACATGATAAGTAGGAGTTAATATCATTTTTTCTCCCTCAGTTAATATAATTGATTGAAGAACATTTACTATTTGAGCAATATTTGCCATCTTTACTCTGTCACAATGTTTATTAAAAATATTTAAATTAATACCTGCCATAAGGGCATCTCTCATTGTATTCTGTTGATATAAGAATCCTGGATTAGTTCCTGGTTCAACATCATACCATCCACCCCATTCATCAACTATTAATCCGACTCTCTTTTCTTTATCATACTTATTCATTATTTCAGTATGCTTTTCTATTAATTCTTCCATATATAAAGTCTTTTTCAAAGTTTCATACCATACTTTTTCATCAAACTCTGTTGCAGACCCTTTATTTTCCCATGTTCCTGGAACTGTATAATAATGTAATGAAATACCATCCATAAAGTTTGATGCTAATTTCATAACTTCTTCTGTCCAATTATAATCATCTACATTAGGTCCACATGCTATCTTGTACAACTTATTATCTCCATAATTTCTGCAATATGTTTGATATCTTCTAAACATATTTGCATAGAATTCAGGAGTCATATTTCCTCCACAGCCCCAATTTTCATTACCTATCCCAAAAAATTTTACTTTCCAAGGTTCTTCATGTCCATTTTTCTTTCTAAGATCAGCCATAGGTGAAACTCCATCAAAAGTCATATATTCAACCCATTCAGACATCTCTTGAACAGTTCCGCTTCCTAAATTTCCGTTTATATATGGTTCACATTCAAGCTGTCTGCACAATTCCATAAATTCATGTGTCCCAAAACTATTATCTTCAACAACTCCACCCCAGTGGGTATTAATCATTTTTTTACGCTTTGCTTTTTCTCCAATACCATCTTTCCAATGATATTCATCTGCAAAACATCCACCTGGCCATCTAAGCACTGGAATCTTTATTTCTTTAAGTGCTTTTACTACATCTTTTCTCATACCGTTTACATTAGGTATATTAGAATCTTCTCCAACATATATTCCTTGATAAATACATCTTCCTAAATGTTCAGAAAAATGTCCATAAATTTCCTTATTGATTTTCCCTTTTTTATTATGTGTATTAATGACTAATTTGCTCATTATAAGTTCCCCTCTCACTTTATTTAAGTATTTACTTTAATATTAAATTTTACATTGAACTTATTTTAAATATAATATATATTTATTTCATAGTCAATAATATTTTGGAAAAATAATTTTACAAATTTATGTATTTTGGCTATAATTCATTTATATTTTTATATTTCTTTAGAAATGGGGATTATTTATGTTGTATTTTAATTCACTCAAAGAATCAAGTAATGTAATAAAAGCTTTAAGTGCTCCTATGAGATTAAAAATAATGGAGATAATTTATGAAGATGGTGATAAAAACTTAAATGATTTAGCTAGTATGCTTAATCTTACAAACAGTGCCATATCACTTCATATAAAAAAACTACAAGAAGCTGGACTTATAGAAATACATACTATGTCTGGTAAACGTGGTTCAATGAAAATATGTAAACCAGTCCATGACACTATAACTATTAATCTGCTCCCTCAAAATACAGAAAAAAAGTCTTATGTTGATGAAATTGATGTGGGGTATTACTCTTCTTGTTCTATTGAAGCAACATGTGGTCTTTCTACTTCAACTGCAATTATTGGCGAATTTGATGATCCACGTTACTTCTATTTTCCAGAACACTTTAACGCTGATATACTATGGTTTACAAATGGATATGTTGAATATAATTTTCCAAACCATCTTATTGCAGGACAAACATTAACTAAAATGAACATTTCATTTGAAATATGTTCTGAATGCCCTGGTTTTAACGATAATTATCCATCTGATATATATTTTTCAATAAATGATATTCCATTAGGATTTTGGATAAGTCCAGGTGATTTTGGTGGAAGAAAAGGCAGGTTTAATCCTGACTGGTGGCCAGAATTTTGCAATCAATATGGAAGATTAAAAACTCTTTCTATTTCTGAAAATGGAACTTTTATAGATGGCGGAGTTAAAATCTCTGAAACAACTATATCAGACTTAAATATAGATTATTCTAGTACAATTTCTTTTAAATTTTCTTCTCCTGCTAACACAAAAAATTCTGGAGGTTTTACTTTATTCGGTAAAAACTTTGGAGATTACAATCAATCAATTAAAGTTGAAAGTTTTTATGAATCTGATAGAAAATAATCTAATGATACAAAAATAAAAAGAACTGCTTTATTTATTCTTAGCAGTTCTTTTGTAATAACAAAAGAAATTATGCCTTATTTTTATTTTTCATAGCTCTTTCTCTCACAAATTGATTATACTCTTCTATTTTGTATAATTCAGGTTCTCTTACTTCTTCTAAAAAATGTGAAGCTTCTGCATCTGCATTTGTAAATGCCAATACTGATTTATACATTTCAATTGCCTTATTAAAATCTCTATAGTCTTCTTTAGGTATATATGCACCCATATGCCATCTTATCATTAAGCATTCTTCAAGAGTAAGTTTTACAAATTGCTGTAATAGTATAACACTCTTTTCACCATGACCTAATGGAACATTTTCATTAATTTCATAAGAAGCATATCCAATCCATTTTCCAGTCATCTCATCTTTTTTTAATCTCATATTTTTTTCATATATATTACATTTACATAAATCATGCATATAACCAGTCAAATAGATAGTATCAAGATTTAACCCTAGTTTATACTGTTCATTTTTTTGTATTAAAAGTTCTACTACATTATCTGAATGAAAGGCCAACCCCCCATCAAAATTAGAATGAAATTTTGTAGAAGCTGGTGCAATAAAATAATCTGTTCTTTCTAAAAGATAAGTAATAAGTTCATCTATTCCCTCTCTCTTTATTGATTTAAGTCTTTCTATTATTTTATCCTGAAGTTCTTTTCTTTCTTCAGCTGCCTTTGCTTTAGTTAAATCCTTCAAATCTTTTAAATCACTCATTTATACATCTCCTTATCTTAATAATAAAAACATACTCTCTTTTTAATTTATTATAAACATATAAAATCCAATATCCCATCATATATTAAGCTTTCACATATAATTAATACTATTCCACATATGATTTTATCACTCATTAAATAAAGTGTAAAAACAAATCCTACAGTTTAACTAATAAACTGTAGGATTTCAATATATCAACAAAATAAATTTATTGTTGTAAAATTATCTATTAAGCATTGCTGCTCCTATTAGTCCTGCATCATTTCCAAGACCTGCAGTCTTAATAACTGTTGGCATATCTCCGCCATAAACTAACTTTTTAACTCTTTCAGTTAATGGAACAGTCAAGTTTTCTTCTTGTTTAGATACTCCGCCACCTAAAAGTATTGCTTCTGGCTTAAATATATTAATAAGATTTGCAACACCTACTGCTAAATAATCTAAATATTCATCTATTACTTCTTGACCTGCTTTATCACCTGATTGAGCTGCATCAAAAGGTATTTTAGCATTCATTTTTTCTAAATCGCCTTCTACTAATTTGAAAAGAAGAGAATCTTTATTAGCTTCTGCTTTCTTTTTAGCTGCAAGAATTAACGCACTTGCAGATGAGTAAGCTTCAAAACATCCATTATTTCCACAGCTACATGGTCTTCCATCTTTTTCAATAATTATATGTCCAATTTCTGCTCCACCTGGATAGAATCCTGCAAATATTTTACCATCTATTATTATTCCTCCACCTACTCCAGTTCCTAGAGTAACTACAATAGCATTTGAGCATCCTTTTGCGCTTCCAGCAGCAACTTCTCCAAGTGCAGCACTATCAGCATCATTAGCAACTTCTATATCAAAATCTAATTTTCCCTTAGCATATTCTCTTACATTAAAATTGTTTACTTTTATATTATTTGAATAAACTATAATTCCATTTTTATTATCAATCATTCCTGGTGCACCTATTCCAACACCCTTTAAATTAGACTTATCTAATTTAAATTCATTTATTAATTGATTACACATATCAAATATGTCGTCAAAAATAGGTTCTACTCCTCTTTCTTTTTTAGTAGGTCTATTAAGTGATTTTATTATTTTTCCATCTTGATCGACTAAGCCTACAACAATGTTTGTTCCACCTAAATCAACACCGATATAATTCATTTACATTCCCCTCACTATATTTTATTTCACATTTTAATGCACATTATAAAACAATTATACTTTACATATAATAATTTCTAAATATACACTTTTGATAATTCATTGAGATAAATATATTATATCATCTAAAATATAGTGTTACAATTAATGAGAAAAAATTATGTAAACAATTTAAATGTTTACAATAATATTGTATATTTATTCCTCTTATTCCAATAATTTTTCTTCCCATCAAGCAGCACCATCATCAAATAATCAAAAAAATTGGCATTTTTGTGTATCGTTTCAACTTATGAAGCAATAAACTATATTAAATAGAAATTGAATATGAGGTGAAAAAATGAATCCACTTTTAAATATGATATTTAGTTCATTATTTCCAGGAATATTAGGTATGATGAATGGACAAAATGGTATGATGAACAGCCAAAATGGTATGATGAATAATCCAATGAACGGTATGGGTGGAAATCCTTTATTAAATCTTCTTATGGGAGGACTAGGTAGAGGGATGAATCAAAATATGATGGGCGGAAACCCTCTTATGAATATGATGATGGGCACAAATAATAATATTCCCAACAATGCAAATAATATAATGAATGGTAATTTAAATAATATAAATCCATTGTTAAATATGCTTATGAATGGTCCTAATATGGGTATGAACAGAAATACCATGGTTAATAACGGAAACACCAGAAATAGCAAATCAAATTATTAATATTATGGTAAACAGGCAGCTACATTTTAGCTGCCTAAATTTAGTTGAACAAGAACATATATTCGTATATAATGTAATTATATTTGAATTCTTTCATTTTTAAGGATGTGTTTTAAATGGATCTTATGGACAAATTAAAAATTTTATCTAATGCTGCTAAATATGATGTTTCTTGTTCTTCTTCAGGTTCAAAAAGAAAAAACAAAAACAACGGAATTGGTGATGCTGCAAATTACGGAATATGTCATAGTTTTACACCTGATGGAAGATGTATTTCATTACTAAAAATACTTTTTTCTAACGATTGTATTTTCAATTGTAAATACTGTATTAACAGCTCATCTCGAGATTTTATCAGAACAACTTTCACTCCCGATGAAATATGCAATCTTACTATAAATTTTTATAAAAGAAATTATATTGAAGGGCTTTTTCTAAGTTCTGCTGTAGTAAAAACGCCTAATTATACAATGGAACTACTTTTGAAAACAGTAAAAACCTTACGATTAGTTCATAAATTCAATGGATATATTCACTTAAAAGCTATTCCCGGAACAAGCCAGGAACTCATTGAAGAAGCTGGTCGTTTTGTAGATAGAATGAGTGTAAATATCGAACTACCTTCAAACGAAAGCCTAAAACTTTTAGCACCACAGAAAAGTAAAGATAAAATATTAACTCCTATGAATACTATAAAAAACAATATTATAAATTATAGAGAAATGAAAAAAAGTATAAAGAATACTCCTTTATTTGTACCAGGTGGTCAAAGTACACAGCTTATTGTAGGAGCTACTCCTGAAAGCGACTTTAAAATAATAAATTTATCCCAAAATCTTTACAATAAATTTAATTTAAAAAGAGTCTATTATTCAGCATACGTACCAGTAATAAAAGATAATAAATTTTTACCTGATATAAGCCACCCTCCTATGCTTAGAGAACATAGATTATACCAAGCTGACTGGCTTTTAAGATTTTATGGCTTTAAAGCAGATGAGTTATTAAAAAACGAAACTGATAATTTTGATTTAAATTTTGACCCAAAAACTCAATGGGCATTAGCAAATCTTAATGATTTTCCTGTTGAAATAAATAAAGCATCATATGAAACTCTCCTTAGAGTTCCTGGAATCGGTGTAACTTCTGCTAAAAAAATAATTAAAATCAGAAGAATTCACAAAGTGACCTTTGATGACTTGAAAAAACTTAGAGTTATTTTAAAAAGAGCAAAGTATTTTATTACTTGCTGTGGCAAATATTATGGAGCAGTATCTTTTAATGATGAGTCAATTAAAGCTAGACTTCTTTTAGGAAATGTAAATAATAAAAAAATGGTTAACGAAAATCAGCTATCATTTTTTGACTCTAATAATTATGAAACAAGTACCTCTGAATCTAGAATGTTACTTACATCTTCTAATAATAATTCAAACTTAATTATACCTAAAATTCTTACCTTTCCTGAAAAATTCACATCCATAAGCGGGGAATTTTAATTATGGAAATATTATTATATGATGATTCATTTGAAGGACTTTTATGCTCTATATATTATGCTTTTTATTCAAAATCAATTGTCCATGGAATTTACAGTGAAAAAGATTTTTCATCTCCTCTTCTGCTAGGACGTATAACAAACATTAATACAGATTATGTTAAATATAAAAAAGTTAAAAATGCTATCATAAATAAGATTGACTTTCTCTGTCTTAAGAAAATATATATGGTTTACTTAAGCAATGAAACTGATCGAGGCTTAATACTTTATAAATATCTAAAAACTGCATTTAAATTGGGAAAACATGTTCACATTTTTTTAAATTTAGATGAAGTAAGAATTATAGATGAAATAAATAAAAGAGTTTGTCTTGAAAAACATAGATTTGAAGGTTTTATAAGATTTAATTCTATTGAAAATAAATTTTTATACTCCTCAATAGAACCTGATAATAACATTATTGAACTTTTAGCTGAACACTTTAAAAAACGCTTTCCTAATGAATATTTTATAATACATGATATTAAACGTGAAAAAGCTGTAGTATATAATTCTTATTCATATGAAGTTGTAAGCATGTCTTATGATATTTATAAACAATTAAATTCTCATGATGATGAATATATAAAATTGTGGAAAGCATACTTTAAAGCAACTAATATTGAAGAACGAAAAAATTTAAGACTTCAATGTAGAATGATGCCAAAAAGATATTGGAAACATATTTTTGAAACAAATAAATAAAAATAATATATAAGACTGGTGAATAACATAATAATCATTTTAACTGAATTATATGTTATAAATCAGTCTTTTAATTTTTCATTTTGCAGTAATCGCTTTCTATGTTTTCATCCGCTTTAAATCAAGCAAGAAAACTTTTTCATATTTTTTTAAAAGAAAGTATTTACTTTTTTATAGTAAGCGGTTACTATATACTTATAACATATAAAAAATTATAAAGGCGGCGATTATTGTGAATGAATTAAATAAATTAACAGAAAAATTTAAAGAAATATATAAAATAGATTCAGAAAGTACTTTCTTCTCTCCAGGAAGAGTTAATTTAATAGGTGAACATACAGATTATAATGGTGGACATGTATTCCCATGCGCTCTTACTATTGGTACTTATGCAATAGTATCAAATAGAAAAGATAAAAAATGTCTAGTTAATTCTCTTAATTTTGAAGAATTAGGAACTATAGAATTCGACTTAGATAACTTAGTTAATGATAAAGCTCATGATTGGGCAAATTATCCAAAGGGAGTTATAAAAACATTTGAAAATCATGGTTTTAAAGCTGAACATGGTTTCAACATCTTATTCTTTGGTAATATTCCTAACGGATCAGGTTTATCTTCTTCTGCTTCTCTTGAAGTATTAATGGGATGTATTTTAAATGAAACTTTCAACTTTAATGTAAATATGATTGATATAGTAAAAATGTGTCAAGAAGCTGAAAATAAGTTTATTGGTATTAACTGTGGAATAATGGATCAATTCGCTGTTGGAATGGGTAAAAAAGACTGTGCTATTCTTCTAGACTGTAACTCATTAAACTACTCTTACAGCAAGCTTAATATGGATGGTTATAAAATTGTAATTGGTAATACAAATAAAAAACGTGGACTAGCTGATTCTAAATATAATGAAAGAAGAAGTGAATGTGAAACCGCATTAAAAGAAATTCAAGCAGTTAAAAATATAACTTCATTAGGAGAACTTACAGAGGAAGAATTTGAAGAAGTACAATCTCAAATAGCTGATCCTATAAGAGCAAAAAGAGCTAAGCATGCAGTTTATGAAAATCAAAGAACTTTAAAAGCTGTTAAAGCATTAGAAAACAATGACTTAAAACTATTTGGTCAACTTATGAATGCTTCTCACATTTCACTTAGAGATGATTATGAAGTTACAGGAATCGAATTAGATACTCTTGTATCATTAGCTTGGCAATGTGAAGGTGTAATTGGTTCACGTATGACTGGTGCAGGATTTGGTGGATGTACAGTAAGTATAGTAAAAAATGAGTATGTAGATAACTTTATCTCTACAATCACACCAAAGTATGCTGAAAAAATAGGATACGAACCAAGTTTCTATATCGTAGAAATTTCAGATGGAACAAAAAAATTAAAATAACAATACTTATAATATTCAATTTTTAAAAGGAAGTGTTTTTTATGTCAATATTAGTTTGTGGTGGTGCTGGTTATATAGGATCACATACTGTTTATAAATTAATAGAACAAGGAAAAGATGTTGTAATAGTAGATAATCTACAAAGCGGTCATATGGATGCTATTCACCCTAAAGCAAAATTCTACAAAGGTGATATCCGCGATTCTAAAATCTTAGATAAAATTTTCACTGAAAACACTATTGAATGTGTTGTACATTTTGCAGCTAATTCATTAGTTGGTGAAAGTATGGTTAAACCGCTTCTATATTTCAATAATAATGTTTATGGAATGCAGATTCTTCTTGAAAGCATGGTTAAACATAATATTAAAAATATCGTATTTTCTTCTACTGCTGCTGTTTACGGTGAGCCTAAGAGAATTCCTATTTTAGAAGATGATGATACATGTCCTACTAACACTTATGGTGAAACAAAGCTTACTATGGAAAAAATGATGAAATGGTGTAATAAAGCTTATGGAATAAACTATGTAGCTCTAAGATATTTTAATGCTGCAGGTTCTTTAGGAGATGGTACTATCGGTGAAGATCATAATCCTGAAACTCATTTAATCCCTCTTATACTACAAGTTCCATTAAAGAAACGAGAAGCTATAACTGTGTTTGGTACAGACTACAACACACCAGACGGAACATGCTTACGTGACTACATCCACGTTTTAGACTTAGCCGATGCTCATATAAAAGCTATTGAATATTTAAAAGGTGGAAATGAAAGTAATGTATTTAATTTAGGAAATGGTGTAGGATTCAGTGTAAAAGAAATGATTAAAGCCGCTGAAGAAGTAACTAATCAAAAAATCAATGTTATTTTAGGCGACAGAAGATCTGGTGACCCTGCACAGCTTATTGCCTCAAGCGAAAAAGCAAGAACTATTTTAGGATGGACTCCTAAATATACAGATATAAAACAAATAATCAATGATGCATGGGCATTCTATACAACACATCCAGAAGGATTTGACAAATAGGAGGATTTTTTATGATTAACCACGAATTAAACAGACTAATAAACTTCGCTATTCAAAAAAAATTAATACATAAAGAAGATAAAATTTATGCTTCAAATATGCTTCTAGGCTTATTGAAAATCAACGAATTTGAACCTGAAGAAGTTAATGAAGAATTGGAAACAGCCTCTCCTATTTTAGAAAATATCTTAGACTATGCTGTAAGCAAAAATTTAATTGAAGATACTGTTACTGAACGTGACTTATTTGACACAAATATAATGAATTGTTTTATGCCAAGACCTTCAGAAGTTATAGGTACTTTCAAAAAACTTTATTCTGAATCACCTGAAAAGGCTACAAACTACTATTATGATTTAAGTATTGCATCAAACTATATAAGAAAAAACAGAATTGATAAAAATATAATATGGAAAACAAAAACAGAATATGGAGATTTAGATATAACAGTAAACTTATCTAAGCCTGAAAAAGATCCAAAAGAAATTGCAAAAGCAAAACTTGTAAAATCATCTTCTTATCCAAAATGTCTTTTATGCAAAGAAAATGAAGGATTTTATGGTAATTTAAATCACCCTGCAAGGCAGACTCATAGAATAATCCCTATGACTTTGTCTAATCATCAATACTTTATGCAGTATTCACCTTATACCTACTATAATGAACATTGCATAATCTTCAATGGTGAACATACTCCTATGAAAATTAATAGAGATACTTTCAAAAATCTATTAAATTTCGTAGAAATACTTCCTCATTATTTTGCAGGTTCAAATGCTGACCTTCCTATTGTTGGAGGTTCTATATTATCACATGACCACTATCAAGGTGGACATTACACATTTGCAATGGAAAAGGCTTCAATAGAAAAATTCTATAAAATTGCTGGATATGAAGATATAACAATTGGACGAGTTAAATGGCCTATGTCTGCTATAAGAATTAATAGTAGCAATAAAGAGAAATTAATAAATCTTGCTGATCATATTTTAACTTCATGGAGAAAATATTCAGATGAATCTGTAGATATATTATGCGAATCTAATAATGAGCCACATAATACAATTACTCCTATTTCAAGAAAAAGAAATGGAAATTATGAATTAGATTTAGTTTTAAGAAACAACAGAACTACTGAAGATTATCCTCTTGGAATATTCCATCCTCATAATGAAGTTCATCATATTAAAAAAGAAAATATAGGTCTTATTGAAGTTATGGGACTTGCAGTACTTCCTGCTAGATTAAAATCCGAATTAAACAAAGTGAAAAACTGCTTGCTAAATAAGATTCCTGATATCTCAAATGATGAAAATATAGCAAAACATGCAGATTGGTATAAACAAATAATTGAAAAATATGATATCATAAATAATGAAAATGTAGACTCTATTTTAAGAAATGAAGTGGGTAATGTCTTCTTAGAAGTATTGAATCATGCAGGAGTATTCAAGAGAAATTCTAAAGGATTAAATGCATTTGATAAATTTATAGAAACATTATAAGGTGAATAATTTATGAAAATTACTATACAAGAAGTAGCAAAGAAAGCTAATGTATCAGTTGCTACTGTTTCCAGAGTTATGAATGGAAATTATCCCGTAAAAGCAGAAACAAAAGAAAGAGTAATGCAAGTTATTAATGAATTAAATTATATTCCAAATATTCAGGCAAGGGAACTTACCAAACAAAAATCTACAGCTATTGGTGTAGTTATCCCTAGTATAAACAATATGTTTTTTACTGAATTAATAACAGGAATAGAACAAACCTTAAAAGAAAATTCATTTTCATTAATATTAACATGTACAAATGATAATTTTGAAGAAGAAAAAGATTGTGTAAATAATTTAATAGCACGAAATGTATCAGGCATAATAATTGCAACACCTAGCAGAAAAAATATTGAATCTGGCTTTTATAAAACACTTGCCGAAAAACTTCCAATTGTATTTATAAACTCAGACCAAACAGATTTAAATATATCTTGTGTTTCTACTGATGAAGCTTCAGGGGCAAAAAGTGCTCTAAATTATTTGAAAGATCATAATCATAAACACATAATATTTGTAAGAGGTACAGATAGTTATTCGTATGATTTAAAAGAAAATGTTTATATTGATTTTATGAAAAATTCAGCTGACTTTGATAAACCTAAAATTATCAATATAGGAAATGGTAATAATACTAATACTGTTGATACTACAATGAATATTTTCTTAAATTTATTAAAAGATAAATCCTTCACTGCCGTATTTACTTGCAATGATTTAATGGCTGTTGGAGTATTAAATGCTTGTAAAAAAATGCATATAAATGTTCCAAAAGAGCTTTCTATAATAGGATATGATAATATTCCTTTATGCAATTTTGTTGAACCTAAACTGACTACAATTGATCAAAACATGTCTGAACTGGGAAAAAACGCTGCAGAATTACTAATTGAAAAAATCCAATGCGACAATAAATACAACAAACGAATAATTTTATATAATTCATTAGTTGATAGAGAAACCGTTGCAAAAATTTAATTAATTTACACATAAAATTTCATACAAAAAAGAGTGGTTTATTTCCTTTAACGAGAATGTCATAAGAATTGTGTAAATTGAATAATTTACTTTTTTATATAACTGGAAATTTTCTTTCCAGTTATATTTTTAAGATTTTTAGAAATACTAAAACTAAGTATTTTACTGTATTTAGTTTGCTTAAAAAACTGG
>SVCE01000016.1 GCA_015058525.1 Clostridium butyricum
CCATCTTCCTCCACCAATTAAAAGAGGGCGCATAGCTCAGCTGGGGGAGCACCTGCCTTACAAGCAGGGGGTCACAGGTTCGAGCCCTGTTGTGCCCACCATTATAAAAATCCTAAAAATGAATATCTTATATTATTTAAATAGAAAATATAAATACTTAATATGCTGGCATGGCTCAACGGTAGAGCAGCTGACTTGTAATCAGCAGGTTGTAGGTTCGATTCCTATTGCCAGCTCCATTTAATAGGTATATGTTTGCTATTAAATAATTTGGAGGAATTCCCGAGAGGCCAAAGGGGGCAGACTGTAAATCTGTTACGTTTCGTTTCGATGGTTCGAATCCATCTTCCTCCACCAGTTAAAGAATAAACTTTGTTTATTCTTTTTTTTTACATAAAATTGGTATGTACTAATCGTGCATATAAAGTGTACGTTCTTATTTAAGGATGCCTGATAGATACTTATCAAATGAATTGATTTTTGTGCAACACATATAATAACCAAATTATTGGATATTATTAAATTTTCTAAAAAATGTTGGTTTTAAGTTGCTATAAATGAAATATAATCTGTCATTTATTTAGATTTTTAGTGTTATAAAATAAATTTTTAATATGAAATTGTGAAGATAAAATTAAAAATGTAGGAAGTTGAATACTATAATTTCCTAGTTTATATGAAAAATATCATTTAAATATATTTTTTGACAAAAACTATTGACCAATATAATAAATATGTGATACAATATAATACGGAAATTAAATTATGTTACTCTTATCAAGAGAGGTGGAGGGAAAGGGCCCTATGAAACCCGGCAACCTGTATATACAAGGTGCCAATTCCTGTAGAATTATTTTCTACGAGATAAGAAAAGGATTGTTGAATCATACTCTTCTTATCGAAGAGTTTTTTTTATTTCGAAATTTATTATTAATATTTGTAAAATGATAAAGAGTAAGTTCGAAAGGAGAACAAACATGAGAAGATTATTTACTTCAGAATCAGTAACAGAAGGACATCCAGATAAGATGTGTGACCAAATTTCAGACAGCATTTTAGATGCAATTTTAGAAAAAGATCCTAATGCCAGAGTAGCATGTGAAACATGTACAACTACAGGGTTAGTTATGGTTATGGGAGAAATATCAACTAATTGCTATGTTGATATTCCTAAAGTTGTTAGAGAAACAGTTAGAGAAATAGGATATGATAGAGCAAAATACGGCTTTGATTGCGATACTTGTGCAGTAATGACTACTATAGATGAACAATCTGCAGATATAGCTATGGGAGTTGATGAAGCACTTGAATCTAAAAAAGGTGAAAAAGACGAAGTAGAAGCAATTGGTGCTGGAGATCAAGGTATGATGTTTGGATTTGCTACAAATGAAACAGAAGCATACATGCCATTACCAATTTATATGGCTCATAAGTTATCTAGAAGATTAACAGAAGTAAGAAAAAATGGAACATTAAATTACTTAAGACCAGATGGTAAAACACAAGTAACTGTAGAATATGAAGATGAAAAGCCAAAGAGAATAGATACAATAGTTATATCAACTCAACATGATGAACATGTTAGTTTGGAACAAATAGAAAAGGACTTAATAGAAAAAGTTATAAGAGAAGTAGTACCAGTAGAATTATTAGATGAAAACACTAGATATTTTATTAATCCAACTGGAAGATTTGTTGTTGGAGGTCCACAAGGAGATTCAGGATTAACAGGAAGAAAAATAATAGTTGATACTTATGGTGGATATGGAAGACATGGTGGTGGTGCTTTCTCAGGAAAAGATCCAACAAAGGTTGATAGATCAGCAGCATACGCAGCAAGATGGGTTGCTAAGAATTTAGTAGCTGCAGGAGTAGCAGAAAAGTTAGAAATTCAATTAGCATATGCTATTGGAGTTGCTAAACCAGTATCAATAACTGTAGATACTTTTGGAACTGGTAAGATATCTGAGGATAAAATTGTTGAGATAGTAGAAAAAGTATTTGATTTAAGACCAGGTGCTATAATAAGAGATCTTGATTTAAGAAGACCTATATATAAGCAGACTGCAGCTTATGGTCACTTTGGAAGAAATGATCTTAACTTACCTTGGGAGCAATTAAATAAGGTAGAAGAAATAAAGAAATACTTATAAAAATATCTATAGTTAATAAGCATTCATACTAGACATATGTATGGATGCTTATTTTTAACTATAGATTTTTTGATACATATGTATTGAAAACTGAATATTGGATATTAATATATTTAAAAATTCTTTTAATGTTAAATAAATGCAAGTAAGCAATTTAGTAAATAATCCTTTATGATATAATAAAATATATTTATATCATAAAGGATTGCTTACTAGAAATTCAGATACTGAATTCTAAAAATTAAGTTATTAAATAAGATTTGGAGAGATTCTATGGAAGTTCTAATTGGATTCGTTGAAAGTATTGTATTTAAAAGTGATGATACTGGATATGTAGTTTGCAAAATAAGAAGTGAAAAAAATTTAATAAGTGCAGTTGGAACTGTACCATTTATAAAAGAAGGGCAGAATGTAAAACTAAAAGGATACTGGATAGTACATAAGCAGTTTGGAAATCAGTTCAACATACAAGAATATGAAGAAGTGCTTCCGGATTCATTAGATGGAATAGAAAAATATTTAAGTGCAGGAATAATCCATGGAATTGGACCAGTTACAGCTAAAAAAATTATTTCTAAGTTTGGCAATGAAACTTTAGATATAATGGAAAATCACATTGAAAGGCTTAAGGAGATTGAAGGCATAGGCGAAAAAAAATTTCAGATAATATATAAATCATATATTGAACAGCAGGGACTTAAAGATGTTATATTATATTTTCATAAGCATGGAGTTACTAATAATCAATGTATGAAGATATATAAAAAGTTTGGGCCAAATGCAAAACAAATTGTATCAAACAATCCTTATATTTTATGTGAAGAAATATCAGGAATAGGATTTAAAACTGCAGATAGGATTGCAATGAGCATTGGAATAGAAAATGATTCGGAATTTAGAATTCAAAGTGGGATAAAATATACTATGAATCAATTCTGTGCAGCAGGAAGCACATATATGCTTAAATCAGATATAATAAAAGAATGTGAGAAGAATTTGCTTGTATCTAAGGAACTTATAGAAAAAAATTTATATGATATGGCTGCATCTCAAAAAATAGTATTGGAAAAGGTGAATGGAGAGGAAGCAGGTTTTCTTTTACAATATTATTATTGTGAACTTGGAGTGACAAGTAAAATTATTACACTTGGGCTTCAAGATATTCAGACTATAAATACAGATATTGATTTTGAAATTGATGTATTTGAAAGGGAACAGAAGATAAATTTTGCAGAATCTCAAAGAGAAGCTATTCGTGGAGCATTTAGTAATGGTATTGAAATAATTACAGGTGGTCCTGGAACAGGTAAAACGACAATAATAAAAGCTATAATTCATATATATGAAAATAATGGAATGAAGGTTGTGTTGGGAGCACCAACAGGCAGAGCTGCTAAGAGAATGACTGAATCCACAGGAAGAGAAGCAAAAACTATACATAGACTTTTGGAAATTGGAGTATCTGATGATGAAGGAGAAGAATCAATATTTGCAAAAGGAGAAGGTTCTCCTTTAGATTGTGATGTAATTATAATAGATGAGGCTTCTATGATAGACATTATGCTTATGCATAGTCTTTTAAAAGCTGTAAACTTAGGTACAAGATTAATTATAGTTGGGGATGTTGATCAGCTTCCATCAGTAGGACCAGGAAATGTCCTTAGGGATTTAATTGAAAGCGAATATATTAAAGTTGTGAGACTTAAAGAAATATTTAGACAAGGAACAGAAAGCCTTATAGTTGTTAATGCACATAGAATTAACAAAGGTCAGATGCCGTTACTGAATCATAAAGATAAAGATTTCTTCTTTATAAATTGTGATAATCAGGAAAAAATAGTTAATATAATAAAGGATTTAGTATATAGAAGACTTCCCAAGTTTAATAAAACATGGGATAAACTACGAGACATGCAAGTGCTTACACCAATGAGAAAAGGAGTTCTTGGAGTAAATAATCTTAATATAAGTCTTCAGGAAATGTTTAATCCTAAAAGTAAGTATAAGAAGGAAAAAGAACTTAAAGATATTACTTTTAGAGAAGGCGATAAAGTAATGCAGACTAAAAATAATTATACTTTAAAGTGGTTTAGAGTAGGTGGAAGTGGTGAAAATGAAGGCGTAGGAGTATTTAATGGGGATTTGGGTTTTATAGAGAGTATAGATAAAGAAAGAAAATGTATGACTATAATTTTTGATGAAGAAAGAAAGGTTGTTTATGACTTTAATTTTTTAGATGAACTAGATTTAGCGTATGCAACAACAATACATAAAAGCCAGGGAAGTGAATTTAAGGTGGTTATAATTCCTGTATTTATGGGTTCGCCTTTTTTAATGAATCGAAATCTTTTGTATACAGGGATTACAAGAGCAAAACAGCTTGTTGTAGTTGTTGGATTTCAAAAAGCATTAATGTATATGATAAATAATACGAACAGTATGGAGAGACATTCAGCATTAAAATATAGAATAAGAGATATAATAAGTCAGGATGAGATAGAACATAATGAAAGTTCAAAAGATGAATTAGAATTTGATGAAGAATTTATTAAGGGACTTGAGGAGTTTAATGAACATAATGAGAGTTTTTAATCAATTGTGAGGTGACTTGGTTTATGGGAAGTATATGTAAAGTAAGTAAAGAAGATCTAAAATATGCAGTTGAAAAAATAAATTATTGGTATAAGAAAAATATTAAAAATTTGACTATTACTACAGTTCCATTTAATACTTCATGTATATTTTCAAATATTATAGATTGTTTGGCAAAAAGTGATTGCAGAATACTCTATGTCTGGGGCAAAAGCAATGAAAATAAAGAACTTGTCACAGCTATAAGAGAATTTAATTCGGAAATAACGCATTCATATATTAAAAAAGATACTTCAAAATATCAATTATCATTTGTACATTATAAAAATTTAGAAAATGTAAAAGGAAATTATGAACTTGTTATTTTTGATGATATTACGTATTTTTCACATTTAAATGTATTGCAAATTCGAGAATATTTAGAAGTGTGTAATAAAATTGGAAAAAGAGTAATCTTGTATAGTATAGAAAAAGTGGGGGTAATAGGTGAAAAATTTGAACTTGCAGCATATAATTACAAACTTCCTTTTGCAGAACCTAGGCTTTTAAGTACGCGAATAGATTTGAATGAAGATATACCATACAGTGTATATGATTATTTAAAATGGTTCAGAGATAATAATGATAAGGTAGCGATTTATGTGCCGAATGAAGAAAAAGTTAAAATTATTTTTGATTACTTTCAAAATAAATTAAAGCTTTCTAATGTAAAAGTCTTAAGGGCAATTAGCAATGATGAAATAAAAAGATGTGATCGTGTATCAAAATATAAAGATAAGTCAATATTTATAATAACAAATAGATTTGAGGAGTTAATGGAATCTTGTTATATTGATAATATTGTTGTTTTATTTTCTGATGATAATAAATTTAGCTATAAAAGTATTTTGTATATATGCGGACAAATAAGAAATATAAATTGTAATTCTCCAGAAATTCTTTTAGTATCGAATAATGTATCAGAAAATATGGAAAAGGCTAAAGATATGGCAAGAGAATTTAATAAAAAGGTATGGGAAAAAAGACTGCTTACATTAAAAGAATAATTAAAAACTTATGGTACAGCTTGTTGGAAGTAATATATCCTAGAGAATCTTACTGCATAATATGTGGCAAAGAAGAGTGTGAAGGAATATGTGATTTGTGTAGAGCAAGTATAAAGATTATTGAATATATTGCTCCAGAAAAGGATGAAATTATTATAAATAGTTATGGGTATTATGGAGGAGCATTAAAAAGTCTTATATTGAGATTAAAGTATCATAAAGATTTTACCGCAGGAGATATATTAGCTGAATTAATTGAAGAATATATTAAAAAATATATTGATTATAAAAAATACGTCATATCATATATACCTATGTCAAAGAAATCCAAAAAGAAGAGAGGGTTTAATCAATGTGAATATATTTCTAAAAAGATAGCATATGATTTATCCATAAGAAATATAAACATTTTATTTAAATGTAGAGAAACTAAAGAGCAGAAAAAGCTTTTGAAACAAGAAAGATTTGAAAATGTTAAAGATGCTTTTGGAGTATATTCAGAAAAATTGAATGATGCACAAAATATAATATTAATAGATGATGTTTCAACCACTGGAGCAACAATGAGTGAAGCGTATAAATTATTAAAAAAATATGGCATAAAAGAAATAAAACTATTGACCTTAGCAAAAAGTCATATATAATATTAATGTAAAGCTAGGTCTGTGGTTGAAAGTCGAAGCTAGTCGCAGGCAAAACGATCCACGTAATCTAGATAAAATGTCTAGGGAGCATGGTGCGGTATAGAAGTAAGTCCTGCCAGCCGTTAGAGCTGAGAGGGTTAGTAGTGAGGGATTAAGTTTTAGTAGCAAAAGCTCCAGCAGGCGAGTGTGGGGGCAAAAACCAGGTCAGCTAGCTTTACTTAAAAAATATATAAATTACTAAAAACAATATAAAAATACAGAGTCTGCTAAAAGCAGATTTTTTTATAATATAAATTTTCAGAATTTACAGAAAATTATCTTGTTAAATTAATAATGAAGTGTTAAAATATACTTAACCTAAATAAAAATCTTACTAAAAACTTTTCATATGGAGAGGGGCTGGATGGAATGAAAGTTACAGTTATAGCAAAAAATATTGAACTAACAAGTGCATTAAAGGAGATTGTTGAAAAGAAAGTACGAAAATTAGACAAGTATTTTGAAGGAGACATTAGTGCAAAAGCAACACTTAGCGTTCAAAAGAATAGACAAACTGTTGAAGTAACAATACCTTTCAATGGAGTTATATTAAGAGGCGAAGAGTCTACGGATGATATGTACAAGTCATTAGATCTTGTTGAAGATAAATTAGAAAGACAAATAAGAAAACAGAAAACAAGATTATCTAGAAGAAATGGCGGATCAGTAAGATTTGCAGAAGTGAAAGAAAGCGCTGTTAAAATGGATGAAGATGATGGAGCTTTAGTAAAGGTTAAAAAATTTGGGGTAAAACCAATGAATTCAGAAGAAGCAATACTTCAAATGGATTTATTAGGACATAACTTTTTTGTTTATCAGGATGCAGATAGCAGTAAAGTAAATGTAGTGTATAAAAGAAAAGATGGCAATTATGGTTTGTTAGAGCCAGAATTTATATAATTAAAATTCCCACCAAAATATATGGTGGGAATTTTTTTCGGGAATTATGTATAATATTAATTAAATATAATGAATTATTTCTGACATAAGAATAATAATGATAAAAAAATATTAAATTTAAATTAAATTGTTGTTAATTAAATGGTAAATACGATAAAAATTACGAGATTTATTGAAAAACATGATGATAAAATGGTATAATTTAAAAATACGAAATTAAAAAATTAGAAATTTTAATATAAAAATATATAATTTCGAAAGGATGACATTATGGGATTATTAGATGCCTTATTTGGAACATATAGTGAAAGAGAAGTAAAAAGGCTTAAGCCAATAATAGAAAAAATAAATTCATTAGATGAGCATATGCAAAAGTTATCTGATGAAGAACTTCAAGCTAAAACTCCAGAGTTTAAAGAAAGACTAAAAAATGGAGAAACTTTAGATGATATTTTACCAGAAGCATTTGCAGTAGTAAGAGAAGCTTCATCAAGAATTTTGGGAATGAAGCATTATGATGAACAGCTTATGGGAGGAATTGTACTTCATCAAGGAAGAATTGCTGAAATGAAAACTGGTGAAGGTAAAACATTAGTTGCAACAGCACCAGCTTATTTAAATGCTTTAAGTGAAAATGGAGTTCATATAGTAACAGTAAATGACTATCTTGCAAAGAGAGATGCTGAGCAGATGGGTGAGTTATATGGATTTTTAGGATTAACAACTGGAGTTATTGTTCATGAATTAAACAATGATCAAAGAAGAGAAGCTTATGGATGCGATATAACTTATGGAACAAACAATGAATTTGGTTTTGATTATTTAAGAGATAACATGGTTATATATAAAGAAGAAAGAGTTCAAAAACCATTAAATTTTGCAGTTGTGGATGAAGTTGACTCAATATTAATTGATGAAGCTAGAACTCCGCTTATAATTTCAGGGCAAGGTGAAAAATCAACTGAATTTTATAAAGTTGCAGATTACTTTGCTAAGAAATTAGTTGCAGAAAAAGATTTTACTAAAGATGAAAAGGCTAATGCTATACTTTTAACTGATGAAGGTATAAAAAAAGCAGAAGCAACATTTAAAGTACAAAATTATGCAGATGCTGAAAATTTAGAATTACAGCACTATGTTACTCAAGCTTTAAAAGCTAACTTTGCCATGAAAAAAGATAAGGATTATATGGTTAAAGACGGAGAAGTTATCATAGTAGATGAATTTACAGGAAGACTTATGGAAGGTAGAAGATATTCAGATGGTCTTCACCAAGCAATAGAAGCTAAAGAAGGTGTTAAGATTGCTAGAGAATCTAAAACACTTGCAACTATAACATTCCAAAATTATTTCAGAATGTATAAAAAGCTATCAGGTATGACTGGTACTGCATTAACAGAAGAAGGAGAATTCAGAGAAATTTATGGATTAGATGTTATTGTTATACCTACTCATAGACCAATAGCTAGAATAGATAACCCAGATTTAGTATTTAGTACAGAAATGGGTAAATTCCAGGCTGTAGCAGCAGAAGTTGCAAAAGCTCATGAGAAAGGGCAGCCAGTACTTGTTGGTACTGTAAGCATCGAAAAATCAGAATTAGTATCTAAGTTGTTAAAGAAAAAAGGAATTCCACATAGAGTATTAAATGCGAAATTCCATGAACAAGAAGCTGAAATTATAAGTCATGCTGGTGAGGCTGGAACTGTAACTATAGCTACAAATATGGCAGGTAGAGGTACAGATATTAAGCTTGGTGAAGGTGTAAGAGAGCTTGGCGGACTAAAGATTATAGGAACTGAAAGACATGAATCAAGAAGAATAGATAATCAGCTTAGAGGACGTTCTGGTAGACAAGGAGATCCAGGGGAATCAACATTCTTTATTTCATTAGAAGATGATTTAATGAGAATCTTTGGATCAGAAAAAATACAAGGTGTAGTTGAAAAATTAGGGCTTAAGGAAGATGAGGCCATTGAAAGTAAAATGGTTTCAAAAGCTATTGAAAATGCTCAAAAGAAAGTTGAAGGAAATAACTTTGATATTAGAAAAACTTTACTTGGATACGATGATGTTATGAATATCCAAAGAGAAGTAATTTATAAACAAAGAGCCCAAGTTCTTGAAGGTGAAGATGTTAAAGAAGAAATTTTAGCAATGGTTAGAGAAGTAATAACTGATGCAGTTAATATTCACATAACTGGAGAAAGTGATAACTATAGAGAAGAATTCTTACATCTAATGGTTTGCTTACAAGATTTATGCATACCACCTAATAAGGTTAACTTACCAAGTCTTGAAAATATGTCAAATGAAGAAATAATAGATAATTTATATGGTATAGCTGTTGAATTCTATGATAATAAAGAAAAAGAATTTACAGCAGAAAGATTGAGAGAAATAGAAAGAGTTGTACTTTTAAAAGCTGTTGATACTAAATGGATGAATCATATTGATGCTATGGATCACTTAAAACAAGGTATTGGTCTTCAAGCATTCAAACAAATTGATCCAGTTCAAGCATACCAAATGGAAGGTAGTGAAATGTTTGAGCAAATGATCAAATCTATAAAAGAAGAAACAGTTAAATTATTATTTCATGTTAAAGTTGAAAGAGCACCAGAAAGAGCTAGAGTAGCTCAAGAAACTGCTGCTATTCATGAAGAAGGATTGGGGAATCCAGGTACATCAGGACCAAAAATGCAAAATGGACCAAGAAGATTAAAAACTATGCATAGATCAAATCTTCATCCAGGACAAAATCTAGGACCAATGAATGCTGGACCAGCAGGAGTAGTGCCAGGTGGCCCTGGAGAAAATACTGTAGAACCGGCATATACTCATCCTTCACAAATGCCTATAAGAAATGAAGCAGGTCCAGGAAGAAATGACTTATGTCCATGTGGAAGTGGTAAGAAATATAAACAATGTCATGGAAAATAGTAGTGAAATAAGGATTTTCGATTGTTAGGAAAAGATAAAAATTGTTAAAAATGTTAGCATTCAGTTGCTAACATTTTTTCATTTCAAAGAATGCAAAATATCATAAGTTAAATATGGTATAATATAAAATCATAATGAATAATATTAATTATTTTATATTTGTCCTACGGTTATTGGTAAATACCATGGGAATGAAAGAGGTGAAAATGGATGAATGTTAAATTAGAAAAAGAAATTTCTAAACTTTCTAGCTTAAAAAAATCTATAGAAGAAATGGGGGCTTCACTTTGACAAACCTGCTTTAGAAAGGGAATTACATGAACTTGAATATAAGATGCAGGAGCCAGGATTTTGGGATGATTCAAAAAAGGCAGAAGAAGTTACTAGGAAAAGTAAAGCTGTAAAAGATAAAATAGAAAGATTTGATAAATTAAAATCTCAATTAGAAGATGTTGAAATTTTAAATGAGATGATGGAAGAAGATGATGATGAATCTGCTAATGAAATAATAGATATTATTAAGAAGATTGAAGTTGAGATAGATGATTATAATATGAAAATTCTCTTAAATGGAGAATATGATAAAAATAATGCTATAGTTACTTTACATGTTGGTGTAGGTGGTACAGATGCAAACGACTGGACAGAAATGCTTTTGAGAATGTATACAAGATGGTGTGAACAGCATGGATATTCAGTAGAAACAGTTGAGCTTTTTCCAGGAGATGAAGCTGGAATAAAGAGTGTTACATTAAAAGTAAATGGAGAATATGCATATGGATACCTAAAGGCAGAAAAGGGGATTCACAGATTAGTAAGAATATCTCCATATAATGCAAATGGTAAAAGACAAACTTCCTTTGCATCTATGGAAGTTCTTCCTGAGCTTACAAAAGAACAAGATATAGACATAAAATCAGATGATCTAAAAGTTGATACTTATAGATCAGGAGGAGCTGGAGGACAGCACGTTAATAAAACTGATTCAGCAGTAAGAATTACTCATATTCCAACAGGAATAGTTGTTCAATGTCAGAATGAAAGAAGTCAGTTTGCTAATAGAGATATGGCTATGGAAATGCTTAAATCTAAATTAGTTGAATTGAAAGAAAGAGCACATAAAGAAAAGATTGAAGATTTAACTGGTGAACTTAAAGATATGGGATGGGGAAGTCAGATACGATCATATGTATTCCATCCATATAGTATGGTAAAAGATCATAGAACTAATGTTGAAACATCAAATGTAACAGCTGTTATGGATGGTGATATAGATATGTTTATAAATGCTTTCTTAAAACAATAGCATAAATAGCAAATTAATATATTAATAGTATAAAACATCTTGAACATATGAAATTTAGTTTAAGATGTTTTTTATTATTTCATTAAGTACTAGTGCATATAATGTTTATAGAATAAGGATTAGTAATGTAATCATGGTATTAGTAGGTGTGTAAGTTTGAAAAGTATCTGCATTATATAGTTGCTGAATTAATAAGAAAGTTATATTTGTAATTTTTGCTATGATTATTTCCAATCATAAAATAATATGAAATTTTTATTTTTTATTAATAATTGGGGTTTTGTATTATTATATAAAGAATTAAGAATTAATGAGATTTATTAAGTTTTTATTATGCTGTAATTAATTCTTAATTCTAAAAAATAATAATTGTTAATAGAAGTTAGTTAGAATATGAATTATAGTGGTTTATAAAATATATCAACCATTGAATAGATAGTTGTAAGTATGATGCAACTATAAATGACAATATTAAGATTTGATTTTAAAATAAATAATATTCCACCTACAGCTAATGTTGCAATTATAACAACACCTATGAACTTAAAAAATCCTGATTTATTTGTTAGAAGAGTTGTTACTGAAGAAAACATTATTAGTATTAATGTTAGAAAATAAAATATATTTTTTAAAGTATTAGAAAAAGTAAATATGTTTATTTGGTTCAAAGTTAATACAGATATAAAAAATAGTAATAAGAAAGAACATACTTTGCTTACATTGCGAATCATACCTTTATCACTCCTGACTGGAAAAAATTTACATAATAATTATAACGTTATATAGAGTTTTAAGCAATTTAAATTTATTTTATAGAAAATATAACCATAAAAAGATTATTATGATAAAATATATTCATGATAAATTTAGGGGGATAAGATATGAATATTTTAATTGCGGAGGATGAAAAAGATATTCGGGATTTAATAGTACTTCATATGAAAAAAGAAAACTATAATATATTTGAAGCTTCCAATGGCGAAGAGGCTTTAGAGATTTTTAAATCTGAAAAAATAGATTTAATTTTACTTGATATAATGATGCCAAAAGTAAATGGGATTTCGGTAATTCAAAAGGTAAGGGAGATTTCAACAATTCCTATAATATGTATAACTGCTATGGGAAATGATTGTGATAAGGTATTAGCATTAGGTTTAGGTGCAGATGACTATTTAGTAAAACCTATAAGTCAAATTGAACTTTCAGCAAGAGTCGAATCAAATTTAAGACGATGCTATAAGTATTCAGAAAAGCAAGAACAGGTATACGAAATAGGTAATATAAAGATGTATACAGATACTTTTGAAGTATATAAAAACGAAAAGAAAATAGAACTTAATCCTAAGGAATTTAAAATACTTAAGCTTTTAGTGTCGAATATAGGTAAGGTATTTACTAAGAAACAGATTTATGAAGAAGTATGGGGGGATATGTACATAGGTGATTCAAATAATATAATGGTTCATTTAAGTCACTTGAGAGAAAAGATAGAGGATGATCCAAGAAATCCAAAGTATATAAAAACAATAAGGGGCATTGGTTATAAAGTTGAAAGGCTTAAAAATGAAGAGTAAGCTAAAAAAGCGTAGTATAACTACAGAGCTATTTATTATATACTTTTTAGGATATATAGGTTTATCCATAATTATTTTTTCATCTATAAATATAAGTTTTAAGCTTTATAAGCTTGTATGCAGTCAGAGGACATATAATAGTGCTTATTTTAATAACATTGAAGATAAATTAGAAAAAAATTATCTTGATGTTACAGATAAGGAGTTATCTGAAATAAATGGATTTCTTATGATAATAAGTAGTGATAATCATATTGACTATTCAAAGGGAAATATAATAAGCGATATGAAGAAATTAAGTTTGGAAAACTATATGAACTTGTTTGGTGTAAACAAGAACAATAAAATTTTAGTAAATAGTGATATAAGAGCTGGGAGTATTTTTAGAGATTTTAATAATACTATTATGGAATCAAGTAGAGGTGAAAAATATTCTATATATACAAAGTATCTTAAAGAAAAGGATGAATTGTTGGTGATTGGATGTCCATATTCTGAAATAACTCAGCCGAATAAAATAACTAGTATAATTCCTGTTCATAGAATTATACAAAGTCTTGCATTTGTAAATGTAGATATAGTATTGCTATTTGTATATGTACTTGCAGGAAAGACATCTAGTAATTTTATAATGCCTATAAGAAATATGATAAAAGCTGTTACTGAAATATCTAATGGTAATTATAATATACGTCTGGGTAACAATAAGATAAATGAATTTATTGACTTATCTAATGGATTTAATAATATGGCTGAGACTATACAGAAAGAGCAAGGAGAAAAACGAAAGCTTGAGAAAATAAGAGAAGAATTAATCTTGGATATTTCTCATGATTTAAAGAATCCATTATCATCAATATTAGGATATAGTGAAATGTTACTTCAGGATTCAGATATAAGTGAAGATGAAAAAAACAAATATTTAAATATTATAAATCAAAATTCATATAGGGCTAATAAGCTTATTACTGATTTGTTTGAATTCTCATTATATGAAAATTGTAATTATAAAATGGATTTAAAGAAAATTGATATATGTGAATTATTAAGAATAATAATAGCAAGCTATATTAATGAGTTTGATTATAAAGAATTTGAGTATGAATTTGATATTTTAGAAGAAGAGTATTATGTGATGGTTGATGAATTAAAGTTTTCAAGAGCTATCAATAATATATTAGATAATAAAGTAAAATATAATTCAAAAGGAAATAAGATTTTTATAAAGACTTATATAAAGAATAATAATTTTTATATTATTTTAGGTGATAATGGAAATTCTATTCCTGAAGAATTAAAAGATAAAATATTTAATCCATTTGTAAGAACAGATAAGTCTAGAAATTCTAAAACTGGTGGAACAGGACTTGGTCTTTCTATAACTAAGAAAATTATTAATAAGCATAATGGAGATATAAAAATTATTAATAGTGATTGTGGTACTAATTTTGAAATTAACATTCCTATTTTAAACTAGTAAAGTTTTTTAACTTTATTTTAATATAAAAGACAAATTAATTTTATAGGAATATATTATAATAGTACTAAAGAGGAACCGGAAAGGGATGAGGTATAATTTTTATAGATGAATTACAATTTAGAGAAGTAAAAATACGAACTCTTATACAAATATGTTTTATTACAAGTTTAATTATGTTTGCATTTATATTTTTTATTATGATGAAATTTGGAACTAATATAAGCGAAACAACATTAGTAATTTTGACTTTGATTATGTATCTTATAGTTTTAGCTATGCTTATATTTACTTTTAAGCCAACAATATTAGGTATAAAAGTATTAGTAAGGGATATGATAAATAAGGTTGATATTAAAGAAATAATATATATTATATTGTTTAAATTATTAGTTACAGTGGGTGGAGGAAGGACATTAATTGATCTGATTTATCTGATAAATGAAAATTTTATAAATAGTGTTATGTACGATATGATGATAGAAATAAATGAACCAATACAATATGTAATTAGTATTTTTATAGTATGTATGTTATATCCTATCATAGAAGAACTTATTTTTAGAAGTATAGTATTTAAGCGACTATCCAAAAGGTTTAATGTTCATATAGGGATAATAATATCATCTATAGTTTATGCTGCGGTAAATGTGGGGAATGGAATAGCTGGAGCATTCATATTTGGCATTACAAATTGTATTATGTATCTTAAATATAAGAATATATTTATACCTATATTAGTTAATTTTTTATATAATTTATTGCTGGGTATTACTATCCTTCCTGTTTTTTGGGGGAATGTAAATGATAGTTTGCTTAATCCTAAAAATATAGCTATAAGTTTGTTTATTGGATGTTTAATATGTATTATAGGAATGGTGTTATTTATTAAGTTCTTTACTAAGAATAAAAAATATATAGATGAATATAATGTCAAATTGAAGAAAACAATTTAATCTAATAATATATATTAATTTTATTTAATTATAATGTAAAATAAAAAATAATATATATAAGTTCTTGTGCTTATGAAAAAATGTAAGTAAAAGTATTAGAGATTTTGGAAAGTGGAGGATATATGAATTCAATTGAGGAAAGATTAGCAAAAGAATTAGGGATAAAATTATCACAGGTAAAAAATGTGATAAATCTTTTAGACGATGGAAATACAGTTCCATTTATATCTAGATATAGAAAGGAAGCTACTGGTGGACTTTCAGATGAGGTGTTAAGAAAGTTATCAGAAAGGTTAACATATTTAAGAGCTCTTGATGAAAGAAAAGCTGATGTTAAAAGACTTATAGTGGAACAAGATAAATTTACAGAAGAAATAGGAATGGCTTTAGATAAAGCTGTTACTTTAACAGAAGTTGAAGATATATATAGACCATATAAGCCTAAAAAGAGAACAAAATCTACAATTGCACAGGCTAAAGGATTAAAGCCTTTAGCTGAATTAATTATGGGTGGAAGATTTTATGGTGACTTAAATGAAGAAGCATCTAAATATATAAGTGATGAGAAGGGTGTAAAAAATTCAGATGAAGCGGTACAAGGGGCTCTTGATATTATTGCAGAAACTATTTCAGATGAAGCTAAATATAGAAAATATATAAGGGAGTTAGTTATAAAAGAAGGTAATATAGAATCAAAGGGAAGTAGTGAAGAACCAACTCCATATGAAATGTATTATGAATACAGTGAAGCTGTAAATAAAATACCTCCTCACAGAATTTTAGCAATAAATAGAGGAGAAAAAGAAAAAGTACTTACTGTAAAAATAACAGTTAATGAGGAAAAAATAATTAAATATTTAGAAAACCATGTGCTTAAAGGCAATGAAGTATTAGATGAAAAATTAAAACTTGCAATAAAGGATTCATTTAAGAGACTTATATATCCATCAATTGAAAGAGAAATAAGAAATGAATTAACTAATATTGGAGAAGAGGGAGCTATAAAAATATTTAAGGAAAATTTAAAAGCGCTTCTTTTACAAGCTCCTATAAAAGGAAAAGTAGTAATGGGATTCGATCCCGGATTCAGAACAGGATGTAAGGTGGCTATATTAGATCCAACAGGAAAATTCCTTGAGAATACTGCTGTTTATCCAACAGTACCTAAGAAAGATATTGTAGGAACAAAAAAAATATTAAAAGCTCTTATTTCAAAATACGATGTTGATGTAATTTCACTTGGTAATGGTACTGCATCAAGAGAATCAGAAGAAGTTATTGCAGAAATGATTAGAGAAATAAAAGAAGAAACAGGTAAGGAAGTATCTTACGTAATAGTATCTGAAGCTGGAGCATCAGTTTATTCTGCATCAGAACTAGGAACAAAGGAATATCCAGATTTAGATGTTACAGTAAGAGGTGCAATTTCAATAGGGAGAAGACTTCAAGATCCACTTGCTGAATTAGTAAAAATTGATCCTAAAGCAATTGGAGTTGGTCAATATCAGCATGATGTTACACCTAAAAAACTTGAAGAATCATTAGCAGGAGTTGTTGAAGATTCTGTTAATACTGTAGGTGTAGATTTAAATATTGCAACTCCTTCACTTTTAACACATATTTCTGGAATAAATGCATCTATAGCTAAGAATATAGTTGAGTATAGAGATGAAAAAGGAGGATTTACTACAAGAAAAGAACTTTTAAAAGTTAAGAGACTTGGTCAGAAGGCATATGAACAATGTGCTGGATTTTTAAGAGTTGCTGAAAGTAATGAACCTCTTGATAATACATCTGTCCATCCAGAATCATATGAAGCAGCTAAAAAACTTATAGAAGTATTAGGATATAATAAAGAGGATCTTAAAAATAACAAACTTGCTGATATAGATAAAAGAGCACAAACCAAAGGACTTAATAATTTAAGTAAGGAACTTCAAATTGGAGAGCTTACATTAAAAGATATTATAAAGGAACTTAAAAAACCGGGCAGAGATCCAAGAGAAGAAATGCCTAAGCCAATACTTAAAACAGGAATAATAGAAATGAAGGATTTAAAACCTAATATGGTACTTAGTGGAACAGTAAGAAATGTATCTGATTTTGGAGCGTTTGTAGATATTGGAGTTCATCAAGATGGACTTGTGCATAAAAGTCAGATGGCAAACAGGTTTGTAAAGCATCCTTTAGATATAGTTAAAGTAGGGGATGTTGTAAAAGTAGCAATACTTGAAGTTGATGAAAAGAGAAAAAGAATTTCATTAACTATGAAAGATGTAGATAAATTAGAAAAACAAAATTAGAAATTATTAAAATAAAAAAACTAGATGAATGTATGATAGTTTAAATAACATTTATTTAGTTTTTTTATTTATAGATTAAAGAAAATTGAAGCATTTCACACTAAAACATACAAATATAAGCATATTTGGACTAATATTACAAAATAAAACATTTACAGTAAAGAATAAAGGTTGTAAAATAATTTTGATGTATAATAAATAAATTGAATATGGAGATGAATAATAATGAGACTAAAAAAAACTTTATCTGTTGTAATGTGTACAGCAATTACAATGGGAAGCTTAAGTATTGGAGCTTCTGCACACGTTAACACAAATTCGGCACCTAAAAATGTACAAGTACCTAGCTTAGCGTATGATGATGAGTGTATAGTATTGACTTGGGAAAAAGGAGATAATTATAGTAACATTGTTGACTATAATATATATCAAGATGGAAAGTTTATAGGCAGTGCAAATGAAAATTTTAAAAAGAATTCTAAATTTACAGCTGCTTATATGAAATCTTTTTATGATAAAGATATTGAAAAATTTCATGTTAAAACACAAATTCAAACTTTTAAAGTAAATGGGTTAGAAGCAGATACTGAATATAAATTTACTGTAAAGGGTGTACTTGCAGATGGAAGTGAAACAGAAGCAAGTGATGTATGCATACAAAAAACAACTGAAAAACCAAAAGAATTTAATATCAAAGATTATGGTGCAATAGATACAGGAAGAATAGTAGATTATTCAGGAAAAGAAGAATTAATTAAAGCTAATACAAAAGCAATTCAAAGTGCAATAGATGCATGTACTGAAGGTGGAAAAGTAGTTATACCAGAAGGAGTTTACACAACTGGTTCCCTTTGGTTAAAGAGCAATATGACACTAGAATTAAAAGAAGGAGCAGTATTATCAGGTTCAACTAACACAGATGATTATCCAAGAACTTATTATACAGAAGATGATTCTGTAAATGTTAGATCATGGGGGATATTAAATGCTTATAACAGTAATTGTAAGTTAGAGAATATTAGAATAGTAGGTGATGGAACCATTGATGGAAATGGATGGATGTATAGTGATGGAAACAAAAATAGTTCAGATCCTATATACCAAACAAAAGATGTATTGGATCCAGAAGGTGATGAATATAAATTACCACAATTTGCAAAAGGAACAAAGACTACTGTATATAAAGTTGATGATGAAGAATCAAGCCTTGGATTATTAGCAAAGGATGCAGTTAAAAAAGCATTAAATGACGGAATAAAGATAGGACCAGCATATACAACAAGACCTAACCTTGCAATTATAAAAAATGTTGACAATGTATATGTAGAAGGAATTACGACTCAAAATCCAGCATATCACAATATTACTTTTGTAAATTGTAATAATGCTACAGTTGATTCTGTAACTAATTTAACATATGATGCAAATAATGCAGATGGAGTAGAATTTGATTGTTCTCAGAACTGTAAAGTATTTGGAAGTTTCTTTGATACTGGAGATGATAGTGTAAACTTTGCAGCAGGAATGGGAGAAGAGGCTAAAAGTAAAAATCCAACACAGAATGTAAGAGTATTTAATAATTTTATAAGACATGGACATGGTGGTGCTATTGCAGCAGGAAGCCATACAGGAGCATGGATACAGAATATAGTTGCTGAAGATAATGTGATAAATGGAAATGAAATACCATTTAGATTTAAAAGTGTACCAGTAAATGGTGGTGGAGTAAGAAATGTTGTTATAAGAGATAATGCAGTTGAAAATCCACTTAAGCAGGGATTTGTATTTACAACAGAATATAAGGATAACAATCAAGTATTATCATTTAAAGCATCTAGCACACGTGCACAATTTGCTAACATAGATGTAAAAAATGTTACTGTTAAATCAGGTTCTAAGAGTGCAACACCAATTCAAGTTATTGGTGATATAAAAGATGGACATCAAAATATAAATTTTCAAAATGTTAAATTTAAAGACTTTACAAAGGGATGTTCTATTAATGGATTAAATAATGGGTCTTTTAATAATGTTGAATTTAGTGGAAACAAAGTTCCAGTAGAATCAGAACAATTTGTATTAAAAAATAGTACAAATATAAATATTGCTCATAATTAATAATATAAAAAGAAAAACTCTTTTCGATATTACAGCAGAAAAGAGTTTTTCTTTTTATATTACATAATGAGTTAGTTAAGTTGATATTAATAAAGAATCTGTGATAAACTAAAAAATAGTGCATTTGTATCTGAAAAAAATGAACACGTAAACAATATTATGGAGGAATTAAATATGAATAAAGAAAAGTTTTATACTAATAGAAAAAATATAGTTATGCTTGCTACATTATGTTGTATACTATGGGGAAGTGCATATCCAGCTATTAAGTACGGATATGCAATGTTTAATATTGAAACAAATGATATTTCATCGAAACTTATATTTGCGGGATATAGATTTGCACTAGCTGGAATTATAGTTCTTTTAACATGTGCTTTTGCTAGAAAAAATCTTTTTGATTTTTCATTAAAGCAGACAGGCCAAATTGCATTGCTTGGATTTACGCAGACAACATTACAATATATATTCTTTTATATAGGATTATCGTATACAACAGGCATAAGAAGTTCTATTATCAATGGAACAGGAGCATTTTTTAGTATACTTCTAGCTCATTTTATCTACAGGAATGATAGATTGAATTTTAATAAAGTTTTAGGATGCGCAATTGGTTTTTTAGGAGTTATAGTCGTAAATTTAAATGGTGAATCATTCTTTGGAACTTCATTTTCATTAAAGGGTGAGGGCGCAGTTATGTTTGCAGCATTTATTCTTTCAGCAGCTTCAATATATGGGAAAAAAATAACTCAGAATCAGGACGCTTCAATAGTGACAGGATATCAGTTGTTTATTGGTGGAATAATATTGACTGTATTAGGATTTATGTGTGGAGGACAATTGAACCAATTTAATATAAAATCGATAATACTTTTAGCCTATATGGCATTATTATCTTCTGTAGCCTTTGTATTATGGACTGAATTATTAAAGTATAACAAGGTAGGAATTATATCTGTATTTAATTTTTTAGTTCCTATATTTGGATCATTATTATCAGCAATATTTTTAGATGAAAGCATATTTGATATAAAAATATTGATTGGTCTTATACTTGTATCTACTGGTATTTATTTAGTATATAAAATTAAAGATTCTAAGTAAATACAAAAATATTTGTATGATTAATATATGTACTGATTTATAAATAACTAAATTACTGGTTAAGGGAATGTGGAGAGATTTGTGTAAATAAATCTTTCCACATTCTTTTTTTGTATGGTTTGATGGAAGATTTGGAATAATATACTTCAAACTGATAAGGGAGGATTCCAAATGAAAGAACCAAAAATAAATTATGAAGAA
>SVCE01000017.1 GCA_015058525.1 Clostridium butyricum
ATATGCAGAAGAATTAGAAAAGTTTGATGTAAATTTAGGAAAAGTATTAAGTAAATTAAAAGAAAATGATTTATTAATAATTACTGCAGATCATGGAAATGATCCAACATATAAAGGTACAGACCATACTCGTGAATATGTACCATTTTTAGCATATTCACCATCTATGAAGAAGAATGGAAGTTTAGAAACAGTAAATACATTTGCTACTATTGGAGCAACTATTGCAGATAACTTTGATGTTAAAATGCCAGAAAATACAATAGGAAGCTCTATATTAGATAAATTACAATAATATTAACTAAAATATAAAAATTAGTTCAGATTAAATGTGAGCTGATTAAGTAGTATTATAATATTTGAATATATAAGAGAAAGGATGATGTTCGTGGAAAATTTATATGAAAAAGTGCAAGAATCTGTAAAATATTTAGAAAGCAAATTTACTAGAAAACCAACTATAGGTATTATATTAGGAAGTGGATTAGGAGCTCTTGTAGATAAATTTGAAAACAAAGAAGAAATTCCATATAAAGAAATACCAAACTTTCCAGTAGTAAGCGTAGAAGGACATAAAGGAAGTCTTCTTTTAGGAACTATTGGAGATAAAACTGTTCTTGCAATGCAGGGAAGATTTCACTATTATGAAGGATATACTATGAAACAAGTTACGTATCCAATATTTGTTATGAAGATGCTTGGAATTGAAAAAGTAGTAGTTACAAATGCTTGCGGAGGAATAAACACAGATTTTGAGCCAGGTGATTTAATGATAATTAATGATTTCATTAACTTAACAGCTACTAATCCATTAATCGGCAAGAATGATGAAAGATTTGGACCAAGATTCCCAGATATGTCTGAACCATATAAGAAATACTTGATGGATTTAGCTAAGAATGTAGCTTGTAAGAGATGTTTAAAGTATAAGGAAGGTGTTTACGCACACGTTACTGGACCTTACTATGAAACAGCTGCAGAAATAAGAGCTTATGGAAAAATGGGAGTAGATGCAATAGGAATGTCTACTGTACCTGAAACAATTGTAGGAAACTATTTAGGAATGGATATGCTTGGAATAGCATGTATCACAAATATGGCTACAGGAATTCAAAAATCTAAGCACTCACATGCTAATGTTGTGGATGTAGCTAATAAAGCATCAGCGGAACTTTGTGAATGGGTTTCTGATATAATCGTAGAAATGTAATATTTTAAAGTAATAGAACCATAGTGTAACAATAAGAGTTTCACTATGGTTTTTTTGCTTTAATAAGAAATATTCTAGTTTGAGCGGTGCTTGTTATATTTACTTCAAAATTATTTAAATTAATCAAGTTTCTATAAAACGGGAATACTAAATATAATAGTATATGAAAAAAATAAGTAGATTATTAGGAATGAGTGTGTAGCGTGTTTTACATTAGAATAAAGGAGGAGTGGGGAAGTATGATATTTATAGCTGCATGCATTCTTTTATCATGTGTAATTGCTAATAGGTTTTCTAATAAAATGGGTATGCCTGCATTGCTTTTATTTATGGCACTTGGAATGTTTTTTGGATGCGATGGATTAGTGAAAATACATTTTGATGATTATCATATTGCAAAAGAAGTATGTAATATTGCTCTTATTTTTATAATGTTTTATGGAGGATTTGGAACAAAGTGGAATGTGGCGAAACCAGTTGCTTCAAAATCAATTCTTCTTTCTACAGCAGGGGTTTTTATTACAGCATTGCTTACAGGTTTATTTTGTTTTTATATTTTGAAATTTACATTTTTAGATAGTTTTCTTATAGGTTCAGTTCTTAGTTCAACAGATGCAGCGGCAGTATTTTCAATATTAAGATTAAAGAATTTAAGTTTGAAGGATGGAACTGCGTCAATGCTTGAACTTGAAAGTGGCAGTAATGATCCAGTGGCTTTTATGTTAACAATGATAAGTCTTAGTTGTATGAATGGTACAGGCGGTGTGATAAAGATATTTTATATGATTTTTTCACAGGTGGTATTTGGAACTCTTGTTGGAGTTTCTATTGCAGTTATAGGTGTTTTTGCATTAAAAAAGTTAGACATTATTACGGATGGACTTGAAACTATATTTATAATAGCATTAGTTTTAATTTCATATTCTTTGAGTGAAATAGTTGGAGGAAGTGGGTATTTTAGTGTATATCTTACTGGGATTATATTAGGCAATAGTAGGATAAACAACAAAATTATATTAGTTCATTTTTTTGATGGAGTAACTGTATTAGCACAAATTATTATTTTCTTTTTACTTGGATTATTATCTGTACCGCATGAATTGCCACAAATAGCAGTATCTTCATTTTGTATAGGTGTATTTTTAATATTTGTAGCAAGACCAATAGCTGTATTTTCAATCATGAAGCCATTTGGATGTTATACAAATCAATGTATACTTTTATCAATGGCAGGGCTTAGAGGTGCTTCATCAATAGTATTTGCCATAATTGCAATAGCAGGTGGAGCAGATATTAGCTGTAACTTGTATCATATAGTATTTACGATTTCACTTTTGTCTGTGGCATTTCAGGGATCATTTTTACCTATTGCATCTACAAAGTTAAACATGATTGATTATGAAAATGATGTTAGAAAGACATTTAACGATTATCAGGAAGAATCTTTAATAAATTTAATGAGGGTGTTTATTCCTAAGGGGCATTCGTGGGAAGGAAAAACTATTGAAAATGCATCTATTCCTGGGGATTCTTTAGCGCTTATGATAAAGAGAAATGAAGAAAATATTGTTCCAAGAGGAAATACAGTTATACATGCAGGAGATAGCATAATATTAAGCATACCAGATTGCAATATTGAAGATGATATAAAGCTTAAAGAAATAAAGGTGGACAAATATCATAAGTGGTGTAATAAGACTATAGAGGAATTAAATCTTCCTGATGATATACTTATAGCTCTTATAAAAAGAGGAGATGAAAATATAATTCCAAGGGGAAAAACTCATATATTGGAAAATGATATTATAGTTATGTATAACTAAACAAAGTAGTTTAATTTTGATTATTTATAGGATTTTGTGTATTTTATAAATTTAAAATTATATTTATTAAAGATGTAGAAGTACAAATTATTTAATTTATATTTGTAATGATAATTATATGTTAAAATGTATAAATTAAATGTTGAATAAAGTTGATTATTATTTTATAATTTAGAGACAATAAAAATAGATTATAGGTTTCGATTTAGTTATCGAATTAAAAGGGAAAGCAGTAAAAGCTGCTACAGCCCCCGCTACTGTGATGGAATACTGAACTTATAAATATCCACTGAGAACTTAAGAAGTTCTTGGGAAGGATTAAGTTTGGGCTTAAGCCAAAGTCAGGAGACCTGCCTGTATTATCGTGCTTTATGTAACCTTCGGTGGGAAGGAAATAGCAAATGAAGAATGTATTTTATGCAGATATAGTAATTTAAAAAAACATTATTAGTTATTGTAATAAGGTCTTAAACTGCAATTTCTTTTTTGTTATAACTTCTTTCATTGGTTAATGATGAAAGAAGTTATTTTTATATAGATATAAAAAATATATACACTATTTTTAGATAAATACGGTTTTATGGAAATGTGAATAGCGTATTTATAAGTAATAGTGGGTTAGGAGTAAATTATGAAAAAGGCTATTTTGGTAGTAAGTTTTGGAACAAGTCATTTAGATGCATTAAAGAATTCTATTGAAAAAATAGAAAATAGAATAAGAGAAGAATTTAAAGAATATGAAGTATTTAGGGCGTTTACAGCTCATATGATAATAAAGAAACTTAAAGAAAGAGATAACATAAACGTATTAAAACCTGAAGAAGCTTTAGAAAAGTTAAAGAATAAAGGTTTTGAAGAAGTTATAATTCAGCCTCTTCACATAATACCAGGAGAAGAATTTGATTACATAAAGGCTATTGCAGCTGAATTTAAAGATGATTTTAAAATTTTCAAAGTTGGAAGACCTATATTTTTCTATCAAGGTGTAGATGAAGTACCAAAGGATTATTCTGCATTTATTGAAAGTATAAAGGAAGTGCTTCATAATGAAGAAAGTGTAGTTCTATTTGGTCATGGAACTGCTCATGCTTCAAATGCAGCATATGGAATGCTTCAAACTGTACTTGAAGATGAAGATTATGATAATGTATTTGTAGCTACTGTTGAAGGATATCCAAGTATAGAAAGCTGTGTAAAAAGAATGAAAAAGAGAGGAATAAAAAAGACTAAATTAGTTCCTTTATTAGTAGTTGCAGGAGACCATGCGAAAAATGATATGGCTTCAGATGAAGATGATTCAATGAAGAGTATACTTCAAAAAGAAGGAATAGAAGTAAAAGTTCATCTTCATGGACTTGGAGAAATTGATAAATTTGGTGAACTTTATATAAATAGAATTTATGATACTATAAGTGGAATATATGATAATTTAGGAAACACTAAGAAAGTTAGAAACATAAGAAAACTTTAGTATGAAAAGGTAAATATTGATTTTGCAGACATGCAGACATATAGAAAGGAGAAGTGCTATGAAATCTATACTGATAGCATCTAACTCAAGTGGTGGAGGTAAAACCACTTTTACTCTTGGACTTATGAAAGCTCTTAAGAATAGAAATTTAGATGTTCAAGGATATAAGGTTGGACCAGATTACATAGATCCTGCATTTCATAAAGAAGTTACAGGAAAGTATTCTAGAAATCTTGATGTTTATTTAATGGGTGAAGATGGAGTAAAATACAGCTATTTAAAGGGCAGAGGGGATGTTGGAGTAATTGAAGGAGTAATGGGTCTTTATGATGGAATTGGTATAGGAACAAAAGCATCATCATATGATGTTTCAAGAATTCTTGGAAATATGCCTGTTGTACTTGTAATTTCACCAAAGGGACAAAGCAGTACAATATGTGCGGTTATACAAGGTTTAAGAGATTACAGAAATGCTAATATTGTAGGAATCGTACTTAACTGTGTAAGTGAAAAATATTATAACCTTCTTAAGTATTCTATAGAACAAAACTGCAGAATTAAAGTCCTTGGATATATTCCTAAGAATGATGAAATATCACTTAGCAGCAGGCATTTAGGTCTTGTTCAGAGCATGGAAGTTTTAGAACTTGATAAAAAGCTTGAACTATGTGGAAATATGGTTGAAGAGTTTGTTGATATAGATGCAATACTTTCATTGATGCAGGAATATAAAGAAAATAATGAAATACAATTAGAATTATCTAAACAGTTTAGCTTTAAAAATTCAAATGGACAGCATATTGGAGCAAAAGACAAAGAAATAAAACAACTTAAAGAGGAATTTTTAGGCAGAAAGATTAAGATAGGAATTGCAATGGATAAAGCATTCAGTTTTTATTATAGAGATAATATAGAACTTTTAGAGGAAATAGGAGAAGTAATATACTTCAGTCCAATGAATGATAAATCTATACCAGAAGGATTAGACTTCCTTTATATAGGTGGAGGTTATCCAGAAGTATTTAAGGAACAGTTAGAAGCTAATGTATCTATGAAAGAAAGCATTAAGAAAGCACTTGAAGGTGGACTTAAATGTTACGCAGAATGTGGTGGATTAATGTATCTTACTAAGGAAATAGATGGAGCTAAGATGGTAGGTTTCTTTGATGGAACAAGTGAAATGACTAAAAAACTTGTAAGATTTGGATACTGCAATGTTAATATAGATAACAGATATTATGGAGATGAAATAAACATTAATGCTCATGAGTTTCATAAATCAGATGTTAAGTTAAATGAAGAAACTATTTATAAAGTAACTAAAAAGCAGTATGATGGGAAAACTTTAAAATGGAATTGCGGATATATAAAAAAAAATACACTTGCAGGATATGCACATGTTAATTTCCTGGGAAATGTTGAATTTTTTAAAGCTATTTTATAATGGAGTTAGTCATCAAAATTGTTAAGTAAAGGAAAGAGTGAATAAATGAGTTATTTAAAAAATCCAATGGGAATAGAAGAAAAGAGTTTTGAGATAATAGGGAAAGAAATGGGGGAACACTCATTTACACCTGAAGAATTATTAATAGTAAAGAGAACAATTCATACTACAGCTGACTTTGAATATAAGGATTTAGTTGAAATAAGTAGCACAGCTATTGAAACTGCAAAAGAATTGTTCAAAAAGGGTGCTACAATATATACTGATACAAATATGGCTTTAAACGGAATAAATAAAATAGCATTAGGAAAGACAAACAGCAAGGTTATATGCTATGTAAATGAACCAGAAGTTCATGCAGAAGCTAAAGAAAAAGGAATAACAAGAAGTATGGCTGCTGTAGAAAGAGCATGTGCTGATAATGTAGATATATTTGTATTTGGAAATGCACCAACAGCATTGTTCAGATTAAAAGAACTTATTAGTGAAGGAAAAGCACATCCAAAGCTTATAATAGCAGTTCCAGTAGGATTTGTAGGAGCAGCAGAAAGTAAAGAAAATATGGATGAACTTAATATACCATACATAAGAGTCAAAGGAAGAAAAGGTGGAAGTACAGTAGCAGCGGCAATAATTAATGCATTAATGTACATGGTAGCACGTTAGAAGGCGGTGTTTTATGTTTGAAATGTATGTTGAAAGTGAAGGTAAGAAGCTAAGATGTGGATATACTACTGGTTCGTGTAGTGCAGGTGCTGCAAAAGCTGCTACTTTTCTTTTATATAATGAAGGTAAAAGTTTAGAAACTATAGCTATTGAAAGTCCTAAAAATATTACTATAGATATGCCTATTGAACATATAGAAAGAACAGAAGATACTGTAGAATGCACAATACTTAAATTTAGTGGTGATGATCCTGATGCTACAAGTGGAATTGAAATAAAGGCAAAGGTGAGAAGAATTAAAGCTGATGAAGAGGTGACTGGTGCAGTAGAAGATCTTTTTGAAGGTGAAGATGATGAAATGATTTACCTTAAAGGAGGAGAAGGCGTAGGTATAGTTACTAAGGAGGGACTTTTCGTAAAGAAAGGTGAACCAGCAATTAATCCAGTTCCAAGAAAAATGATAAGAGATGAAGTACTTAAAGTTCTGCCAGATGGTGAAAGGGTTGAAGTAACAATTTCTGTTCCAAAGGGACGTGAAATTGCAGAAAAAACTTTTAATCCTAGACTTGGAATAGTAGATGGAATTTCAATACTTGGAACTACAGGAATAGTATATCCTATGTCTGAAGATGCTCTTAAAGCATCAATAAAGCTTGAAATAAATCAGAGAGCTATTAACAAGGAAAGACTTGTTTTAACATTTGGAAACTTGGGTGAAAGATTTTGTAAGGAGCTTGGTTTTGAATCTGAGGAGATAGTTATCTGTTCAAATTATATAGGATTTGCACTTGAATGTTGTCAAAGCAATAATATTAAATCTGTTATAGTTGTGGGACATATAGGAAAGATGAGCAAAATTGCATATGGATGTTTCAATACTCACAGCAGAGTTAATGGGGTAAGGCTTGAAGTGTTTGCGCTTGAACTTGCTTTACTTGGGTATGATTTATCTCTTGTAAATGAAATATTAGAGCAAAAAACATGTGAAGGTGCAGTAAGATTTCTTGGAAAGGGATATGATGTCCTTTATAGAAATATAGGAAGAAAAATTGTTAATAGTATCAAAACATATGTACATGATGAAATGGATGTAGAGGCAGTTATGTATTATGGAGTACGTGATATGGAAATGCTTTATGATTCAAGGGAGGATAGAATATGATTTATATAGTTGGGCTTGGTCCAGGACATGAAGATTATATACTTCCAAAGGCTATTAAAACATTAGAAATATGTGATATAGTTGTAGGTTTTAAAAGGGCTCTTGATTCACTTCATATTAATGAGTGCAAAAAGTATTATATGAAAAAGCTTGATGATGTAGATAAGTTTATTTTAAAAGAAACTTATAATAATGTATATATAGATAAAAATGTAGCTATAGTTGCTTCAGGAGATCCAACTTTTTATGGCATAACAAATTATATAAAAAGCAAGGCAGAAATTTCATTTGAAATAGTACCTGGAATAAGTTCATTTCAATATCTTACTTCAAAGGTACAAATTCCTTGGAATAATGCATATTTAGGAAGTCTTCATGGAAGAAGTGATGATTTTATACTAAAAGTAAAAGAACATGATGTTTCTATATGGCTTACAGATAAAGAAAATAATCCAGCTCATTTATGTGAGATTTTATATAGAGAAAAAATATGTGCGAATATAATTATAGGCGAAAATTTGTCATATGAAGATGAAAGAATAAGTAGAGGAATACCACAAGAATTTATAGGTAAAAAATTTAGTTCATTATGTATTTTTGTTGTTTATAAAAATAAATAATAAAAAAACTAGTATATATATATACTTATAAAACGTGTATTAAGATATTCTGGAAGAGAATTAATAAGGATTAATTATGTATATAAATATACGTAGAGAATAGATAATAAAAATTTATAAAGAAATGGAGTGCGAAAAGTGTTCATCAAAGATGAAGAATTCATAAGAGGAAACTGTCCCATGACAAAGGAAGAAATAAGAATTCTTTCTATTGGAAAAATGAATATAAAAGAAAATTCTAATGTGGTTGATGTTGGAAGTGGAACAGGAAGTATTACAATCCAGTCCTCTAAGGAGTGTTCAAAAGGAAAAGTATATTCTATAGAAATGGATGATGAAGCCTACAATGTTACTTCTATGAACATTGATAAGTTTCAATGTGATAATGTTGAAATTATAAAGAATGATGGAAGTACAGCATTAGCTAATCTTATAGAACGCAAAGTTAAAGTTGATTCAGCTTTCATTGGAGGGAATGGAGGACAGCTTGAAGATATAATAAAAAAGATTCATAAGCTTCTTAATAAAAATGGAACTATGGTTATGAATTTCATAACACTTGATAATGCTTATAAGGCAATAGAAATTGTTAGAGGTATGAATTATAAGATGGATATTACTCTTGTAAATGTGAGTAAAAACAGAGGAAAAAGTCTTATGATGATGGCATTAAATCCAATATATATAATTCAATGTATAAAATGTGACGAACAATAAATTTTGGTGGAATTTGATTTAGATTTGAATATATAATATAAATAACTGAATGTATAGTAAATAAAAAGGAGATAAAGATAAGAATGGCAACATTATACGGAATAGGGGTTGGCCCTGGAGATAAAGAACTATTAACGGTAAAAGCTGTTAGAATAATTGAGAGCTGTGACGTAATAGTTGCACCAAGTGCTTTTGAAAATGGAGAAAGCATAGCACTTGAGACTGCAAGAGAATACATAAAAGAAGGAACTGAAGTTGTTATAAAACATTTTCCAATGGGGAAAAAAGATAGGGTTATAAAAGCTTTAGAAGCATATGAATTCATAGAATCTAAACTTAGAGAAGGCAAAAATGTTGCATTTTTAACTATAGGCGATCCATATGTATACAGTACATATACTCATATGCTTACTCATATGAAACAAGATGGATTTGAAGTTGTTACAGTGCCGGGGATAACTTCATTCTGTGCAGCAGCAAGCTTAGTTGACAGAACTTTAGTTATAGGAAATGAAAATCTTGTAGTTATGCCAGCTACAAAGGTTAACGAAATTACAAACGAAAAATTCATAGTAGTGATGAAAGTATATAAACATGAAGAAGAAGTTTTAAATGTACTAGAAGAAAAAGGCTTTGACTATGTATATGTAAGCAGAGTTGGAAGAGAAGGTCAATTAGTTTTAACTGACAGAGAAGAAATTCTTAAAGTAAGAGACTATATGTCATTAATAATAGCAAGCAGAGAATAAATTAATTAATGATTTGAGTTGTGATACTAAGTATATAAATTATTTATTAGTAATTCTCAACTGGATGAAAGGAATGAGTGCAGTGATTTATTTTATAGGAGCAGGCCCAGGAGCCGCAGATTTAATTACAGTAAGAGGTAGAGATTTACTTGAAAGAGCAGAAGTTGTTATTTATGCAGGTTCATTAGTTTCTAAAGATCATTTAGAATACTGTAGACCAGATGCTAAAATATATAATTCTGCTGGAATGACTCTTGAAGATGTTATGGAAATTATGACTATGGAAGAGCAAATGGGAAAATTAGTAGTAAGATTACATACAGGTGATCCAAGTATTTATGGAGCTATAAGAGAACAGATGGTAGAGCTTGATAGAGTAGGAATACAATATGAAGTAGTTCCAGGAGTAAGTTCATTTACAGGTGCTGCAGCTGCAATAAATAGAGAATTTACACTTCCAGGTGTAACTCAGACTGTAATACTTACAAGAGTTGAAGGTAGAACTCCAGTACCAGAAACTGAAGATTTAGAAAAGTTAGCTTCAGTTGGTGCATCTATGGCTATATTCCTTTCAATTTCTATGATTGATAAAGTTGTAGACAAATTAAGAAAAGGATATAAGAAGAATGTTGCTATAGCAGTAGTTGAAAGAGCAACATGGCCAGATCAAAGAATAATAATGGGGCATTTAGATGATATTGCTGAAAAAGTTAAAGAAAATAACATTACTAAGTGTGCTCAAATTCTTGTGGGAGATTTTTTAGATAGTGATTTTGAAAAGAGCCTTTTATATGACAAGAGTTTTTCTCATATGTTTAGAGATGCTCAAGTAGAGGATAATGATTAATGATAGGTATAGTATGTCCTTCGCCAAAGGGATATGATATTGCATTTAAGCTTCAACAAAGCTTAAATGCAAATCTTTATTTAAAACAAAATAATGACTTTAAATTAGGTGATGCTGCAAAAAAAGCTATGAATGAGTGTGATGGAATTATATTTATTTCGTCTATAGGTATAGCAGTAAGAGCAATATCACCATACATACAAAAGAAAGATAAAGACCCTGGAGTGGTGGTAGTGGATTTATCATCTAAATATGCCATAAATATTTTAAGTGGTCATTTAGGTGGAGGTAATGAACTTACATTAAAAGTTGCAGAAATATTAGGAGCAGAGCCAATAATAACTACTGCAACAGATAATATGAATATTATAGGACCTGATATGATAGCTAAGAATTATAATCTTGTTATTGATAATATGAAAATGGCTAAGGAAATTGCAGTGCTTCTTGTGAATAATAAAGTTGTAGGAATTAAAGATGATTATAATTTAGTTAAAATAACTAAAGGTTATGAAAAAATAAGTAAGGTTAAAGAAAATTCTATTTGGATTACAAATAAGATTAAATATGAAGAATCTCATAAGATAGATGAAAATATTGATTATTTAAAGGTACTTAAGCTTGTAAAACAGGATATAGTTCTTGGAATAGGTGCACGGAGAAATACACCTTTTGAGAAACTTAAACAATTTATTGAGGCATCATTAATTAAATACAATATAGATATAAAAGCTGTAAACATGATAGTATCAGTAGATGTAAAGAAGGATGAGCAGGGAATAATAAGTCTTGCAGAATATTTAGGATGCCCATTTATTACATTTACAAAAGAGGAAATAAAGAAAGTTCAAGATAAATACGAAGGAAGTCCGTTTGTCTTTAAGACACTTGGAATAACAGGTGTATGTGAACCTTCAGTAGATCTTGCAGGTGCAAAAATCATACAAGGCAAGATTAAGCATGAAGGAATGACTTTAGCAATTGGACAGTTAAAATAAAACTTAAGAAAAATAAGTTGGGAAGTGATTTTATTATGGGAATATTAAGAGTAATAGGAATTGGTCCTGGCAGCATTGAAAATATGACTTTAAGAGCTTATAAAGCAATTAAAAATAGTGATATTATAATTGGGTACAATAAATACATAGATATGATAAAAGAATTAGTAGAAGGCAAAGAACTTTACTCGACTGGAATGATGGGGGAAGAAGCTAGATGTAAGCAGGCTCTTGAATTAGCTAAGGATAAAAATGTTGCATTAATAAGTACAGGTGATGCAGGAATATATGGAATGGCAGGTCTTATTCTTGAAATGAAAACTGATGAAAATGTTGAAATAATTCCAGGACTTACAGCATCAAGTGCAGCAGGTTCAGTAGTAGGAGCACCGCTTATGCATGATAATTGTAATATAAGCTTAAGCGATTTAATGACTCCATATGATGAAATTAAGAAGAGAGTTAAATTTGCTGCAGAAAGTGATTTCATAATTTCATTATACAATCCAAAGAGTAAGGGAAGACCACATTACTTAAGAGAATGTATAGATATAATAAAGCAATTTAGACAAGATAATACTCCAATTGCAGTAGTTAAACATGCACTGAGAGATGGCCAACAAGTAACTCTTACAACCATAGGTGAATTTGATGACGGTATTGTAGATATGATGTCTATAGTAATTGTAGGCAATACTAAGAGTTTCTATAAAAACGGAAGTTTTATAACTCCTAGAGGATATAGTAATAAGAAAAGAGATATGAAATAATGATAGGATTTATACTTGGAACATCAGAAGGAAGAAAGATAGTGTCTTTAATGAATGAATTTACTGATAATATAGCAGTAAGTACAGCTACCTCATATGGTGGTCAGCTTCTTGAAGGTTACAAGATTAAGGAATTAAATACAAAACCACTTAACAAAGAAGAAATGATACAGTGGTTTAGAAAAAATAATATTCATACTTTAGTTGATGGTTCTCATCCATATGCTGCCGAAGTAACTAAGAATGCTATGGAGTGTTGCAGACACCTTGGCATAAAATACATAAGATATGAGAGAAAAGGTGTTCTTGAAAATGATAATGGTGAGGATATCATAAGAGTTAATAATTATGATGAAGCAATAAAATACATAAAGTTATTTATTAAAGGTAATATTTTAAATACTACAGGTGGAAACAATGTAACTAAGTTTGTGGATATGGATTTTGATTATAGAGTTATTCATAGAATACTTCCATCACCATTAGTTCTTAATAAAATTGTTGATGCAGGAGTAAAGATTAAGGATATAATTGCAATGCAGGGGCCAATATCATGTGATCTTGAAAAAGCATTTATTCAGCAGTTTGATGTTAAAGCTATAATTACAAAAGATAGTGGTATAGAAGGCGGAGTTATTGAAAAAGTAAATGCGGCAAGAGAGTGCGGTATTAAGATAATAGTAATAGAAAAAACTAAATTTCAATATGATATAGAATTTAATGATCCAGAAACTTTAGTAGAGTACTTAAAAGAATTATAAATTAGTCATCGGGTGGAAAAAATGAATAATATGGAAAATTTAAATAGTATAATAGGCAATATTCAAGATATAAACAGAGAAGCTTTGGCTAAAGCAGATGAAAGAATGATTTCTCTTGTAAAACCTTTAAAAAGTCTTGGAAAGCTTGAAGATATGGCAATAAAGCTTGCTGGGATTACTGGAAAGGTTAAAAATAAAATTAATAAAAGAATTGTTATAATAATGAGTTCTGATAATGGTGTAGTAGAAGAAGGTGTTGCTTCAGCGCCTCAAAGTGTCACATTAGCGCAGACAATAAATTTTACTAAAGGACTTACTGGTGTTGCAGTGCTTGCAAAGGCTAATAATACTGATTTGATGGTAGTTGATGTTGGAGTTAATTTTGATTTTAACTGTCCAGGTGTAATAAATAGAAAAATAAGAAAATCTACTTACAATATTGCTAAAGGACCAGCCATGTCATATGAGGAATGTGTTAAAGCTGTTCTTGTAGGAATAGACTGTGTAAAAGAAGCAAAAAATAAAGGCTATGATATTGTAGGGGTAGGTGAAATGGGCATTGGAAATACATCAACAAGCAGTGCGGTACTATGTGCTCTTACAGATTGTAAAGTAGATGATGTTGTTGGAAGAGGTGCTGGCATAACTGATGAAGCTTATATTAAAAAGATAAATGTAGTTAAGAAGGCACTTGAAATTAATGAACCAGATAAAAACAATCCTTTAGATGTTGTAGCTAAGGTTGGTGGATTTGATATTGCATCTATGACAGGAGTGTTTCTTGGGGCGGCCTATTATAAAATGCCTGTTGTTATAGATGGATTTATCTCTGTAGTTGCAGCTTTATGTGCATATAGATTAAATAATAAATGCAGAAATTATATGTTTACATCTCATGCATCTAAAGAAATAGGTTTTAAAACTGCTATGGATGAATTAGGATTAAGCTCAATATTAGATTTAAATATGGGACTTGGAGAAGGTAGTGGATGTCCATTAGCATTTTCAATTCTTGATAGTGCATGTGCAGTTATGAATAATATGGCTACTTTTGAAGAGGCTGAAATAAATGATGAATATCTTGATGAACTTAAGTGTTTAGACAACAAAGGAGTTTAGAAAGTCAACTATTGAAGTTAATATTTGTTTGGAATATAATGTGATTTAATATGATTAATTATGAATATTGAATTATGGGGTGTAACAATTATGAAAATAAGAAATGCAGAAGTAAAAGACGCGCAAAATTTTTTAAATATGCTTAAAAAGCTTGATACTGAAACTAAAAATATGATGTTTGAGCCTGGAGAAAGAAATGCTAAATTAGAGAAGATTGAAGCTAGAATAAAAAATACAAGTGGTGAAAACGGATTACTATTACTTATTGATGATAATAATAAAATAGGTGGATTTTTAAGTGCAGAAAGAGGTTGGTGTAAAAGAATAAGACACGTAGCTTATATTGTAGTTGGAATGCTTACAGAATATAGAGGAAAGCATTTAGGAACAAATATGTTTAAAGAACTTGAAAAATGGGCAATATCCAATAATATTATAAGATTGGAATTAAGTGTAGTCTGTACTAATGAATCTGCATTAGCTTTATATAAGAAGATGGGCTTTAAAATAGAAGGAACTAAAGAAAAGGCAATGATAGTAGATGGAAATTATGTTGATGAATATTATATGGGAAAAATAATTAATAAGAATTAAATTATTTAAATATTTTCTATGCTTATATAAGTAAGAGCAATTTACTGGCTTGAATGTATAAATAAGATACCATATGAAAGGACTGGTTATATAAATGGAACTTGGATTAATTCATATTTACTGTGGAGATGGAAAAGGAAAAACTACTGCGGCTATGGGACTTGGAATGAGAGCTGTTGGAAGAGATAAGAAAGTATTATTAACACAGTTTTTAAAGGACAATGATAGCGGAGAATTAAATTCAATAGAAAAGCTTGGAGATAATTTTGTTCTTATAAAAGGTGATCCAGTTAAGAAGTTCTTTAAGTTTATGAGTCATGAAGAACAAATGATGACAAGAAATGAACATGTAGAAAGATTTAAATCTGTTACTAAAAAGGCAGTAGATGAAAATTTTGATTTATTAATCATGGATGAACTTATAGCGTCAATTAATAATGAACTTATTCCATTAGATTCAGTTGTGGAATTCTTGAAAAATAAGCCTGAAACATTAGAAGTAGTAATGACAGGAAGAAATCCTAATGAAAGATTAGTAGAGCTTGCAGATTATGTGTCTGAAATAAAAGCTGTAAAGCATCCATATGAAAAGGGAATAAATGCAAGAGTAGGTATAGAAAAATAAGATTATGAATTATTTAATTATTGGCGGATCTAAAAGTGGAAAATCAGATATAGCAGAAAGGATTTCATTGGAGTTAAATAAAAATAAAGTTATTTATATAGCTACTATGAAACCTTATGATGATGAAGATAAAAAGAGGATAGAAGCTCATATAAGAAAGAGATATGGTTATAATTTTGTTACAATAGAAAAAACTGAAGATATAGATGAATTAAGCATGTCTATAAACAGTCAGGATACTGTTTTGATAGACAGCATAACTTCTCTCTTAAATAATGAAATGTTTAAGGGAAATATTATCAATAATAAAGCTGGAAGTAAAATAGTAAGTGATATAAAAAAGATTATAGATAAGAGGTGTAATACTGTTATAGTTTCAGATTATATTTTTAATGATTCAATTCAATATGATGAAGTAACAGAAAATTATAAAAAGCAGCTTGCATTTATTAATAAAAAATTAGCACAGTACTCTGACAAAGTAATTGAATGTGTATTTGGAGTGATAAAAGTGTGGAAAGATGATATTGTTTAGGGGGATGTATGAAAAAATATTATAAAAGTTTTATTATGGCTTTAAGCATGTTTACAATAATTCCTACTCCATATATTGAATGGGACGATGAAGGTGTTAAAAATATGATGAAGTTTTATCCTTTAGTAGGATTAATAGTTGGAAGTATATGGAGTGTGATTTATTATTTTGTCACACTTTTTAATTGTTCATTAATACTAAAAAGTGTTGTTATTATGATGGTTCCATTTGTTATAACTGGAATGCTTCATCTTGATGGTTTTATGGATGTATGTGATGCAATTTTGTCCAGAAGAGATAGGAACGAAAAGCTTAGAATTTTAAAAGATTCAACTATAGGAGCATTTGCAGTTGTATCATTAGTTATGTTGTTTTTTATGCAGTTTGGAGCTGTTTATTCTATAGTATCAAAAAATATGCCCGTTTATGTATTTATGATTATTCCAGTAGTTTCAAGAACTTTGGTATGCTTTTTTTTAGTTTCTATAGTAACAATTAAAGAAAGTTCCCTTGGGACATATTTTAAAAAAGGAACTGGATTAAGTGATAAGGTACTTATGGGGATTATATTTGTATTGTGCAGTATAGTAAGTTTTTTTATATTTGGATATGAAGGTCTAGTAAGTATTTTATTTATAAGTATTGGAGTAAGTGTAAGTGTTTATAAATGTATAAAAGAATTCGGGGGAATATCTGGTGATGTTTCTGGATTTTCATTAATATTAGGGGAACTTTTAGGACTGATTGGATTTTGTATTTTATAAATTATTTAAAAATAGATTTTGGAGAATAATATATGATATTGATATTTGGAGGAGCTTATAATGGCAAAAAAGAATTTGCTATAAGTAAGTTTAATTTAAAACAAGATGATATATTTTTTTGTAATGATGAATCTCTGGGTTTTGATAAAAAAGCAATATGTGGACTTCATGTATTTACGAAGAAATGTGTACTTAATAATATAGATTCATTAAGAGTAATAAAAGATAATATTGAACTTTTAAAGGATAAGATAATAATATGTGATGAAATAGGAAGCGGTATAGTTCCTATGGCAAAAGAAGATAGAATGTGGAGAGAAGAAAACGGTCGTGTTCTTCAGTATTTATGTAAAGAAGCACATGAAGTTTATAGAGTGTTTTTCGGTTTAAATGAAAAATTAATAAACAATTAAAACATAGATATTGAAAAATTATTTATGGATTCTGTCTACAAATATAATAACAGTTAGTTTTTAATTAAAATGAAAGTTGGAATTAGGTTGAATAAAATAAAATTATATTTAATAAGACATGGAAAAACTTATTGCAATGAAAAACATCTTTATTCAGGAAAGACTGATGTAGAACTTTCACAAAAAGGAATAGATGAGCTTAAAAAAAAGTATGCTAATATTAAATATCCTGACTGTGATTACTATTTTACAAGTGGTGCTAAAAGAGCAAATAAGACCATTGAAATATTATGTCCACATAAAAAATATGATGTTCTTGAAAAATTGTTTGAATACAATTTTGGAGACTTTGAACTTAAGTCATATAATGATTTAAAGGATAAAAAAGAATACATAAATTGGTTAAATGATAAAGATGGAAGTATATGTTGTCCTAATGGTGAAAGCAGAGAACAATTCAAGACAAGAATAAAAGAAGGATTTTCTGAACTTATAGACTATTTAAGAGATAATAATATCCAAAAGGCATTAGGTGTAACTCACGGGGGGACTATAGGTATAATATTAGAAACTCTTTATGATAGTTCTAAGAAGTTTTATGAATGGCAGCCTAAAAATGGTGATGGTTATGAATTTGTAATAAGCTTAAAGGATAACACAAAAGTATGTGATTTAAAGCATAATGAAATTGATTTTAGTATAGATGAAGTAAAAAAAATCGAGGAGTAAATAAATGGAGTTAACGATAGGATTTATTTTAGATTTGATTATTGGAGATCCCAATAATCCAGTTCATCCTGTAAGAATAATAGGAAAACTTTGTTCTTTTCTTGAAAGTATAATGAGAAAGATATTTAAGAATTCATTAAAGTTTGCAGGTTTAATAGTATGGCTGGTTACTGTATTAGTAACGTTTTTTATTACGTTTTTTATTGTAAATACAGCTAAAAAGTATAATATGTACTTTGGAATAGTACTGGAAGGCATATTAATTTACTTTTGCATATCTTCTAAGGGACTTGTTGTAGAAGGTAGAAAGGTAATAAAATATATTCTTAAGGATGATATAGAAACAGCTAGAAAACAACTTTCATACATAGTAGGAAGAGATACTAATCGCCTTGATGAAATTGGAATAGTAAGAGCTGTAGTTGAAACTATAGCTGAAAATATGTCTGATGGTGTAATAGCACCAATTTTTTATGCAGGAATATTTGGAGCACCTTTAGCAATGGCATATAAAGCTGTAAATACAATGGATTCAATGTTTGGTTACAAAAATGACAGATATATAGAATTTGGCTTTTTTCCAGCAAAGCTTGATGATGTTTTTAATTATATTCCGGCTAGAGTTACAGGAATTATTATTATAGTTGCATCATTTATCTTAAGATATGATTATAAAAACAGCTTAAAAATTTACAACAGAGATAGATATAACCATACAAGTCCTAACAGTGCACATCCTGAGGCAGCTATGGCAGGAGCACTTGATATACAGCTTGGAGGAGCAAATTATTACTTTGGCAAATTAGTAGAAAAGCCTACAATAGGAGATAAAATAAAAAAAATAGAAATTAAAGATGTTGATGGTACTGTTAAAATATTATATTTAAGTGCATTTATAAGTTATTTAATCATGATTTTATTAAGAATATTATTTTACATTTAGATATATAAAATAATATTTATTAATTAAAATTTATAAAAGAGGTGAAATTATGGCTAACTTTGGACATGGTGGGAATGCAAAAGAAATAAGTAGAATTACAGGATTAAAGTATGAAGATTTAATTGATTTTTCTGCCAATATAAATCCGCTTGGAATGCCTGAAAGCGTAAAAAGAGCTGTTATAAATAACCTTGATGCAGTAGAAAAGTATCCAGATATAACGTATTTTGAACTTAAAAATTCTATAAGAGATTTTGAAAATTCTAAGATATGTGAAGATGAACTTAAAATAAATAGCAAAGAAATAATTCTTGGAAATGGTGCTGCTGAGGTACTTTTTAATATAGTAAAAGCAGTTAATCCTAATAATGTATTAATACCAGCACCTACATTTTCAGAATATGAAGAAGCTGTAACTGCAGTAAATGGAAAAATTAATTTATATTATTTAAAAGAAGAAAATCAATTTATGATACAAGAGGATATTTTGGATTTTATAAATGAAAAACTTGATTTAGTATTTATATGTAATCCTAATAATCCTACAGGAGGAATTACAAACAAAATTCTTTTGAAAAAAATCCTTAATAAAAGTATAGAAAATAATGTTTTTGTTATAATAGATGAATCATTTTTGGACTTTGTAAGAGAAGATTATTCAATGATAACCTTTATTAAAAATTATCAAAATCTGATTATAATAAAATCTCTAACTAAGTTTTTTGCTATACCAGGAATGAGAGCAGGTTATGGGATTTCTTCAAATAAAGAACTTTTAGAGAAAATTAGAGGTATAACTCCAGCGTGGAATATAAATATACTTGCAGAAGAAGCAGTAAAAGCAGCTTTAAAAGACTTTAAGTATATTAGTGAATCCATAAATTTTATGGAAAAAGAAAAGAATTATTTGTATAATGAGTTAAAAGAGATTGATGGAATAAAAGTATTTAAGCCAAGTGTTAATTTTATTTTCTTTAAGCTGAACTTAAGAAAAAATTTATTTGATATAGATATAAAAGATAAACTTCTTGAAAAAAACATTTTAATAAGAAGCTGCAGTAATTATCATGGATTAGATAATTTTTATTATAGAATTGCAGTAAAAAGCCATAAGGATAATATTATACTTGTAAACTCATTAAAGGATGTTCTATAAAAAATAGATATACTTTATAATTAATAAGTATTAATAAAAGATAGGTTTACATAAATAATAAAAATGTATATAGTAGAGGTATAAATATGAAAAAATTAAAAGTTGTTGTTTCGTTCAGTGGAGGAAAAGACAGTATGTTATGTCTTTATAGGGTACTTAAAAAAAACTATGAGGTAATAGGTCTTGTAAGCACCTTTGCAGATGACAATGATACATGTTTCCATAGAATTCCTAAAAGTATTTTAGAATCTGTTTCAGAATCATTAAATATACCTCTTATAAAAGTAAAATGCAGTAATGGCACTGTATATGAAAAAGAATTTGAAAAAGCATTAATACATGCTAAAGAGCAGGGGGCAAAATACTGCATATTTGGAGATATAGATATTGAACAACACAAAAAGTGGGGCGTTGATAGATGCAATAATGTAGGAATAAAATCAATGTTTCCATTATGGCAGGAAAACAGAGAGAAAATTGTAAATGAATTTTTGGATTATGGATTCAAGGCAATTATTAAAAAAGTTAATTTAAATGCTCTAGGAATGGAATTTTTAGGCGAAATACTAAGTAAAGACATTATAATTAAAATTAAGGAACAGGGAGCAGATCCTTGTGGAGAAAATGGTGAATATCATACATTAGTATATGATGGACCTATTTTTTCAAAAAAAATAGAGTTTAATGTGCTTGGAAAAGAAGAAGTACAAGGATATGGATATTTGAATGTTTTGAATTAACTATAAGTTGATTAGAAGGGATATATTATGATTAAAAAAAATATTATGTTTTTAGGTACAGCATCTTCAGTTGGAAAAAGTACTATAGCAGCTGCAATGTGCAGAATGCTTGCAGATAGAGGCTTTAAGGTAGCACCGTTTAAAGCATTAAATATTTCACTTAATTCATATGTGACCAAGGATGGACTTGAGATGGGAAGAGCTCAGGTAGTTCAAGCAGAAGCATGTAGAATAGAAGAAGAAGCATTAATGAATCCAGTTCTTTTAAAGCCAAGTGGAGATTTCACTCAGGTAATAGTAGAGGGGAAAGTATACTGTAATATAGAACCTTATAAATATAAGGAATTAAATAAAGAACTTAAGGTAATGGTAAAAAAAGCATATGATAAACTCTGTAAAAGATTTGATTTTATAGTTTTAGAAGGATCAGGAAGCTGTGCTGAGATAAATTTAAGAAAAAGTGATATTTCAAATATGGAAATGGCAGCAATGGCAGATGCACCAGTAATACTTGTAGCAGATATAGACAGAGGTGGTGTATTTGCATCGGTAGTTGGAACTCTTCAGCTTTTAAGTGAGGAAGATAGAAAAAGAGTAAAAGGCGTAATAATAAATAAATTCAGGGGAAATAAGGAGTATTTTGAAGAAGGCCGAAAACAGCTTGAAGAAATAATAAAGATACCTGTACTTGGAGTAATGCCTTATGAAAAATTTGATATAGATGATGAAGATAGTGTTACAGAAAGAATAAGAAATACTAAGGAAGATGGTTCTTTAGACATTGCTGTAATAAGATTATCACATATGTCAAATTTTACTGATTTTAATACATTAGAAAGAATTAATGGCGTAAACGTAAGGTATGTGGAAAGAGCAGAGGAATTAAAAAATCCCAATATAATAATAATTCCTGGAACAAAGAACACTATAGAAGATTTGAGAAATATTAAAGAAAATAATTTATTTCAAAAAATCAAAGAAGCAAAGGAAAATGGTACTTTCATTTTTGGAATATGTGGCGGATATCAGATGCTTGGGAAATTAGTTCTTGATAAGCTTGGAGTTGAAGGTGAAATAACCCAAGAAGAGGGATTTGGATTCCTTGATATAAAAACAAGATTTAATGAAGAAAAAGTTACAAAGCAGACAAAAGCTAAAATATTATGTGATCTTCAGGATATAAGTGGTATTAAAGATGAAGTAGTGTCAGGTTATGAAATACACAATGGTATAAGCAAAATAGGAAAAGGTGTAGTACCATTTATAGAAGATACTGACGGGCAAATCATAGGTGTATGTAATGAACAGAAAAATGTTGTAGGAACTTATCTTCACGGCATATTTGATTGTGGTGAGTTTTCAAGAATATTTGTAAAAAAACTAAAGGAAAAGAATAATATTAAGATTACTGAAGATGAGATATTGGAAAAAGTATCTCAATATAAGGATAGTGAATATGCTAGATTAGCTAAAGTATTTGAAAAAAATATAGACATAAATAAACTTGATGAGATATTAAATATATAGTAAGAAATCAATTAATTGACAGTAACTATAAATTTTTATAACTGTATCATGGAATGATGATATTATAAAAAATATTTATATAGATAAACAAAATGTAATGTTGGAAATTGATGAAAAGGTGGGGGTATTTATGTTAACAGCAACTGAAGAAAGATTGCTAGAATATATAGAAAGATGTGCCAAAGAAAATATAGAAGGAAAAACTTTTTTTAGAATGACAGATGTGCTTGAAGATGCATTCTTATTAACAGAAGATAAAGCATATGATGCATTAAAAAACATAATGTCTAGAAAGAATATAGGGAATTCAAAGTATGATGTAGTTGAAGAGTATATAGATATGCTAAAAAAAGGCTATGGTTCAATTCAAGAACAAGTTGATGTATATGGTGGTGACAAATACATGAGAGTTGTTACTACTGCTGAAAAGAGAATGAAAAATTATGAAGGAGGAACTTTCTTTGATGTATTAAGAGAAATTTATCATGTACCAGAGGAAGAAATAATGCCTCTTGTTGAAAAATATCTTAATTTTGTTAAATCACCAGGATTTAAAATAAGATTAGAAGAAGAAACATATCATGATTTTTTACAGAGTAATGTTGATGAACTTGAAAAACAATTTCAAAGATTTATGGATTTAAAGACAAACGAAGAATAGTAATTTAATTTTCTTGAAAGTATAATGTAAAAGTTAAATTTGTTATAAAAATAAAAATGCCTTCTATCATTTGTGATAGGGGCATTTTATTTGTATATTGTATAATTAATTTTATACAATATATGATTAAGATAAATAATCTATTAGGTTTTTTACAAGTCTTTGAGAATTATCATAATCAAATATATTAAGATAATTTTGAACTGTTTTTAATGTAGAAGTATATGAAGGCTTTAGCTTATATGTAAGTAATTCACTTATAAGCTCATGCGATATATCTAAATCAAAATTGTCTATAGCATCATCAAGTTTTATAAGAAGGTTAAGAACGCTAGTAAGATTAAAGTCCTTAGTTTGTTTTATAAAAGATGATGGATTTTTACTATCTATAAGTGGTTTTATACGTTCAAGAAGATTTTTATACTCATTGTACAATGTATCAAAATTATTTTCTATGAATATGTAATCAAAAGCATTGCCAGCATCTTCATGTTGTTTTGCTATTTCTGATAGATTATAGTCTCCAATTAAAGCAGCAACTGTTTTTAATGCATGAACTTCAATTGTATAATTTTTTATATCATTATTATCAATAAGCTGCTTTAGAATTTGGAGTTTGTTTTTTCCATCATAATATGATACTGAAAGTATAGAGTAATAATTTTCTAGGCTTCCACCACAATTTTTAATTGCTTTATCTATATCAATGTTTTTTAAGTTCTGATTATTAATTTTTGGGTAGTTGCTATAAGATACATTAGTATTGTTTTTGTAGTTTGATTTCATAATCATTTCATTTGGCAGATATTTTCTTAAAATTGCTTTTAGATTTTCTAGAATTATAGGTTTTTCTAAAAAATCTGTAAAATCTTTTGTAATATGGGGAGCAAGTGATTCCTTTGAGGAAGCAGTAAGCATAATAAGTATACTGTTTTCTAGATTAGGTAAGCTTTTTATTTTAAAAGCGGTTTCTAATCCATTCATTTCAGGCATCATATAATCTATAAAAATAATATCGTATGAATTTCCTGAACATAAAAGTGTTATAGCTTCACTGCCACTTGAAGCAGTAGTTATGTTGGGACAGAATTTTTTTATTAAGTCCCGTTCTATTGAAAGAGTTACTTTGCTATCATCTACAATTAAAATTTTAGCTTTAGGAGCAGTGAAATCTTCAAATTCTATATTAACATCTTTCATTCTTGTGTTTCCTCCAAATTTGAATTATATATTTTTGAAATTTTATCAAATTTATAGGCAATTGTAGCGAAAATATCTACTATGTTTGGATCAAATTGTGTGCCTTTGCCTTCTAAAATTATTTCAACAGCTTTTTCATGAGGAAAAGGCTTTTTATATGGTCTTTTTGAAGTAAGTGCATCATAAACATCTGCAATAGCCATAATTCTTGCTGAAAGAGGAATCTGTTCATGATATAAACCACAAGGATATCCTGTACCATCCCATTTTTCATGATGACATAGTGCCATATCTTTTGCAACATATAAAAAGTTTTCTCTATCTGTTGAATTTATTACTTTTTGAAGTGCTCGTCCTCCAAGGATTGTATGTTGCTTCATATATTCACGTTCTGTTTCATCAAAGCTTCCTTGTTTCAGCAATATATTATCTGAAATACCTATTTTGCCTATATCATGAAGAGGTGCTGATCTAATCATGTTATGGACATATTCAGGAGTAAGAATATCTGGATACAAATTCTGTGCTTCCATATATGTTACGAGAATTTCTAAATATTTTGCAGTACGTTTAATATGTCCTCCAGTTTCACCATCTCTACATTCAACAAGTTCGGCAAGACCAGTTACCATAGTATCTTGGAGATTTTCTATTGTTTGAGTTTTTTCATTTACAAGACCTTCAAGGTTTTTTCTGTAACTAGATAATTCCAAGTGAAGTTTTATTCTGCTTAACATAAGCTCTGGGATAAATGGCTTGGCTATAAAATCAACAGCACCTAATTTAAGGCATTTGATTTCATTTTTTTGATCATTTAATGCTGTTAAAAAAATTACTGGTATTTTACTTAAACGTGGAATAGATTTTATAGCAGAAAGTGTTTCGAATCCGTTCATTTCAGGCATTTTTATATCAAGAAGTATTAAATCTGGTGTATTTTTCATTAAAAATTTCATAGTTTGTATAGCTGAAGTAAGTAATGTTACTTTGTAAATTGGATGAAGAACTTGTTCTGCAAGTTTTAGATTGGTTATGTTATCATCCACAATTAAAATGTGTTTCATAAATTTCCCTCTCTTTGTTAGAAAAATTATTTTTGTTTATCTTTTAAATTAAACTCGTCAAAATATACTATATTCATTTATAAAATAAATTTTGTATTTATGACGAGTTTTTATAAGAAAATTATAGTATATTTCTTTTCTTAATATATATTTTAACAGAAAAAATTTACCGATAAAAGGAAAAAGGGGAAATCTTTTTCGTGGTTCTTATTTAATAATTCTGAGTATAGCTAGAATTATCAATAATATACCAGAAAGCCATGATAATTCAATATGCATTTTTTCAGCGAATTTTCTTCCTATGAATACGCCTACTAGAACACATAATATCCCAATTATAAAGCATAATAGGAGAGTTTGAAAGTAATTTATATTGCATAAGCTTGAACCAAAACCAACTGCAAGGCTGTCTAGAGAAAGTGCTAAAGCAAGATAAAAGGCTTCTTTTGAATTAAGGTATTTAGATTTATCAAAGTCAGCTTTAATTTCATCAGCATAAACTTGTAATACGAACTTTAAATCAAATAATTTGAAAGTAAGAGGTTTGTCAGAATTTGAATGTTTTGTAATGCATGTTTTAAATATACATTCAAATAATCTGTATATGCCTATTGTCATAAGTAGAAAAAAGCCTAATAAAACTGGAACTCTGCCTGGAAGAAAGTCTTTTATTATTGAACCGATAAACAGTGATAAAGCTAATGTGGCAGTGCAGACAAGATTTATAATTATGGCTGAGAGTGCAGGTATTTTTATTTTTGATGTACCATATGCAATACTTGCAACAAATGAATCTATACATAAAGATGATACTAGCAATAATGACTCGATCATAAATTTTTACCTCTCATAGTTATATATAAATCATAATATGAAAAAATACACTATATAGTTACAAAATTAGAGTAAGAATCAGTAAAAATAACTATATTTATGTGGTTTATAAAAGAAAAAGTAATTTATATGTATAAGTATTTCATGATATACTAAGAAAGTGATTAATATATGATGGTAGTAAGGATGGAGGAAGAAATATGTATAAATTAATTGCATTAGATATGGATGGAACTTTACTTACTAGTGAAAAAGTAATATCAGAAGAGACTAAAAAGGCATTAAAGAAAGCAGAAGAAAAAGGTGTTAAGGTAGTTCTTGCTACAGGAAGACCTTTAGCTGGTATAACAAGATTTCTAGAGGAATTAGATTTATTTAAAGGTGATGATTATGCCTTAAGTTTTAATGGAGGTCTTGTATTAAATACAAAGACACAGGAAAAAGTATATGAAGCATGTCTTAAGGGTTCTGATTTAAAATATGTGAATAACCTTGCACAGAAACTCGGTGTTAATATTCATGCATTTTCTGCACGTGAAGGGCTTATTACACCTAAAATGAGTAAGTATACTGAACATGAAAGTAAATTAAATGGAATAAATGTAACAATAAAAGATTTTAATGATGTTGATGATGATGAAGAAATAATAAAGATTATGCTTATAGATCCACAGGAAAAATTAGATGAAGCAGTTAAGAAACTTCCAACAGAATTATATGAAAAATATAGTGCATTTAAGAGTGCTCCATTCTTTTTTGAAGTCACAAATAAGAACGTTGATAAAGGAATGGGATTAAAGAAACTAGGAGAACATCTTGGTATAAAACAGGAAGAAATTATAGCATGTGGAGATGCTGAAAATGATCTTTCTATGGTTAAATATGCAGGACTTGGAGTTGCTATGGCTAATGCTATGGATATAGTAAAAGAAAATGCCAATTATATAACTTCTTCAAATGATGAAGGTGGTATAGTAAAAGTAATTGAAGAGTTTATTTTATCAAAATAAGACAACTATAAAATTTAATTTTAATAAAGTTCAACTTAAATTTATTTTATTCTGATTTTATAATAATAACAGGCTAAAAAATATTATTTTTTAGCCTGTTATTATTTGGTGCATATTATGCAAATTCAATAGCAGTAGGTGAATTAACTTCTTGAGAAGTTATAAATGAAAGTTCACCAGTTGATTTGCTTATTGAAAAAATAGAAACATTATTTGATTTTTCATTTGCACAGAATAAGTAATTACCAGAAGGATATATATTAATATCTCTTGGTGAATCTCCTTCACATGAGAAGCTATTTAAATATTTAAGCTTTCCATCTTGAAGAATTGAAAATAAATTAATTGAGTTATTTCCTCGATCACTAGTATATAAAAATTTATTTGAAGGATGAATTCTTATTGCAGCACCGGATTTTAAACCATCATATTCTGGAGAAGTACTGCTTATTGTTTGAATATTTTCAAAAAGTGATTTATCATCAGGTGTATATTTTAAAACAAAAATTTCAGAGGTTAATTCACTTATTACATAATAGTTTTTAGAATTCGAACAAGTTATATGTCTAGGACCAGTTCCTTGTGGGAAAGTAAAATTTAAATCATTTCTTTCTACAACTTGATTTTCTTTTAATTCATATACTACTAGGGTGTCTAATCCTAAATCTACAGATAGGATATATTTTTTATCTTTTGTTAAAATAGAAGAATGTATATGAGATGCGTTCTGTTTTTCAGTATTTAAACCTTTTGCTTCATGATTTTTGATTTGAGGATAATTTAAAATTATGCCTTCTAAAGTATTATAAACTATCATATTATTTTCATGATAATTTGAAGTTATTAAAAGTTGCTTATCACTATCTATACTCAAGTGACAAGGTTGTTTTTTTTCAGAAACATTATAATTTATAAGATTTAAAGCATCCTGTTCCTGCCAGTATTTAAATGATGATACCCCAGCTTCACCACTTATTATGCAAGGTGAATATAATATGTGTCTTTCTCTGTCAATAGAAAAATACGTAGGATTTTCAATTTTATATGCCAAATTGAATTTAGCTATTTTTTTTGTGTATTCATTAAAGTTTATTCTATAAATTCCTTCACTACCTTTGTCTGTGTAAGTTCCAATAAAACAAACTATAATATTTTGATGTGATACCATGATATATGCCCCCCCTATGAATATTTATATATGGTAAGTATACCATAAATTAAAAATATTTAAGTTATGATAAATATATTACAGAATGGTGTATTTATAAATTGATTGTAAACTATACGTGTAAAAGAAAAATGAGAAAAAAAGTGTGTAAAAAAATAACGATAAGAAAAATAATTATATAAAAAATTCCTAAATGATTTTTTGAAAGATTTAATACTGAAAAACATTGAATATATAAAATATATTAGGATAAAATATTAGAACAATTGATGTAATGAAAAGTTTTGGTATAATAAATATGTATTGAAACAAAAAGTAATAAGCAAAGAAAATGGGGGTAGAAGTATGCCAATTAAAATTCCAAAAGAGTTACCAGCTTATAAGGTGCTAAGCAGTGACAATATATTTGTAATGAACAATGAAAGAGCGGACACACAGGATATAAGACCGCTAAAAATAGCTATTTTAAATTTGATGCCTAAAAAAATAGTTACTGAAAATCAGCTACTAAGATATTTATCTAATACACCTCTTCAGGTAGAAATAAAGTTGATTCAGACAAAAAGTTATACTTCTCACAATACACCACTTGAACATTTAGAGAAGTTCTATAGTTATTTTGATGAAATAAAAGATGAAAAATTTGATGGGCTTATAATAACAGGGGCACCAGTAGAAAGGATGAAATTTGAAGATGTTGCATACTGGGATGAACTTACTCAGATAATGAAATGGAGTAACAAGAATGTATTTTCAACATTACATATATGTTGGGGGGCTCAAGCTGGGCTGTATTATAATCATAATGTTCCTAAATATTTATTAAAGGAAAAGATGTTTGGAGTATTTCAACATTGGGCAAATGATGAAAAAGCTGATATTACAAGAGGACTAAGTGATGTTTTTTATGCACCGCATTCAAGACATACTGAAGTAAGAAGAGAAGATATAGAAAAAGTATTAGATCTTGAAATCCTTGCAGAATCTGATGAAGCTGGAGTATTTATAGTAGCTACAAAAGATAGAAGAAAGGTTTATATTACAGGACATCTTGAATATGATAGGAATACATTAAGAGATGAATATATACGAGATCTTGAAAAAGGTGATGAAATAGCAATTCCTAAAAACTATTTTAAGAATGATAATTTAGATGAAAGACCAGTTCAATCATGGAGAGGTAGTGCTAATATAGTATTTGGAAACTGGCTTAATTATTGTGTATATCAAAATACGCCATATGATCTTAATGAATTAACTGAATTGAAATTGCAAAGAATATAAAAAGCAGAGCCATATACATTAAAGTTATATAAAGTATATGGCTATTATTATCTGTAATATTAAAATACTAGGTACGCCTATAGTAAATTTTAAATGTTTTGTTTTATGTCTGAAAACATGCATTCCAAACAGCATTCCTATAGAACCGCCTATGATAGATATTCCAATTAACTGTTTTTCAGGGATTCTCCATTCCTTATGTTTTGCACGGCTTTTATCAATCAACATTATTATGAATCCACATAAATTTATAAATACAAAATACAAGAATAATATTTTTTCCATACGTCATCTCCTTAAATATATCTATTTAATAAGAATATCATAAAATATTGATAGATGCTAATTTTTATGTTTGTATCAATAAAAATGAAAACGATACCTTGAATTTGTTAACTTGTATGGTAAAATTTAATTGAAAGAATCAAATTCTCATGAAATTAATGAAATTCTAAAAGAAACTTAAGTTGAAAAGAGTGATTTTATGAAAGTAACAACATTAATTGAAAATAGTAAAGATGAAAAGAAACCATTAATAAATGAACATGGATTGTCTATATTTATAGAAAGCAGATTTGGAAATATATTATTTGATACTGGAAAAACTGGAGATTTTATTGAAAATGCAGAAAAGCTTAAGATTGATTTAACTATCATAGATACATTGATTTTAAGTCATGCACATTATGATCATTGTGGAGGTGTAAGACGTTTACTAGATACATATAATATAACTCCAAGAGTTATATTAAGTGAAAATTTCTTTTTGAATAGTAATAAATATCGTTATTCAGATGGAAGTTTAAAAATTGATTTTTCAAATGAAAAGGGATACACATATGGTGGGATAGACTTTGATGAAAATTATTTAAAAGAGAAAAATGTTAATATTGAATATTTAAAAAATAATATGATGAAGGTTAATGACGAGGTATTTGTATTTTCTAAATTTAAGAAATATCATGACTTTGAGAAAGAAAATAAAAATATGAAGATAAAGATAAGTGATGATAAATATATAGTAGATTCTTTTTCAGATGAAATAGCAATAGGGTTAAAAACAAAAAGTGGACTAGTTATTCTTTTAGGATGTGCACATCCAGGATTTTTAAATATTATTGACAGTATTCGTGAAGTTTCAGGTGAAAAAATAGCAGGAATAATAGGGGGGACACATCTTATAGAAGCAGATGAAGAAAGGATAAATACATCAGCAGAATATTTAAATTCTATGGGAATACAAATGTTAGGATTGTCTCATTGTACAGGTGAAAAAGCAATAGATATATTTAAGAAGAAATGTAATGGAATATTTACAAATATAACAGGAACAGAAAGAACTTTTGAATAAAAATCTATATTAATTTTAGAACAATAAAATAACAACATTTAGAAATAACAGCTGAAATCTGAATTGTGATTTTATACGAAAATATCATTTTCAGTTTTCAGCTGTTTTTTAGATTCTTTAAAGTTAAAAAATATGTTTGATTTTATTAATGTTATAAGATTGTTATCCACCTAAGGTGATATCCTGTTTGTTATACCATGAAAGTGCATCATAGAAATGAGATTGCTTAAAAGCAGGCCACAAATCATCAATTACAAAAAAATCTGCATAAACTGATTGTACTGGAAGAAATCCACTTAGTCTTCTGCGTCCTCCCCAACGTATTATCATATCAATTCTAGAAATATCCTTTGAATGTATATATGGTAGAATACTACTCTTTGTATGAAGTGAATTTTTTAGTAAATTTAAATCCCATTCCCATCCATAATTAATTAAAAAATTTACTTTTATACCGCCGTTTCCAAATTTCCTTCGTTCAGTATAAGGTATAAGTTCTTTAGGAAAGCATGAAGAGTTTATGTTTCCTACTACAAGTAATTCACAATTTTCTTTTGTCATAAGTTCTACAGATTCTACACATGCTTTTGTAAATGCACTTTTTTGTTCGCTTGGTCTTTTAGTATTATCTATAGTAAAACCGTAAAATGTAACTTCTTCTATGTGTTCTTTTTCACATAATTTAAATACTTCAAGTCCAGGATTTATACCATGGCTGTACCCCATATCTTTTGACATTCCATTAGATAGTGCCCAGCGTCTGTTTCCATCTGGAATTATTCCAATATGTTTTGGTAATCTCAATAATATCATCCCCTTATTATTTATTCTTTTATAATTTTAACCAATAGGAATTATAAAAATACAAAAAATATACTTATAAAAAATGTAATTAAGTTGTGAATGTTATTGATACTGTAATGGAATATTATAATATAGAAAAAATATGTTTGTTGATTAATTGAAAAAAATAAGATATCATACAATTAATATGGCAGAAGTAAGTAGAAAATAAAATATTAAAGATTAGGAACAAATGACAGCTATCTTATGGTATATTGAAAATCCCAAGATAATTAAGAAACATCTGAGGTGGAAAAATGATTGGATTAATAGGAATAAAGAAAAATACTCCTATAGAAGTTAGAGAAATGCTTACTATACATTCCAATAAAATTGAGCAGTATACAGGAAAACTGCTAAAAATAATGAAGGAAGTAGTAATATTATCAACATGTAATAGAACAGAAATTTATTTTAATGATTTTTCAGGAAGTGAAGAAATATTAAAAGAGATTTTTGATATATTTAACTGGAATTATGAGTTTAAGGAATATGTATTTGTAACAATGGGGAGTGGAGCACCAAAACATTTATTTGAAGTATGTTGTGGATTTCATTCAAAAATAGTAGGAGAAGACCAAATACTTGGTCAGGTAAGAAATGCTTATGAATATGCTCTCCAATATAAATCTGTGTCTCAGGAATTACATAGATTGTTTCAAGAAGCTATAACTTGTGGGAAAAAATTCAAAAATAAAGCTAAGCTTTTTGAAATACCAGTATCATCAGCATCTATAGTTGCTAATGAAAGCATAAGCAGAGGATGCACAAAGTTTATGGTTATGGGTTATGGAGATGTTGGAACGCTTGTTGTTAAGTACATACTTTCACATAAAGCAGAAAAAGTATATCTTGTAGTAAGAAATATGAAAATTAAGGAACAAATAGAAGATGACAGAGTAAAAGTAATAAGTTTTACTGAAAAGAATGAATATATAGATGATGTTGATTGCATAATAGGATGTACATCAGCACCACATACTGTGCTTAATAAAGATCATATAAATGAAAAAGGAAAGCGCTTACTAATATATGATCTTGCAATTCCGAGAGATGTGGAAAAGCAGGTAACAGAATTAAGCAGAGTAGAAGTATATAATATAGATGATATAAGTTCTATAAATGATGAAAATAAAAGATTAAGAATTGAAAAGATGCAAGAGAATAGATACATACTAGATAAATATTTTAATGAATTTGATGAATGGGTAAAACTAAGAAGTGTATCTCCTAAAATTCAAAACATAAAGTCATTAGGTGATGATGTATGTAGTAAGAGAATGATTACTTTTAAAAATAAGTGTAGAGATAAACAAGATATAAATCTTGCCAATATGCTTATTAAAAGTACTTCTGATTTTTATATAAACAGAGCAATTAAAGTTATAAAGGAAGAAACTTTAAAAGGTCGTGAAGAAGAATGCATGAAATTAATAGAAAAGATATTCAAAATGAAGTTTTAAATGAAACTGACTATACCTATATTTCATTAATGTCTAAAAAAATAAGGATAGGGGTAATAGGTGGTGGAAAAGCTGGTCAAATAAAGATACGTCATTTTGTAAATAATAAATGCAGAGTAGAAGTATTGGCAGAAAAGTTTAGTGATGAATTATTGAAATTATATGAAGATAATTCAGAACATATTAATCTAATAAATGAAAAATTTAATTTTAAGTTTTTAGAAGATAAGCATATTGTAGTTATTGCATCAAGTGATGAAAAATTAAATGAGTCTATAAGAAAATATTGCGATGAAAATTATAAAATTTATATAGATGCTTCTGATTTTAAAAATGGAATAGGTGTAATACCAGCTGAAAGATCCAGTAGAACCATGAATTTTGCACTTAATACTAAAGGTGGAAATCCTAAAGGAGCAGTACTTATGTGTAATAAAATAAAAAAATATATAAGTGAATATGATGATTTTATAGAATTTACAGGTAAAATAAGAAATAACGTTAAAGCTTGTGAAGAATATAAAAAGGATGTTTTATTTTATATATACAGTACTGAATTTGAAGAAGCATATAAGAATGGTATGTATATGGAAGCTTTGAATAAAAGATATGGAAATGATATAGTTAGAAAATTGTTAGTATAGACATGATTATATACAAACAAAAAAATATGGAGGAATGTGAGACTATGAACAAAGTAGTTATAGCAACAAGAAAAAGTAAATTAGCTCAGATTCAGACTGAAATTATAATGGATAGTCTTAAGAAAAAGTTTGATATAGATAGTGAAAAATTATTGATAGTTACAGAAGGAGATAAAAAGCTTGATGTTGCTTTAAATAAAATAGGTGGAAAAGGATTGTTTGTTAAAGATATTGAAAAAGCCCTTATAGAAAAAAAGGCAGATGCGGCTGTTCATAGCATGAAAGATGTTCCATTTGAATTAAGTAGTGAATTTGAAATAACTGCTGTAACTGAAAGAGAAGATATAAGAGATGTGCTTGTTTCTAAAGATAATATAAAGTTTAAGGATTTAAGACAAAATGCAAAGATAGGAACAAGTAGCATAAGAAGAGGTGCACAACTTAAATTATTAAGACCGGATCTTGAAATTGTACCTATAAGAGGAAATGTTCAGACAAGACTTGAAAAAATGAAGAGTCAAAATTTAGATGGAATAGTACTTGCAGCAGCTGGACTTAAAAGATTAGATTTGGAAAATATAATAACAGAATACTTTGATCCTAAAGAGTTTATTCCAGCAGTAGCACAAGGGGCTCTTGGAGTAGAATGTTTAAAAGGAAGTAGTTCATCAGAATATTTTAAAAAATTAGAAGATGCTGATGCAAGACTTACAGTTGAAGCTGAAAGAAGTTTTATGAGGGAATTAAATGGAGACTGTCATTCACTTATTGGAGCATACTCTAAAATACTAAATAATGAATTGTATATGATTGGAATATATGAAATAGGTGGAGAAATAATAAAAAAAGATATATGTGGAAGAAAAGAAGAGTATGTAGAACTTGGAAAGAAGCTTGCACAGAAAATTTTGAAATATGCTAAAAAGAAAAATTAAAGTAATAGAATATATATTTAACTTAACAAAATAATGTTTGAATTAGGAGATGAAAAAATGAGTAAAGCCTATATCATAGGAACAGGTCCTGGAGATGAAGAATTATTAACAGTTAAGGCTGTAAATGCATTAAAAAAATGTACTGCTGTTTTATATGATAGATTAGTTTCAAACAATATATTAAATTATTTAAATGATGACTGTATTGTTTATTACTGTGGAAAGGAACCTGGTGCTCATTACAAAACTCAGGAACAAATAAATGAAATTCTTGTAAAACTAGCAAAAGAAGGACATATTGTAGGCAGAGTGAAAGGTGGAGATCCATATGTATTTGGACGTGGAGGAGAAGAAGTATTAGCTTTAGAAAAAGAGAATATTCCTTTTGAAGTTATACCTGGTGTAACTTCTCCAATTGCTGTTCTTAATTATGCAGGAATTCCAATAACTCATAGAGGAATAGCACAAAGCTTTCATATAGTAACAGGAATGAGTGCTAATAAGCTTAATGTAAACTTTAAGGCGCTTGCTATGGAAGAAGGTACTCTTGTCTTTATGATGGGATTAAGTAATCTTGATAATATAAGAGAGCAGCTTATAATAAATGGTAAAGATTCTGAAACGCCTTGTGCAGTTGTAATGAGAGGAACATGCAGTAAGCAGAGAAAGGTTGTTGGAACTTTAAACAATATAACTGAAAAAGTTAAAAAAGCAGGGCTTAAATCACCGTGCATAATAGTTGTAGGAGAAGTTGTAAAATTAAATGAAAAATTAAACTGGTACGAAAATAAGCCTCTTTTTGGGAAAAATATATGTATTACAAGAAGCCAAAAGCAGGGTGAATCATTAAGGCAAAAGTTAAGAGAATTAGGTGCGGAAGTTACTTCAATGAGTGCTATTGAAATAAAGAGTACAGCACAAAATCTTGATGAATACATAAATAAAATTGAACAGTTTGATCATATTGTATTTACATCTGTAAATAGTGTTAATATATTTTTTGATTATTTAATAGAAAAAAGATATGATATAAGAAGAATTAGAGCACAGATTTCTGTTATAGGAAAAGCTACAGAAAGAAGTCTTCAAAAGAGAGGGATAATGTGTGCTATAAAAGCCCATGAATTTATGGGAGAAAAACTTGTAGAAGCAATGAAATCTCATATAAATTCTGGAGATAAAGTGCTTATTCCGTGTTCATCAATAGCAAAAGAAGAAGTTGCTGAAGGTTTAAGAAAAGCTGGAGCTGAAGTTTCACGAGTATTTATTTATGATACAGTAAAGGGTATTATAAGAAATCCTAAGGCTTTTGAAGAAGTTGATATAGTATTTTTTACAAGTCCATCAACAGTTTATAATATGGTTGATATGGTGGGATTAGATATGTTAAAAAATAAGCATGTAATTGCTATTGGTAAGAAAACTAATGAGCATCTTAAAAAATTAGGAATAAATGCAGATGTATGCAAAGAACATTCAGAAGAAGGATTTTTAAAAGAAATTGTGGAAATGATATCAAAATAAAGTTATATGTGAGTTACTTTTGTGAAAAATATACAAATATTAAATGAAGAACTTACTTGATTAAAAGCATATTATATATTGAGATATTAACTTAAAGTATTAATAAATGAGGATGGTTTATGGAGTGCGTAATATCGATTAGTGCTTTACTATCACTTACAATAATAGGCATATTATTTTATAATGGTAAATGTGCATTTTTAATATCTAGTTATTATATGCTTGATGAAAAACAAAAGAAAGAATATGATAAAAGATCTTTGTTAAGGTTTATGTCATATATAACTTTTGTAATTGATGTATTAACTGGAATATGCATTTTAGGATCATATTTTGATGTTGAGTGGCTAAGTATTATTTCAGCAGGAACTATTGTATGTGTAGTTATTTTTTCAGAAATATATTGGAATATTGGAAAGAGATTTAAAGTAAAATAAAAGTTTTATTATTTATATAAATTAAGTATATTTTAATTAATAGTGAAGGGGCATAAGACAACAAAGAATTGTTTTGTAACCTCTTCACTATTAATTGCTTATTAATATTTAAATAAAATATCAATTATAATATAAAAATTTTAAAATTATATAGTTACAAAAGAATTAAAGTATAGTTGGAGGTATATTAATGTTAAAAAGAGGAAGAAGATTAAGAGCATCAAGTGCAATAAGAGATATGGTAAGGGAAACTGTTTTAAATACAAAGGATTTTATATATCCTATATTTGTAGTTGAAGGTACAAATATAAAAAATGAAATTTCATCACTTCCAGGAAACTATCATTATTCTATAGATAGATTAGATGAAGTTATAAAACAAGTAGAACAAGCGGGTATTGCAGGAGTTCTTCTTTTTGGAATTCCAGATCATAAGGATTCATGTGGAAGTGAAGCTTATAATGATAATGGTATAGTTCAACAGGCTGTAAGAAAGATAAAAGAACTATCCAAAGATATGCTTGTTATTACTGATGTGTGCATGTGCGAATATACTTCTCATGGACATTGTGGAATAGTTCATGATCATGATGTAGACAATGATGAAACTTTAAAATACTTGAATAAAATAGCTGTATCTCATGCAAAAGCTGGAGCAGATATGGTAGCTCCTTCAGATATGATGGATGGAAGAATAGGTTCTATAAGAAAAGCATTAGATGAAAATGGATTTAAAAAAGTAAGTATAATGAGCTATTCAGCTAAATACTGTTCAGCATTCTATGGACCATTTAGAGAAGCTGCTGATTCTGCACCACAATTTGGAGATAGAAAGACTTATCAAATGGATCCATCAAACAGATTAGAAGCACTTAGAGAAACACAAATGGATATAGAAGAAGGTTGTGATATGATAATGGTTAAGCCAGCACTTTCATATCTTGATGTTATAAGAGAGTGTAGGGACAAATTTCATATGCCATTAGTTGCTTATAATGTAAGTGGTGAATACGCAATGGTGAAAGCAGCAGCAAAAGCTGGTCTTATTGATGAAGAAAGAATAATTATGGAAATATTAACTTCAATCAAGAGAGCTGGGGCAGACGTTATAATTACATATCATGCTCTTGAAGCTGCAAAGCTACTTAACAAATAATATAGTGTATAAATAATTTTGTTGTATTTAATTTAAATTATAGAGTTTAACATAAGTTAAAAGGGATGTGTACATAAATGAGTAATAAACAGATTTTTAAAGAATCGCAAAATTATATGCCAGGAGGAGTAAACAGTCCAGTTAGAGCATATAAGGGATTGAATATGGAGCCGCCAATAATTAAGTCTGGTAAAGGTGTAATTGTTAAAGATGAAGATAATAAAGAATATATAGATTTTGTATTAGCATGGGGACCTCTTATATTAGGTCACTGTGATGAAGATGTAGTAAATGCTATAAAAAGTACAGCAGAAAAAGCAGTAGCATTTGGAGCTCCAACTGAACTTGAATTGGAGCTTGGAAAATTCATGTGCGAAAATTTAGATAATGTAGATATGCTTAGAATGGTTAACTCAGGTACAGAAGCAACTATGAGTGCTGTAAAGCTTGCAAGAGGATATACTAAAAAGGATAAGATAGTTAAATTTGCAGGATGTTATCATGGGCATTATGATGGATTTTTAATTGAAGCAGGTTCTGGTGTAATGACAAATGGAATACCAGGTTCGCCAGGAGTTCCTCAAGGAGCTATAGAAAACACTTTAATAGGTATATATAATGACAAGGAGCAGATTACAGAATTATTTGAAAAATATGGAGAAGAAATTGCAGGAGTCATAATTGAACCAGTTGCAGGAAATATGGGGGTTATAAAAGCTGAAGAAGATTTTATGGTGATTTTAAGAGAATTATGCAATAAATATGGTGCACTTTTAATATTTGATGAAGTTATGAATGGATTTAGAGTAGCATTTAAAGGAGCTCAAAGTTTATTTGGTGTAGAACCAGATTTGCTTACATATGCTAAGATTATGGGAGGCGGACTTCCATGTGGAGCATATGGTGGAAGAAGAGAAATAATGGAATGCCTTTCACCTCTTGGTCCTGTATATCAGGCAGGAACTATGTCTGGAAATCCAATAGTTATGGCAGCAGGTCTTGCAACTCTTAAAAAACTTAAGAACAACTTGCAATGGTATGATCATATAGAAAAGATGGGAGCAAAACTTGAAAGTGGAGTAAAAGAAATTGCGTCTAAATATAATATTCCAATAGTTATAAATAGAGTAGGTGGAATGTTTACAATATTCTTTACTAAGAACAAGGAAGTAAGAGTTTATGATGATGTTAAGACATGTAATATAGATATGTTTAACAGATACTTTGAAACTATGATTAACAATGGGATAAATATAGCACCTTCACAATTTGAAGCTGTATTTTTAAGTGTAAAACATGAAGAACAACATATAAATAAATTCATAGAAACATTTGAAAAGTTTGCTGTTAATGAAAGTATTAATTAGGTATCAACAAATAAAAAAATCACACATATTATAAGAAAACAGTTTTGAAAATATAGTTGTAAAATTTCAATATTGCAATATATAATATATCTTGAAACATATTATATTAATTAGATAAGATTTTAGAGCCTTTGTAAGAATACACTATGATATAGTAGAATTAAGGGAAGGGTTGATATAATGTCTGATAGAGTTATAGATTTTAATGATATTAAGAATAAAGCTAAAGATAAAGATGTAGATAAATTTGAAGACTATATATATTCTATGTATTACAAAATGGCTGAAGGAAAAGTTAATATGGCTGATTTTTCAAAGAATATAATGAATTACATGGAAGAAAATAATATTTCTCATGATAAGCTTATTAACATACAAAAAAAGTTCTTAGAAAGGTATGGAATTGATTCTTCAATGCTTGAAAAGCAGTTTAATATGGCTGGAATAGATATGAATGCAAAGCCTTATGGAGACCTTAAAAAGGCAGTAAGTTTTCAAGAAAAGTATAAGAATAGGCTTACAGCAAGAGCAATGTCTGAATATTTCATAAAAAATGATAAAAATGATTTGACTATTTATTTTGAAGGAGAAAAAGTTAATTTAATAAGTGAAAAACATATTGATTTAACTGATAATGAGTTAAATGAATTTTTATGCTCTTACAAAAAGGTTATAGAAGAGAAACCAATTAAAATAGTAATATGTGAAAATGTAAAGAATTATGAATATTAAAATAAAAAACTATTGCAGAGTAAAAAAACTCTGCAATAGTTTTTTTTAACAGTTCTTTATAAATGATATTATAAGAAATTGTTATTAAATTAAAGTGGCGAATTAGAAACTATAAACACAAATAGGCCTTTGGATATAGCTACAATATCATCAGTGGATATTACACTTAAATCATGAGCTGATCCATTTAAGGCAATAAACTTTGATTTGGCTTTTTTTTCTTCACATTTTTCATAGAGTTTTTCTGCACTTTCAAATGGAACTATTTTATCAGATTTGCTATGAATAATAAGAGTATTTGGATCATCTTCACTTACATAATTTATAGGGTTAAATTTATTTATAGTAGACTCTTTATTTTTCACAGAAGAAAATACTTTATTTAAATCAAAGTTTAAATTATCTGTTTTTAGAAGACTTAAATCTGTAGGTCCAGCAAAATCTATAAGGTACTTAATATGTGATGGATATGAAATTAATGAAGTATCATCAACAAATTCATCATTTGAACTGTAAGCTGCCATAAGAGATAAATGTGCTCCTGAAGATAGTCCTATCATTCCAATTTCATCAGTATCAAAGTTATAAGTGTTAGAATTTTTATAAATCCAACGTATAGTATCCTTAATATCACAGACTTGTTTATTAAAGTCTTCCTTTTTTCTCATAAGTTCATAAGAGGTACTTATTATTGTATATCCTTGTTCTCTAAAAGTATCTAAAACAGGGGTCAATGCTTCAGGCAATGCTTTATTTCCATATACCCAGCTTCCACCATGAACATATAATATTACAGGAGATTTCGTGTATACATTTTTTATTGGACCGTATATATCAAGAGTAAGTTTAACTCCATTAGTATCTTTATAAACAATGTCTTTATGGCTCATAGAATCTGAAACAGAAGTAATGTCTATATTTTCAGATTTAGATATTTCATCTTTTAGTGAAATGTATTTTTGAGCAATTCCATAACATAAGAATATACGTTTATGGAAAATCATAAAGAAAGCAATAATAGCAATTAAAATAATAATCATTAGACGTTTGAATAATTTTCTCAAAAATATCGCCCTCCTTAAGAAAATTTGAATATAGATTTAATCAATAAAAGCATATTTATAAATATATATACAACATAAATTATTATAACATGTAAAAAACAATAATATAAAAAAGTAAGAAATTTGTAATTATAAAGTAGAAATTAGTTGATTAATAAGAAGCAGGATGATTTATGCATATAATATAAATTCATAAAATAATTTTTTTGAATGTTTTTATTAATATTGCAAAGATTTAAATGAGATTAATATTCTATTTTTATGATTAATATTAATATATAGAGTAATTTTTTTGAAAGGGGAGGCTATGGAAAATCAGTTTGATATACTTGTTTATCTTGATGAAACATTAGTTAAGAATCTAGCATCATTAGTGCTTACGGGATACATAGAAACAATTACTTTTACCAAAGGTGTAGATAGGCTTATAGAAGCTGGCATGAAAGAAGGCGATAAAATTGAAAGCACTAATCAAGGAAGCATTACAAGAATTGAAAGAGATGGTTTTAAGGATAAAAATCAATTTGATTCTAATAATGAATTAGATCATCATAATTGCGAAAAAAATATGGGCGCAAGAAGATTTGTTCATGAAGAACAGAGAAGCCAGACCACATTTACTACATTTGTTTTAAATGGAAATTTAATGAGTTATTTTAATGAAAATAATAAACTTCACCCAAAAGAAGTTGATGACATAGAAAATGATAATGTAGAAGTTGGAGATTTAATAGAACTTGAAGGAAATCTTACTAGTTCAAGTATATTAAGTTATATTGATACATTTATTAATCTTATAGATATTTTTGGATGTGATTACTTGAATGAACTTACAAAAGGTTGTGAGTGTAAATTTAAGTTTGAAATGCTGCAGAAAATGTTCAGTTATTTAAAGAAAGTTTTAAGTAGTAATGATACATTCGATTTAATTATGATATCAGGTAATGGAAGAGCAGTTCTTACTGTAAATAGAAATTATTTTATGAATAATACATGTAATGTATTTGATAAAATAAACTGCCACTGTAAGGTAATTGGAAAAGTAATAAAGACATGTAGTGGAGATAATGATAGTATAAGTCTTCTAAGAAAGACAGGTCAAGAAAAGTTTTATGAAAAGTATTTTGAGATGTGTAAACCACTTATTGAATGTTTAGATAAAAATGGGTTAGTAGTTCCTGAATGTCCAAGCTTAAGAATTGAAAAATCTGCAATTCAGATTATGCCTTTAAATATTTATATGTAAAATGTTCAAATACTTTTATTGGTGATTTAAAGAAATATACTTCCAATATTATTGTAGAGTGTGGCATATTCACGATTGATTTTCATGACGGTTATTACACAAAATGGTAGATTTGAGTTGCAATAATAATTTTTTTGCGATATAAAGATTATTTTGTAAAAAAATTATTGATGTGTTTTATAGAAAAACACTTGTGTATGTGTAGAATACATGCTAATATAGATTACAGGTAGAATATGTTTATATATACTTCAATTTGTCGATGTGTATATATTGGTTTATATCTAATATAAATTTGAGGTGAGTTAAATGAAGTTTAGAAGTACTAGGGGCTTAGAAAAAGGTATAGCTTCAGCAAACGCAATTATTAATGGGATTTCGAAGGATGGAGGGTTATATGTTCCTGATGAATTTCCATTGATTTATGATAACCTAAAGACAAACACTTCTATCAAATATGAAGAACTTGCTTTTAAAGTTATCAATGAATATTTCACTGATATTGATGATGCAGAGTTAATAGGGGCAATAAACGATGCATATAAAGGCAGATTTAATGTAAAAGTAAAAAATAATTTTTTAGAATTGTACCATGGACCAACATGTGCATTTAAAGATGCAGCATTACTATTTTTACCACAGATAATGAAGAGAGCTAAGAGGCTTAAAGGAATTAAAGAAGAAATTACAATTCTTACAGCTACATCAGGGGATACAGGAAAAGCAGCACTTGAAGGATTTGCAGGTGTTGATGAATTTAAAGTAGTTGTATATTATCCAAAGAATGGGGTAAGTCCTATTCAGGAAAAACAAATGGTAAGTCAGAAAGGTGCTAATGTAAAAGTCATTGGGATAAAGGGAAATTTCGATGATGCTCAAACAGGGGTTAAAGAAATCTTTGGGGATGCTGATTTCAAGGCAGGATTGAAGGAAAAGGGTTATATCCTATCATCTGCTAACTCTATTAATATCGGAAGACTTGTACCTCAAATTGTTTATTATTTTTATGGATATTTTGATTTGGTGAATCAAGGTAAAATAAAATTAGATGATTATATAAACGTTGTTGTACCAACAGGAAACTTTGGAAATATATTAGCAGGATATTATGCTAAACAGATGGGACTTCCTATAAACAAGTTCATATGTGCATCAAATGAAAATAAAGTATTAACTGATTTTTTTGAAACAGGGGTTTATGATAAGAAGAGAGAACTTGTTCTTACAGAATCTCCATCTATGGATATCTTAGTGTCATCAAATTTAGAAAGATTTTTATATGAAGCATGTGGAAGAGATTCAGAAAAAGTAACAGAGCTTATGAATAAATTAAAAAATGATGGAGCATATACAATTGATGAAAAAATGAGAGAATTTGCTAAAGAATTTTATGGAAATTATGCCACAACTGAAGAAGTATATGAATCAATAAAAGAAGTATATGAAAAAGAAAAATATGTTATGGATACACACACAGCTGTAGCATATACAGTTAAAAAGAAATATGTAGATGAAACTAAAGATAATAAACCTGCTTTAATTGTATCTACAGCAAGTCCGTTTAAGTTCCCAAGAAGCATATGTAATGCACTTAATATTGATGTAGAAGGTATAGATGATTTTGAAGTATTAAATAAATTAGCAAAGGTAACAGGTGAAAAAATTCCAGTAAATTTAGCTTCATTAGAAAAAGCAGAAGTTTTACATAATGAAGTTTGGGATAAGGCTAAAATGAGACAGGCGTTAGTAGCTTTCTTAGAATAAGTGGGATTTAAAAGAAGGGTTATATATGATAAGAGTTAGAGTACCAGCTACATCGGCAAATATGGGACCTGGATTTGATTCATTAGGAATAGGGCTTACATTATATAATGAATTTGAATTCAGAGAATTAGAAGAAGGTTTAAGATTTAATGGCATAAATCAGGAATTTTGTAATGAAGAAAATATAATTTACAAAGCCATGAAATTATGTTTTGATAAAGCAGGTTATAAAATAAAAGGATTAGAAATAAGTGAAATTAAACAAGATGTACCAATATCAAGAGGTCTCGGAAGTAGTTCTACATGTATAGTTGGGGGAATTATGGGAGCTAACGAGATTTTAGGAGGAAGATTTTCAAAAAGTGAATTACTGGATATGGCAGTAGAAATAGAAGGACATCCTGATAATGTTGCACCAGCTATTTTTGGGGGAATGATAGTTGCTGCAATGGACGATAGAAAAACATATTATGATAAAGTAAATGTTGCTAAAGGGTTAAAATTTGTTTCTATAGTGCCTGACTTTAAGTTATCAACACCAAAAGCAAGATCTGTATTACCAAAAGCAATAAGTATGAAGGATGGGGTTTATAATGTTTCAAGAGCAGCACTTATGGTTGCAAGTTTTGCAAGTGGAAATTATCAGTTAATAAAATGTGCGTGTAAAGATGCCTTTCATCAAAATTATAGAAGTAAGTTGATTCCTGGTTTTGAAAAGGTGTATAATAAAAGCTATGAGTTAGGTGCATATGGATGTTACCTTAGTGGGGCAGGCCCTACAATCATGGCGATTATCGACGAAAAGGATATGCGTTTTAGCAATAAGCTTAAAGAATTTTTAAATATAGAAAACTTAAATTGGGATGTATTGGAATTATCTTTGGATAGTGAAGGGGCAACCATTGTAAAGGGTGATAACTAATGAGTGGAAATTACTTAGTTATAGATAAGAGGGTTTTACCTGATGTTTATGAAAAAGTTCTTTTTGCTAAGAAACTATTAAAAGATGGGAAAGTTAAAGAAATTACAGAAGCTGTAAAGCAAGCTGGCATAAGTAGAAGTGTTTATTACAAATATAAGGATTATGTATTCGATTTTTCGGAAACTTCCGAAGGTAGAAAAGTTACATACAATATCATTTTAAAAAATGAAAAGGGTGTTTTATCTAATATAAGTAATTATATTGCCAGCGTAGGAGGAGATATTCTTACAATAAATCAAGGTATTCCTTTAAATGGTTATGCTAACCTTAGTATAACCATAGATCTTTCGACTGTTGATGGAGATCTAAAAACACTTACTGATGGATTAACAAATCTAAGAAATATAGAAAAGGTTGAATTTATCGGAATGGAGTAGCAGGAGTAATCCTGCTACTTTTATTTTATGCATAAAATTATAATTATATAGTAGATGTATATAAAGTGAAAAATATTTATTTGTAATTTTTATCAACAATGTTTTTGGGGTGTAAATTTAAAATACGTGCTTATTATAAGAGGCAATATATTTTATAAAAATAAATATGAGATTTAAGTTCTATTTATAAAGTTACATAACATATACTAAGTTAGAAATATGATTTGTTAAATGTTTTAATAGTCATATTTAATTACGCATAATTATTAAGATTTTAGAGATAAACACAGTATGGAGTTTGTTGTTTGTATAAGTAGAACTGATTAAAAAAGTAGTATATATGGCTGACAGGCTCAGTTATCTAAACACAATATCAAGCAGAATAATTATGGATAATAGAAATTAAACTTATAAAATCTTTATTAAGAAAAGGAGATAGAGAGTTATGGGGAAAAAATTAATTATGGTTGTTAATGAAAAGGGTTACTTAAATTTAAGTGAAGATGATGACTTCTGCATGGCAGGAATTGTGTTTGATGAAGAAAATATTTGGGCTAGTGAGCATATAAAAGAAGAACTAGAAAAGAAGCTAAGCATATTTGAAAAAATATATAGTAGTGATGAGAGAAATGAAAAATATAGGTCTTATTCATCAAGAAAGAATATAATTAATAATTTAATGGATTCATTGCCTATGTTTTTAGATAAACTTAAATTCAATATTATTTTGAGCAGTGTGCGAAGTTCTTCAGGAAAAATAAAAGCATCATATGAAAAAGCAGAAAAAACTCTACTTACTAAATTTAATGTATATATATCTAAACGAAACATGATAAGTGGAGGAATTATATCAGAGGATACAAGGAATAGGATAGAATGGAATTTAAAACAGCAATTTTTTGATATATATAGTGATAGAAATCATAATCTTGGAATAGATGGTTCTAAGATAAATAGTTTTATTGTAGCTGGAAGGAATTGTGAAACATATAAATTTATTTTTGATGTATTTCATCTTTTAGATAATATAATAAAATTAATGTGTAAAAATGAATATGGTATAGAACATGAAATTAAAGAATTAATAAGTAACGATAAACTAAGAACTGTTTCAGAAGTTATAAAGAATAAGGTAATTAATGAGGCCGCATTAGATATGGTAGATGAAATAATTAATGACAAGAATGTAGTAATGAAGAGAATGAATGAAGAAATTACTAAATTAAAAGAAGAATTGCTAGAACGAAATGAAAAATTAAATAATACTAAGAAACAGATAAATGAGCTTACAAATCAAATTGAAATTCTTAAGGGAAAACTTTATAAAGATAAAGAAAATAATGAAAGAAGTAAAATAGTTTTTAGACCATTGAGTGAATAAATTAAATTTTTATAAATTAATTCAACTTTAATGAGGGAAAATACTAAAGGTATATTATAAAATACAGAAGTATTTTCTCTTTTTTATTTAAGATATAAGTAATTATAATGTTATAATAAATGTGCAGAAGAGAGGAGGAAATATATGAAAGGTACTTTTAACATTGATAAATTTAAATCACTATATCCCAATATAGAAGAGAAAATCAAAAAACAGAATATAGATATAGAAGATTTAAAAAATATTTACTGTGATTATATTAAATGTAGAACATTATATGAAAATCAGGCTAATTTTATAGCTAATATATTAAGATCTCAGAAATCTGTTCATTCTGTAAAATCTAGAATAAAGGCTCCGGAAAGACTTATTGAGAAGATAGTAAGAAAAAGCGAAGATAGAAAGAATAAATATGGAAAAGATTTTAAGTTTACTGTAGATAATTATAAAGATGAAATTAATGATTTAATAGGAATAAGAGTTATACATATATTTAAAGAACAGTGGAGAGATATACACGAGTTCATAATAAATACGTGGAATGTCATAGAAATAACTGCAAATGTAAGGGAGGGGGATAATACTAAGGATTTTGAAGAACTTAATATAGAAGTACGCTCAAGAGCTTCAGGATATCGTTCTGTGCATTATCTTGTTGAATTTTATCCTACCAATAAAAAGGTTATTGCAGAAATACAGGTTAGAACTATATTTGAAGAAGGATATGGTGAAATTGATCATAGGTTAAGATATTCTCATGAAGAAATACCAGAAATACTTCAATCAAATCTTTTGCTTTTTAACAGAATTGTAGGAAGTGCAGATGAAATGGCGTCTCTTATAAATATGTTAAGCAAGGAATGGATTGAAAAAGAAAGTATATATAAAAATCTTATAACAGAACAGCAGAAGGAAATAGAAGAACTTAAAAGACGAATAAAGCAGTGATTGTGATAATCACTGCTTTATTCTTAAATTCTATTAATATAATTAATAAATATGAATTTTTATTATCATAGTTTTTAATTATGTTGAATAGTAATAAATTAGAAAGATTTGTATTAGTTAAATATTTAATGTTGATTTAAATTGTTTTTTTATGCTAATTAAGTATAAAAAATTAGTTATAATGCAATATTAAATAAGGATAAGTATAAATTGTGATGTGAGGTGTATAAATGAAAAGAATATTTTTTGGTGGAGGTTGTTTCTGGGGAGTTGAAAAATACTTTTCTATGCTTAAAGGTGTAAAGAAAACTGAAGTTGGATATGCAAATGGAAATATTGAAAATCCAACTTATAAGGATGTGTGTGGAGATAATACAGAGTTTGTAGAAGTATGTATGGTATCCTATGATCCTAAAGAGATTTCTTTAAATAAGCTTCTTGATAATTTTTGGAATATAATAGATCCTACACTTGTAAATAGGCAAGGAAATGATGTAGGAACTCAATATAGAACAGGAATTTATTATGAAGATGAAAACGATTTAAAAACAATTATTTTAAGCAAGAGAAAAGCAGAAACATTATATAGGAATAGAGTAGTAACAGAAGTAAAATTGTTGGAAAGTTATTATCCTGCAGAAGAAGAACATCAGAAATACTTGGAGAAAAATCCCCATGGATATTGTCATATTCAATTTGAATAATTATTGAAAAGAAGACTTAAAAGTAATAAGTCTTCTTTTTTATATATATAAATTTTCGTAATCCAAATAATAATTTTTTGTATGCATAAATTATTAAAATTTAAATTATAGTTTAGTATAACACCTATCTAATTATTTGGATGTTAATAGTAATTAATAAAAAATAAATTTGAAAATATTGACAGGATCATTAGAATGAGATATTATAATTAAAAAAACACTTTAGCACACTAAAATATTACAGTGATAAATAGCAATTAGCAATAAATATGAGGTGGTGTAATAATGAGTAAGAAAAATGTATTGCCAGAAGGTACAAGGGATTTGATATTGGATGAATGCGTGATTAAAAGATCTATTGAAAGAGATATAGATGGTATGTTTGAAGCATGGGGGTATAAGGAAGTAATAACACCAACAGTTGAATTTTATGAAACATTTAATAATAGTTCTCAGAGTTTAAATGAAGAAGATATGTATAAGTTTTTTGATAATACTGGAAAGATACTTGTATTAAGGCCTGATATGACAATTCCAATAGCTAGAGTTGTACAGACAAAGCTTAAAGATGCAGAAATACCTTTAAGACTAAGATATATTTCTAATGTTTTTAGAGTCCATCAAAGCTTTGGTGGAAAGAGAAATGAATTTACTGATTGTGGAGTAGAGCTTATAGGACTTGAACATAATAAGTCTGATTTAGAAGTATTGGTATTAGCTCTTGAAGCTTTGAAAAAATTAGAACTTAATAATTTTAAACTAGAGATAGGAAATATAGGATTTCTTAAAGGAGTATTGAATAATATTGATATTACAAAAGAACAGAAAGAAACTATAGCTCAGTTTATTGAAGATAAAAATATAAAAAGTCTTGAAGAGTATTTAGGTGAACTTAATATTGATGATGGGTATAAGAGATTCTTGAACAAACTTCCATGGATGTTTGGTGATAAATCTATTTTGAATGATGCAAAGAACCTTGCCTTTAATGCAGATATTTTATCAAATATAAAATATCTTGAAACATTGTATTATGAATTAGAAAAGTTGGGATATGGGGAAAATGTTACTTTTGATTTAGGAATGGCACCAAGACTTAATTATTATACGGGGATAATTTTTAGAGGTTATGGAGAAGGGGTAGGAAATACTCTTTTAAGAGGAGGAAGATATGATAAGCTTATTCCATTAGGAGATGGAAAATATATGCCTTCAATTGGTTTTTCAATAGATATTAATTCTGTAATTTCTGTAATAAAGAACAAAAAGTATTCTAATAGAAAAACATGCAGAATTTATTATAAGGATGAAGATAAAATAAAGGCAATAAAAGAAAGTATGAAGATCAGGAATGAAGGATATATAGTTGAATTATTACCAAAAGATGATGTTTATGAAATGAAGATAGTTAAGAATGACTAATAAAAATACATGATAAGTTATACAATATTGTATTAAATGATAATTCTAAGAATAATCAGAAATGGGGTAAAGGCTAATGAGCATAAGCATAGCATTAACAAAAGGAAGGCTAGAAGAAAATACAGTAAAAATATTAGAAAAAGCAGGTTATGATCCATCAGAATTAAAAATTAAAGGGCGTAAATTAGTATTTAGAGATAAAAATGAAGATATAAGATATTTTTTAGTTAAAGCCGTGGATTCAATTACTTATGTTGAATATGGAGTAGCAGATATTGGGGTCGTAGGAAAGGACACTATTCTTGAAAGTGAGCATAAATGTTATGAAGTTCTTGATCTTAATGTAGGAAAGTGTGGATTTATAGTTGCTTCTCTTCCAGAAAATGATATTTTTAAAAAAGTTGGACATATAAAAATAGGAAGTAAGTATCCTAAGGTGGCTAAAGAGTATTTTAAAAAAAAGAATATGGATGTTGAAGTAATAAAAATAGAAGGGTCAGTTGAGTTGGCACCAATTTTGGGATTTTGTGATGGTATAGTTGATATTATGGAAACAGGTACTACATTAAAAGAAAATGGACTTGTTGTTTTAGATAGAATATGTGATATAAGTGCAAGACTTATAGTGAATAAAGCTAGTTTTAAAATGAAACAGAATGAAATTGCAAAATTTATAAATAGAATAAAAGGAGTTGTTAATCAATCAAGGGGGGCTGAAAATGTTAAATTTAATTGAGATTAGTGAAAGTAATAAGCAGAAATTAATTAATGATTTAAAAGAACGAATAAGTGAAGCAGATGAAAAAATTTCAAAAAGTGTAGGTGAAATTTTAACAAAAGTTAAAAGTGAAGGAGATAAAGCATTAACTGAATTCACAGAAAAATTTGATAATATTAAGACTGAATCTTTTGAAGTATTGGAAACAGATTTGAATGAATGTTTTAAAAAAGTAGAAGAAAATTTTATAAATTCATTAAAAGAGGCTAAGGAAAATATTGAGGAATATCATAAGAAACAGAAATCTAATGGTTATATACTAACAAAAGATGATGGGGTATATTTAGGGCAAAGGGTTATTCCACTTGAAAGAGTAGGGATATATGTACCAGGAGGAACAGCTGCTTATCCATCGTCAGTTCTGATGAATGCAATACCAGCAAAAGTTGCAGGTGTTAGTGAAATAGTAATGGTTACTCCTCCTGATAAAGATGGAGGTATTAATCCTTATATAGGGGTTGCTGCAAAAATTGCAGGAATAGATAAAATATATAAAGTTGGTGGTGCGCAGGCTATCGCAGCATTGGCTTACGGAACAGAATCCATAAAAAAGGTTGATAAGATAGTTGGACCAGGAAACATATTTGTAGCTACAGCTAAAAAAATGGTTTTTGGACAAGTGGATATTGATATGATTGCAGGGCCAAGTGAAATACTTGTAATTGCAGATGAAAATTCTAATCCAGTACATGTAGCAGCAGATTTAATGTCACAAGCTGAACATGATAAACTTGCAAGTGCGATACTTGTTACGACATCTAAAGAGTTTTATGAAAAAGTTGAGTTAGAGTTAGATAAACAAGTGAAATTTCTTGAAAGGGAGGAAATTATAAGAGAATCATTAAAGAATTTTGGAAAAGCTATAATTTGTGAAACTATTGAAGAATGCATAGATATATCAAATACCATTGCTCCAGAACATTTGGAATTAATTATTGATGAACCAATGCAGTATTTAGGTCGGGTTAGAAATGCGGGAACAGTATTTTTAGGAAGATACACACCAGAACCTATAGGTGATTATTTTGGGGGAACAAATCATGTGCTTCCTACAAATGGTACAGCTAGATTTTTCTCAGCACTTTCAGTGGACAGTTTTATCAAAAAATCATCTTTTATTTACTATTCTAAAGAAGCTATTAATACAAATGGTAACAAAATTGTTACACTTGCAGAAAAAGAAGGATTAACAGCGCATGCTAATTCTATTAAGGTGAGAATGGAAAATGGAAATATATAATCAATATATTAATTTTTCAACAAAAAATAGCGTTAAGTTGAATAGTAATGAAGCATTTATAGATATAGATGAAAATATTAGGATGGAGATAAAAAATGCATTAAATACAATGGAGTTTAATAGATATCCTTTAAATGATTTAAATGAGATAAAAAAATTATATGCTAAGTATGCAAATGTAAGACTAGAAAATATTATTGTAGGAAATGGTTCGGATGAACTTCTTGAACTAGTAATTGGAAAAATAATAACTTATGATAAAAAAGTTTTAACTTTAGGACCGGATTTTGTAATGTATGATTTTTTTACAAATAGATTTAAAGGAAATATTATAAAATATAATATTAAGGAAAATTTAAAATTTAATGTGAATAAGTTTATAGAGTTTGGTAAAAAAGAAAATGTGGATTTAATAGTGTTCTCTAATCCCAATAATCCAACAGGTGTTGCAATAAGCGAAAAAGAAATTGTTAAGATTTTAAATGCATTTAATGATAAGCCAGTAATAGTAGACGAAGCTTATTATGAGTTTAATGGGGAGTCTGTAGTTTCTTATATAAATGAATATAAGAATCTTATAGTTACTAGAACATTGTCAAAGGCGTGGGGATTAGCAGCAATTAGAATTGGATTTTTAATTGCAGATGAAGAAAGAATTTTATCTTTAATGAATGAGAAAATACCTTATACAATAAGTAGTTTTTCTAAAATTGTTGCTGAAATAGTATTAAGGTATCCTGATAAGCCTGTTAAAAATGCAAAGATAATTGCGGAGCAAAGAGAATCTTTATATGAACAATTAAAAAATATACAAAAAGAAGCAGCACTTCATATAGAATTTTTCAAATCAAAGTCTAATTATATATATGGAAAAACAAAGCATAAAGAAATATTACTGAAAGGATTAGATTGTAGTGGAATATATATAAGAAATTTTGACGACGATGGATTTAGGATTACAGTAGGATCACCAAGACAGAATAAGGAACTTATAGAAGCGCTTAAAAAAATATTTGTATATAAAAATTAATATTGGGGTGCAGTTATGAATAAAAGAATTTCAGAAAAAACAAGAAAAACTAATGAAACAAGCATAGAGATTTTTATTGATTTAGATGGAACTGGGAAAGGTGAAATAAAAACAGGAATTGGTTTTTTTGACCATATGATTGATTTATTTAAATTTCATAGTAGATGTGATTTAAAGATAAATGCAAAAGGTGATTTAAATGTATGCGATCATCACACTATTGAGGATATTGGAATAACACTTGGACAGGCATTTAAAGAAGCTATAGGAGATAAGAAAGGAATAAATAGATATGGAACATTTTATGTGCCTATGGATGAAACACTTGCATTTGTATCATTGGATATAAGTAATAGACCTTTTGTTGTTTTTGATTGTGAATTTAAAAGAGAAAAAGTTGGAGAAATGGCAACAGAAATGGTTGTGGAATTCTTTAGGGCATTTGCATTTAATGCAGGAATTACACTGCATTTGAAAGTTTTATATGGAGAAAATGATCACCATAAAATAGAAGCATTATTTAAAGCGTTTGGTCGAGCTATAAGAGAAGCTAAGTTTGTAAATGAGGAAAATGAATTACCATCTACTAAAGGAAAACTTTAATTAAGCTGATGCAATATATATATATATATATATATGAGAAATTTAAAATATCTGTTTTTTAATGTTAATATTGTTATATATTACAATATTACGTTAAAAAAAATTGATTGTTAACTGAGTATTGGGGTGTTTTATGATAGTAATAATTGATTATGGAATGGGAAATTTGAAAAGTGTTGGTAATGCACTTAACTATCTCGGTCTTGAAAATACAATTTCAGATGATGTTTACGAAATAAGAAATTCAGATGGGTTAATTCTTCCGGGAGTAGGTGCGTTTCCAGATGCAATGGAAACTATAGAGAAAAAAGGTATTGATAAAGTTATAAAGGAAGAAGTGAAAAGTGGAAAGCCTCTTTTTGGAATATGCCTTGGAATGCAGTTATTATTCGAAAAAAGCTATGAAGGTGTTGAGAAAAATGGACTTGGGCTTATAAAAGGAAACATTGTAAAGATGTATGAAGATAAAAAAAATAATATAAAGATCCCTCATATAGGATGGAACAATCTTGTGTATAACAAGAAACATGATATTATAAGTAATACTGAAGAGGGCAATTTTGTATATTATGTTCATTCTTATTATGTACAAGGATATAATGATTCAGATTTAATTGCATATAGTGAGTATGGTAAGAATAAGATTCCTAGCATTGTAAGTCATAATAATGTAATGGGAGCACAGTTCCATCCAGAAAAAAGTGGAGAATATGGACTTGAGATACTTAAAAATTTTGGGGAGTTGATTAAATGATAATTTTACCTGCTATTGATATTATAGATGGAAAACCAGTAAGACTTTATCAGGGAGATTATAATAAAAAGGAGATTGTGGCAGATGATATTTTTGAAACTGCAAAGTCATTTGAACAAGTAGGTGCAGAGTATATACATTTTGTTGATTTAAATGGAGCTAAAGAAGGAAGTAATAAGAATCATGAATTGGTTATAAAACTTGCTAAGACTTTAAATATTCCAGTAGAACTTGGTGGAGGTATAAGAAATTTTGAAACAATAAGTTATCTTATTGACAATGGAGTTTCAAGAGTAATACTTGGAACTGTTGCTATTGAAAATGAACAATTATTGAAAAAAGCAATAGATACATATAAAGAAAAGATTGCTGTTGGAATAGACTGTAAGGATGGAAAGTTATGTGGAAGAGGATGGCTTGAAAAGAGTGAATTTGATTATATTGATTTTGCCAAGAAGATGGAGGAAATAGGTGTAAAAAATATAATTGTTACTGATATAAGCAAAGATGGAACACTTATGGGGCCAAATGTTAATATGCTTAAGAAGCTTAAGGAAAATGTAAACATTGATATTACAGCCTCAGGTGGAATAAGTAATATTGAAGATATTAAAGAACTTAAGAAAATAAATTTGTATGGAGCAATAATAGGAAAAGCTATATATGCAGAAACTTTATCGTTAGAAGAGGCAATAAAAGTTTCAAAATAATTTATTTATAAATATGTAAAATAAGCAAGTCATAAGGGGGAGTTTTTGATGCATACGAAAAGAATAATTCCTTGCCTTGATGTTAAAGATGGAAGAGTGGTAAAGGGAATAAACTTTGAAGGTCTTGTAGATGTTGGTGATCCAGTTTCTCTTGCAGAATATTATTATAAGCAGGGAGCAGATGAACTTGTGTTTCTTGATATTACAGCAACTTATGAAAAAAGAGATATTATGGAGCAGGTAGTTAAAAGTGTAGCAGAAAAGATATTTATTCCATTTACAGTAGGTGGAGGACTTAGAACAATAGAAGACATAAAAAAGATTTTAAGGGCTGGGGCAGATAAAGTAAGTCTTAATTCAGCTGCTGTATTAAATAAAAATTTTATAAAAGAAGGAGCTTATTATTTTGGAAATCAATGTATAGTTCTTGCAGCAGATGCTAAAAAAAGAAGTGATGGGACAGGATGGAATGTTGTGATAGAAGGTGGAAGGAAAGATACTGGAATAGATATATTGAAATGGGTAGAAGAAGCAACATATCTTGGGGCTGGAGAAATATTACTTACGTCAATGGATGCAGATGGGACAAAAAAAGGATTTGATTTGGAACTTACAAAGGCTGTAAGCAATATTACTAATGTTCCTGTAATTGCTTCTGGTGGATGTGGATGTCTTGAAGATTTTTATAAAGTATTTAAAGATAATACTGCGGATGCAGCGCTTGCAGCTTCTCTTTTTCATTATGGAGAGCTTACAGTAGAACAAGTAAAGAAATACTTAAAAGAGAAAAATATTTCTGTAAGACTTTAGTGGCAGAGTATAAGAGTAAAAAAATATATGTTCATGGAAGGAGGCTGTTAGGCATATATAATTGGATATCTTCTTTTTAAAAAAAGAAATTTCAGTGTTATGTGTCTGTTAATTATTATGGATATAGGTGAAAGAATAAAACAAGTTGATTTTAAAAAAGGAAATGGACTTGTACCTGCAATAGTTCAAGATTATAAAACAAAAGAAGTGTTAATGCTTGCATATATGAATGAAGAAAGTTTAAAAAAAACACTTCAGGGAGATACAACGTGGTTTTATAGCAGAAGTAGAAATGAACTTTGGAATAAAGGTGCTAATTCAGGTCATTTTCAATATATAAAGGAAATAAAAATTGACTGTGATAATGATACTATTCTTATTATAGCTGAACAGAGTGGAGCTGCATGTCATACAGGCAACAAAAGTTGTTTTTATAGAGATTTATAAAATTAGAAGTATAGAGATTTTATTAGAAGTCAATATGTTTGTAATATATATATTACATTATTAACATAGAATTAATAAAAATAAAGGGGGAGTGCAGGATGTTTTTATGGACAGTCCTATGTGCACTAAATGTAAAATATGAAAGAAAATATTAAAGAACTTTATAATCTAATATTAAGTAGAAAAGAAACTAAACAGGATGGGTCTTATACTACATATCTTTTTGAAAAAGGTGTGGATAAGATTTTAAAAAAGGTTGGAGAAGAATGTACTGAAGTGGTGATAAGCTGTAAAGAAGATAATAAAAATGATCAGATAAATGAAATATGTGATCTTGCATATCATTTACTTGTATTGATGGTTGAAAAAGGAATTACTATTGAAGAGGTTGCAGAAGAACTTAGAAATAGGAGAAAGAAAATTAATAACTTTAAAGGAGAAAGAAAACCTATTACTAATGTATAGTAAAAAGAAATGACTTTGAATTGTGGAGAACAGTTTTTAGTCATTTTTTATTTGGAAAATTTATAATATGTGTTATTAAACAAGAATTTTTACATAAATAAATTTATAGATTAAGCAGATACAGATTTATTATGAAGAAAAATAAATAGAAATGTGCAATGTAAAATATATAGTTAGAATAAAATAGAAAAATTAAATCTGGAATTTCAATATTATATTATATATAAATTCCTAATATGAGAAATGTTAGTTGACATGCCTTTATTATTGTAGTATATCAATAATTGTAAGGCTAATACTAAGATAAAAGAAAAATTTTGATATACAGGAGAGGAAGATTAAAATGAAGAAGATACCATTTTCGCCACCAGATATAAGTGAAGAAGAAATCCAAGCAGTGTGTGAAGTATTAAGAAGTGGATGGATTACATCAGGACCACAACTTGCTAAATTTGAAGAAGGAATACGAAATTACTGTAAGGTAAATGAAGCACTGGCATTAAATAGTGCAACTGCTGCTATGGAATTAGTTTTAAAAGTATTTGATTTTAAAGAAGGAGATGAAATAATATCTACTCCTTACACTTATACAGCAACATCAAGTGTGGCAGTTCATAGAGGAATTAAGCCGATTTATGTTGATGTAAAGAAAGATACGTTTGAAATGGATATAGAAAAAGTAGCAGAAAAAATTACTTCTAAAACAAGAGCAATTATGCCAGTTGATATAGCAGGAGTTCCTTTTGATTATGATAAATTAAAGAAAATTTTGAAGGACTTAAATAGAGAAGATATAATAATTTTATGTGATTCAGCTCATTCTTTTGGCGCAAAATATAAAGGTGAGCCAGTAGGATCACAATGTGATTTTCATTCGTTTTCATTCCATGCAGTTAAGAATTTAACTACAGGAGAAGGTGGAGCACTTACATTTAATGATAATAATTTTGGAGGATATGAAAATCTTCTTCAACATATGAGATTTACAGCAATGCATGGTCAATCAAAAGATGCACTTAGCAAAATGAAGGCTGGAGCATGGGAATATGATATTATTAATGATGGATTAAAATGTAATCTTACAGATATAGGAGCTGCAATAGGTAATGTACAGCTTACTAGATATGAGAAGATGCTTGAAAGAAGAAGAGAAATATTTAAAGTGTATAATGATATTTTAAGTAAAGAAGATTTCTCTATAATACCATTTACTAAAGATGAAAATGGTACAGAAACTTCATATCATCTATACTTATATAGAGTTAAAGGATTTAATGTTGAAAAGAGAAATAAAGCTATAGAAATGTTAGCGGAAAAAGGAATAGCAACAAATGTTCATTATAAACCATTACCAATGCTTACTTTATACAAGAATTTAGGATATGATA
>SVCE01000018.1 GCA_015058525.1 Clostridium butyricum
ACCTGACTCTTAATCAGGGTGCCCAGGGTTCGAGTCCCTGATAGCGCACCATTATTTTAAAAATTTGCCGGGGTGTGGCGCAGTTGGGAGCGCGCGTGGTTTGGGACCATGAGGTCGCAGGTTCAATCCCTGTCACCCCGACCACTAAAAAATAAAATATGCGGGTGTAGCTCAATGGTAGAGCCCTAGCCTTCCAAGCTAGTCACGAGAGTTCGATTCTCTCTACCCGCTCCAGATATGCGTTTTTAGCTCAGCTGGATAGAGCAACGGCCTTCTAAGCCGTGGGCCGGGGGTTCGAATCCCTTAAAACGCACCAATGGTTACGATATTAAAGTATTGTAACCAACCCAATGCGGGTGTAGCTCAATGGTAGAGCCCTAGCCTTCCAAGCTAGTCACGAGGGTTCGATTCCCTCTACCCGCTCCAAAATATGCGCTATTAGCTCAGTTGGTAGAGCACCTGACTCTTAATCAGGGTGCCCAGGGTTCGAGTCCCTGATAGCGCACCATATACGGTGGATATAGTTCAGTTGGTAGAGCGCCAGATTGTGGTTCTGGTTGTCTAGGGTTCGAGTCCCTATATACACCCTAAATACTGGAATGTCGCCAAGCGGTAAGGCAATGGACTTTGACTCCATTACGCGTAGGTTCGAATCCTGCCATCCCAGCCATTTTAATATGGTTCACTAGCTCAGTCGGTAGAGCACATGACTTTTAATCATGGTGTCCCGGGTTCGATTCCCGGGTGAGCCACCAAATGCAGATGTGGCGGAATTGGCAGACGCACTAGACTTAGGATCTAGCGCCTACGGCGTGGGGGTTCGACTCCCTTCATCTGCACCATTTATAAAACATAAGATAAATTATGCAGGTATCGTATATCGGTAATACTCCAGCCTTCCAAGCTGGAAAGGTGGGTTCGATTCCCACTACCTGCTCCATTAAACAACTGGTTATCAGTTGTTTTTTTTTACAAAATAATAAATAAGTATAGCATGCACTCATAGTTCAGCTGGATAGAGCGTTGGACTTCGAATCCAGAAGTCGTGGGTTCGAATCCCACTGAGTGTACCAAGTTATTAAATGAACCGCATGGTTGTGCGGTTTGTTTTAGTTAATCCTCAAAAAGAGGGACAAAAAGGGGACAAAAAATAAATCCCAGAATTGCTTTAGAATATGTTATTTAATATATTTGCAGTATTATGGTTCATATCATCAATTACATGAGTATATGTATCTAAAGTTTCTGTTATGCTTTTATGACCCAATCTTTCTGAAACAACTTTAATGTTTCCAGCATTTGATATTAATTGAGTAGCATGAGTATGTCTTAAAGCATGGAAAGTTATTTGAGTTAACTGCATATAGTTATTTAAATCTATATTTTTTTAGAATTTTTAACTTCATCTATTGTAAATTTATATTTTGATATAGACTTTGAAAATTCATAGATAAATTTCTAGGATTGCACATTTTATTATTTCTATCTACTATAACAAAGTCAGAATCGCAATAAGCATTGTAGCTTTTAATGTTTTTTAAATAGTCTATCAAAGTATCAGGTAAAATTATTTTTCTATGACTAGTAGGAGTTTTTAATTTATCAGTAAAAATTATTTGTTTATTAACCTTGTCATTAATCACTTGATTATTTACAGTTAAAAATTTAGTGTCAAAATCTATATCGCCCCATCTTAGACCACACAATTCTCCAATACGTAAACCTGTTAATAATGCAGTAAAAATAGGCAAATATAAATATGAATCTCTAATAGCTTCTAGATAAAAATGTACTTCTTTTTTGCTCCAATATTTTATTTTAGGTTTTTCTATGGGAACTTTCTCAATATCTGTCGGCAGACTATAGATCAATTTATTTCTATATGCATATCTAAGCGAATTACTTAATACTTCAAGTACTTTTTCGCTGTAGAAGGCTTTAAGCCATCATTAATTAACTTATTATAAAAATCTTGAACAATCATAGTTGTAATATTATTAAGTTTTAAATGACCTAATTTCGGAATAATAGAGAATGTCATAAGAATTGTGTAAATTGAATAATTTACTTTTTTATATAACTGGAAATTTTCTTTCCAGTTATATTTTTAATATTTTAAGAAATACTAAAACTAAGTATTTTAATGTTTTTAGTTTGTTCAAAAAACTGGATATTATACTATAGTTTATAAATATGTACAAGCTAAATTGCTAACGCTTCGTCTATTCTTTCTTTAAACATTATTTCTAATTGTAAAAGTGTTGTGCCCCAATTAGGTATTGGTGCAGTCCATTTTTTCATTACTTGATCTGTAGCTAAGTATAATGATTTTCTTAATGAATCATCAGTAGGAAATACAGTTCTTGTTTTTGTGAATTTCCTTAGCTGTCTATTAAATCCTTCTAATGCATTTGTAGTATATATAATTTTCCTAATTGCTTTATTAAACGCAAAATATGTAGATAATTTATCCCAATTTTGATACCACGAATCTATAACAGACACATATCTATCATTCCATTTATCCTTTAACTCATCGAGCTGCGCTAGCGCTATTTCTTCGGTATCAGCCTTGTAAACTAATTTTAAATCATTCATAAATTCTTTTATCTTTATATGATACATACTTCATAGAATTTCTTATCTGATGAATTATACAGTTTTGTATACATACATTTGGAAAAACTGATTTTATAGCATCAGGTAATCCTCTTAAACCATCCATACATGCAATCAATATATCTTTAACACCACGATTACTTAAGTCATTACACACACTAAGCCAGAATTTAGCACCTTCAGCTTCACCAATCCAAATTCCAAGGATATCTTTATAACCTTCCATATCAATCCCCATACATATATAAGCTGCCTTAGTTACAATTCTATGTTCATCTCTTACTTTAAAATGTATTGCATCCATGTACACAATAGGGTAAACTCTATCAAGCATCCTATTCTGCCATTCGGCGGCCGAATCCATGACCTTATCAGTTATTTTTGAAATCATATCTGGAGATACATCTATACCATATAATTCTTCTAATTCTGATTGAATGTCTCTTGTAGACATTCCTCTAGCATATAATCCTATTATTTTTTTATCAAATTCATTACAATCTTTTTCGTACTTTCTTATAGACTTCGGTTCAAATTTCGCCTGTCTATCTCTTGGTATATCTATAGGTACTTCCCCGTAGTTGCTTCTAACCAACTTATTTGAGTGACCATTTCTATAGTTTACTTCATTCTCAGCATCACTTCTTTCATATTTCCCTCGCCCTAGATGTTCATCCATTTCAGCTTCTAATAATTGTTGCATGACATCTTTTAAGAACTTTTGCATTAAGCCATTTTTGCCGACGACATCGTCCATTGTTTTACACTTTTTTATTTCTTCTTCATAATTTATTTTTGGTTCTTTCATTTGGAATCCTCCCTTATCAATTTAAAGTATATTATTCCAAATCTTCCATCAAACCATACAAAAAAAGAATGTGGGAAGATTTATTTACACAAATCTCTCCACATTCCCGCAGTAGGATTAGTTCATGAATATGGACAGATGCAACAATTTTATAATCATGTAAGTAAATTATTAACTGAATATGGACATACAGTTGTTGATTGTAATTCTAATGCATCAACACAATCAGGAGAATTAGCAGAAGGAGCAAATAAAGCCAATGATGCAAATGTAGATTTATTTATATCATTACACATGAATTCTTACAATGGAAGTGCTCATGGAACTGAATGTTATATTGCTTCATATAAATATGCAAAGAAAATATGTGAGAACTTTGAAGCATTAGGATTTGAAAATAGAGGAGTAAAAGTTAAATCATATTATGAAATGAAAAACATTAAAGCTCCTAATATAATATTTGAAATTTGCTTTTGCGATTCACAGAAAGATATAGATATTTACAATAAGTATTTATGGAAACAGTTATCTCATACTTTATGTAATGCTATTGATAATAATATACCCAGTTATTCAGAAGAAAAGAAAGCATATATCGTTAAAAAATATCTGGCACATGCTTATGAAGGATATGATGGGGTTGATATAAGAGTAATACTTGATAAGTATTTTGATGGGGTTAAGTGTTATGTTAGAGGGGATAAGAATGGGGGTTGGATTGAGACTGAATACTTAACTAAAAATAGATATGATAATATTATACATAGCCTGATGGAAAAATATTGTATAATTTGATTAAATATAACTGAGATGATAGAATTTACGTAATAAATACTTTGTAAATTGAGGTGGTAAATTGGAAGTTACTAAAAGTCAAGAATTAACATCAGCAGATAAAAAAGCTATAGGGTTTGATTATCAATTTTTATACTTTGTATATAGAGCTCTTGAATTAAAACCAAATCAAAAAATAGGATATGAAGTTAAAGACGATGTTCATTTAGAATTAGAGGATGGTAGTGAGATATTGATACAACTAAAACATTCAATTCAAAGTAAGGCTGATAATTCTATAATAAATATGACAGAGAAGGATATCGATTTATGGAAAAGCCTTTATAATTGGAATTGTGGTATAAATGATATTGATAGGGATAATCGTTTATCTTACATTAGAAATGTGAAATTTGTTTTAGTTACTAATAAAAATAATAAGGATAATGCTTTTTTTAAACAATCTATTAAGTTTAAAAATAATGAACTTACAATTGAGGATTATAAGGAATACATAAAAGGATTAAAATGCGAAAACGAGGATTCTGAGTATTCAAAGAAAATTAATAAGTATATGGATTCATTATTAAATCAAGATGCAGATTTGTTGATAGAATTTATAAAAAAAATAGAATTTTCATTAGGTTTTGATGATTTAATAGAAAAGATAAAGGAACAAATTTTAAGTAAGTTTATTGACGAAAGAAAATTAAATGATGTATTTGAAAGGTGTATAGGAAATTTAACTATTTGGAAATATCAAACAGTTAAGAAGCATAAAAAGTTAATAATAACATTTGAAGATATTGATAAACGAATAAAAAATTGTTTTTTATATGGTAGAAGCAATAAATTTCCAAGGAATATTAAATTACTAAAATTGCCAGAAAAAATTGAACAACAGGAATTCATTAAAGAACTTATTGAAATAGAAGATGTTAAAAAAGGACAATTAGCTAAGATGGCAAGATATACAGGATATAGATTGAAAATTGAAAATTTCTTAAATGAATGGATACAAGAAGGATATTTAACGGAAACAGAACGTGATGAATTCATTGAAGAATCAATCTTTATATGGAGCAATTATCATCAAAAAGCTCATCGAAGTAGTAATAAGGAACTTAAAAAGGGCAGATTAGATAATGAGAAATTAGAAGAATTATTGTGTGATAATGCAAAGTTATGTTTGGATAATATAAGAGATAAAACTCTAATTGTATGTGATGAACAGTTAAGCTTAGAAGAAAGTAATGGAACATTTTATTCATTGTCAGAACAAAGACAAATAGGTTGGAAATTTGAATGGGAGAGAAAATATCAAGATGAATAATTCTAAATTTTTATATAATAATGAAGGTTTATGTATGATAGGAATAATGTCAATTTTAGAAATAGTTAAGGAAATGAACTACTCTAAAATAATGTTAATTGCACCTATTATTTTCAATGAAAAATCAAGAAAGTTTTTAGCTAGCAATTCAACAGTAAGAAGTTTAGAAGAATTTGAAATAAAACAAAATATTATTGTATCTAAATTTAATTCAATGTATTACAATTACTTATCTATTTCTATAAATTCATTAGTTATATTGGCTGATATGAATTTTATAGAATTAAAAAGTGACAAAATAAAAATCAAAGAATCATTAATAGAAAAGATTGATAAAAAAAAGATAGGGAAAAGAGCAAATCAAATTATAAAAATATCTAAAAAAGTTATAAATATTATTAATGAACCAGAAGAAAAAATATATATGCAATTGGGGGTAGTTCTGTGAAATTCTATTATAAGAAATTAATTTTATGGATGAAGAATGGAAATGTAAGAGAAGTAAAATTTGAACCTAATAAAGTAAATATAATTACTGGAGGAAGTGAAACAGGGAAATCATCAATTTTAGCTATAATAGATTATTGTTTTTTTGAAGAAAAAAACATAAAAATAACTAAGGAAGTTATAAATGAAAATGTTGAGTGGTATGGTATAAACTTTTTTATAAACGATAAAACATATACAATTGCTAGAAGAAGTTTAAATGGGACAACTCCATCAAAAGATTATTATTTTTCATCAAATGGAGAAATTCCTGAAAAACCACATGCATCTATTAGTGAAATAACTTTAAAGAATATTATAAATAAAGAATTTCAAATCAATAAAAATACTATTGTACCATATGGTGGAGATAAAATAAAAGCTGGAAGTAAAATATCTATTAAATATTTTATGCTATTTAACTCATTAGACGAAAATACCATAGATAATAGTGATACTTTTTTTAATAAACAAACAGACAGAAAATATCAAGAAGCTTTAGAACGAACATTTGATTTAGCGTTAGGGATAGCAAGTGAAGAAGATGTAATAAATAAGGAAAGAATAAATGAAATAAATAAAGAATTAAATAAATATGAGCGAAAACAAAAAGTAATTGATAATAGAATAAGCAGTTTCTATACGGAAAAAGTTTGTTTAATAAAAAAAGCCAAGGAATTAGATTTAATTCCGAGCAATATAATTGATATTGATGAAGCAATTAATTTAATAGTAAAAATATGTGAAGGAAAAAAATTAGATGATTTCTTGAATGATAATGAGGTAGTAGATGAATTATTTCAAGAAGAGAAAAAAATAAAAAGTGATATACGAGCTATTAATGATTTTTTGAATCAGTTAAATACATATGAAAATGTAAATTTGAAAAATATTGATAGTTTAAAACCAATTAATTATTTAGTAGAGAATTATGGGGAATTAATTAATCATCCATCGGTTGAAGATATTATCTGGGGATTAAAATCTAACTATGAAAATATTGTAATAGAAGCTAAGAAGATAAAAAAGAACGATTTCGGAATGAAAGATGAAATCAAAAACTTAAAAGAAAGACTTCAACAAGTACAAGAAAAAATAGATAAATGTGTAATTGATAATAAAGGTGATAAAGATATATTTAGTAAATATATCTTTATAGGTGAGGCTAGAGCAAAGCTAGAATTATATAATAATAAGGATAGTATTGAAACTGATTTTAGTGAAAAAATAGATACTTTAGAAGGTGAATTAAAAGAATTACAACAGAAATTACAAGATAATGAACAAAAAAAAATATCAGTAATTAGGCTTATAGAAATTAGTGCACAAATGTTAATGAATCGATGTAAAAATGTATTAGAAACATACTCTAATTATTTACCGGTATTTAATTATAGGGAGAAAAAGTTGGAATTAATGAATCCTAAGGTCGCAGAAATTTCAAAAATAGTAGGAAGTAGTTCAAATTATTTATTTTTACATATATTTTTATTTTTGGCGTTACATGAAGTTGTTATGGCACAAAATATAAAATATATTCCTTCATACATTATATTAGATCAACCAAGTAGACCGTATTATGATAATAAAAATGATGAATTTAAAGATAAAGAAAAGATAACTAGTATTATTCAATTACTAGATTACTATATTTCTTATATTAACAAAGAATATAAAGAAGAATTTCAATTTATCGTTTTCGAACATATACCAAAAGAAATATGGATTAATATGAGTAATGTACATTTGGTTGAAGAATTTAAAAATGAAAACAAATTAATTAGAAAATGTGATATATCTGTTTAAAGTAGAGTGTTTATAAAATAACATTATGGTAATAATATAATTAGATTTTTTTATTTTACTTTATTTACAAAATAAATATGTTAAAATTGAATTATATAAATATCATTATAAAATATTTAGAAGTAAAAATGGAGAAATGATTATGGATTATAAGTTTAAGTTGGAAGAAACGGAATATTTAGAGGGTAGCTTTAAAAGAAAAGAAGAAATAGAAATAGAAAATAATGAGATATCAACTAGTATAGGTGGGCAACTTGAAATAGGAAGCTTAAATGATAGAGAAACAGATAGTATTAGTAAACTTGCATTAAAAATCAAACTTGAAATAATAGTAGAAATACCAAAAACAAAAGATAAAATTGCAGAAATGAAAACAGGACATATATTAATATATGATTTAGATGATAAGAAGTTAATGGAAGATATAAAAAATAATCCAGATAATAATAAAGAAATTATTAGAAATATGATTAATACTGGTTATTTAAGTATAAAGGAATATATTGAAGGTTCATTTTCAAGAGCAAAAATTCCTGTAAAATTACCATTTATTCTAATGGAATAAAAGTGGGTGAAGGAATGTCATACTTAGAAAAATGTAATGAAAATGAGAATGCAGCAATATTATTATTTGAGAATAAGTACTATAATGCTTCTATAAATAGATTTTATTACTCATCGTTTCAACACATAGTACATATATTGAATAATAATGGAATAGAGTTGAATGATGATGAGAAGAATAGCGAAGGCTCTCATGATAAAGCAATTAGAAAACTAGATGAATATTTACGGAAAAAGGGCACAAGATATTTAACTAAAGCTCATAAAATAAAATCAAAGTATAAAGACATAAAAAAATTCAGAAAGAATGCAGATTATGAAGAAATAATGTGTGATGAACAGAGTGCAAATGATGTGAAAAGTATTTATAATGAAATTAAGAATTTATTAAAATCTATTTAATTTGAGGTGATAAGAATGAAATATAAAAATTTTGAGAAAGCTCTAAAAACAAAATATGAAGATTGTAAATTTTATATTCACCCAAATGATGAGGAAATAGAGATTATATATAGCAATAAAAAATATTTAAATGATGATCAATTTCTTGATAATGTATTAGAAATTGCTGAAAGATATCTAACAGAAGACGAATTGTGGAATATTGTTACGACATATGATTTATATAATCAAATTCCTAAATATGAGTTAGAGATATCAAAAGAACAATTAGAAATTAAACAGATAATGGTGAATTTAAATATAGAACAATTAAGAGCAAGAACAAAATACTCGAATACAGATTTTCGTGAGTTGAATAGGATACCTAAAGTAAAAAGAAGTAATGGATTGTTTACACTAATAACTAAAAAGATATTAAATATAGGTGAAGAGATATTACTTCCAACGTTAAATACAACATCAAAAGAAGGAATAACTAACCTATATTCATCATCTTGTCATAATACTATAAAAATAGGAAATACTTAACAGGGGAGTTGTGGATTACTAAAAATAAATTTTTTAATTGGTGGCAAATATAAATTTGCCACCTTTTTGTTGCATATGCATATGTTTTATAAGAATACATATCATTTTGTTTTAAATAATATATTTTTTTTAAGTATTGTCTTTTCGATGGTTAGAATGATATGTATTGATTTGATGTAATATATTTGAAGATATTTTCTCCACAAACTAAGCATGTGGAGAAGGTAGTAATTAAAATTTATATATAAATTAATAAGAACTTTATCAAAAAGGGACACTTTATTAATATTTGAGGAAATATATATAATTGTTATAATATCTGAATTTTATTAGATACAAGTAAAATTCACATTTAATGCATATATTATAACATTAATAAACTTATTTTAAATTAATAAAATAATCCCACTGAGTGTACCAGAAATTAGAGATATCAATAGCTATAGAAATATGGCTATTGGTATTTTTTTGCATCTAATAATATTATTCAATATGAAAAAATAAAAAAATGTGGGAAAATGTATGTATTAAATTGTACTTTTATAGTATAATTATAGACAAATAATACTAATGGAGGATTAAAATGATTAAAAAGAGAAAAATTAGTCTATTTTTAGGACTTACAATGATGATGTCTTGCTTATGTGGACAATTTAATGGATTTGCTGCTAATGCTGCTGCAAGTGGAGAAAATATTGAAATTGATATTTTGGGAACTTCAGATGTGCATGGAAGATTTTTACCTTGGGAATATGCAACAGATAGCGAGCAAAATGCAGGAAGTTTAAGCAAGATTAGCACTTTTGTAAAGGATTATAGAAAAGCTCATGACAATGTTATTCTTGTAGATTGCGGAGATAGTGTGCAGGATAACTATGTAGAATCACTTATAGATGATGATTCAAATCCAATGGTAACAGGAATGAATGAATTAAATTATGATGTATGGGTTATGGGTAACCATGAATATAATTTTACAAAAGAGCAAAGAGCAAAACTTATAAACTCTTTTAAAGGAACTGCTTTATCAGGAAATGTGTATAATGATGATGGAAGTCGTTATCTTCCAGCAACTACAATAATAGAAAAATCAGGAGTTAAGATTGGAATTATAGGAATAACTACACCTATGATTACAGAATTTGAAAAAGGAAAAAATTCTCTTGATGGAGTAAAAGTTAATGATGCATTATCAGAAACAAAAAAGGCAATAGAAGAATTAAATGGAAAAGTAGATGCAATAGTTGGTGTAATGCATATGGGAGAAGAAAATGAGAATACTATTCCTAATACAGGAGTAAAGGATATTGCTAATGCATGCCCTGAAATAGATGCAATAGTTGCTGGTCACATGCATTTAGATGTAAGTTCTGATATGGTAAATGGAGTTCTTATTACAGAACCTTATAAATATGGACAAGAAGTATCAGAGATAAATCTTAATTTTGTTAAACATGAATCTGGGATTAAATTAGTTGATAAAAAAGCTAAAACTACTAAAATGAAAGATATAGAATCAGATAAAGATATGGAAGCAGTACTTCAGCCTTATCATCAAAAATTACGTGATAAAGTAAATCAGCCTATTGGTAAATTAGAAGGAAAAAGCTTAGCTCCAGTTGATGAAATTAAAGGAATATCATCAGTATATACACAACCAACTGGTGTTATGAATTTATTTTTAGATGTTGCTAGATTTTATGGAAAATGTGATGTAGCTGCCCTTTGTACAGATAATGAAAAAGCACAGATGAATCCAGGAAATATATGTATCAAAGATATTTCAAAAAATTACACATATACAGGCGGAGAAATAACAGTATATAAAATGACTGGTGCTGATTTAAAGAAGTATATGGAATGGAGTGCGGAGTATTTTAACACAATAAAAGATGGAGATTTAACTATAAGTTACAATCCAAATAGAAGAAATTCTAAGTATAGCACTAATGATATATTTGGTGGGATTAATTATCAAATCGATTTAAGAGAAGAAAGTGGAAATAGAATAAAGAATATGACTTTATTGGATGGAACACCTGTTGAAGATGATACTGTAATAACTATAGGAATGAATTCTTATCGTTTAGGTAAATTGCAAGAAAAAGGCGGTATTTTTGAAGGAAAAGAATTTGAACAAGTTTATTCTACTATTGATGAATTTGGAGAAGATCAAGGAACAGTAAGAAATCTTACTATAAAATATATACAAGAAGAGAAGAATGGAGTTTTTGAAGGAAACTTTACAAAGAACTGGGAAATAGTTGGTATAGATAAAACTTCAGAAGATTATAAAAAGGCTAAAGAATTAATTAACAATGGAATTATTAAACTTCCAGTTTCAAGCGATGGAAAGTGGACAAATATTAGATCAATAAGAAAAGAAGATTTATCTGAAAATAAATGTATGCTTGATAATACTAATAAAGGGGTATGGAAAACTCAAAATTCAAGATGGTATTATGAATATAGTGATGGAACATATGCAAAGTCTCAATGGCTTAAAGTAGATAATGATTGGTACTTATTTGATGATGCTGGATGGATGTTAACAGGTTGGCAAAAAGTTGGCGATTATTGGTATTTGTTAAATCAAAGTGGCGCTATGGCAACTGGATGGGTAAATGAAGGTAAAATTTCTTACCATTTAAGTGATTCAGGTGAAATGGATCAACGAGTAGCAAATTATTAAGATAAAATAGAATAATTAAAGCATAAGGAACTGGATATTAATTATTAGTATCCAGTTCTTTATTGTTGTATAGATTACTTATCTGCAGTTATTTTCTCATGATTTTATGTTTTTGAGGGCGAAGTGTAATATCTGTACAAACTAAGCTGTCTCTTTGAGATAATACCATATTTACAGCTTGAGCTACTTCATCTGGAGTTATATAAGTATTAATGTCTTCTGTTTCTTTGAAATTAGAATTCCTATAAAAATCAGTTTTTGTCATGTCTGGATGGATTGTGGCTACTTTTACTCCATATTTTCTTGTTTCATCAAAAAGACTTTCTGAAAAGTGGGTTAATCCAGCTTTGGTAGCACCATAGGCACAACCATATACACTAGATTTTTTTGCTTCTATAGATGAAATATTTATTATGTAACCGTTAGTTTTCTTTAAGTGTCTTAATAATAGCTGGCTGAGAATTAAAGGAACTTCAAGATTGATAGTTACTATTTCGTGGATTTTCTTTGGATTAAGTTCTTCGTGTGGTCCAAAATATCCTACACCAGCGTTATTTACAAGAATTTTTATAGATTCGTTCTTGCTAATTTCTTTGATTTTTTCACATAATGAAGAAGTATTCATTAAGTTACATGATATAGGAATAAAGTTATTTTCAATAGAAAAATAATTGCTGTATTTAGAAAAATCTCTTCCAAAACCATAAACTTTATAGTTTTGCTTTAATAGCAGTTTAGTTATACTTAATCCTATGCCTGAAGACGCACCTGTTACTATAGCTGTGTCCATTTTTGTCAGTCCTTTCATTGGTGTTTTATATTAAATATAAATTTGGTTTTTTGGTACATATTTATTTACAAGATTGTACACGTATGAAATCATTTTGTCTGATAAGTTTTTATCGTATGTACATATTTTATTTTCAGTAGTAAAAGGATAGTTTAATATTACTGAATCAAATCTCTGTTTTCTCATTATTTTTAAATAATCATTTGAAACTCTAAATACACCTATACTTACATCATAAATTTTATCTTTTGGAAGAATTTTAAAAGTAGTGTTTATAAGATCTTTATAATTTTCTCTCCAGTTACGTAAATATAAAATTGGATCAAAACATATTCGTACATTCCATCCTTTATTAATAGCTTGTTGTGCACTTTTTAATCTTTCTTCAAGCTTAGGAGTTTTGTCTTCGTAGTTTTTAGAGATTTTTTTTGGAGATAAAGTCCATGCAAGAATTACATTTTTACATGGGGTTATACTTTCAATGGAAGTGAAACTTGCGCTTTTTGTACGTAGCTCAATTTTTAAGTCAGGATGTTTTTTGGTGAATTCAATCCATTTAGATGCATATCCAAGTATATTCTCAAACGCTAGTATATCTGTATCGTAAGAAATACACAAATATACAGGATGTTTGGTAAGAAGATGTTCTACTTCGCTAAAAATATCCTCTAAGTTTACAAATACAACTATATTTGCAGATGAATACATACCTTGTAAGTAACAGTACTCACAATTATATATGCAATTCATAAGGCTTGAAGTATAGTAAAAATGCTCGTTACCAAAGTCATCGCAAAAACGAGCTCCTTCATATATTAAGTTGTCAGTTTTTACTGCAAGTATTAAACTTGGACTTTGTTTTTGTAGATAAAAGTTTTGGTGGCTTCTTGAAAAAACATCTTTATAATGATTTATTTCTACGATAGTAGAATTTTTAAAGTGAGATAAAATTTTTATTGTATTTGGATGATTTAAAGCTTTTTTTTCTATATATATGTGTGAAAAATACGAATTAAATAAATCGTTTCTTAATTTCTTCAAGATAAATCTTTCCTTCCTTTTTAGATTTGCATTTCAAGTGTAGAGTGGTTGAAATTATATCTGAAAAACTATTGTTTAGCAGTTCGTTATATTTTATAATTTGCTTGAATTGATTTTTCATGGTACATGAAAGTTTTAAGTTGTTAGATAATTTATCTATTAATTCTATATCTTTAGGAGACAGTATATCTTTACTATAGTTGAATTTTTCATTTAATTCAGTTATCCATGGGATTATTTTTTTACTTGAATTATTAATTAATAATTTTAGTTTTGATGCATTATCTTCATTAAAGTGTGTATTAAGATAATCTGATATTATTTTTATGAAGAATATTTGATGAGGCTGCATAAAAGTCAAGGCAGTTTCATATAAAGCGGAGCTTTCCATATCCACAAGATCTCCATTAATATTCTCTGTTTGTTTTTTAGAGTGTATGATTGTAGAGAATGTTTCGATATTTGTTTCCTTAAAAGGATGCTTAAAAAGAATATCTGTAAAATAAGTTTTTTCTGTATCGTTATCAATTATTTTATTACACAAAAATTCTTGTCCTATTTTATAGCTCATATTTTGACTGCCACAGAATCCAATATTTAAAAATATATCTGATTCATGAGGTGTGTATTTTGTAAGCATATACGTTGCCGCAATAGAGGACTTTATTTTACCTATTCCTGTTATTAGAAGTATAAAATTTTCATTTCTAAACATTTGAAATTGAGTTATGTTTGTATCTTTCTTTAAATTCAATGTTTTTATAAAAGGCTCAGCTTCTATATACATTGCACTACATATGTAAATCATATTAAATTCACCTTCTATTTAAACTACTTTATGATGGTATTGTAGGACTTTTGATAAAATTAATCAATGTTTACATATAAAGTAAAATAATCTTTGATATTAAGTGATAAAGTTCTTAATTAGTCATTAAAAAATATTTTGTGATAAATTTAAAAATAATATTGACATATTATAATTTGTAATATAAAATAAATATGTTCTTGATTGAGGATATATGCGTTTTTAGCTCAGCTGGATAGAGCAACGCCCTTCTAAGGCGTGGGCCAGGGGTTCGAATCCCTTAAGACGCACCAAATAAGTGCCATTAGCTCAGTTGGTAGAGCACCTGACTCTTAATCAGGGTGCCCAGGGTTCGAATCCCTGATGGCGCACCATTTAAAATTAATATGGTGGGCATAGTTCAGTTGGTAGAGCGCCAGATTGTGGTTCTGGTTGTCAAGGGTTCGAGTCCCTTTGTTCACCCCATTGATGGGATGTCGCCAAGCGGTAAGGCATAGCACTTTGACTGCTACATGCGTAGGTTCGAATCCTGCCATCCCAGCCATTTGATTCACTAGCTCAGTTGGTAGAGC
>SVCE01000019.1 GCA_015058525.1 Clostridium butyricum
AAGAAAATTTACTAAAACTAGAACTGTATTTCCTACTGATGATTCATTGAGAAAATCACTATTCTTGGCAACAGAACAGGTAAAGAAAAAATGGACTGCACCAATACCTAATTGGGGAACAACACTTTTATAATTAGAAATAATGTTTAAAGAAAGAATAGACGAAGCGTTAGCAATTTAGCTTGTACATATTTGCAAACTATAGTATAATATCCAGTTTTTTAAGCGAACTAAATACAGTAAAATACTTAGTTTTAGTATTTCTAAAAATCTTAAAAATATAACTGGAAAGAAAATTTCCAGTTATATAAAAAAGTAAATTATTCAATTTACACAATTCTTATGACATTCTCGCGTCGAAACGCTCTTATTAAATTACATAATTTTTGAACCTTTTGTTCTATTACACTTCCAGCATAAAGTTTGTAAATTACTTTCTTCTGTAAGTCCACCCTTAGCAATTGGAATAATATGATCGATTTCAAGCAATAGATTCGGCTCATTTGCAGTTGAATTTCCACACTGTCTACAAGTATAATTATCTCTCTCCTTAATTCGTGTTCTAAGTCTAGGTGTCATTAAAGCTCTTTGACCAGCAGCAGACTTTCTTCTTTTTACGTTCTCATCAATATAAGAAATAAATCTCTCTAACATTGGAATATCCATTGTAGTTGTAAACTCTGTTCCTGAATTTCCACCAGATGAAATATATCTAAATGTAAATTGTGGGAAATATAATTCATTAAATTTGATTTCTTTAAATCCAAGATTTTTTTCTAAATCCTTAGCAAATAGTTTTCTAATAATTGCTGGAACATCAGTTTTGATACTTTCAAGAATATCATCTTTCTTATTTTTTAATAAAATTTTACCTTCCTCAGCTGCTGAAAAATTATTTAGCACTTCTTCAAATTGGCTTAATGTTTCTTCATTTGCCTTGATGTTGAAGTATTTACAGATATACTTGAATGGTTGCTTCTGTGCATTACCACAAACTTGTCTACTACAATCATAAATGTTAGGAGCAAACTTAGCATTCAATCCCTTCTTTTTATAATTGTGCTTACTTATATTTGTAAACTGTGCCTCACCATAATCAGTTTTATTAGATTTGACATAAGAACTTCTTAAATCTTCGATATGTGCATTTAAATCATTACAATCTTTTATGTATACATTGATACTTGATTTAATTTGACTGAATTTTTTTCCTCTAAAATAAATTTTTGAATAGATTAATAACCCAGCTAAAATTAAGATTATAGGCAAACCTAAAATCGGATTACCAATTAATAAAACAACTGCAACAACCCAAATCCAAGGCTTGGTTATAACATTCTTGTTTTCTTTAATCTCTTGATTTACCATTCTAACATCCTCCTTCTTCCAAAATATTATACCACACACAACTTTACTGCGTTAAAAAAAGCTTATCAAAATTATTGATAAGCTTAAGATTTATAATTCTATCTAAATGCAATATGCAGTTCTTTTCCTAGCCCCTTTGCAACCTTTATTAAAAAGTCAAAACTTGGATTATAATTACCACTTTCTAACCTTGAAATATTACTTTGTTTAACCCCAATTTTTTCTGCAAATTCCTTTTGAGTCAAGTTTTGTGCAGTTCTTTCTTTTATTATTTCTCTTACTAATTCATATTTAGGAGATAGTGCATTAAATTCTGCCTTAAATTTGTCATCTTTCATTTGTTCTTCAAAGAAAATATCTAAATCACTCATTATTATGCCTCCTCTCAAAATCTTCCTTATATTTAATAGCTTTTTGAATTTCACTTTTGGGTGTTTTTTGAGTCTTTTTCAAAAATCCATTAGTAAGAATTATCTTATTTCCACTACGAAAAAAATAAAAAATTCTTGAAATATTACTACTTTGTTTTATTCTTAATTCAAATATACCACCTTGAATTGGTTTTGAATATGGTTCACGTAATTGTGTTCCAAATTCAGCTAAAATTTTTAGTTCATGAAGAGCTTTTGCCCTCATTTTAATGTCAAGTTCTCTTAAAAATATTTCTACAGGAGCTACATTGTCTTCTGTTCTATAGAAATCTACATCCCACATATTAAACCTTTCTTTTTAAATATTATATGCATTTCTTACATTTAATATACCATATATGGTATAAAAAATAAATAATTTTTATTAACAATTATATTTTAATATTATTTTCTACTCTCTCAATTTTAATACATAATCATATAGTATAAACTTTATACGCATATGAATACTTATGCATAATGATATTAGCTACACCAAGGAGACAAAAAGGTGACACCTCGGTGACAAAAAGTTCAGCTTTATCAAAATGTAAGAGAATTGGAAGTAATATAAAATAGCCTGTAAAGCTTGTATACTTCAAACTTTACAGGCTGTTTCGTACTATAACAAAAGGCAATAAAATATGCTCCCAAGTTCCCGTATGAGTCACCATTGTAGTAAACATCAAGGTTTGAACCACTTCAAATCTTGATGTTTTTTGTTATATTTTTAATTGCTCACCACTAATAATTTCTTCATAACCTCTCTATTCATTATTTCCCGTTCTTGCTTTACTTCTTCAATTACAATTTCTTTCTGCCTCACCTGTAAAGTTTTTCACACAC
>SVCE01000020.1 GCA_015058525.1 Clostridium butyricum
ACTTCCGAAACAACTATTTGGTAAAAATAGTTGCTTTTGCACATGAATGTGCAGATAACGGGATTAGTCTAGAGTCTACTGTTTCCAAATTAGGACTAGTAGCTTAAATTTTTCCTATTTAATGCACAAGTCTAGTTATCTAATATAAGTCCATCTGAATTACTTAAATGATTGCATACAAATATTCTTGGCTTTTTTATTTCATCTATATTTTCTAATCCATTTATACTTAAATTAGCATATTTTTTTATATATCCATTAACAAGCCTTTTAGCAACCTTAACTAGGAAACTATCAGGTAGAAAATTTAGAATTTTTACTGTTATGGGAGATAACATCCCTCGTCACCCTTTCTTATAAATATATACATAATTATATCATATAGTATTTATCATCGCATAATTGTAAAATATTTACTTGCATTTACAATATAATTCATATCTTTTTATTAATTATTCTATTTTTATATTCATTTAAATATGGTGACTCAAATTTAATATTTTCTATTTCTTTATCATTTAAAAATAAAGCTTTTCTTATTAATGCATTTCTTTTTAATATATTTTTTCCTCTCCAGCCACATGAAGTTTTTTTAAAATGTTCTTTAAATTCACCATTATTCATATTAATTATAAAATCTTCATTACTAGCATTCATAAAATCCATTGCTTTAAATTCTTCTATTACAGATACTTCAGCTTTTTCATTATAAGGACACTTTAACTGACAGCTGTCACATCCAAATATTCTGCCATCAAGCTTTTTTATTTCCCAATCTTGTAATTCTTTTTTTTGAGTAAGATATGAAAGACATATATTACAATTTTTCATATTGGGATTAATTGCTTTTGTAGGACATTCCTTATAACATATACTACATTCTCCGCATTCCTTAAATAAACTTATTTCATTAAATTTTCTTTTATCCTCTTCATAAATTTCTAAATCAGTTATAATTTCTCCCAAAAATACATATGAGCCATGTTTTTTAGTTATAATCATATTATTTTTTCCTATAAATCCAACACCAGAAATATATGCTAAATATCTTTCTGGCAATGTATTACTATCAACAAATCCTTTTGCTGTTCCACCATGATTTTCAATTATGCTACATATTTCATTTAAATACTTATTCACTACATAATGATAATCCATTCCTCTAGTATATACTGAAAAACCATTATTAAGATTTTCTTTAGCATAAAGATAGGGAAAAGCTATAGATATTATAGTTTTTCCCCCTTCAAACCACTTATCTGCATTAATACGCAAATCTATTTCATTTTCCTCAAATTCATTTTCTAAGTTTTTATCTTTTCTATCTTTAAAAAACTTTTCTAATTCATTAAACTTTCTTGCCTTAATAAATCCCACTGAATCTATACCTATTGAAAGACAATATTTTATTATATCTTCTTTTACTCCCATTTACTTTCCTCTATATAACCATGTCATTAAATATTTTTCTTTTTCTGCCTTTTATATCTCTAATTTCAATAATTGATGACTTTGGTCTGTTTTTTAATATATTCTTAGCTCTTATTCCTACTGCTGTAGCTCCTTTTGGTACATTGTGAAGAACTACTGAGTTTGCCCCTATTTTAGCATTATCGCCAACAGTAATCGGACCTAAAACCTTAGCCCCCGTTCCTATTAATACATTATTTCCTATTGTAGGATGTCTCTTTCCCTTATGCTTTCCAGTACCACCAAGTGTTACTCCATGATAAATAGTAACATTATCTCCTATTTCTGCAGTTTCTCCAATAACTACTCCCATTCCATGATCAATAAATAACCCTTTACCTATTGTTGCTCCTGGATGAATTTCTATTCCTGTAAAAAATCTAGATAACTGTGATACTAATCTAGCTAAAAAAAAACTTTTATGCTTATAAAGAAAATGTGATAATCTATATGCTATTATAGCATGAATGCATGGATATAATAATAATATTTCTAATTTACTCTTAGCTGCTGGATCTTCATCTAAGACCCTTTGTAAATCATAATTTAATCTTTTAAACACAGCTATAATCTCTCCTTTCGTTTAATTCAGTGAATTTATATTTAAAAAATACTAACTAATCATACAATCCCATTGAGATATATTTTTCTCCTCCATCTGGAGCTATAGCTAAAACTTTCTTTCCTTTTCCTAATTTTTTAGCTTCTTCAATTGCTGCATAAATTGCTGCTCCCGCTGATATACCTACTAATACTCCCTCTTTATCCGCAAAAGCCTTTGCTGTATTAAACGCATTTTTATCTTCTACAGGAACAACCTTATCTACAAATTCCTTTTCATAAATGCTTGGTATAAAACCTGCTCCTATACCTTGAATTTTATGAGAACCTGGATTTCCTCCACTTAATACTTGTGATGTTTCTGGTTCAACTGCTATAGTTTTAATATTAGGATTTTTCTTTTTTAAATTTTTAGATATTCCTATTAATGTTCCGCCAGTTCCAACACCTGCTACAAATGCATCTAAGTCTGGAATATCTTTATAAATTTCTTCTGCTGTAGTAGCATAATGCTTTTCTGGATTAGCTATATTTTCAAATTGCTGTGGAATAAAATATCCCTCTCCACTACCTATTTCTAAAGCTTTTTCTATAGCTCCTTTCATTCCTTTAGCACCTTCTGTTAACACTAGTTCAGCACCATATGCTTTTATTAAATCTCTTCTTTCCTTACTCATAGTTTCAGGCATTACTATAATAACTTTATACCCTTTTAATTTCCCAATAAATGCAAGAGCTATACCTGTATTTCCACTAGTAGGCTCAACTATTACAGAACCTTCTTTTAATAATCCTTGTTTTTCTGCTTTTTCAATCATTCCAAGGGCTGCTCTGTCTTTAACACTTCCACCTGGATTAAACTTTTCTAATTTCACATAAATATCTGCAATATTTTCACCATTAATTAAATTATTTACCTTTAAAATTGGTGTATTTCCTATTAAATCTAAAATCCCATTATAAATCATATACTTAATCCTCCAAAACTAAATTTATATTAATTAATTCTGATAATTATTATTTTTTACTTGCTTATTCTAGTAATCTGTCATATAAATTAGAAGAATAAAATCATATGTTTAGATTTACTTCAATTATTTGTGCACTTAATAACTTTAATTTATATAACAAAAAAACTTCATCAACTATAATATCTATATTATAGAGACGAAGTAACTTCCGCGGTTCCACTCTAATTAGGTTAAATAAACCTCACCTTAATTCAGCACTAATATGCCATATCACTTTAACGGATGAATCCGGAGAACCTTACTATAATTCAAGTTTCAACTCCAAAGGGCACTTCACATAAATTCCTGCATGAAAAGATCTCAGCTTCCTTTTCTCTCTGTTAAGATTCCTTTATGCTACTTTCCTTTTTCATAGTTTTTAATTCTGAGTGTTTTGATAAATTTTATACTCTTATTATATGATAAAAATACAAAAAGTCAACACTTTTAGGAATTTTTTTCAAAAGTGTTGACTTTTTTTTAGTTCTTCTTTTTCCATAAAGGATATAAAAATTCATCAATTATATCATGAATTATTACTATACCTACAAGTTTTTCTTCTTCATCTATTACAGGAACACAGTTTAAATCATATTTTGCTGTTGCTTCTATTGCTTCATTAATTTCATCATCATGCCTTACATGGGTTACTGTAGTATCCATGACTTCTTTAATCTTCACATCTGTATCATATATTATTAAATCTCTAATAGGAACTACTCCTTCAATTTTTTCTTCTTCATTTGTAATATATATATTATACATAACTTCTTCATCTGGTTTCATTTCTTTTAATAAATCTATAGCATCACCAATAGTAATATCTAAATTAACAGAAATGAAATCTTTACTCATTATACTACCAACAGTCTCATCTTCGTACTGTAAAAGTTCCTTTACTTCGTCTGCATCTTCTTTTTCCAAATTTATAAGGATTTTTTCTCTTTCTTCTTCATCAAGATCATCAAGTAAATCCGCAATCTCATCACTAGGCATATTTTCAAGTACTTCAACAGCTTTACTATCAGACAACTCCTTTATTATAGCTCCTTTATATTCAGAATCTATTTCTTCAAGAGTATCTGCTGCTAAATCTTCATCTAATGATTCTAAAACCTGCTTTCTTGAATTTGTATCAAGATTTTCTAGTATATCTGCTAAATCAGCTGGATGCATCTTTGACAGTTTTTTATATGGCACAGAAATTTTTAAATTGTTATCTACCATTTCAACAGATTCAACATCATCCCATCTCAAAACAGTATCTTCAATAGTTTTGCCTAATATTTTATAAATAAGTTTCATTACTCCAGATACACCTAATCTTCTATATCGTGCAAAAGGTCCAACTTCAACTCCAACTACTCTATACTCACCTGCAAGAAGTGCAATTCTTAAATCATTAACACGTACAACCTGCTTTCCATTAATATCTACTATCTTTTTATCCAATAGATTTTCAGAAAGAAGATAAGTATACCTCATAGGAAGTATTTCCTTACTCCCTTTAGTTTTTATCCTTACTTTTCCATCTCTCTCTATGAATTCTATATATCTAAATTCATAATGAAAAGTAACTCCATCTCTCTTTAGTTTATATCCTATTATTCGTGGATACCCTTCCTCTGTAGTTACGTATACATCCTTTAGAATTCCCAAAACATCATTAAATTCATCATAAACTTTCTTATTTAAGATGTTTGTATATAGAAACATGGTTAATTTCTTCATAAAGATTCCTCCTACTTCTACACAGAGAGAAGCAGGCTAAATTCAGTATAATTTAGTATATAATCTTAAACTTATAAGAATCTACAATAACTTATATTTTTAAGATTGTATACCCTTATGTCTATTAAGCAAGGCTAATAACTGACAAATGACTTCTCTCTGATAAATATTTAATTTTGTCGTATGATATTTACTATTCTGAGGTCCATCCTCCATCATTTACACCACCTTTAAACTCAAAAAATAGCAATTTTAATAATTATTTATACTGATAAAAAATCAGTTTTCAAAATAAACTTACGCATATTTTTATAAATAACGTAAATTGTCTCCTATTTATTATATTACATACATTACAAAAGGCAATAATATTTTATATCTTAATAATATATTTTTTTAATAATAAATATATTACTGGAATGTATACCACTCATTATTGTTTGTAAACTAATTATCCTTATGTTAATATACATTAAGACTCAATATTTAATATTCATATTTAATTAAAAAATTTTTTAATGAATTTATAGTCTTATTGATAAAATAAACCACTATTTAATACATAAATAGAAAAATGTTTTTAAAATAACTAAAGATAATATTTAAAATTTAAATTTTAAAAACTATATTCTAAAATTTTGAGAATTGGAGTAATTATTTATATGAAACTTTGTAAAGAATTTTTACCTATAAGCAAAGAAGATATGCAAAAAAGAGGCATAAAACAATTAGATTTTATAATAGTTTCTGGTGATGCTTATGTAGATCATCCTTCATTCGGAACTGCTATCATAGGAAGAACTCTTGAATCTGAAGGTTTTTCAGTAGGTGTAATAGCCCAACCAGACTGGCATAGTGCTGAAGATTTTAAAAGACTTGGAAGACCTAAATATGGATTTTTAGTTAACTCTGGAAATATCGATTCAATGGTCAATCATTATACAGCTGCAAAAAAAAGAAGAAGAGATGATTTATATTCTCCTGGTGGAAAATCAGGATATAGACCAGACAGAGCTATAATTGTTTACTGTAATAGAATAAGAGAAGCATTTAAAGATATTCCTATAGCCATTGGTGGAATCGAAGCTAGTTTAAGAAGATTCGCTCACTATGACTACTGGGATAATAAAGTAAGAAGGAGTGTTCTTGTAGATTCTAAAGCAGATTTATTAATGTATGGAATGGGCGAAAAAACTGTAGTACAAATAGCAGATATGCTTAGATATGGTGCAAATATAAAAAATATAACGAACATACGTGGAACATGTTATATAACTAATGATATTTCTAATATTAAAGATGCTATTATAGTTCCATCATTTGAAGAAATATGTAAAGATAAAAAAGCTTACAACGAAGCTTACAAACTCGAGTATTATGAACAAGATTCTATTATAGGCAAAACTATAATACAAAAACACGGTGACAGATACTTGGTTCAAAACAGACCTCAAGAAAACTTAACTCAAGAAGAAATGGATATTACATACAATCTTCCTTACACTAGAACATACCATCCTATATACGAAGAGAAAGGTGGAATTCCTGCTATTCAGGAAGTTAGATTTTCAATTACAAGCCACAGAGGATGCTTTGGTTCATGCTCATTCTGTGCTTTAACTTTCCACCAAGGAAGAGTTATTCAAAACAGAAGCCAGGAATCTATTATTGATGAAGCAAAATTATTAACAACATTACCTGACTTCAAAGGATATATACATGATATTGGAGGACCAACTGCTGACTTCAGACATAGAGCATGTAAGAAACAGGAAGTACATGGTACCTGCAAAGCAAAACAATGTATGTTCCCAGAACCTTGTAAGAATTTAATAATAGATCATACTGAATATTTATCATTATTGAAAAAAGTTAGGAAACTTCCTGGAATAAAGAAAGTATTTATACGTTCTGGTATCAGATATGACTACTTAATTCACGATAAAAATGAATCTTTCTTCCATGAATTATGTGAACATCACATAAGTGGTCAGTTAAAAGTTGCTCCAGAGCACGTAGTACCTAAAGTTTTAAATCAAATGGGTAAACCAAAAAGAGAAGTTTACGATAAATTTGTAAATAAATATTTTGCAATAAATAAAAAATTAAATAAGAAGCAATACTTAGTTCCTTATTTAATGTCTTCTCACCCTGGTTCAGATTTAAATGCAGCTATAGAACTTGCACAATACATAAAACAAATGGGATATACTCCTGAACAGGTTCAAGACTTTTATCCTACCCCTGGTAGTCTTTCAACTACTATTTACTATACAGGAATGAACCCGCTTACTGGAGAAGAAGTATATACTCCAAAAACTCAAGAAGAAAAAGATATGCAAAGAGCATTAATTCAATTTGGTATGCCTAAAAATTACAATAAAGTAAAAAAAGCATTAATTAAGGCTCATAGAGAAGATTTAATTGGAAATGGTAAAGACTGTCTTATAGGATTTGCTCCTAGAAAAACTGGCTACCAAGGAAAACATAAAAACAATAATTCAAAAAATAACTCTAGTAATAAATCTGATTCATCAAAAAATGCTTCAGGCAGAACTTCAAATAGAAGTCAAAAAGGATCAAATCCAAAACCATGGGGAAATTCAAACAAAAGAAATTCTGGTAAGAGACGCACTACTCATTAATATATAAATAAAAAGAATAAACTGCTTATTTTATATTTTAATACAGTTTATTCTTTATTTTTCAACACATTATACAATAAATATAATGTGTAAACTTTATATTTATGTGATATTTGAATTAGTTTATATTTCTATAATTCTAATCTAATTTGAGTTTCTTATAGGAAGCATTACTGAAAATGTACTTCCTACTCCTTTTTCACTCTTAACTTTTATGAAACCTTTCTCTTTAGTAATTATTTCATTAGCTAAAAATAATCCTATCCCTACTCCATTTATATTATCAGTATTTTTTCCTCTATAAAATCTTTTGAATATATTATTAATATCTTCTTTCTCTATTCCCATTCCTGTATCTTTAATTTCAGCCATACAAAATAAATCATATTCATTTAATGATACTTTAATTACTCCACCACTAGATGTATATTTTACTGCATTATCTAAAATATTAAATATAGCTTCTGCACTCCACTTTTCATCAACAAAAATATTAATATCATCTTTAGCTACAAATTTAATTTCAATATTTTTCTTCCTTGCATTCTCATAAACCTGACGTATAGCCATTAAACAAACATCTGATAAATTAGTATTTTTAACTTTAAGATTAATTAAATTACTTTCTAAACGAGACATTTTTATCATACTCTCTATTAAAAAATTAAGCCTTTGCGTCTGAATGTCTAATATATCAATAAATTCTCTTCTTTCTTCACTAGATAAATCTTCATTTTTCAAAAACTCAAAATACATTTTTAAATTAGTACAAGGTGTTTTTAATTGATGAGATATATCTGATATTAATGATTGTATTTCATTTTTAGATTTATGCTCACGTTCATTTTCAGCTTTTAAAATATTTATTAGTTTAATTGTATTATTTTGAAGCTTAGATAATAAATCATCATTTAACGTTGAGAAAATTTCATCTTCTTTTTTATCTATTATGTTATTTATAAGTAGATTTAATTTCTCTAATATATTATTAACATATCTATTTATATACATATAATAGCAAATAAAAATTAATAAAAGTAAAATAGAAAAGCATATTATATCAAAGCTAAAATTTCTATTATTATATTTTAAATAGCTATATATACTGAATCCAATACACAAAATACTTATGACAAAAATGAAACATAAACTATAGTCTTTTTTCATATCTATTCTATTCCCCACGTATATCCGATTCCAAATACAGTAATTATAAATTTAGGATTTTTAGAATCATCCTCAATTTTTTCACGGAGTCTTTTTATCGCAACACTTAATGAATTTGAATCTATAAATTCTTCATTTATATCCCATACTTTCTCCATAATACGTTCTCTTTGCAATACCTTTCCCCGATTATCACACAAAAGCTTAAGTATTTTAAATTCTTTTGGAGTTACCTTTAATTCATCATCATTTTTAAAAACTTCCATCTTATCAAAATCAATTTTAAGTCTGCCTTCATCACACATATAAATATTCTTTTTATCCTTGCCGCTTCGTCTTAATACTGCATCAATTCTTTGAAGAAGTATTGGTACTGAAAACGGCTTTGAAATATAATCATCACAGCCAAATTTAAAGCCTTTAACTATATCCTCTTCTGTATCCTTTGCAGTCAAAAAGATTATCGGAAGCATTGACTTATTTCTAATAAGCTTACATAAATCTAATCCACTTCCATGAGTGAGATTAATATCTATTATTGCAAGCATAATATTATTTTCATCTAAGCTCGTAACAGCTTCATTATAATCAAATGCTGAAATAACATCATACCCTGCCTTATTAATTGCATACTTCAAGCCCTTATTTAAACTTTTATCATCATCTCCTACTAATATTTTAGACATTTTATCTCCCCACCTTTGCACTATTATAACATATTGGTTAATTTAATCATTCCACTTCCCTTAACCTTTCAATTACTGTTGATTTATTAATTGACTTATATGATATCATTGGTATGAAAATAGCAAAAATCAATAAACATGCTGTAATTATAACTAAAGGCTTTATTGTAAATATATACTCACAAAACCAAAATTGCTTTGATATTGATTTAAGTAATGAAATTGAGCCTATTACAGATAAAATGCTGCTTACTATTATTGTAATTAGTGCATAATACATTCCTTCAAACATAAGCATTTTTTTAAGCTGCTTATTGGTCATTCCTATACTCTGCATAATTGCGAATTCATGTTTTCTCGAAATTATGCTTGTTAATATTGAATTAATAAAATTAAGAATACCTATTACCCCAATAACAAACACCAATGTGTTTCCACATAAGTTAAACATATTTTTTAAACTTTCAAATTCTTTAACAAAAGTCTGCTTAGATTCATAATTCATATTTTTTTCAACTGAGCTTGTATACTCATTAATATATGTTTCTGCTTTATCTAAATCTTCATTATTAACATCATATACGTAACTCATTGTAAGATGATTATCAATATTTTTACTAAATTCATCTGAAGGTAACACCATTTCCGGAACATATTTATTTTTGTGACCCGTTCTATATCTTACACTTAATGAATAATTCATTCCAACTATTGCCAACACTTCATATGTCTTAGTTCCACTTGTATAATCTATAGTAACCTTATCTCCAACTGAGAAAGCTACTTTATCAATATTATATTTACCATTATCATTAGGCCTGATTGCTTCTAAAATATAGCCTCCAGTTTTTAATTTTTCCTCATCTAAGCTTCCATCAAGTACTTTCAGTTTTGATATTGGAAAATCATCAAAACCATAAAGCTGAATTAACTTATCTCCGTTTTCTGAACCAACTGATGAATAGTAAATTCGTCCTCCATCTTTAAATTCTTGAGATGATTTAATACTATTTATCATAGTTTCAGAAATAACATCATTTTCATTATGAAACTGTTTCTTAACATTAAAATAATTAGCATTTGCAGCAACAAAATCTGTTACTATATTCTTTGATATATACTTATTCATATTAAAACTATTTGTAAATGTATATATTGAATTAAATAAAACAATACTTAATGACATTGAAATTATTACAATAAGAGTTTTCTTTTTATTTCTCTGTAAATTATATAGGGCCATCTTATATAATTTAGATCCATTACTACTTTTTCTATTTGTATTTTTAGTTTGAGTAATAACTTCACAATATTTAGCTGCTTCTACAGGTGATACTTCCGAAGCAATTTTCCCTGGTTTCATACAGCTTATATAAACTGTAATTAAGGAAAAAATAGCTGAACCAATAAATATAAATGGATTAATTGATATTGATATTTTATCTATATTTGTTGTACTTAAAATAATAGGAAGTATGCTCTTACCAATAAAAAATCCAATTACTAATCCTATAGGTATGCCTATTATACATAACATAAATGCTTGTTTTCTAATCAGTTTCTTAAGCTGCTTTTTGGTTACTCCTATAGTTTTCAAGAGACCATATGATCTTATATCTTTAACCACTGAAATTTGAAAAATATTATATATTATTAAGTAGCCTGTGAATACTATTAGTAAACTTAAAATCAACATCGGAGCTACCATTTCAGCTATACTATCAAAATTTGTAGTTACATATGACCAATTTACCCCCCTTGCAATATAATTATTATCATTTTTATCAATATTATATCCACTTTCAGTAATAACATCTTTTACTTTTCCTTCTATATCAAGACTATTACTAAACATAACATCTAAATTTATTGCACCTGCATTACCATCTTTATTCACATTAAAATTATTTTCTGCAAGCTCATCTTCTACAAACTCTTTTGAAACCCACATCATACTCGCTAGAGAAATATCATCACTTTCCCAAAAACCACATAACTTTAAGTTCTTTGTATGCTCTTTACCCCAAATACTATATTTTATTGTTACATTTTCTCCTATTTTATGTGGAACTTTTAAAATATCTAGTACTCTCGTATCTGTTGCAATTTCATCTATTTCACTTGGCATTGTCCCTGTTTCTGGATATGAAAAATACATCTTAGCTTCTTCATCTTGTGCATATCTTATTTCTGTATTAATTTTTGATAATTCTATATTTTCAGCGTTAGTAAACATAATGCTATATCCGTATTTTTTAATGAGTGGATGCTGTTTAATTTTTTCTAATTCTTCTTCATCAAGATATTTAAATGTTGCATGTGCACTTCCACCAGCCTATCTCATGTTTGTATATTCTTCAGATTTTACAATTCCACCACCTATAGCAAACAAAGAAGTAAAAAGAATTGTAGTAAGTATTATTGAGAATATAGCAAATATATTTCTTATTTTGTCTGCTTTCAATATCCTAATTGTAAGTTTATTTATAACAGCATTATTATTATTTTTAAAATTCATTATTACTGCCTCCTTACAATTTTCCCATCTTCAATATGAATGACTCTATCTGTCATTTGAGCAATATCTTTATTATGTGTAATCATCACTATAGTCTGATTAAATTCTTTGCTCGTAGTTTTAAGAAGCCCAATTACTTCAAGGCTTGTTTTACTATCAAGATTTCCTGTAGGTTCATCTGCAAGTATAATTGCCGGCTTTGTTACAAGCGCTCTTGCTATTGCTACTCTCTGCTGCTGTCCTCCAGATAAATTTGCTGGCATATTATACACCTTATTTTCAAGGCCTAAAGTCTTTATAATATCTTTTACATACTTCTCATCTATTTTATTCCCATCAAGTTCAATAGGTAGTACGATATTTTCATATACATTTAGTACTGGCACAAGATTATAGCTTTGAAATATAAAGCCAATGTTTCTTCTTCTAAATACAGTTAACTTATCATCATCCATAGAAAAAATCTCTTTATTTCTTACAAGTACTTTTCCTTCTGTTGCCCTATCCAATCCCCCAAGCATATGGAGTAAAGTACTTTTCCCACTTCCCGAAGTACCTACTATTCCTACAAACTCTCCTTCTTCTATCTCTATATTTACATCATCTAATGCTTTTACCAAACTTTCACCTTTTCCATAATATTTTTTAAGTTTTTCACACTTTAATATACTCATAAATATCCTCCAATAAAATTTGTATACTTTTTATAATCAATTCAAATGTAATTTTTGCAAAAAAATAAGGCTGTAAATCAATTTACAGTCTTATTTTACCAAATACTTCTTACATTCTAGTGACATAATTTCAATTCAGCTTAGATTTTTCAAATCCATTCAATACAGCATTAATAATTATTAAGAAAATCATCTCCCCTATAACTGAGTACGGAAATACCTTTATTCCTCCTAATATAATAACTTCTTCTAACATAACTACTACAATTGAAATTATTATAAACCATATTCCAATCTTATTTGCATGAGGTTTGTCTAATAATATTACATTTAAGACAAGTAATATTCCCATAAGTATTAAAGAAAATAAATACATGCTGCTTTCATTACTTATATCTGCTATGAACCCATAAGCCTGACTTACTTCTATAGTCAGCTTTGATACCCTTATTATATAAGTATATATCAAAACTACTATACTTAATATTAGATAACTTCCTGTGAATTTTAATGTTTCAGATCTTAAATAAACATATGTTACAGCTAAAACAATCAAAGGCATTGCTATATGATTCAAGTATATTACAGGTTTAAAATAATATAATATATTGCTGCTTTGAAGTATACATAGCAAAAATAACCCTATATGTCTTAACAAAAATAATGTAATTACAAATGTTAAATATATCTTTATCTTCTTAGGTGACACTTCTAAATTTCTCTTTAATGTAAAAAAGGATAAAAAAATTATAAGTAACAAAAATATATAATATGCAAAGTTCACGAATGTTTTCACTCCAATCATATTCCTGTTACTTATATGTATTAAATTAATTATTCTTTTATACCTAAAAGTTTAATTCCACCTTTTATACATTGAATTCTAAGTGGAAAATCTGGTCCTCTTTCTCCATCTATATCTGTTACTATATCCTCACCTGATTCAATACATACATCATCTGTTTTAAAATAAACAACCTTATCTGAATCTAAATGTTCACCTCTTAAAAGCTTAATAAATAAAGGTAATAATTCTATTATAGGTATTGCTTTAAATATAATTACATCTAATTTCCCATCAGTAATTTCTGCTTGTGTAGCCAAATTAAAATTACCAGCAGTTTTTCCATTAAAAACAAGTAATAAATACATCTCACCGTCATAATTACATTCTTTTGATGTAATCTTAACTTTTAATTTTCTAAAATTAGGAAGTTCTTCTAATCCCTTTAAATAATATGCAAGCTTACCTATTGTATTCTTTAAATTAACATCTGTCTTTTGTGATACATCTGTAAATAATCCTGTACTAGCTACATTTATAAAATATTTATCATTTATTTTACCTACATCCGCCAAAATAGGCTTTGAATCTAAAATCTGTTTGCATGCTTCTTGTATATCTGAAGGCATGTTAATAAACTTTCCAAAATCATTTGCAGTTCCAACTGGCAATATTCCTATTGGAAGATCTATGTTTCTGTTTTCCATAGCATTTACTACTGAGTCAACAGTTCCATCTCCACCAGCTATTAATATATAAGCATATGTTTCATCAACTATATCCAATGCTTCTTCTAAATTTCTTCCCCTTTGAATTCTGTATGGAACTATAGTAAGTCCAACTTGCTGATGCATTTTTATTATACCATCTAATTCGCTTATTATACTATTTTCCCCTGAATATGGATTGTATATAAACCTTACCTTTTTCAAAATATAAATCTACCTCCTAATTAAAGAAATAACTTTTTTAAATTACATATCACAAAATTATTAATATTATGTTATTCCAAATTTTACTTAATACATAACATAAAATGTATTATATCATTATATTTTTTAAGTGTCGAGATTTTCATAAATCAGCATGTATAGTTTATAAAAAGTATTTCCATTAATACTATGTATAATTCATTAAAATTAATTCAATCATATTTCTTAATAAATTTTGCAGTTATCTCTTTTGACAAAAAAATAACTTATATCTTATATTATTTCCACATATATGCTATAATAAGTTTTTGTAAGTATTTTTTATAATTCTAGGAGTGATTTTATGAGGAAAAGTTGTATTCCAAACCTATTTACCTTTATTAATTTATCTTGTGGAATTGTATCTATATTATCAGTAATGAATAAAAATTATGCCATGGCAAGTATTTTTATTTTATTGGCAGGTTTGGTAGATAGATATGATGGACGTATTGCACGTTTTTTACAAGTATCCAGTGATTTAGGAAAAGAATTAGATTCTTTAGCAGACTTAGTATCATTTGGAGTTGCACCATCTATCTTAACATATACATTATATGAACTTTCTAATATAGGACCAAAAGGAATAATTGGGTATGCTATATTAATTATTTTCCCTATTTGTGGTGCATTTAGATTAGCAAGATATAATTTAGCTACTTTCGATGGTGTATTTACAGGGGTTCCAATAACAATAGTTGGTTGCTTTATGGCACTATTTAATTTGCTAATTACTCAATTTAACGTATCCATACCTGCATTTATTATTATAATTATGATGCTTATCGGTTCTTACTTAATGGTAAGCACATTAAGATTGAAAAAAGTATAATTTATTATAATAAAACTCTGAATCAAAATGAATCAGAGTTTTATTTTTTTAATTAGTTATTTCTAATAATTATCTTCTTCATCTCTCTTTGGTAAATTTTGAAAATCAAGTTCCTCATCTATCTCTGTGTAAATCTTATCTTTAACTGTTGCTACTGTCATATATTCATTTTTAATTTTACAATACTTTAAATAAGCTCCTTCACATTTATCAATAGAATATATTAGCTTATCTATTAAACCTCCAACTCCTTCTACTCTTTCTAATGCTTTTTTCATATCACTTTTTTTAACAATGTTAATATTATAAAGTTCTAAAGCACTTGCAATAAGTAATCTGTAAGAATCAACATAGTTTTTTAGCAACCTACTTAAATTATCTATATTGTTATATTGTTTTTGAGCTAAATCATCATATTTCATATTATCTTAATTCCCCTAATCATTTATACTACTAAATATATTAATAAACAATTCTATTAATTACTCATTACTTACTATTCCCTTTTAGTATCTTCCTTAACATACTCATCATCTATATCTGAATATATATTAATATTTTCAAGATAATAGTCTTTTTGACTTCCACTAATAAAATCTATATCCATAAAATCTTCTAATTTGTGTCTATCATCTTTAATTGAATTTTTTTCTTCAATATTCCTTTCTATAAAACACTCATTAACTTCAGCTTTGTGATTTTCAACGCTGTAATCAAACGTATTAATATAAGTTATAGGAACTATAAATTCATTAGGATACTCATATAACATTAGTTTATTGCCCTCCTACTTGCAATCCTTACCTTTTAATTGTTTAAAATATGATTTAGGATATTTACATAATGGACATTTCTTAGGTGCTTCACATCCTTCATATATATAGCCACAATTTAAGCATTCCCAGCTTGATTTCTTTTCAGAAGAAAAAATCATATTATCCTTTACTTTCTTAGCTAAATCAAGGAATTTCTCTTTATGGATTTCTTCAACTTCTTGAAGTTCTTTATAAAAATCAGCTATTTCATAAAATCCCTCTTCTCTAGCCATATTTTCAAAATTCTTATATACAACTTTACTTTCTTCAGCTTCACTTATTGCTGATTCTATAAGATTATTTTTTGTACTACATATTCTATCCAAAAATCTCTTATATACTTCTCTTGCATGAGCAAATTCATTCAATGCAATACATTCAAATACTTCAGCAATCCACATATATCCTTCTGCTTTTGCCTTTTCTGCATATAAATCATATTTATTTCTAGCTCGTGATTCACCTGCAAATGTTTTTAATAAATTTTTCTCAGTCTTGCTGCCTTTAAGGTTCATCTTAAAATCTCCTAAGTACTTATTTCATCACCATATATATTATTCATATTTTTTTAATTCAGTTACACCTATATAATTTCATTTAGCAAACTTAAATATAGTAATAATAAATTTCCTGAACCTTCTGCAAAATAACATGCATAAAGTCCAGGAAATTACTAAAGTATATTCTAATCTATTATAATTTTTTTATCCTGTTCACAGGTTATTATTATCTCTTGATTATCAGTACCTTTTGTTATTAATTTTACCCTATGTCCCCAAAGTTCTTGAACATATCTAAGAGTTTCTTTTGCATAAGATAATTCCAATGCTCTTCCATCAAATATATTTTCTAAAGTAAGAGTATAATCTTTCTTATCCAAATCAATTACTCTGACATATGGTATATTACCCATTCCTGCAGTATAGCTTAATGTATCTCTTATCTTTTTCCATCCTTCATCATCAGATATTTCTTCTATTACTGTGTCAAATGTTCTATGATTATATTCAAACAAATTCAACTCTTCACACAGTTCTTTAGTCAAATATCTTCTTAAGAAAGACGAATCTCTTTCTATTTCTCTTACTTCAAATATTTTATCTCTTCCATATCTCATATCTAAATCTTCAAATATCTTAAAACCTATATAATATGGATTCAATCCACCTATCATTGGAGCAATTACATCATTATGACGTTTCAAAAATTCCAAATGAAGTTCCTGTGGAAGATCAAGTTCCTTTAAAATATTATAATGAGTATAACTTGCCCATCCTTCATTCATTATCTTAGTTTCTATCTGAGGAATAAAGTATTCAGTTTCTCTCTTAACAATTTTTAAAATTGATTTTTCCCATTCTGAAAGAGCTCCATGCTTTATTATAAATCCCATAACATCATCATCAGGCTCTAAAGGAATTTTTTCTACATTCGGAACTTCTATTTCCTCATAAACATCAAGTATACTCCTATTTTCCTTCTTATACTCATATTCATCAAGCATATTTTTCTTGATTTCCTCATCTGAAAGTTCCTTTACTCCAATTGCTCTGCCTATCTGATACCTTATAGCATGAGCTGCATCCAAAATCCTCTCTACTTTAGCATATCCAATACTAGGATCATCTATATATGAACGTATTATCTTTGCATCAAGATTAAACATTTCTAATGTATATTTTGCATTAGTTGCCTCTTTAAACAGCCTGTTATTCTTAAAAAAATCATTATGTCCATATACATGCGCCATAGTTAAAATCTGCAAAAGCAAAGTATTATCTTTCATAAGATAAGCAAGACATGGGTCTGAATTAATTACCATTTCATAAGGAAGACCAGTAAGGTTTAAGGAATAGAGTGTTTTGCTTTTTTCATATGATTTACCAAAGCTCCAGTGTGGATACCTTGAAGGCATTCCAACATAAGCTTCATATCCTATCATTTCATTGAATCCAATAAGTTCAAATTCCTGAGGATAATAATCTAGTCCATATTCTTGAACTTTAGCTTCTATTTTTTCATTCCATTTTTCTATATCTCTTATACTATACTTCAATTACTCTTCCTCCTTTAACTCCTTCCTAAGCATAATCTTAAGTGCATCCCATAAGTCTTTCTTTTCTTTAATTATTACAGGAACAAACTTTGAATTATCTATTTCCTTTTTAAATTTATGATACATTGTTGTAGTATATGTGGATGGAAGTAATTCTGCATATCCAAACAGATTACTTACATCACATATCTTCTTAACAGCTTTAATTGCTCTTTCATTATCTTCAGACCAGTTATCACCATCACTTGCATATATACTATAAATATTCCATGCGGAAACAGGATATTTCTCTTCAATTACTTTTAAAGCTTCATTTATACCACTAGATATATAAGTTCCTCCAGATTCTGATTTGTGGAAGAATTCAAACTCATCTACACGTTTCGCTACTGTAGTATGATATATAAACTCAAAAGCTATATTATTATATTTTTTCTTTAAAAAAGTTGCTAATACAAAAAAGTATGATCTTGCTAAATATTTTTTAGTTACATCCATAGAACCTGATGCATCCATAATAAATATCATTACAGCATTACTTTCTTTTTTAGGTTTCATCTTTACCCTATAATACCTAAGATCATCTTCTCTAAATGGAAATCTTTCAATTTCTTCTTCTTGATTCATTTCTCTAAGAGCTCTTTTTTTACCCTGTTTTCTAGCAATTTTACACATAACAGTTTTTTTCTTTGCTAATCTTGGTCTTATACCATGAAGCTGATATCCTCTCTTTTTGCCGCTTGTTTCAGTTATTATTTCGGAATATTTTTTTTCATCTAAATTTGGAAGATCTAAATCTTCTGATATATAATCCATAAGTTCTTCCAGAGTAATTTCTGTTTCATAAACATCATCACCCTCCTCATTTCCTGCACCTTGATTTCCTTGTGCTAGCTGTTTCTTTCCATTTCCAATCTTATCCCCACGTTTTTCATCACCAACTCCTGTTGCTACACCTTTAGAATTTCTTCCATATACAAACTGATATTCTTTAATTCCTTTAATCGGAATTTTAAATTTCTTATTTTTACTTTCTCCAACAATACTTTCTTCAGATAATATATCTCCTAAGTTCTCTTTTATAGATTTTTCTACTAGCTGTCTATGCCTTCTTCTATCTTCTATGGATCTGTCATGATCAATCTGATTATTTGTATAATCTCTAAAAATAGCCATGGCTTTCTAATCTCTCCATAGATTATTAGCAGCATATTTTAATATTACATCACAGCAGTGAAGGCAATAGCCGTTTTTCTTCATTTCTTCAACCATAGAATTATACTTTTCATCCTGTTCTTTATCTCTTACTTTAGATTTAGTTATAATTCTAGACAAATCCTTAACTGAAGCTGTAAGTTTCTTTTCTATAGCTTCTTTTAATGGTTCATATGATGTATAATCAAGTTTTCCGCCTTTTCTAATAATATAGAACATATATGAAGTTACATCTGATCTAAATCCCTTAGCTGATGCAGCATAAACACCAATTTGTTCTTCTATACTTCTCATGAAATCTTCATCAGGATTAAGTTCTTCACCTGTAGAAGCATCTTTTATCTTGCTCTTATTAACATAAGCTTCTGCATTATCTATATAATTATTGAAAAGACTCTCTGCCTGTTCTCTAAATGAATGTATAAATGCCTTTGTAATTTCTCTTTCAAGAATCTTATTATATTCCTTTCTAACATTATCCTGAATAAATCCAAGATACTTCTTCTTTTCATCTGAAGGAATATCTAATTCTTTAACTGACTTTATCATACTTTCCATTATACTTAACGGATTTATACAGTCATATTCTGATTCTGAAAGTGCATTATCAATAGCTTTAATAATAAATCTAGTACTAATTCCCTTCATACCCTCATATTGACCTGCTTCTTCTCTAAGTTCTGTAATATCAATTTTCTTAGTAGTTCCTTTTTCTACTATTTCTTCACCATTATAAATCTTAAGCTTAGTCATAGCATCAACTTTTGCAGAAGGAACTAATCTTGAAAGAATTGCAAACATAGCAGCCATTTCTATAGTATGAGGTGCAATATGAGCTTTGAAATTACTCTTTCTAAGTATCTTTTGATAAATCTTAACCTCTTCATCAAGCTCTAAGCAGTAAGGCACTTCAATCTTTACTATTCTATCTAGGATAGCTTCATTTGTATGGTCTGATTTAAATTTATTCCATTCAGCCTCATTTGAATGGGCAACAATAACACCATCAAAATAAATCATAGAGCCTTTACCTGGTGATGGTACTGATTTTTCTTGAGTAGCAGTAATAATTGTATGAAGATACTCAACATCATTCTTAAATACTTCGATAAATTCAACAAGACCTCTATTACCAACATTAAAAGCACCATTTAATGAGAATATTCTAGGATCATCTTCTGAATATAAATCCATCTTTGAAATATCTATTGAACCTGTAAGTATTGAAGTATCCTGATTATTAGGATCTACTGGTGGAACTACCCCTACACCTTTTCTAGACCTTATTGAGAATCCTGTTCTCTCAACTGGGAAATCTTCATATATACCATTTAATTCATGCATTAATTTATATCTACATACTGGACATAAATCTCCTTCAATCTGAACTCCAAGCATTTCTTCAAATTTTGGTCTTAAATGCTTTGGAATCAAATGAAGAGGTTCTTCATGCATCGGACATCCTTTTAATGCATATACAGGTTCACAATCTTCTAATGCTGATTTTAAACTTTCAACTATAGATGATTTACCAGCACCAACAGGTCCTACTAAATATAAAACTTGTCTTGCTTCTTCACCTTTCATACCTGCTGATTTAAAATAATTAGCAAGCTTCATGATAACCTTATCAATTCCATAAAAATCATTTTTGAAAAAACCATATTTTCTTATAACATCATTTCCATAAATTTTTCTAATTCTTGGATTTTCCTCACCCTTTAGTTCTTCAACACCTTTGCTTATAATCATGTCATAAATTCTTTTATGTGCTAATTTTACAACTTCAGGATGCTCCTTAACGATATTAAGATATTCTAAAAAAGTCCCTTCAAACTTCTCCTTATTAGATCTTTCTCTATCAGTTTCTATAAACTCCTTAAAATTCATACTCATAAACACTCCCCCTCCTAATTACAATATATTCATATAAAAGGTTACAGTATGACTATTTTTTTCAGTTATACAATTTAAAAAATTACTGTTATAACTACTTATATTATTTGTTATGTTATATTATTCTTAAAATAACAAAAGAATTGAGTTTATTAATTAGCATCCGCAAATATATAAGAATATAAGAATATAAGAATATAAAAATATATATTTCTCATAACATTTTTTATATAATCCTATTAATTACCTTAACAAATAGAAAGCTCAATTTATTTTAAACTTATTATTTTTTACAATACATAAATAGAAGCAGCCAACACTCTGACTGCTTTTTCCTATTTATTATTCGATTTTTCACCTAATTTTTGCAACAATAATACTCTTGAACATTCATAAGAGCCTCACCAAACCTTTGATAGTGAACTACTTCTCTCTGCCTTAAGAATCGAAGTATATCCTTAATATCCTGCTCATCTGTCAAATTAATAAGCCATTCATAAGTGGCTCTTGCCTTTTGTTCTGCTGCCATATTTTCATATAAGTCAGCTATTACGTCATCTTTATTTTGTATATAAGTTGCTGTCCATGGATTTCCCTGTGCATCTGCATAATATAATCCTTTTCCATGATCTGTATAATATTCACCAAGTCCAGCTTTTTTTATTTCCTCTACTGAAGCATTATCCATCAATTGATAAATCATTGTAGCAATCATTTCAACATGAGCCATTTCTTCTGTACCTATATCAGTAAGTAATGCCTTAGATTTTCCTGTTGGCATTGTAAACCTTTGATTTAAATATCTAAGTGCTGCACTTAATTCTCCATCTGGTCCACCATATTGAGACATTAAAAATTTGGCCATTCTAAGATCCTTACATTTTAAATTTATTGGATATTCTAATTTTTTAACATAATACCACATTAATAAAATCCCCCCTATTTACATAATTCCCAAGGCCAAGGCTGATTTACCCATTTCTCTGGATTCTGTACATATGCTGCACCAAAATTCTTTAATGGTCCATATTGTTTTTCATATTCTATAACTAATTCATTTAATTTTGCAGAAACCTGTTGATAATTTTCTTTAGCCTGTTTATTATTAGGGAAGTTATCAAGATAAAGATTTAATTCTATAGCCGCAAACTGTAATTTCTGTATTTCACAACTTAATTCTTTAAAACTCATAATTCTCTCCTTTTTAACCTTTGTTTATTAACATTTATTTTTTCTTATATGGTCTATATAAATCTGCAAACAATGTGCCTCTACATAAAGCTTCGTTTATTGAATAAAGATTTTCATACTTTTGAAGTAATATATATGCACATGCATATTCTAACTTTTTGCATTTTTCCATGCTTATCATCCTTTCATCATAAGTATATTTCATACTATGATGAATTACATAAAACTGTTACATATTTAATAACTGTTACATTATATATTTATAGAATTCAAATAGTCATTTGATTATTTCCCAGTAAAAATCCATAAAAAATAGGACTAAGTTTTCCTTAATCCTATTAATATAATGTATATTTTCATCAATACTATTATTCACACAGGCCTGCTAAAGCAATAAATTGAACTAAATCAACCAGTTCTCCAAAACAAATCTACAACCTCAAATTTTGTGCTATATTTGCTTTGCAAATGCTACATGTTCTTTCAATTCATAAAAACCGTTCTTTTGATAAAAATCATAAGCTGGGACATTTTTCTCAGTTTGTAAAAAAATTTGTATTAGTCCAATTTCCTTTATGCCTTTTTCAATTTTATCTAAAAAATAAGTTCCTATACCGTTCCCCTGCTTATTTGTCTTTATACACAACTCATCAATACAATATTCTGTGCCAGTGTACCAGTGCTTAATATGTCCCATAGAAACACCTATTAATTCTTTATTTTCAAACAATCCATATGTCAATGAATTACTTTGTCCCATCAAATCAGTCAAATATAAATCCAATTGCTCCTTATCTGACCAATCATCATTCCACGGTTCAATCGTAAACACGCTTGTAAATAGTTTCCTTACTATATCAATTTCACTCATTCCAATTCTTTTAAAATCATATACTTTCTTATCCATATCTATCCCCAATACTTACATTTTATATAACTAACACTAAAAAACACCAAACTATAGTGCATCATTAGGACAGTTTTTAACGCATTCCAAGCATAGAATACATTCTGTCCCGTTCAATCGCTTTCTAGAATTATCTGTAATATCCACATCCATTGGACACACTCGCTTACACTTACCACAAGAGAGGCATTTATTTTTGTCACATTTTATCCGTAACAACGAAAAGTAACTCATAGGTTTCAAAAAGACTGTAATTGGACAAATGTACTTACAAAAAGCCCTGTTATCCTTGAAGGCAAATGCCAAAATAATTCCCACCACATAATAAATCACATTTCCTATAATAAACAACCAAAACATAATCCATTCAATATTTCCTACATTAGCCAGAAATAATGCTGCTACAAATATAAAAGAGGCAACAAATGTAACATATCTAATCCATCCTATTTTCTTTCTTGGGCGCTCTGGCACCTTATATGGAAGAAAGTCCAACACCATAACCGTCCAACATGCATAACCGCACCATCCTCTTCCAAAAATCAGTGGTCCAAATATCTTGGCTACAGCATAATGAATGGTTGCAGCCTCAAATACTCCAGTAAAAAGATAATACCAAAAGCCTTCTATCTGCATATTCTCGTTGCATATAAATCCCAAGTAAATCAGCATATATAATCCTATCAACAATTGCACAACGCGCCTTGCATACTTATACTTTCTAAGAAATAAAAATATTCCCAATGATATAGACAATCCAATATAACTGAAATTAAAAAGATAAAAAAGATTGTCTTTCGTCAACCAAAGCGTCACCGCTATTACTTCAAAAATTATCAACATTACTGCTGAAAGCCAATATTTTTTCAATTTTAAATCACCTTCCAATATCCGTTTTTCTTTGCGCCAACCCGTTCAATATACCATTATCTTCAAGAAATACAGTATTGTTTCAACTTATGTGTCACTTATCCCAGAAATCACGTTAAACTTTACAGTTACCATATGGTGATAATTAGTCAATCATATTTTTATTAACATAATCCGTTCACCTTATTCATTTCCATTCCAAATAATTATAACATATTAACAACAAATCCAATGCCAAAATATTACAAATCATACCTTCTGTAAATTATATAATTTACTCTGTATCTAATGACCATATTTCCAACAAATCGCTAGATAAATGTATTGAAGATATGGCTTTCCTAAAATCCACTTTTTAATGAAAAGTGAGTTGGAGATATAACATATATTTATACATTAAAAAATGGTAGGACTTATTTAGCATCGGTATTAAATCTATATAGAAAAAAAGAGAATTGGCTACACTTACAGAACTAATACGACAAATGACCTTGTTGTAACTGCATTAGAGAAATCATATTCTTCACAAAAGCCGTATGTGTTTAGCACAAACTAATATTGTAATTTTATCTTTCACTAATAAAAAATTAGAAGTTTAAATAGATATTTTAATGTAGAATAAATAATCTCTTGTAATTTTAAATTAATTATATAAAAAAAGAGTGCTAAACACTCCCTTTTTATATAATGCCAATATGCCTTGATATTAACTAAAATTAAGTAGATATATTTTAATAAATGCTCAAAATGCCTGCACAAGAAGATATTTGTTTATAATTAACATTTATATTATTTTGATATAATAAGGGAACTATTTCATCCTCAATAATATATATTTCATCTTCATCCCATTCAGTTAAGTTATGCCTTTTGCATTCAAGTAAATCTTTTCTTGATTTAAATGCTACATCACCAATTATTATTTTTCCATCCTCATATAATAAGTTTTTTAATTTACATATAAAGTCTATTTTTTTATTATCATCTAAATGATGAAATGCATAAGAAGATATAATATAATCAAATTTTTCACCTGTTAATTCTGATGGTATACCTAAATTGAAGTCTTTTTGTATAAAAACTCCATCAGGCATTTTGGCTTTTGCTATATTTATCATTTCTTTTGAAAAATCAATTCCAAATATTTTTGCTCCATCTCTGTATAATCTATTAGTTAATAATCCAGTACCAAAACCTATATCTAATATTTTTTTTGATTTTATATTAGTAATTGAATTATAAAGATAATTTAAAACGTTATAGTATCCATCAAATGGGTACTTATTAGAATTTTTTTCAACACTTTTGTCATAATATTTTGCCCATAAATCAAATTCATTATTATCTAACAATACAATATGCCCTCCTGTTTTTATTTATATACGTTTTAATAATTAAATTGCATTTTTCAATTATATCATTTTCTGGAATTTTCCCCAATTATATCATTTTGTTGGTTAAAGAACAATTTAATGAAAAAATAAATTATAGACCTGCATTAATTTAAAAGACAGTGTAAAATAGTCTATGTAAACTTCAATAAGATTATATTATCAAAATATAAAATAAAAAGAGAACATACTATGGATTGGTTATAATTAATTAGACAGCAATTATTGGGTCATGATATAAACTAAAAAAAGTATAGAAAAAGAGAAAATATTATGCCTAGAAAATTAATAAATTATACTGATGATTTTAAGAAACAAATAGTTACACTAAAGCCAAATGGCAAATCTATAGTAGACATTTCAAGAGAATATGACATAACAAAATTTACAATAATAAATAAATGTGTGAAAGATTATAGCAATTCTGGGTCGTTTAAGACTAAAGATAATCGCACTGATGAAATTAATTAACCTCTTTAATAGAGAAATTGTTGGCTATTCTGCTGGTTCTAATAAGGATGCTAAGCTAGTATATGAAGCATTTATGAATTCTACAATTAATTTAAAGAAGGTAAAGATTTTTCATACAGATAGGGGAAATTAATTTAAAAATAGAATTATTAATGAACTTCTTGATACTTTTGAAATAAAAAGATCTTAGTAAAAAGGGATGTCCTTATGATAACGCCGTGGCGGAAGCTGGATATAAAGTAATAAAGACAGAATTTGCCTTCAATAGGATTTTTAATAGTTTAGAGGAGCTTAACTTAGAACTAACAAGTTATGTATTATGGTACAACAGCAAACGTATTGACAGTTCCTTAAACCATATGACTCCAGTTGAGTATAGGCTTGCAAATATAACCGAATAAAAATGTATTAAAAAGCGTTGATAATCCAACATTCATCAGGATCGTGCCCAATACAAGAAAGCCTATCTGCTGTGGGCCAACCTCTTAGAAAACTCTGTCATATCAATCTTCCCCTCTCTTTTCGGATTCGACTTCCTGCACATAAACCTTATGCGCATAAACAAGAGTCACTGCAGATGCCAATATCACAGTTCCTACCGCAGCCATAGCCGCTTCGAAGGAATTTTTCAGGATCACACCCATAATGATCGTAACGATCCCAGCAATCATAATTGCATAAGCACCAAACCGATTGCTCTTTCTCCAAGTATTATCGTTATACATACTCCAGCTCACTCTGAACCCGACTGCACTATTTATCCGCGTCTTTGTCATAAAGTTGCCAAGCACAATGAAGATGATACCCATCAATATGACCGACACCTTCCCAATATCAACCGTCCACTGTGTTGCCCCTGAAACTGCCTCGTTATAAGCTACACACAGTATAACCCCCTGCATAACGGTAAACATCGCTGCCATACACATACCAACAATGCCAAGCACCTTTGCATTTGATCTTGCACTAACTCTTTCCTTTTCATCTGCTGTCTTCAGAGCTTTTTTATCGAAATATCGTATAAACAAAGTCCAAAACAAAGACATTGCCAGAATGATAATCGGGAACATCAGATTCTCATACTTGGAACCCCATCTGTCAATATTTCCTGCCATATCATAATGCATCGGAACATTATCTGGCATAAACTGTAGAACGATTGCTGTTCCAGCCAGCGAAATAAACGAAATAATCCACATGATCTTTTTCATCACTTGTCACCTCCAAATTGACCTATCCACAAAATTAATTCATCAAAAACCGATGTATTTATTTCATAGTAGATAAAGTTTTTCTGCTTGTACTCCATGATCAGGTCAGCACCTTTAAGCAGTTTCAGGTGATAAGATAATGCCGCTGGTGTTACTCCCAACTGTTCTGCGATTTCTCCGGCATTCATCCGACCATTTTTCAACATTACGAGTATGTCTCTGCGTTGCTTGTCAGCAAGCACTTTAAAAATATTTGTATCGCTCATAACAATCTCCATTTCCAAAAGCTATTTCAAAATATTTTTAATTATTTTTCAGTATAATTCCCACACACGCTCCTGTCAATGACTATTTAAAAATAATTTTAAATTCCTGAAACTTTCATTTTATCATCATCAAATCATCCCTTTCCAATCATCCATTTCCTGCATTTTTATAAGCTTGTCAAAACACTTATCTACGGAGAATCCTGGAAACTCCCATTCAATGATGCGTGCAAACCATACAAATTCCCCGACATCATAAAACCTAATTGGCTTAAATACTTCTTCAGCACGGATTATCTCAAATCTAGCCTCTTCAAACTTCTTTCTCTGTTCAGATAATTCCAATTCTAGGAAAGGTTCTTGTACATCAGGAAGAACCATCTCTACGAGATCTCTGTAGTTTTTTGCCTCCTACCTGCTGTGTGATAAAAGAATATTAGACTCAGCGTCGCAAGGTTTGAAATCTATCCCAAGCGGCAACAAAGTCTCCTTACACAATGCAACATTTGGGGCATATCCTTCTGTCGCTGCAGTGTTCTTGTAGTGGAGCCAAAGATAACAAAAACTCACCACCGCCTGTATCAAAGTCCATCAGCTTCATGTCGAGAAGAAGATACTCTTCAATTATCTTCTTGTAGTCCCAAGAGAGATCATCCTCTTCTTCATATCTGCCATGGATATAAGAGAAGTCCCATCCATGAATATGTACAACCTTCTCCTCTGCTTCCCATTCTTCTCTTATTCTATCTGTATTCATATCTGCTCCTTTTCAAATAAAAGTTTGTTCCTCATTATTTATTGGGTGCAGTATGTGACAGCAAATATTTTATATTAACCTCGGTACAACCTGCTGTCAGCATCAAAACTGCACCGAGTAGTTATCTCGCATTCTCATGATTATCTCCTATGCCACTCCTAATTATCAGTATGCCACGGAAATTATTGTAACAAATCTTAACAAACTGTGGAAGTCAAATCAAAAAATCTACCATTTTCATATTTGTCATCGTGCATTATTTAATTGATTTATTATAATCCCACCAAAACTCCACTGTAAAACTGCTCCTGAAAGGCAATCTGAGCATAGATTTCATCTTTACTTGGTATCTGAATATCACTCCGTACATTGCCTTTTTCATCGCAAGGAACAACAATCCATTTAGTTTCGTTATCATCGTATCTGTGATAAACAGCAATTACTTTTCCCATATAATCCGTAACTGCAGAAGTCTCACCCAAAAGATATACATCCTGTTCTGCTCCATCACCACCTATGACTCCATCAACATACCCATAGTTGACCGGATAATAAAGATCTTTGTGACGTGGGTAGTAGCTTCCCATAGGACGGTCTATTTTCCCTTTTACCACCTTACCAATGACATCCTGATACCCATCCTTTGGTACAGGATTTAATTCAAATCCATAAAGATCTCCCATATTGAAACAACATTCACCGCGTTCATACATTTCTTTTATTTCTTCAAAAGTTAACCACTTTGTTTGTATAACCTCATTGGTAGTTGCTTTGTTAAGATCCGGCTCCTTAGTTGTTTCAAAGTAGAATGAATCACATATCCAGTTATGGCGTCGCCCATCTATGGTTATAGCTACTTTTGTTGCAAGTATTTTGGCATCCTCAGCTTCAAGTGCGATTCCTACTTCCTCATAAACTTCTCTAAGTGCTGCATCTAGACTTGTATCACCTAATATTGAATGTCCTGCAACCGTTTCCCATTTCAACGGATCTGTGTCTTTATCAGCAGTTCTCTGTGATACTAGATATTTACCTGTCCTTGGATTCTTTATCCAAACCATAACCCAAAGGTGAAATTCATCCTCCGATAGTTTGCTCTGTTCACCGCGAATACAGGTCTTTCCGGTCATCTTTCTGTCTATTGTATATACATCCCACAATTCACTCATATCTTATCAGCTCCTTATATCATCTGAAAATGCCTCAAAGCATCTTCAATCGCTTTTACTTTTTCTTCCGGATATCCCGGCTGTCTACTGTTTTCTGATTTTGGCTTATTATAATTCAATTTCTTTGTATGTAACCTTAGCCTCAACGCTTGTAAGATCAAGTTCATCCATATCTACCGTAACATTGATATGATGCTTTGCTTCATGCAGTTGTACTCACCCCTTAAACCCTGAACACTTTCACCCCCTCCAACCTCCCTATTCAAGCCATTCTAAAATTTATCCCCATAAACCCTGAACGCCATTTTTGCCTCAAAATGATGGTATCAAATACCTCTTATGCGTTTAAGGTTTAGTGAAATTTCCATTAAATATTGAACAGAATTGTTTCCTCTTTCTCTTCTCTTTTTACTTGCTATCGCTACGAATGGCTTTATTACTAGGATTGATAGTATTTTTATAAGTTGAGTATTTCCTGTGATTTTATAGCTTATTCTAGTCATCTGAGTACAAAAAAGAGCTAGAAATTTTCTCCTTAGCTCTCTATTTGTCTTGGTTTATTATGTTTTTGTTATGGATTATTTCTCCTTTTGGGTTTCCAGGCTCTGGTCTCCGTTGGATTCCTGGTTTTGTTCAGGCTTTATGGGAGATGGACTGGTTTTCGCAGAGAAAGTGTTGGATTGTTATTTAGTTACAGAAGTTTTAGACAATAAACATACCGTCTCCGCATGAGGAGTATTAGGAAACATATCCTTCACTTTAGTCTGAACTATCTTATATCCTTTTGACTCTAAGATTTTAAGATCTGTAACTAAAGTCTTAGGATTACATGAAACATAGATTATTTCAGGTGCATTAAATTTAATTACGTAATCCAAAGCCTTTGGATGAACTCCACTTCTTGGTGGGTCTAATATTATTATATCTGGCTTATCTTTTACTGTTTTAATTATTTCAGCCACATCTCCAGCTAAAAATTCACAATTTTTTAATCCGTTAAGCTTAGCATTTTCTTTTGCAGCTTCAACAGCTTCTTCTATAAGTTCTATACCTACAACCTTTTTAGCTTTTGGTGCTACTATCTGACCTATTGTTCCAGTACCACAATAAAGATCAAATACAACCTTATTTTCACTATCTCCAATGAATTCTCTAACTATTGAATAAAGTTGTTCAGCCCCCTTTGTGTTAGTCTGAAAAAATGAAAATGGTGATATATTAAATTCTAATCCTAAAAGATTTTCTCTTATATAATCTTTTCCATAAAGGACATTTACTTTTTCAGGTATAACTGCATCCGATCTTGAATCATTTTCAGTATGTATTATTGAAACTAAAGTTCCTAAATATTTTTCAGCTCTAAGTATCTTTACGTATTCACTTAAATCAAAATCTATTTGTGTTGTAGTAACTAAATTTACTAAAAGTTCACCTGTATTCTTAGCTTTTCTTATAACTAAATGTCTTAAGTATCCTTCCCCTTTCATTATTCTATAATAAGGAAGATTTTGTTCTCTAAAATATTCTACTGTTAATTTGATTATTTTTCTATAATCTTCATCTACAAGTTTGCAATTATCAACAGTTACTATTCCAAATGATTTTCCTCTTATGTGCATTCCAACACCAAGTGGAGCTCCCTTTTCTTCATCACCAAAAGTAAATTCCATTTTATTTCTATATTCAAATTGTTCTGGACTTCCTTGAATCCCCAAGTATTCTCCAGTTGAAACTCCAGCTTTTTCAAATAAACCTTTTACTTCATCACTTAAAAATTCTAACTGTTTTTCATATGGAATGCTTTGTGACGAACATCCTCCACATACACCAAAGTGTGGACATGACGCTTCTATTTCATATGATGCCTTTTCATCTACTGACATCAACTTTAATTCGGCATATTCTTCTCTCTTCTTTTTAACTCTTCCTGTTATAGTTTGACCTGGAAATGCATTTTTCACATAAATAGTCTTATCTTCTGCATAACCTATACCTGTAGATGGAAATTCTAATCTTTCTATTTTTACCTGTAAATCGCTTCCTCTTTTCATTATTTACTCCTATCATCTTAAATTTTTTCTATACTTTATATAGTAAAAAACGTCTAATCATAACAACAGATTGGTCATTACTATTTTACGTATTAAACCAATCTGTTAATCTAAATATTTAATTTAATTTTATATACTTAGTATCTTCTTTGCAATAGTCTTTTTATCTTTTGTTTTTGCCATTAATGGTGTATAGATACAATTAAATATAAAATATATAATTACTGCAGCACCTACGATTGAACCATTATCTCTTACAAATCTATATCCAAAAACATTTATACAATACTCAATAATTACAACTAATACTGATGATACAGCAGCTAATATAAGCTGATCTACTATATTAATTAGAATTTCTTTTCCTATCCCAGTTTCTTCTTGCAATTCTGAGTTATCATTACTTGTAATTAGTTCTTCTATTTCAGTATTCACTTCATTTAATTTTTTTTCTTCTAAAACTTCTGTATTTAAATTTTCTTTGTCATTAACTTCATTTTTTATTATTTTTTCTTCCTTCAAAAAAATTTCCCCCTTAAAAATCTACTCCATACTCATTTCTGCATCTGCAAACACATACTTCTTAGTAGATAGTTTATAGAAAATACATTTTTTATCAGCTATAATTTCTTCTTTTAAGCCATTAACTGTATTATTTATCATAACTTCATTTTCTCCAGCTTTTAGCTTTTCTATTATTTCCTTATTTATTTCTGAATAATCTCTGTTTTCTTGGTTTGTAAATGCTGATATGTATTTAGCAAATGATGTCTTTCCTAAATCAAAGTTATTATTTTTTATAGCATTTTCAGAATCAAAGTTTAACATTAACTTTAATTCAATAACACCACTTTCTAGTTTTTCTCCATAAAGCTTTAATCCAAAAGACATATTTGAAATTTTATTCGCTTCAGCTTTTTCATTATCATAATACATAGAGCTATCTGTTATGTATGCTTCATCATAATTTTTGATAACTTCCTCTTTAGAGTATTTTATTTCAAATCCCTTAGTTATGTCTTCCATCTTTTTTAAATGATTTTCATATAATTTTTTAGTTTCATCTAGCGTATAATCTTTTGCCCATTCACCTTCTAATTGTGAATCTTCTTCTGATTTTTCAACATTCTTTGTTTCTACTTTATTTGTATTCCCAGAACTTTTTGTACCATCTGTACTTTTATTTCCACAACCTGCCAATGATGTTGCTACAACCATACTCATAATTACACTTAAAATCTTTTTAGACACTAAATAACTCCCCCCTTGGCTTATAAGTTTAAATTACTTATACTTATAAATAATTACTAATTAAAATTTCATTATTAATTAATAATTAGAACAACATCAATATCTCAATATTAATATTCTTCTATTACAAATCTGTGTCAGGTTTTACTTTTAATTAGTACTATTCTTAATATTTTTCTACATAAAATCTATATTATTTTATACAATACAGCATTTTCATTATATATTCTTTTAACATCTCATGCAATTAATATTCCATTCCACCTATATTATACCACTGTTAAAATAAAAATTTATATGTACAAAATATTATACACTTATACTGTCTTTTATTTTTTGAAACATTTTTTCACCTATTCCATCTACATTTTTAATATCTTCAATACTTTTAAACGCACCATTCTTTTCTCTATACTCTATTATGCTATTAGCTTTTGACTCTCCTATTCCATTTAATTTTTTAAGATCATCTACACTTGCAAAATTAATATTTATCATATTATTTGACTGAGCATTTACCACTTGCTTTACATTATTATTTCCTTCTGAAATACTAGTATCATCATTCTTATTACTTATATAAACAAGTTCATGATTTTGAAGTTGCTTTGCTCTATTTACACTGCTTATATCTGCATTTTCAGTAAGACCTCCTGCTTTCTCTATAAGATCTTTTACTATTGAATTTTCTTCAAGCACATATACATCAGGTTTTTTTACTTCACCTTTTATTTCAACAGTTATTTTCTTTTCATCTTCCTTCTTTTTATTAATAGCAGTTGTATTGTTTTTATAATTTTCACTAGCAGGCTCTTCTATTTCCTCACTTTCATTTTCCACAAAAATATTCTCAGTATTATTGTTTTTTAATTCTTTAAATCCAGAAAAACCATATAAAATTCCTGCAGAAACAATAACTATTACAAGCACAATAACTATTCCTATTTTCCTTTTATCCTTTAAAAATTCATCTATCACTATACTCCTTCTTTCATTACTTGCTTTTAAATATTTATTATAATTTTTTAAATTATTCAATTATCTTTATACTCGACATAAATTATTATTTTATACTTATTAAGATTATTAATCTAAGTTTATGTAGCTTAATTATTGTTTTTTTGGTAAAATATACTTTATGGTGATAAAATAATTTGAAATATGGAGATTTACATGAAAAAATTATTAAAAACTCTTAATATATTTTTTATATTTTTATTTTGTTTTACGTGTAATTCGCTCACTGCATACGCTGATGGGCCAAATATAAACGCACAGGGTTATGCCCTTATTGATGCAACAACTGGACAATTGCTTTATGGCAAAAATGAAGATGCATACTTTGAACCAGCTTCAACAACAAAAGTAATGACTGCAATTGTTGTTCTTGAACATTGTTCACTAAATGAAAAAGTAACTATAACTCAAAACTTTACAGAAATTGATGGCACTGCAATAGGACTTTTAAAAGGTGATGAAATTACTGTAAAAGATCTTCTTCTAGGTCTTCTTTTAGAATCTGGTAATGACTGTGCTAATGCTCTCGCTATTCATGTTTCAGGAAGCATTCCTGAATTCGCTAAATTAATGAATGAAAAAGCTAAATTAATAGGTGCAACAGATATAAATTTCCAAAATCCAAGTGGATTGCCAGATACTAATCATGTGTTGAGTCCAAAAAGTTTAGCATTAATTATGAGGGAAGCAATTAATAACAAATATTTTATGGATATTTCTACCACTCCATATGCAACCATTACAATGCTTAATAATTCTTCAAGAACAATTATCGTAAATAATAAAAATTATATGATTAATAAAAATTCAAAATATTATTATCCTTATGCTATTTCAGGAAAGAATGGTTATACTATAAAAGCAAATCACACTTATGTTGCTGCTGCACAAAAAGATGGTCATATTCTTGTAGCATCATTTTTAAATGCTACAGACAAAAATCAAAATTTCTTTGATATGCAGACTATTTTTAATAGTGGATTTAACAATTTTTCTTTTGTAAAATTATACAGCAAAGGCGATAAAATAACAGACTACAATGTAACTAAAAGTTTAACTGTTCCCTTAATCGCTACAAAAGATATAGGATATGTTGTTCCTAAGGGACAAGAAAATTCTGTTTCTGGGGAATTAAAAATTGAAAATAAGGATTTAGCTAAAGAATCCTTTAACAAAGGTGATCCAATTCTTAAAGGAACTGTTTTGGTAGATGGACAAGAACTTGAAACTTTAGATTTAGTTGCTGGTGAATCTAGATTATATGAACCTCCATTTTCTAAAGCTTCATTATCTGATAAATCAAATACTCCTCTGTATGTATGCTTGGGCATAGGTGCTTTGGCACTATGTACTGGAATAGGACTTTTTATTAAAATGAAACTAAAAAATTAAATGAACTAAATAATAAAAAATAGCAGAAGTAACCATACTTCTGCTATTTTTTATTATTTCAATTTTTCAATTAACTGTTTCATATCATTTGGAAGATCTGATTTCAGCGAAAGTAGTTGACCAGTTCTTGGAGATTTAAAATCAAGAGCATATGCATGAAGTGCCTGCCTATTTATTAAATCATTCTCATTATCTCCATCTCCATATAATACATCTCCATATATAGCATGACCAATACTGCTTAAATGGACTCTTATTTGATGGGTTCTTCCTGTTTCAAGTTTACATTCTACAAGTGTAGCATCTTTAAATCTTTCTACAACCTTATAATGAGTTATACTTCTTTGACCACGTTCATCTATAATCCTCATAATTCCAAATTCAGTACCTTCTGGTCTGTATATAGGCTTATCTATAGTTCCACTGTCATTTTTAATAACGCCATGAACTATGGCTAAATATCTCTTTCCTACATTATTTGAACTCATTTCTTTTGAAAGCATACCATGTGAATATTGATTTTTTGCTATTATTATAAGCCCAGATGTATTCATATCCAGTCTAGAAACTAATCTTACTATGCAGTTTTGATTTGTTTCTTGAAAGTAATTTATCACACCATTAGCTAAAGTTCCACTCTGATAACTTTTAGTAGGATGAACAACCATATATGGTTGTTTATTTACCACCAATATATCTTCATCTTCATATATTATTTCAATATCCATTTTTTCTGGTGCAATATCTTGACTTTCATCTTTGGCAAGATCTATTTTTATTGTTTCACCACTATTTAATACTCTATTCATCTTAACAGGTTCATCATTTACGAATATCCTTTTATCAATAGAGGCACTCCTTATAAGTCTTGTTGATAATCCTAACTCTGTTTTTAAATATTCTCTAATTTTTACGCCTTCACCTATATCCGTAACTTTCTTTTCTAAAATACTCATGTACTTAATCTACTCCTCATTTAACGTTTGGCTTTGTAAATTTTATCCACTTTTTTTCAAAAAAACTTTTCGTTATCCACAACTTTATTCACCAAACTTTTTATAATCTTTTCCTAATATTATTATTACATCATAATCTTTATATTCAATTTTATCTTGTTTCTTATCACTATTCTTTATGCTTAAATCACTTTTTAAAATACTAATTACATTACTATTATTTGAAAGAATTTTACTTTTATCACTAAGTTCTATATTTCCAGTATCAATCTTAGAATATCCATAACTTTTCATTTCATCTTTTAACTTTCCAGCTAATCCATTTATTTTAGTTGCATTTAATATTTTAATTTTCAAATCAGATTTTGAAATAGTACTTGTACCAGCGGAATTTTTTGCTGTTCCAGAAGATACAAGTCCTTTATTGCAATTTTTATCAAACACTAAATATGACTGACCATTAATCATTTTTGGTGTTCCAGTTGCTGTAACCATACATATATCGTCTTTATCTACAGCTAGAAAACTTAATCCATATTTTAAAACTTTAAGTGAAGGCATATTAGTCTCCACATTGTCCGCAACAGCATCTAATATTGCAGGAAGTCTAAATATTATAAATGGACTCTTACATTTATCCACAACCTTAGAAATAAACTTCTGTTGATTATTTATTCTATCCAAATCCCCATTTGCAAGTCCACTTCCATCATTATTTTTTCTCCATCTAAAGAATTCCTGTGCTTTCTGTCCATTCATTTTTACAGTTTCTCCAGCTTTAAAGTTTATATGAAGATTTTGTGCATCATCGTCATAAATCATATTTTGCTCTATTTCCATAGTTACTCCACCTAAAGCATCTATAATCTGTACAAATGCATTGTAATCTACCTTCACCATATAATTAATATTTATTCCAAAAAGATTTTCAACTTCACTTTTTATCTTTGGATATCCTCCAACTGCATATGCAGCATTTATCTTTAAATTTTTACCTCCATTTGTCACAAGTGTATCTCTAGGAACTGACACTACCTTTATCTTATCTGTTGATGGATTATAATTTAATACCATTATTGTATCTGTTCTTTTTATAGACTGATTATCTATTTGATTTGGATCTCCAATATCCATTCCAAGCAATAATATATTCACAGGACCGCCTGATGGGCTCATTCCCTGAGGCATTGTCTTACTACCTATTTTGAATAATGCAGTCATACCATAAAAAATGGAAACTATAACAAATGTAATTATAAGTGCAATTATTCCTAAAACTACTTTTTCTATAGTTCTTGTATCTTTATCCATATTTACTCTTAATCCATGTGTATGATGTCTATCAGTTCTTATTCCCACTTATTTATTCACCTCTTATTATAAACTAAATTACATAAGCTCTTAATCACATAATCGATACTTTTGTATTTTATTATAAATAATAGTACCTTAAATTATCTTATTATTAAACATCCCATATACTTTCAAGTAATTTCTTGCTTTTATAGTATTTTCATCAAGAAGCAAATCCTTACTTATAAGAAATTTAATACTATGAGTAAGACCTATATAAACACCCTTATCCAAATTTTCAAATGTAGCTTTTCTTATTTCTTCAAGCCCCTCAAAACTTCTGCCTGGCTCTATCATATCTGCAATATATATTATTTTTACTAAAGCAGACATATCTTCTTTACCTGTAGTATGCCATCTTAATGCTTCTAATATCTCTTCATCATGTATATCCAATTTATTTTCAGCTACAATAGGAGCTATTATACTATGCCATAAATTTATATTATTTTCTTCTACTAAAGATAGTTTTATATCATTATTCTTAATTATTGTAAGCATATCCTCTTTAGATAAATTTTTAGCCACATCATGTGCAAGTCCTGCTATCTCAGCTTTTCTTTCATCAACACCATTCAATACAGCTAATTTTTTAGCTGTTTCTGCAACTCCTAGTGTATGTTCATAACGTGAAGGCTTCAAATTTTCTTTCAAATATATTTTAATTTGATCTATTGATAACAATTTATTTCTCCCCTTTATTTATATAAATCATTTTTCTTTATCAATTCATTAACACTTTCAGGAATGAAAAAATCTGTTCTCTTACCAGATTTTATTCTATTTCTTATATCTGTTGATGATATTTCTAGTTCCTTAAGTTTTAATATAATAATTTTTCCATTATACTTTTCTTCTACTTTTTTCTTCTGTTCTTCCAATATGGATGTATCTATTCCTCCTCTTGCAAAAACTACAAAAGTACATAATTTAAAAATTTTAGAAACTTCTTTCCATTTATCTATATTTATAAGACAATCTGCTCCCGTTATAAAAAATAACTCAGAATCAATATAAAGCTTTTTAAAATGTTCAAGTGTCTTATATGTATAACTTAACCCTGTCTTTTCTATTTCATAATTAGATATGTCAAACTCATCATATGGCTTTATAGCCATTTTCACCATTTCATATCTTAATTGGGCTGGTGTAACATATTTATATTTTTTCAAAGGCTGCTGTCCTGCTGGCATAAATATTACTTTATCTAAATCCAACTGTACTTTTGCTTCATAAGCTATATATAAATGTGCATAATGAATAGGATCAAAGGTTCCTCCTATTATTCCATAACGTTTCATAATTTCTTCCTCCTGATAGTAAAGGCAATTGTACAATTTAGCCATTGTAAATATTTAATTCACTCATCATATTATATTATTATATCATCATATAATAAATATAAGAAACTCCTCTAATATACATTATAAACTTATGATACTTTTGAGATAGAATTAATTCTGTATTATAAATTACATAATAAAAATAGAACTACAGCTTAATGCCATAGTTCTATTTTTATAAATATACCACCTATTTTGTAGGCAATTCTATCTTTCTCTTTTTAACATTGCTAGACTGTTTATAAAGTACCATCTTATTTCCGATTGCTTGAACGCCTTCACATTTAAGTGCTTTACATATTGTATCAGATGCTTCTCTAGTATCTAATCCACTGTTTTCTAATACTTTTATTTTTATTAATTCTCTAGCTTCTAATGCTTGTGAAACCTGTGTTAAGAAGTTTTCTTCAATTCCACCTTTACCTATTTGGAATATAGGTGTTAATGTACTTCCTAATCCTCTTAAATAAGCTCTTTGTTTTGTTGTTATCATTTCTTTTTTCCTCCTAAAAGTGCCTTAATATACGCCCGTTATCCCCGGGGGATACAATTTCAGTTATTATCCTAACTGATAACTGCCTAAAGTACATATTCAAATTCAAAGTCATTTAATCTCATGAAATCTCCATCTTTAATTCCCATTTCTCTTACTTCGTCAAATATTCCCTTATTTCTAAGAACCTTATGGAAATATCTTAATGAGTCTGCATCATGAATATTTACAGCATGTAATAATCTATCAACAAATGTTCCTTCAATAACATATGTCTTAGTTCCTTCTTCATTATCTTCAACAGATATTTCATAAGTAAATTTCTTTTCTGTTGGTATATATCTTTCATCTTCAGATATTTCTAATTCCTTAATTGGAATTTCCTTAAGCATTCTTGCTGCTTCTTTCATAACAGCATCTACACCTTCATTTGTAGCCGCTGACATTTTAAATACCTTAGTATATCCAAGTTCTTCAACCTTTTTCTTAAAATCTTCATATACACTATCATCAAAAAGTATATCAGATTTATTAGCTACAACTATTTGAGGTCTATCCCAAAGTTTAACTGAATATTTCTTTAATTCTTCATTTATTTTAATGAAATCTTCAAACGGATCTCTTCCTTCAACCCCTGAAATATCAACTATATGTATTAATAGTCTTGTTCTTTCAATATGTCTTAAAAACTGAATTCCAAGTCCAATACCTTCTGCCGCACCTTCAATTATTCCTGGAATATCTGCCATTACAAATGGTTCTATACCATTAACTGCAACCACTCCTAAGTTTGGCTTTAAAGTTGTGAAGTGATAGTTAGCTATCTTTGGCTTAGCTTTTGTAGTCATTGAAAGTAATGTTGATTTACCTACATTAGGGAATCCTAATAATCCTACATCTGCTAATAATTTCAATTCTAAAATTACATTTAATTCATCTCCAGGCATACCTGGTTCAGCATAATGTGGTGCTTGTTTTGTAGCAGTAGCAAACTTAGTATTACCTTTACCACCTTTACCACCTTTTAATAACACAAGTTCATCATCTTTGTGAGAAAGGTCAGCAATTATTTTATTGCTTTCAGCTTCTCTTATAATTGTTCCCATAGGTACTTTTATTATAAGATCTTCTCCATCTTTTCCATAACACTTAGAACCACTTCCATTACCACCAGATTCTGCTACAAATTTCTTCTTATATTTAAAATCTAATAATGTAGTTATTCCTGTATCAACTTTGAAAATGATGCTTCCACCTTTTCCTCCGTCTCCACCGTCTGGTCCTCCAAGTGGAACATATTTTTCTCTTCTAAATGTAATAGCGCCATCTCCACCATTTCCTGATTTTATAAAAATCTTGACCTTATCTATAAACATATTTTTCACCTCTCCTAAATATATTTTTATTTCTTTTTGTTACTTTATGCACAGACTTTATTTTTATACTACACATTTCTGTTGATAACTTTTACCATATCTGTGAATAACATTTTATTCCACCAAGTAACTAACATTTTTTTCATTTGTAGTAAATATTCTATAAAAATACACTATATTATATCATAACTTAAGTAATGCTCAACTTAATTTTAAATTATTGCTTAATATTTTTATATCTACAATGCACAACTCACAATAAGCACATACAGCTTAACGAACATGAAATTAAATATAATTCATACAAATTGTCAATTGTACATTGTACACTGTCAATTCTTAAGTTTGTGCATTATCTCTACACTATAAACTTTCTCCACTTCAAAAAAGTTTATACTTATATTTAAAAAAGCACTCTTAAAACTAAGAGTGCTTTATTTTAAATAAATTATTCAGCTATTGCTTCAACGTCTACTGGGTAAACACTTGCTTTCTTCTTATCTCTACCAAATCTTTCGAATTTAACAACTCCATCGATTTTAGCAAATAAAGTATCATCTTTACCTTTTCCAACATTTTCACCTGGATGAATCTTAGTTCCTCTTTGTCTTACAAGGATATTTCCAGCAAGAACAAATTGTCCGTCAGCAGATTTAACTCCTAATCTCTTTGATTCAGAATCTCTACCATTCTTAGAACTACCTACCCCTTTTTTATGAGCGAATAATTGAAGGTTCATAATTAGCATGTGACTACACCTCCTCTTTAATTAAAGTTATATATTCCTTACGTTTCTTTTTACCTACTATTTGATCAAATCCTAAAATAACACTTTCTAGGCTCTTTTCAAAAGTTCTTAGCAAAACTTGTGCTTCGTCAAGTTCTTCAGCATTAAAATCCTGAAGATCTAACTTTAAGTATCCGTCTTTAATTTCGTAAGTTGAATTCAGCTTTAAAACTTCATCCAAGCCAATTATTACACTTTGAGATAGAACAGAAATACTGTTACAGATTAAATCAAATGCCTCTCCAACAAGTGCAAAATCACTTGAAAAATCTCTCCCATCACATAATGCATGACCGTCCATTACGAAACCAACAATCTTACCTTGTTTTTCGTTAATCTTAATCTTAATCATAATATTATGCTTCGATCTTTTCGATAACTAACTTAGTGTAAGGTTGTCTGTGTCCATTCTTTCTTCTATAGTCTTTCTTAGCTTTATACTTGAAAACTATAACCTTCTTAGCCTTACCTTGAGCTGCAACCTTAGCTACAACTTTAGCTCCTTCAACAACTGGAGTACCAACTTTGATACCTGCATCAGTTCCTACTGCTAAAACTTCGTTTAATTCAACTGTAGAATCAACTTCAGCGTTTAATTTTTCAACGTATATTACGTCTCCTTCTTGAACTCTGTATTGTTTTCCACCTGTTTTTAATACTGCGTACATTAAAACACCTCCTCATAACGGTCTCGCCACTTTTGGTACAAAGATTTAACTTTGTTTTACAAAAAACCTTACGTGTGCGGTTTACAAAAGCCATGATATCATATTATTCGATATTTGTAAAGCAAAATTAAATTATTTTAAATCATATATTTAAGCTTTTTCAATTGTAGTTATTTTATATTTTTCTAGATTATCTTTTTGAGCCTGAAACAACAATGGTTCTATTCTGTATCCTTCTATTCCATCTACATACATTAAGTATATTTCCTTATCAATACCATCTATTTCTTTTATAAATGTAAATATATCTTCTTGAATTCTATCTTTATATACACTGTCTATTTCTATTTTAAAACATTCTATAGAATTTTCTTGTTTCATTCTAATAATCTCATTTTTTATTAATCCTTCTATATATGAAAGCTTAAGAATAATTCCTCTTCCTTTGCACAATGTACATTCTTCTTCCATGTATTCGTATATGCTTTTTCCTTGTCTCCTTCTTGCTATTTGAACAAGGTCAAGTTCTGTAAATGGGAATATCTTAACATTGCCTTTATCTGCTTTAAGACTTTCTGTAAGTGCAGCCATTACTTCTGATTTTTGACTTTTATCTCTCATATCTATAAAATCAATAACAATTATCCCACTTAAATTTCTAAGCCTTATCTGCTTACCTATCTCTCTTGCTGCTTCAAGATTTGTCTCTAAAATAGTCTTATTAAAATTTCTTTCTTTGATATTTTTTCCACTATTAACATCTATTACATACATAGCTTCAGTTTTATCAATTACTATAGATCCGCCACAATGAAGATTTACTTTGTTATGCCTAAGCTTTAATAATTCTTTTTCTATTCCATAAAAATCAAATAAATTTCTATATCCATCATATAAATTAACTTTATAGTTTTCTTCACCTTTAACAAATAAAGACACATATTTAAAATCTTCTTCATTATTTACATAAATCTTTACATTCTCATTTACACTTGAATTCATAAGAACTCTATTTAAAGTTAAATTTTCACCATAAAGCTTTTTTAAATTTGCAGAAAATTTCATCTGTTTGTCTATATTTTTAAATTCTTCATACAGCTTAGTTATTTCTCTCTTAAGTATATCAATATCAACGTATGCACCTTCAGTTCTAATTGTAAGACCTGCATTTTCTAAAAAATTTATATTATCTAGAATATATTTTTTTTTATTTTCATCAGTAATTCTTCTTGAAAAATCTATACCTTCTTTATAACAGTTAAGAACAGCATATTTCCCTGGAATACATGCTTTATGAGTCAATTTAGCACCTTTGTCATTAATAGATTCCTTAATAACTTCAACTAAAATCTCATCACCTTTTTTTATATTCTTTTTTTTAAGTTCCTCACTATAATACATATAGCCTTCTTTTTCTAATCCAAGATCAACAAATACTGAATTAATTCCAGGAATTATATTCTTTATTCTTCCCTTATAAAGCTCTCCTATAATTGGCGCATTTTTCTTTTCTTCAACTATACTTTCGATAAGCTCATTGTTAGATTTTACAGCTATTCGTAGAATTTTCTCTCTTCTTTCTATAAAAATCTCTTTCATAATTTAATACATCTCCATCCCAATCAACATATATATTACCTGTTCTCTACTGGTAATATACATGTGATTATTTAGAACATGATAACTCAAAATAAATTAACTTATCACACACTCTATTTTTTACTTTTCTATACACATTTATATAATGGAACAAGCTTATCTCCCTTATAAAAATACATTTCCTCTCTTTTTACAGCTACAAATGAATCTATAAGTGCATTTGATGTATTTTCTTGAATATATTTAATTAATAAATCTGCACTTAAATGCTCTCTGCTTCCTGTACTTATTAAAGTGTTTAATATTAACACTTCATCTTTAACCCAGAAATTTAATTCTTTTATTAAACTCTTTAAATTAACTTCTCTCTCACCTTTTTTACTCTTCTTTATAGTATTCCATTCTTGTTTTGAAATTAATTCATTCATTTCTTTTTCTAAATTAGAAACATCAGAGTATTTTATTTTTATAGTATACCTTGCAGCATCAATCATAGCCATTGCTTGAGGCACTTTTTTCTGCCCTTCAACATAAGGAATAGCTAAAGCACTCAGATACGTAATTCCACTTGGTGCAGTTTTATTTAATCTATATATAATTTCTTTTTCATCCATTTCTCTTTCTAAAACCATATCCATATATTCACCACATGAATACACCCCTACCGATAATGGTTGAGCTATTGATGTACTCATATGTGGATTAAATCCCTTCGAATATTCTATTGGCAGTTCTGCTCTTCTTATATTTTTTTGAATAGTCTTAAGTACATCTAAGTGTGATATAAATTTGATATTTTCTTCTTTAGTAAACTTAATTAAGTATCGCACCTTCAAAACACTCTCCTTCTTTAAAGTTTACATTAACTCCACATCCTGTACAACCTTGTCTACAGTTTTTAGTTAATTCTGCTCTCTTAGCTTTTTCATTTTCTCTTTCAAGATATTTTCTATTAACTCCTATATCTATGAAATCCCAAGGTAATAATTCATCATATGTTCTTTCTCTATATGCATAGAAATCAACATCTAAATTGCATTCTTTTAATGCTTCTTGCCACACATCATACTTAAAGTATTGACCCCATCCATCAAATTTAGCACCCTTTTCAAATGCTTTCACAAGAACATCACATAATCTTCTATCGCCTCTAGCAAATACAGATTCCATAATTGAAGTCTTTTGTTCATGATAATTGTAAGTTATACATCCACTCTTAATTGATCCCTTAACAGCATTAATCTTTTGATTAACATCTTCAATTCTAGCCATTGGAGCCCATTGAAATGGTGTAAATGGTTTTGGAACTAGTATAGATGTACTTACTGTAAGCTTTAATCCCTTATTATTTCCTTTTGTTTTAGGTACTTGTTTATATTTATAAACTATCTTTTCTGCAAGTTCACCAATTCCTCTACAGTCCTCTAATTCTTCATATGGAAGACCTACCATAAAATATAACTTAAGTGTGTTCCAGCCTGCCTCAAATGCACTTGAGGCTGCTTCTAATATTCTTTCTTCTGTAAGACCTTTATTTATAATATCTCTCATTCTTTGAGAACCCGCTTCTGGTGCAAAAGTTAATCCTGATTTTCTGACTTTTTGAATTTCGTTAAGAAGATCTACTGAAAACGCATCTACTCTTATAGATGGAAGCGCAACTCCAACTTTCTTATCTCCGTTTTCTTCCATTAAATCATGAATTAATCCTTTTATATCTGAATAATCACATGTACTTAATGATGAAAGAGAAATTTCTTCATATCCTGTGTTCTTAACTAATTCTCTAGACAATTCTAATAATTCTTCTCTAGTTTTTTCTCTTACTGGTCTGTAAATCATACCAGCCTGACAAAATCTACATCCATTTGTACATCCTCTAAAAAGTTCTAAAACAATTCTATCATGTACTATTTCTGTATAAGGAACTATTATATTGGTTGGAAACGGAACTTTTGTAAAGTTATTTATAATTCTCTTCTTAACAACCTTTGGAACATCATCATATTTAGGCACAAATTCTTTTATTGTTCCATCTTCATTATAAGTAACATCATATAATGAAGGAACATAAATACCTTCTATTTTTGAAATTTCTCTTAAGAACTCTTTTTTCTTGCCCTTGCCTTTGTATTTCTTATATACATTAAGTACATCATTCATCATTTCCTCGCCTTCACCAATTTCGAAGAAATCAAAAATATCATATATAGGTTCTGGATTATATGCACATGGACCACCCGCCATAATAATAGGTTCATCTTCTCCTCTTTCTGAGGCTCTTATAGGAATATTGCACATATCAAGCATATTTAATACGTTTGTGTAACTCATTTCGTATTGAAGCGTAAATCCAAGTATATCAAATTCACTTAAAGAATCCTTAGTTTCTAACGTAAATAAGGGAATATTGTTTTGTCTCATTAATTCTTCCATATCTGGCCATGGAGCAAAAGCTCTTTCACAATATGTATCTTGTCTTAAATTTATAGTATGATATAATATTCTACTTCCTAAATGAGACATACCAACTTCATAAACATCTGGAAAACAAAATGCAAATCTTATATCTACTTCTCTAGGATCTTTTATAATTTCATTCATTTCACCGCCAGTATATCTACTTGGCTTTTCAACTTTAAACAGAATATCATCTGAAATTTTGTTCATCAATATATTTCCTCCTCAAAAATTAAGCCTGACTTAATTATCGTAAATTTATGTTAAGTGCTCTTCAAATTTCAAAAATAAAAGAAGTATAAATTAATCTATTATACCCCTTAATTCGATATCCCTATTCTAACATAATTAACTTCTCATGGGAATATTGTTATTATTGCCTCTACTAACAACAATTAATTCATATTTATAAAAAAACTCATCAATAATTAGAATTTTAATAATTATTAAAATTCTAATATCAATGAGTTTTTCTTTTCTTTATATATTCTTCTAATGTTATATTTCCATATTCTTTTAAAGCCATTATAAGTTCATCTTCATGTATTATTCCTAACAACTTCATTTCCTCATCTAATACATAAAAACTATTAAACTTATTTTTATCTATAAGCGTCAATACATTAACCAATCCTTTTTTATAATAAATAGAAACAGACTTGTTATCCATATAATTATGATTTTTTAATTTTCTAACTTTTTTAACCATGTCCCCCATAATAATATACATTGTTTTTTCTTTCTCTAAAAAAGTTGTATATCCCATAAGTATAGATGCTAAAAACAGTGTTATGTTTACCTTATGTAATAAAATCATTATATTAAATAATAAAAATAATACTCCAGAAATGCTGAAACTAATAATTTCAGTTATTTTCTTCGTTTTTTTGTATAGGAATCTTTTTGACAATAATATTTCAAAAATTCTTGATCCATCAAGAGGATATGCAGGTAATAGATTAAATGTTCCCAAGCACAAATTAATCATCATACTATTATAAAAAAAATCACAATTAAAATCTTTATACATACCATACATGCATAGTGAAATAAATAAATTAAAAAGAGGACCAGCCAAATAAATCAGTAATCGATTTCTATCGTTTTGTTCATCAATATCTACTAATTCTGCTTTTGCTCCTAATGCACCAATACTTATATCATTGAATCTACATCCAAATCTATTTGCTGCTAATATATGAGCCACTTCATGTAATATTATCCAAAAAAAACTGATTAATATTGATACATTAAAGTCTGATAGCCAAATAAGAACTAATATTTCAACTGCCAATACTTTAAGCCACTTTCTCATTTTTAACCCCTATATTATTGCTGATCTGGTTATGAATATATACTCTATTCTCTGTGTATTCATTGAGTTTTTCAAATATTCAATAAAACTGTTTATCCTAATACTTATTTTATCTGATTTTAAATCTTCAACAGTAAAACTTCCAATATTTATTTCTTTTATCTTAAGTGTGCCAAATTTATAATTATTAAATGCTTCTATTGTAGCATCATAGTTAAAACTGCTTGTAATTACCGCTTTTGACAATATATAAGCCCTCTGCACATAATCATTTTTAATATATTTAAGCCCCATAAATATAGTCAATAGAATAAGTGAACCTGAAAGCTCCATAATTAATCTTTTTATCCAATAGTCTTTTGAAAAATATTTTACTTGTTCATCATTTCTTCCAACATCATAAATGTGATTCCCACCCTTTTTGCTTATAGGAAGATACCTTAATTTCTGATTATTATTACTTTTATTATTTATATTCTTATAGTATTCTTCATATTCGGACCTATAGTTACTCATCATATCCCCCTTGTATATATTTATAACTATTAAATTATATTTAGTAATCCTTAAAATTATGAAGATTATTTTTATATACGTTCCTTATTTTAAACTAACAATATAAATAAAAACTAGAGAATAATTATTTCTCTAGTTTAAAATCATCTTTAAAAATGTATTTTCTTTCTTCTCATTCCAACATTCAAAACAAGACCTACAGATAAAATAGTTGTCAGAAGAGAACTTCCTCCATAACTTACAAGAGGCAGTGTAATTCCTGTAATAGGTAAAAGTCCTATTGTCATCCCTATATTCTGAATAATTGCAAACAAGAAATATGATATCATTCCTACGCATATAACTGATCCAAATATATCTTTTGCTGTTCTCGCTATTACTATCATTTTATATATCATAATTCCATATAAAAATAATAATAACATTGCTCCAATAAATCCCCATTGTTCAGCAATAGCCGCAAATATAAAATCAGTATGTACCTCCGGAACATTTTGAGCTGAATATCCCATTGCAAACTCACTAGTAATAGATGGCCTACTTCCAAATATTCCACCCGAACCAATTCCTATAAGAGACTGAATCAAGTGATATCCATTACCTGTTTCATCATCATAAGGATTTAAAAATCCTATAAATCTGTTTTTCTGATACTGTTCAATAAGACCTGAATTCCATACTATAATAATTCCAAGCACAAGACTTGCTAATCCTCCACCAATAATCTTTATATCTAATCCCGAAACATAAAATATACCTAATACGATAAAGAAACAAACCATTGTCATTCCCATATCAGGCTGTTTAATTATAAATAATACTGGTACTGCACAATAAAAAACTAAAATGAAGAAATTTTTTACCTCATTTATTTTCCCATCCATTTCATCAAGCTTTTTTGCAAGCATAAGTATAATTGCTATCTTTGCTATTTCAGATGTCTGTAATGAAATTGGTCCAAACTTAATCCATCCTCTAGCTCCATTTACAACAGATCCAAAAAATGTAGTTCCAATAAGAAGTAGTACAGATCCCCAATAAAATAATGGTATATAGTTTATTATTACCGAATAATCTATAGCAAGAAATATATATAATATGGTTAACGATATCAAAAACCACATAAACTGTTTTGGCCCACATCCTGCATACATTCCGCCCTTAGTACATAGATATATATTAAACGTACCATATAATACTATTAATATCATTGAAAATAATATTGTTTTATCTATATCTTTTAGTATTCTTACATCTAACTTAAATCGTCTAAACAATATTCCACCTCCATCATAGTATATTATTCATTAATTTTTTCTTATTAATTATACACTATTATTATTATATTCTCTATAGAGATAATATTTTATAATAAAATCATAATAAGTTTGTAATAATTAAAAACATCTTAGGAATCCTAAATCCTAAGATGTTTTTAATTGTCTATATGTTATCTTCCTCTTATATTCTTAATTGGAATATTAGCAACAAGAGATGATGAATTTTCTCCATCATCTGCACTTCTGCTTACAGATATTTCAACATCATCAGTCTGTATATCAATATATTTTGATATAACCTCTAATATTTCTTTTCTAATCTTCTCAATAGTATCTGGAGCTATTTCTCCTCTATCATGTATAAGTATTAATTTTAATCTATCCTTAGCTACTTCTTTTGGTGTAGGCTTATTTATGTTTTTGAAGAACCCCATTTAAATTTCCCCCTTTAGCCACGTTTAAACAGTTTCATTAAGGAGCTGAAAAATCCTGAATTTTCAACTGTATGTAAATCCATGAATGGAACTTGTTCGCCAGTTATTCTTTTGGCAATATTTTTAAATGCTTGTCCTGATCTAGCAGTATCATCTAAGACAATTGGCTCACCCTTATTAGTTGAAACTGTGATACTTTTATCATCAGGAACAACGCCTAAAAGTTCTATGGATAGTGTTTCTATTATATCTGTAACATCAAGCATATCTCCATTTTTAGTCATTTCATAATTTAATCTATTTATTATTACTGAATGATCTTCTAATCCCTTAGCATCAAGTTTTCCTATTACTCTGTCTGCATCTCTTACTGATGTTATTTCTGGATTAACAACTACTATAGCTTTATCAGCACCTATAACAGCATTTTCAAAACCTTGTTCAATTCCTGCTGGAGAATCTATTAAGACATAATCAAATTCTTCTTTTAACTCATTTACTATTTTAAGCATTTCTTGTGGACTTATATCATCTTTATCTTTAGTTTGTGCTGTTGGAAGTAAGCATAAATTTTGAAATCTCTTATCTTTTATAAGCCCTTGCTTTAATCTGCATCTTCCTTCTATTACGTCAATAATTGTATATACAATTCTATTTTCTAGCCCTAATAACACATCTAAGTTTCTTAATCCTGTATCACCATCAATAACAACTACTCTTTTTCCTAGTGATGCTAAAGCTGTTCCTATATTAGCAGTAGTTGTAGTCTTACCAACTCCGCCTTTTCCTGAAGTAATTACTATAGATACTCCCATTTAAAAATCCCTCCGACTTCTAATATATATATTTATTCGGTAAATATGGTTCAACTATTATTGTTCCATCTTTAATCTTTGCAAGTTCTGGATATTTAGGTTTTTCGCTATCATCTGGAGACATTGCTATAACGTTTGATATTCTTAATATTTCTGGCTGCAATAAAAAAGCTACTATAACCGCTTTAGTATTTCCATCAGTACCTGCGCTAACTTTTCCCCTTATGCGTCCCAAAACAATTACATTTCCTGCTGCATAAACTTCTGCACCACTATTTACATCTCCAATAATAACTATATTTCCTTGATATTTTACACATTGTCCACTTCGTACAGTTTTTCTAATAAATTTAGTTTTTCCTTCGTATACACCTGAAAATACTTTAGAAGATTTTGTGCTACTTTTAACAATATCTTTTTCTAAATCTTCCAAAACAATATCTTTAAGTTCAATTTTTTCTAATAAAAGTTTCTTAATTTTATTTACTTTTTTATCATTGAGTAATTTTAAATCTATATTTAATATTAATGTTGTTCCTTTATAGAAATGTTTTCCTTTAGATAGCTTTTTAACTAGCAGTGAAAGCATACTTTCAAAGCAATCGAATTTTTCCATGTCTATAGTTGTATTTATACCATCTCTATTTCCTTTTATTAAAATTCCATCATTATTATACATTCACTACCTCCAATGAATTTTGCAGGTTTTTTTTATACTAAATTGTAAATTTTTTTGGAAATATAACCTCTTTAAAATTATATCATTATCTATGATATTTTTGTATATATCTTTCAATAATTTTCACTGTATTTTTATTAAACTCCATTAATTTTAAAATAATAAACTAAAATACAGCATTCCTTTGCAAAAATATATAATATTATACTTTACAATTTTACTTCAACATATTTTCTTAGTTCAATACTATCTTCTGTAACTTCTGAATCAATCGCAAGTATATTAACACCTTTCTTTTCAGCCTCTCTCAATGCATCTCCAAATTCTTTATGTACAAAATCATTAGGTGTAAAATATAAAACATCTTTCATTTGAATCACAAAGATTATATAAGCTTTATATCCCTCATTAATACATTCGACTAATTCATGTATATGCTTAACCCCTCTTTCTGTTGGTGCATCCGGGAACCTCACTACTCCGTTTTCTTCTAACGTAGCTCCTTTTACCTCAATAAAAATTTTTGAATTATTAGTTTCCACATAAAAATCAAATCTTGAATTTTTATATTTGCATTCTGGTTTTATGAACGTAACGTCTTCAAATAAATTTTCCAATTGAATCCATTCCATAACTACTTTATTGGTAACTTGTGAATCTATATTTATCTTTCTATTGCCTTTTAAAACTCCTATAAGTGAAAATTTTGTTTTCCTATTAGGAGTATCATTTTTCTGAACATACACTATGGCATTTGGTATTAGTAATTCTTTGCATCTGCCTGTATTCTTTACATGACACACTTCTACTATTCCATCAATTTCAACATTTGCTATAAATCTATTTGGTCTTGAAATAAATCTGCCCACTGTCATATTTTCATACTTCATCTTTTCTTGCACGCTCCTTTATAATTATTTTTCTTTATTTCTCAACTTCTATTCAACTTCCATAATTGTAACAGTAAATACCTAATAACTTTTACAATAAAAATAAACACCTTAGAAACTCTAATTTCTAAGGTGCCGTAATCAATTCACAATATTTCCATTTAGATTTACCACTATACTAATCCAACTAATTTTTTTCATCAGAATTATTTTTTTGTGCTTCTGTATCATTATTTTCTTCCTGTTTCTTTTCTAGCTCCAAATTAGGATTATCCATTACGTATTTCTTAAATGAAACTGATTTAAAAGCATAATTTGGATCTAGTTGTAGTAATTTATCCTTAAAGTAAGCTTCATACACAGCTCTAACTGCTCCAGCTGTAGCTCCTCCATGTCCTCCATCAAATGCTACAGATACTACAGCAATTTCCGGATCATCAACTGGTGCAAAACTTACATAAATAGCATATGGAGCTCTTCCATATTCCTTTTGATTTTCACGAAAATCAGCCGTACCAGTTTTACCTGCTGTTGGTATTGGAAAACCTATAAATTTTGCTCTTGCTGTACCGCCTTCTTCATTATTAACCCTAGACATTCCATATTTAACAGCTGCTAAAACTTCTGAATCAATTTTCACATTATTAAGTACTTCAGGCTGATACTGCTGAATTACATTTCCATCATTATCAGTTATCTGGTCAACAAGATGAAGCTTATATCTTGTTCCACCATTTGCAACAGTTGAAATATAAGACGCTAATTGAAGAGGAGTAAAGTTATTTATCCCTTGACCTATAGACGCAGAAATAAGCTGTGCTGGTGATGTGATTTCTACAGGCTTATCCTTAAGAGCAAATTTGGCTATAATCTCACAAATCACATTAGCTTGACTATCTAAATTAACATTTTTTCCAGTCTTACTTTCATATTCAGACACTCTAGCTTTATAAATATCTGAATTATTCATTATAATTAACACTTGCTTTTTTACTTCTTTTATAAAATCATTTTCATCAATATTTTTCCACTCATCTGTTCCAACTTTACCTAAAGTGTCACGAACTTTATCCTTTATTGCTTTTTTAGCATCTCTAACATTATCATTATTATCATCAAGTGCCTTAAAGTCTAAAGGTATAAAAGTATATCCCATGCCATCTTTATAATGTCCAGATTCTAAATAATCTCTCAATTCATATTTTGCATAATTAATCATTAATTCTTTAATACTTTGAAAATTATATGTCTGCCCAAAATTTTCTTGTAATTCTATTCCTGTAGATTTATTAGCTTGACTATTAGGATCAACTCCAAGACCAAACTGCCACGCAAACTTAGCAATAGAGTCTAAAGCCTTGACTTTTGCTTGTGAAGCTTCTAATCCACTATTTAAACCATTCTGTAATGCCTGCATATATAATCTATATCCTGTTTCATAGAAATAAAAGTTACATGATACTTCTAAAGCCTTATCAACAGTAATTGCTCCATGCCCAAAACCATTATTAGTATATTGTAAACACTTAGGTCCATATCCTTTACCCAAAGTTTCAGGATGGATATTAAATACACCTGTATCATTTATTGTTTCAGTTGGTGTAATTACTCCAGCTTCAAGTCCAGCAATAGAAGTCATTGGTTTAAATGTTGAACCTGGTGGTATTAATGATTGTGTTACATAATTATAAAATGGCTTAGGATATAAATCATTTGGATCTGTTCTATTACCTTTGCTATCCTTAGGAAATATATCATCTACTGTTTTATTAAGACTCATTCTTTTTATTAATTCATTTCCAAACGACTCCAAATCAGGATTGAAATATTGCTTATTCTCTTCTGCGGTCAATGTACCAGGTACTGCAAATAAGTTAGGATTATAATTAGGATAACTTACCATAGCCAATATTCTTCCTGTTTTAACTTCTACAGCAACTAAAGCACCTCTAGTCGCATTTCTAAATCTATATCCATCTGTATCAGTACCATTTTGTTGTATTTCGTTTATTGCATCTTTTAAAGATTGTTCAGCAGCATATTGAATATTACTATCTATTGTAAGATGTACATTATTTCCCGGGTAAGATTCTAATTCAAATAATTTTTCAGTAACTCTACCAGAAGAATTTACTTTAACTGTAGTTCCACCTTTAACACCTTTTAACTGTTCTTCAAATGCAGATTCAATTCCTGTAATTCCAATTAAATCTGTAGATACGTCATATCCTCTTAAAGAATATTTCTCTTTTTGAGAACTATTTATAGATGATACATATCCAAGCACTGAAGATCCCAAATTATCAAATGGATAATATCTTATTGGTACAGATGCTACATCTATCCCTGGAAGATCAGTAAGTTTTTGTTTAATAATTAAAACAGTATCTTTTTTTATATTACTAGCTATTATTACAGTCTTTTTTCCTTGTAAACTTTGAATTTTCAAAGTATCTTTTACTAGCATAAACTGTCTTATATCATCAATAGAATAACCTGCATCTAATATCTTTTTAGTTACTTCTTCTCCTGTCATTTTCTTATATGCAGCCTTTTTTTCTTTTGAAGCATTTAAAGAAGTATATCCATCATCTACAAGTTCTATTAAATTATAGCTTTTAACTAACTTATAGAAAGTTTCTTCTGGAGTAATTTTTAACAATTCTTGATTGATTTTTTCTATTTGATCATCACTTAAATTTGCTGCCTCTACACTTGGAAATAATTCAGTCTGTATTTCAAAATCAAGTCCTCTATCTTTTTTGAATCTTAACTCCTCATATTTTTGTGATTCAGAATCACTACTAGTAAATTCAAAATAAGTTTTCTTATCTTCATCAAGTTTTAAAAGCATTGTATCTTTAATGCTTTCACCACTTTCACTTAATATATTAAAAAGTTCTTTCATAGTAGAATAAAATTTTTTATTTACTTCATCCGTTTCTGTATATGTGATTGAATATGTTCTTTTATTGGTAGCTAATATTACACCATTGGAATCATATATTTCTCCTCTCGGTGCACTTTCAGATACAAAACGAGTTGAGGTTGTATTAGCCTTTTCTTTATATTCATCATAATTAAAAATTTGAATAAACAACAACCTTAATGTTATGCTTCCTAAAATTATTCCCATAATAATGCATAAAACAGTATAACGTGAAATTTTCTTTTTCTTAACTGGCTTATTTACTATCATCTAAACCTCCATCTTTGCTTTGTATATTCATCATCATAAATATTTATTACATATTTATATACAAAGTACATTACTACTGCATTATAAACAGCCATAATGATAGAATTTGATAAATCAACTTTAATATTTAGGAAATAAAATATGCCAAAAACCCATACATACTTAAGTATTGTAGCCAAAAACATAAATATTATAGGAATGGTCCTTTTTTGCTTAATCATACCTTCTCCAATTTTAGCTGCCATAAAGCACAACAGTAAATTAATAAAGCAGTTTATACCAAATCCATTAAAGAAAAAAATATCCTGTAATATACCACTTGCAATTCCAATAAATATACTTTTTTCTTTAGTATTTACTAAAGAATATGCTATTGCAAATGTAAATAATAAACTAGGACAGGCTCCCTTTATTGAAAAAAAAGGCACAAAAGAATTATCTAACATAGTTAATCCTATAGATACTAAAATAATCGTTAATTTTTCCATATTATATACCTCTAATCATATTTGACATCTCTTGTCTCTTTGGGTGATATAATGAATAATTCTTCCAGCTTATTAAAATTAACATAAGGTTTTATAACTGCGCTCTTCATTACTTTTACTTTATCTTCATTAACTGATATAACTTCTCCAATTCTTATTTCTTTCGGATAAATAAATCCTACTCCTGAAGTAAGAATAACGTCCCCTTCTTCTATGGTTGAATCTATAGGTAATTCTAAAACTTGAGTTAAATTTTTATCCTGTTTATCTTTATATCCTGTTAAATAACCAGTTTCTCTTGTACGTTCAATCATTACAGCCACTCCAATATTTTCGTTAGTAATTGGTTGGATAATAGACCAATTTGATCCTGTACTTGTTACTTGGCCAACCAATCCTTGTGCAGCTATAACAGCCATTCCCTTCTTTATACTATCACTTTCACCTTTATTTACTATATATCCATCCGAAAAACTTCCTCCACTATATGAAATAATATCGCATGCAATATAGTTATAATTATCTCTCTCTTCTTTAAAATCAAGAATTTGTCTAAATCGGTTATTTTCTTCTTCCAGATCTGAATATGATGCAAGCTTATCTTTTAATTTTTCATTTTCTTTTACTAATTCTTTATTTTTGCCTTTTACTTCTGAAAAGTTCAAAAAGAAATCTAATGTTTCTTTCACTTGATTTGTTGCCTTATATAGAATAGTCTGAATTGGATTTAGAGCAGTTCCGGCACCACTTTCTATAATGCTCTTATTATCCTTTTTCACTGTATATCCTATTAAGCCCAAAAATGCAACTGACAGCACTATAATAGTAACTGCCAGTTTATTCTTAAGAAGTTTCATTTATTTTTAACCTCTTTGATCTCTACTTATTTTATCAAAATCTTCTAGTGCCTTTCCAGCTCCAAGAACTACACAATCAAGAGGTGCTTCTGCAATATGCACTGGCATATTAGTTTCTTTATTTATTAACACATCTAATCCTCTTAAATAAGCTCCTCCACCTGCAAGCATTATTCCTTTTTCCATTATATCAGCTGCAAGTTCTGGTGGTGTTTTTTCTAATGTTGTCTTAATTGATTCTATTATTGCATAAACAGGTTCTTTTAATGCTTCTCTTACTTGAGATTCTGAAATTTCAACAATTTTAGGAAGACCTGTTATCATATCTCTACCTTTGATTTCCATAATCATTTCTTCTTGATTTTCATCCTTATAAGCTGATCCAATTTCCATTTTAACTTGTTCAGCAGTTCTTTCACCAATCATTAAATTGAATTCTTTTTTAATATAAGAAATTATAGATTGATCTAATTCATCACCAGCTATTCTTAATGATTTGCTAGTAACTATACCTCCTAAAGATATAATGGCTACTTCTGTAGTTCCGCCTCCAATATCTACAATCATGCTTCCTGTTGGTTCACTTACTGGAAGTCCTGCGCCAATAGCAGCCGCCATAGGTTCTTCCATTAATATTACATCTCTAGCTCCAGAACTTCTAGTTGCTTCTTCTATCGCTCTTTTTTCTACTTCTGTTACACCTGATGGATAGCAAACAATTATTCTAGGGCTTTTAAATCCACTTTTACTTGTAGCCTTTTCAATTAAATTTTTCATCATTGTTTGTGCTGTATCAAAATCTGCTATAACTCCATCTTTTAATGGTCTTATAGCAACTATATTTCCTGGTGTTCTACCAATCATAAGTTTTGCTTCTGATCCAACTGCAAGAGTTTTTTTAGTCATGCTATTAATCGCAACAACTGAAGGTTCTCTTAAAACTATTCCCTTTCCTTTAACAAACACTAATGTATTTGCAGTTCCTAAATCTATTCCCATGTCTTTTCCTGATCCAAAAAATCCCATTTTATTTTTTTCCCCTTCCGATTTTTATATTAGTCCCTCTTCTTTAAAACTAATATATTTATTATTTCCTATTATAATATGATCCAATAATTGAATTCCTATAATGTTTCCACATTCTTTTATCCTTAATGTAATATTAATATCTTCTTTACTTGGTGTAGGGTCACCAGATGGATGATTATGGCATATAATTATAGATGCACTACTCTTATTTATTGCAGCTTTAAATACTTCTCTTGGATGAACAATTGAATTATTTAAAGTACCTATAAAAACATCCTTAATTCCAATTATACAATTTTTTGCATTCAATAATATTACTTTTAATACTTCCTGATTTAAACAACTCATCTCTCCATTTAAATATTCAATTAAATCTATAGGAGACGAAATACATATGTTTTTTCTTCTAGAACGTATTGTTTTAAATCTTTTAAATAATTCTGCCATAGCCAAAATCTGTGAAGCTTTTCCAGACTTTATTCCTTTTATACTTGTAATCTCACTAATATTTGCATCCAAAATCCCATCGAGTCCATCAAGTTCTATTAATAACCTTTTACTAAGATCAATTACATTTTCATTTCTTGTTCCTGTTCTAAGTATAATTGCTAATAATTCAGAATTATTTAATGTTTCTGCTCCATATGTGAGCAATTTTTCCTTTGGTCTCTCATTTTCTGGTATATCTATAATTCTAAGATTGTTTTTCATTAATGAAAATCCTCCCACTATTAAGATACCCATCCCCTTATTTATTATCCAATTTTTTGGATTATAGCTTTTAGTCTGTTCAAAGGAAGCCCAACTACATTATAGTAACATCCATTAATTCTCTCTACAAATACTCCACCTTTTCCTTGAATACCATAAGCACCAGCCTTATCTAAAGGCTCTCCAGTTTCTATGTACTTTGTAATCTCATCATCACTTATTGGAGAAAAAGTTACTTCTGTAGATACACTTTCCTGAATAACAACATTATTTTTAGTGTTGATAACAGTAATTCCTGTATAAACGCTATGACTTCTTCCCTGAAGAGATTTAAGCATTTGAAAAGCATCATTTTTATCTTTAGGCTTTCCAAGTATTCTGCCATCAAAAACTACAACAGTGTCTGCAGATATTATTATAGCATCGCCCTTAATTCTGTCTTTAACTTCTAAGGCTTTACCATTTGAAATTTCCTTGACATATTCGTCTACAGAACCTTTAAATGCTACAATATTTTCATCAAAATTACTTACCACAATATCAAATTTTTCAAAAATTCTGCTTAACAACTCTTGTCTTCTTTCCGAAGCAGAAGCTAATACTATATTCATATGTTCACATCCCAAATAAAAAAATCCAATATATATTATTGACAAATAACACCTATTATAGACCTGTCAATTTTCCAGTTTGAAATGTATTCCAAAAATTAAAGGTGCTAGAAATCTATAATCTAATTATGATTTCCACACCCTATAGTTTATCATTTAAAAACACCATAAACAAGTGTGTTATTTTAAGTTATAATTTTTTTTATACAAATTTAATTTTGTTGTAATAATTTAATATTATTTATCTCTTTATTAGCTTATAAAATTCATATGCTTCTGATGAATTATTATTTTTATCTATTTCATCAGGAAGGTTATGAACATAATTAATCATTGCTTTAAGCTTTTCTCCATATTCATTTTCATTACCTATAACATTATTACACCAATTCTTAAAATCATTTGTCTTTATACTTTTTACATCAGCTTCTTCTAACTTACTCATAATCTTTAAAAAACCATCTGATATCTCTATAATTTTTTTATCATCATTACTATCTGGTTTTAAAGAAATAGTAGTTTTGGAAACTTCCACTCCATTTTCTTGAAACTGCTTAATTTTTTTTTCTGCTTCATCTTGATTATATATTCCAGCTATCACTCTATAATTTCCGTCTTCTTCAGAAATAAATGGATAACAATACTGCTTTATAGAGGACATAAGTACATCTGCATTTTCTTTCTTTGAATAAAAACCACATTGTAGTACTACAATATTTGTTGTTTGAACTTTATTGTTTAATTTTTCAGAAAAACCTATACTTTCATTTTGGAGTATACTCTTTCCTTTAGTAAATAATACATTACTGATGCAAAGACCTGCAGTTATTGATAATACAGCAACAATAACAACTGCTAAAATAAACTTAAAACTTCCTGATTTTTTATACTCATATCTTGTGTATCTCAAATTTTTCCCCTCCTTAACTTTGTAAATTCATATATTTATATGTATTCAAGTTATACTACATATATGAATTATGTTAAGGAAAATTTAATTTAAACTCTGAAAATATATTATTTAATTGATTTTAATACATCTATTAAATATTCATAACACCTATCTGCTGAGGAAATACTTATATGTTCATTTGGAGTATGAGTTTCAAATATATTTGGACCAAAACTTATCATATCTATTTTATCAAACTTATCACCAAATATAGAGCATTCAATTCCCCTATGAACTACAGTCACTTCTGCTTCTTCTCCATATTTTTTTAAATAGCATTCTTTGCATATATCTAGTATTTTAGAATCACTCTTATATTTCCACACCGAATAATCTAGTGATTCAGAAAATGTTCCTCCTATAATTTCTGTAAGACATCTATTTTTTTCAGCAATTAAATTTCTAATAGATAAAATAGAACTCCTAACACAACTTCTTAATTCAACATAGTCTTCATTTGTTTTTACAATTCCAAGGTTAGTTGAACTTTCTATAATTCCACTTTCCTTGGAATTCATTGTATTTACTCCATTAGGATATAAATAAAGTAAATTAATTATTTTTTCAGTAGTATTATTTGAAAAAACTTTTTCATATTTTTCTTGAGATTCCAAAAGATAAATTCTTACATCAGGATCCTTTTTAATAAGTTCTCTCTTTATCATTTCATCTAATCTTCTTTTAATATCAAATAGCACTTTTTCATATTTTGCAGATACCGATAAAACCGCAGTACACTCCCTTGGAATTGCATTATTTTTAGCTCCTCCATTTATTGAAATTAAATTAATATTAATTTCATTTAATATTTCTTTCAAAACCCTTCCCATAAGTTTATTAGCATTACCTCTTCCATACTGTATATCAGATCCTGTATCTCCACCTTTAAGTCCCTTTACAACAATCACATATTCCTTATTTTCTTTTTCTTCGTCAATCCACTCTATTGGAAGTACAGATTTAGTTCTTATTCCACCTGAACATCCAACTAATAATTTTCCTTCCTGCTCTGCATTTAAATTTAACAGTATCTTACCATTAATATACTGTTCCTGAACTGCTCTTGCGCCTGTCATTCCTATTTCTTCTCCTGTAGTAAAAAGTACTTCAATGTCTGGATGTTCCAATGTATCATCTTCCAATAATGCCATAGCATATGCAATTGCAATACCACTATCCCCACCAAGAGTAGTTTTATCTGCATATATATAATCACCTTTAACAATTAGTTCAATTGGATCTTTACTGAAATCATGTTCTTTATTACTATTTTTTTCACAGACCATATCCATATGTCCTTGTATAATAACAGTCGGACTGTTTTCATATCCCTTTGTTGCTCTTTTTTTTATGATAATATTTGAAACACCATCTTGTATACATTCCAACTTTAAATTTCTTCCAAATTGAAGTAAATAATTGCTTATTTCTTTCTCATTTCCAGATTCCCTTGGTATTCTACTTATATCTTCAAAATATTTGAATACTTTTTCATGTTTAATCCCTTGAATTTTTTTCATAATTTTTCATCCTTCCCCAAAATATATGATAAAATATTTGTATACCATCTTTTTCTTATTTTAACATAAATCTTCAACATTTTTTACATTTATTGTATTATATGGATAGATTTATTGCACTAATAGATATTATTAATTTACGTGAGGTGTTTATATGCAAAAAACAAAAATGATTTTTACAATTGGACCTGCAAGTGATAATGAAGAAACTTTAAGAAAATTTATTGAAATAGGAATGAGTGCAGCCAGATTAAACTTTTCTCATGGCACACATGAAACTCATAAAGAAAAAATTGACTTAATAAAAAAACTAAGAACAGAGATGAATTCTCCTACTGCTATTGTACTTGATATAAAAGGACCTAAAATCAGAACTCATAATTTTATAAATGATGGTGTTACACTAAAAGAAGGCAATAATTTTTCTTTTATCTGTGGCGAAGAAATTCTTGGTAATGAAAAAGAATGTTCAATTTCATATGAAGAACTTTATCAAGATGTAAAAGTAGGAAGTAAAATTCTCGTAGATGACGGTCTTTTAAAATTCGAGGTAACAGGTGTAGATGGAAAAAGAATTAATACAAAAGTAATCGTTGGCGGACAAATAAAAAACCATAAGGGTGTAAATGTTCCTAATGTTATTATTAAACTTCCTTCAATTACTGAAAAAGATATTGAAGATATAAAATTCGGCTGTAAAATGGGAGTTGATTTTATTGCCGCTTCATTTATTAGAAAAGCTAGTGATGTACTAGATGTAAAAAAAGTATTGAAAGAAAACAATGGTGAGCATATTAAAGTAATAGCAAAAATTGAAAATCAAGAAGGTGTAGACAACATAGATTCCATAATAGAAGCAACAGATGCTGTTATGGTTGCAAGAGGAGATATGGGTGTTGAAATTCCTATTCAAAGAGTTCCTATTATTCAAAAAATGATAATTAAGAAATGTAATGAAGCAGGTAAAATAGTAATAACAGCTACTCAAATGCTTGATTCAATGATTAGAAATTCATTACCAACAAGAGCCGAAGCTAGTGATATAAGTAATGCTATTTTCGATGGAACTGATGCAATCATGCTTAGCGGTGAAAGTGCTTCCGGTTCTTTCCCTATAGAAGCTGCAAAAACAATGTCAAAAATCGCCAAAGAAACTGAACAATTCTTAGATTATAATCAATTAACTGTAAGATATAGAGAAACTACATTTAAAGATTACGCAGCTGCTATAAGTTATTCTGCTTGTAGAACTGCCAACCTTTTGGATGCAAAAGCTATTGTTGCTGCTACAAAAAGCGGATCTACCGCAAAACTAATTTCAAGGTACAAGCCAAAAGCTCCTGTAGTTGCAATAACTCCATATGAACATGTAAGACGTGGATTAAACTTAAACTTCGGAGTTATTCCTTTAAAATGCGATATGTTTAATACAACAGAAGATATACTAAATGCTTCAAAAACAGCTACATTTAATCTAGGAATCACAGAACCTGGGGATGATATAATAGTTGCAGCAGGTATGCCAACAACTCAAACTGGCGGAACTAATATGTTAAAAATCGAAAAACTTTAATATAATAACCAAGGGAAATCCCTTGGTTATTATATTATTTTTATAAAACTACTAACTTACTCTATTATTATTCAAATTTAAAATCCTTTAATAAATCAGCCAAAGAAGTTCCCTCTTCTCCATTATCAATATATTTTAAATATTCCTTGTTACTTTCAACAGCATCTTTTATGCTTAAGGCAATTTTCTTATCTTCCTTATTTATACTTAATATTTTAACTTTAACTGTTTGATTAAGTTCTAACACATCAGAAGGCTTTGCAATATTTTCATCAGTTATTTCTGTAATATGTACTAACCCTTCAACTCCGTCAAATAATTCAATAAATGCACCAAAAGACATAAATCTTACTACTTTTCCTTCAACAATATCTCCTTCTTTTATATCATCAACATGCATAATCCATGGTTCTTTTGCTACATCTTTTAAAATTAATGACAATCTTTCTTTTTCCTTATCTACAGTTCCTATAAAAACTTCTACTTTATCGCCTTCCTTAACAACTTCTTCAGGTCTGTTAACTCTTTCCCATGCTAAATCTGAAAGATGTATTAACCCTTGTACTCCACCAATATCCACAAATGCACCGTATTTAACAAGTTTTTTTACAACTCCACTCCTTTTTTCTCCTTCTTTTAAGCTGTTCCATATTGCTTTTTTATTTTTATTATATTCTTCTTCTTCAATAACCTTTCTTGAAGCTACTATCTTATTACTTCTAAAATCTAATTCAATAATCTTTACTTGTAACTCTTTTCCTACTAAAGTACTTAAGTCTATTTTTTCTCTCGACGCAAGTGAACCAGGTATAAATACTTTTATATTTCCATAATAAGCAATTAATCCACCTTTTATATCTTCCTTAATTTTAACTGTTACAATCTTTTCTTCTTTATAAGCTTTTTCAATATCATCTTTTTCTTGTATTTCAAGAGCTTTAATTAATGAAAGTTCTACATATCCATCACCATCATTTGGAGAAATAACGTATACATTAATCTCATCGCCTTCTTTTAATACATCTCTAGGATCCTTTTCATCCACACTTATTTCATCCTTTGAAATAATACCATCAAAAGCATAATTAATATTTACAGAAGCTTCTTTATCACTTACTTCTATTACTTTTCCTTTTATAATATCTCCTCTGTTTAATCTTTTAACATCATAATTCTTTAAAAGTTCTTCCATGCTAGTTATATTTTCTTCATTACACATTTATTACCACTCCTGAGAAATATATATTTTTTATTTTATAATAATATGTTTATTAAATTCGGTCAATAAAACACATAGTTATAAATATTTATTCTCAACAAAATTACATTTAACAAAAATGACAATACCAATATAAAACAGGAAATTTATTCTTGGCAGATTTAAAGAGAAAACCAGCGATAAATTAACATTTATCCTTTAAAACAGTTTTAATTAACTCATAACAGCATTCAATAAACCTTGTAATATTTTATCGTGTAACGTATAATATTTTTCATAAAACAGTATACTTTTTTCTTAACTAAAAAAAGGTTAATATTGTTATCGTATATTGTTTCCTTCTAAACATATATAATATAATAAGTTTATATATTAAAAGGGGGGGTGTGTGCCATACGTAAAATAAATAAGAAACTTATTTTTGTATTACTAATGACTTTCGTATTTTCTTTAAGCAATATGCCTATAAATATTTTTAATATCTCAGGCATAAATCCTATAGAAAATTCACAAGTATACGCAAAAACGAAATCTAGTTCCAGCAGTAAATCTAGTAGTTCAAAATCTTCTAGTTCAAAATCTAGTAGTGGATTTAAATCTGGATCTATGAGTAATTCATCAAGTAATAGTTCTTCAAAGAATAGCACCAATAATTCTAACAGTAAAAATTCTAGTAAGAAAAGTAGTAATGGATTTAAATCTGGAAGCTTTTCTAATAGTACAGAAAATACTAAAGATTCATCAACAGATTACAGTAATTCTAATTCAAAAAATAAATCAAACAGTTCTAATAGCTCAACCAATTCTTCTAGTCCAAGAGAAAGTTACAGTGAAAACAGTTCACAAAAAGGTTTTAGCTTTAATCCTTTCTTCTTTGGCGGAGGAGCTGTAAGACACTTTTTTAGGCCATTTTACTTTGGCTCTATGTCAAGCCTATTAATTAATACAATAATAATAGCAGCTGTATTTGCAATAATAGTGTTAATTGTAAAAATTTATTTTAATAGAAAAAACAAATAATTAGGAGGTTGATATTTATGGGAATTTTTTCACGTGTATCAAATATGTTCAAAGCAAAAATTAATGACACTTTAGATGAAATGGAGGATCCAATCCAACTATTAGATCAAAAATTAAGAGATATGGAGGATGAATTTAATAAAGCAAAATTAAATTCTGCTCAAATTTTAGGAAATGTCCATGAAATTGAAAAAAAATTAAAAGATGCCAAATCACAATCTTCAGACTTTGAAGAAAAAGTTAAAATTGCATTAAGCAAGGGTAATGAAGATCTTGCTAAAAGAGCATTAGCCAAAAAAGTTGAAATGGACAAAAAATGTTCTTCTCTTCAAGCAAGTTATGATAACGCAAAAATTCAAGCTGATAAATTAAAAGCAAACCTAAATGCATTACAAGAAGAAATAGAAAAAACTAGAAACTACAGAGATGAAGCTGCAGCAAGATATTCTAATGCTCAAGCTTCTGAAAAAGTAAACGAAGTACTTGCTAATGTAAAAACAAAAAATAATTCAATTCAATTAGATAGTATAGAAAGAAAAATTCAAACTAAAGAGGCTCGTGCAGAAGGTCTTGGTGAACTTAGAGACATAGATGACTTTGATAAAGAATTTGATAAATTAAACGAAGTAGATTTAGACCTTGAACTAGAAAAATATAAAAATGCTTCAAGCAGTAATAATAACGAAAATAATTAGGTGAATCAATGGGAAAAGATGTTGAATTCATTGAATCTGAAAAAAAAATTTGGGGAAAAGTATATACTGATATAGCTTATGCAATAGATGAAATATCTCCATTCATAGATCAAGATGATTTAAATAAAAGAAAGTATTATACAAAAGCTCATATACTTCAAAATTATATTAAATCTTTAAATTCTGCTAAATCCCAAACAAGTAAAAAATCTATTTTTTCGTTTTTTAAATCAAATAATGAAGACATAACTTTACTTCAAGATTACAAGGCAAAAAACATAAAGACTTTTAATCAATTAGAAAAATGTAGCAAATGTCAATGCCTCAATTGTTCAGTAGAATGCGATTTCTGGGGATGTGAAAGTTGCAGAGAAAATTCACTTATTAAAAGTTGCGACAGAAAAAAAATTAATGTAAGAAAATTTGATAATTTCACATTAGATCTTACTAATAATGATACAGGACGTTCCTCTAGGTACAAGGTTTTATCATTACTTGAAGACTGCACACTAGAAAGACAATATATAATACTTGAAAATTTAAATGTTCAAGAAGACAAAATGGTTTTATATTACTATCCAGGCATCAAAGAAGATACTTATGGTGAAATTACTGATCCAGAAGAATTTGATTTTGTTATAGAAACATTTCAACAATCTGAATAAATAAAAAATACCTTGGAATATGTTTTAATACATACCAAGGTATTTTTTTATTATATATTAACACATTAGATAATTATGTGTATTCTATCCTTCATCATACATAGAAAACTGTTGTTTTTCTAATTCTTTTCTCTTTTCCATTTCATTATAGCAATAATTTATTATATCACTTCTTTTTATAATACCTATAAAAATACCATTATCGTCAGTTACAGGAACAAAATTTTGATTTATTGCCAATGAAATTAAACCTTCTATATTTGATGTTATCGATACTGACTTATGTTTAATTCGTCTAGATATATCCTTAACTTTAACTGATTCAGTATTTTTAAAATTTAAGTCAGGTGTATTTTTAAGCTTCCATAGCAAATCGCCTTCTGTAAGCGTTCCTACATATTTACCATCCTTATCAATCAAAGGAATCGCTGTATATCCATGGTGTTCCATTTTCTCCATGACCTGCCTCATGGTAGCATCTTGATTTTCGAATACCACTTCATTTTTAGGAGTAAGAAAAAAGGCTATATTCATAAATAAAATCCTTTCTTTCAACATATTATTTTATAATTACAAATATATTTTACCATATTTTTTATAATAATTCCTTAATAAATTATTACTTAATCAACCGATTTTTTTAATTTCATTGAATTTATAAAATATATTTTTTTACTATATATTAATTGTTCTTTTTTATTTTTTCAAATTTATGAATGTATTTTAAATATGTTTCATTTTTCAAAATTGAATTTGTTTCAATAAATTTTCTTTCACCTCTAAGTGTTTCTTTAACGCTTATTTCACATAATATATTGTTATTACATTTTGAGCATTTTCCTATTGCAACAAATCTCCATTGAAAAAGTTTTATAGCTGTTTCTAATCTTAACTTCTTTTGACATTTAGGACACATTAGTTTTAATGACTTCTCTTCTATTATTATATTTCCTAAATTTTTCACATTAATTGCAGGTATATTATATATATCATTTACTATATAATTTTTTATAACTCTAGGATTATATATTCTTTTTAACACTTCTAAAGTATACATAGAATCATTTAAAGCATCATGAAATTTTTTATTATCATTTTTAATTCTCAGTTCATCTAGTGCATTTTTAAGTCCCATTACTTTTTTATGACCTAAAACATTACTTGCATATTCCTGAATATCAATATAGTATTCGATCCATTCAAGTCGGTTATAATTATAATATTTAGCATTTCTTATTAATTCAGCAATATCATCTTTTGCCCATGAACACAGAATATCCCCATGTTGAAACATATTTTTTAATTTATCTAATGCACAAGAAAATGATGTTCCTTTATCTTCTAATAACTCCATATCTATTTTAGTAATTTCAGTTACTTTAGGATTTATTACCGGAAATATACAAGGAGTAATATATGTTTTCATTGTGTCCACAATTTTCATATATTTATCAACTTTTACAGCACCTATTTCAATTATTTCATTATCAAAATCAATATTATCTAATCCCTTATTATCATCGAAAAAGTTATTATAATACTTATCAATATTGTTCAAGTTATTAAATTCTAAATCAATAATAATATATCCCATTCTTATTCCCCTCTAAAATAAATTATTAACTGCTTATATTTCAATTCCTGCAAGCTTCATAAGATGTATGGCATTCTGTGTTGTACTTTTTCCATTTCTAAGCAAATAATCAAATTTTATTTTACCCTCTACATAAAACTCTCTAAAATTATAGTTTTTTATTATGTCATTTTCTAAATCACATAATTCAAGATCATGAGTAGATACAAGTCCAATACCTCTATATTTAATAAGCTGCTTAATTAATATAGTAGCCCCAACATGTCGATCCTTTGAATTAGTTCCCTTAAATATTTCATCTAATAAGAAAAATACCTTTTCTCCATTTCTACATGCTTCAACAAGCAATTTTATTCTAAGTATTTCTGCATAAAATGATGATATATTTTCCTCAAGACTATCTTTAGTTCTCATACAAGTATATATATTCATTATTCCACAAGATAATTTTTCAGCACTTACAGGAGCTCCTATATATGCCAAAAGTAAATTAATGCCTATAGTTCTTAAAAAAGTACTTTTACCTGACATATTTGAACCTGTAATAAGCGCTACCTTTTCTTTACCTTTTATTGAAAAATCATTTTTTACTGCCCTATCACCTATAAGTGGATGAAATATTTTAATACATTCTATAGACTCTGTATCACATATTTGTGGATACACCCATAATGGATGCTCAAAGGAAAGATTAGCAATGCTATTTAGCGCATCAATTTCATTAAGTACTTCAATCCATTGTTTTAAATATTTTCCATTTTGTTTTCTCCACTTATTAAGAATTTCCATTATATATATATCTGAAAAAAACAATATGTTCAGCAATATATATGCCATATTTTTTGAACTATCTCCTAACCAAACTAATATATTATTGAGTTTTTTCATCTTATTACTACATATAATATCTTTACTCTTCAATTTTAACTGCAAATCAACAAGCAATTGTGCCTTAAAATTTTCACTCTCTATCATAGTAAGAATTTTTTCATATATTAAAATATTTTCCTTTATACTTTCAAGAAATTGAGCCTCTTCTTTCATTGGTGAATTTAATATATTTACAACTAAATAATTTATTGCAAATAATAAAATTATAAATGATGATGGCAAAATTTTTTTAATGCACATCAATATTGATATCCAAGTAATTGATACAAAAATACATGCTAATATAACTCTCAATTTACTTTTATATAATTTCTTTTCAGTTCCCCAATCAATAAATCTTTTTATATCTATATCATATGATTTCTGTAGCCTTCCTTCTGCACAGATATTCTGTCTCCACAATATCTTTTCTGAAAGTTCTTTTACTGCTTGTTGTCTTTCAATAATATTTTTTTTATCAAACTTTACTTCTCTCTTTAAAATTTTAGCTAAAAGAATTTTTCCTCCTTTACTTATTGTAGAATTCATAAATTGAAATAATGAATTTTCCCCAAATACATCTAAATCATCAACATATGCATGATTTCCATCTAAAAACTCTTCCCCTTTATCCTTAATATTTTTAAAATTGCAATTTATTCTATCAATTCCTTCCTTATTAATTTCAATAATAATATCATTACGTATTTTTTTTCTATAAAGTTCATCGTGATAAAAAACTAATATTATAAATAATCCTATAAAAATACCTAAACTCAAAAAAAATAATGTACTATTTTCATTTTTATATGCTACACATCCTATACCAATTTCTAATAGTACTAATATCATTCTTAATATACTTACCCTTTTAATTCTATTATCCAATTTGTTACTATTTTCTAATTTTTCATCTATTTGATTTCTATAAAATATTTCACTCGAATTCATATTTACTCCTTTTTTACTTAATAGTTTATTTATTTTTTATTGTACGTTATTAAAAAATACTGTCAAATACTTACTAGTAAATTTATTATGCTTTTTAATATTCAACTAAAAATACAAATAATTATTAGTTAATTAGTATATAATTATCAGGTTTCTTTTATATGTTATATGATATAATTTTCTTAAAGTTAAATTCAAATAATTATTAGTTTAGAGGTTAAAATGAAAGAAAAACATTTTATTTATATAACCAATTTTTTTAGGCAATCAAAAATAAGTACTTTCTTTATTAAGATATTATCTAAATTTCTTCCTGTTATTATTGCAATAATATACTTAGTATCAATTTTATATCTTGCAAAACACAAAAATGATCAAATAATATTATTCACATTAGTTCCTGCTATAAATTTTATATGCATAACCTTGTTTAGAAATTATAAAAACGCTCCTAGACCCTATGATATTTATAATTTTACTCCTCTTACAAAATTTAAGCGTGGTAAAGGCAGATCGTTTCCAAGCCGACACACTTCAAGTGCCTTCATAATAGCAATGGCCTGTTTATACATAAATATATATTTAGGAATTTTAACATTTGTTCTTGCATTTCTTATAGGAATAAGTAGAATTGCATCTGGGGTACACTTTCCCAAAGATGTTATTGTAGGTATGCTTTCAAGTATCTTATTAGGATATATATGTTTTTTTATTTAATCTTCAAATAAATCAAGTATGAGGTAAACAATTATTTTGTCTACCTCCCTATCACACCACCGTACGTACCACATAGTATACAACAGTTTATTAGAACTCAATGTACTATTTGATATTTTTATATTATACTAGCATTACTATAAAAATATAGGACCATATCTCTTTTTGTGTAAAGCAATTAATTGATTTTTCTTGATTGATTACTTATACTTTCATATTAATATTAAGGAGGCAAAAAACATTAATAAAAATATATACTTTCAACACTAATAGAAGGACTCTATGATTATTAAAGAAAATAATAATTCAAAAATACGATTTTCTTGCGACTACATTGGACCATCACTAACGTCAATGTTATATAGCATGGATAAATAACAGAAGAGCATGGGAGTGCACTCTAAAGTGTAGGACTATAGATGGACATCTTGTTTGGCCGCGTATAACTAATGGATTCGATTGGACTAATGTAGCTCCTAAATTGTGCAAAATATCAAATACAGGTATTCATACTATAGAATACATATCACAAAAATGGCAAATAACCAATTCTAATAAGATTAGTCATTTAAATATTCATAGGTGAATAATTCTCATATAATTGTGTTCTAATTTTGTGAAATATTTTTAGTTATTCTACTAATAATAAAATAATTGATATCACAATTTATAATTCATTATATACAAAAGAGGCTGTATCAAAGTTGTTTTGATACAGTCCCTTTTCTTGTGTTTGCATATCCCCATATCGTGCACACAAAAGTAGAGGTACATTACAAATTGTAATGTACCTCTTGGTTTTAAGAATACAATTATATTTGGTTCAAAATATAATCTAGAATCTAAATTGAAATTGGATAAATTTCTTTAAATTCTGTGTTCGTATTCTTCAACCATTCTTTTTACCATTTCTCCGCCTACTGAACCACATTGTCTAGAACTTAAATCTCCATTATATTCTTTAAATGGTACTCCTAGTTCTTGTGCTACTTCGTTCTTGAATCTTGCTAAACCTTGTTTTGCTTCTGGAACTAATGCATTCTTTGACATAACTGATCCCTCCTCGGTTAATTTGGTATATGTCAATAAGAAAATTATTAAATCCTCCTACCGACAATATTATTTTTACCCAATTACTTTTTTATATTCATTTATTTTTAAAGTAATTTTTTCCAAAATAAATCTTACACTTATTTTATTCAACCTAATCTTTGTTTTATTGTAACTATAATCATTTTAGTAATAAATATTTTCTAATATTAATTTTGAAATAGAATTAAACTCTGATACATCCTTATCATCAATTAAAGATTTTTCTTTCATTTCATTTAAATATTTATTCATTCTATTAAAAAATCTATATATTTCATTTTGGATAGCATCAGTAGAAAATTCTGAATTTCTCATATAGCTTATGCATTTTTTTAAGTCAAATATTTTTAGAGGAAATAATAAATATAGTTTTTTTTCATATAAGTCTTTAAACTCATACTTCCAACTTTTTAAAACTTCAAATTTATATTGTACTGAACTTTCATTACATTCTTCTTTTATTTCATACGAATCAGGGACTTTTATATTAGAATTTACAATTATTAAACATGCATTTGTGTTATTTAATAAGCCTTTTTGAAAATTGTTCTGTCTATATTGCCTTTTTTTCTGTTCTAAATTAATTACATTTAATGTGTTATCACTTAAATCATTCTTTGAAATTCCAATTGCTATATTTTCATAATCATCAGTCTTAAATTGTATGTTATATTCAAATAATCTGTAGTTATCCTTTATTTCTATTTTAAAAGCATAATTAGGTTTGTTTAATATTCCATCATTTATAACGCCATTACTTATATCATCATAAATATAACTAATCTGACATTCAGTCCCTAAACAATCACCAAAAATTTCATTTACAAATTCTACAAATAGCTTTTTGCCATTTAGCAGAAATATTTTATTTAGAGCTTCATTTAACATATTTCTATCAATTAAGGTTGTACTATTTTTTTTATTATACTCTTCTTTATCTCCATAATAATCTTTTAAAAATTTATTTTTAAAATTAGAATACTCTTCTGCATTATTATCCTTGTCCTGATTTACATTTACATATAGATTACTTTCTTTTCTTATATCTCTTAGCATAACTAATTTATTCATTTCGCTTTTCCACCTCATCATGGATTATAACCATAATATGAAATTAATATTCAAATGTTGTTTAAATTCTATAATATATAAAAAAAGCCGTAACACACTGTGCTACGACAATTCTGGCAGGGGCACTAGGACTTGAACCCAGAACCAATGGTTTTGGAGACCACTACTCTACCATTGAGCCATACCCCTAAGACATTAACTATTTTACACACAAATAATCCATATGTCAACATTTTTTTTGAAATATTTGTAGAAATAAATATTTATATAAATTTATTTGGAATAACTTTGTACATAGCAATTTATATAACTTAATAATTTTAATATAATCTTAACTCTTGTACTTACCATAAAAATACTTTATAATAAAATAAATATTTTGATTATCAAAATATTTCAACTTCAAACTTTTTTTAAAAATGAAAGGAGATATTAATATGGATTTTAAACCACTTAAAATAGGAAATCTTATTGCACCCATCCCAATTATTCAAGGTGGAATGGGAATAGGAGTTTCATCATCTAAATTAGCATCTGCTGTCGCTGCAGAAGGGGGAATTGGTGTTCTTTCAGCTGCTCAGCTTGGTTATAACGAACATGGATTTGAAAAAAAGCCATTAGAAACAAATTTAAAATCAATAAAAAAGCATATAACATTAGCTAAATCGCTTTGCCCTAATGGAATTCTTGGTATAAATATAATGGTTGCTACAAATTATTATAAGGAACATGTTCAAGCCGCTATAAAATCTGGTATAGATTTAATCATCTCTGGTGCTGGTCTTCCTATAATGCTTCCTAAACTCGTAAAAGGCTCTAATGTAAAAATTGCTCCAATAGTTTCTTCTTTAAAAGCTGCTAAAATAATATTAAAATTATGGGATAAACATGACAACGTATGTCCTGACTTAATAATAATAGAAGGACCAAAAGCTGGTGGACATTTAGGTTTTAAATTAAATGAACTTAATGATACTAATTTTGATTTTGATAAAAGTGTAATTGATATTATAAATGAAACAAAAAAATACGAAAAAAAATATAATAAAAATATTCCTATAGTTGTAGGTGGTGGAGTATTTGATGGAAATGATATAGCACACTACTTAAATTTAGGTGCTTCCGGAGTTCAAATGGCTACTAGATTTGTTGTTACTGAGGAATGTGATGCTTCACAAGAATTTAAAAATGCATACATAAATTGTAGCAAAGATGATATACAAATAGTTAAAAGTCCTGTTGGAATGCCTGGTAGAGCTATTAGAAATAAATTTGTAGAGAATAATTCAAAAAGCAATTGTAAAGTTTCACATTGTTACAACTGTCTTGAACCTTGCAATCCAGCAAATACTCCTTATTGTATAAGTAAAGCATTAATAAATGCAGTAAATGGAAATTTAGATGATGGATTAATTTTTTGTGGTCAAAATGCATACAAACTTACAAAAATGACAACAGTAAAAGATCTTATTAACGAATTAATTACAGAACTTCATTCAGTGTAATATGTTATCCAAAAAATTTTTTAAATTATCTATCCATCAATAAATAATATGAAAACACTTAGAAACTTTATTATTATCTAAATAATAAAGTTTCTAAGTGTTTTTATCATAATATTTAAATGTCTATTCTTAAACATCAATATAATTTTTACATAATAAAAAAGCCGTAGCACACTTGTACTACGACAATTCTGGCAGGGGCACTAGGATTTGAACCCAGAACCAATGGTTTTGGAGACCACTACTCTACCGTTGAGCCATACCCCTAAGTCACTTACTATTATATAACATAAATTATAATAGTGCAAGTACTATTTTTAATAAATAATTTTCAAAATTTTATTAATTAAAAATAAAGAATTAAAAATTATATCTTAATTCTTCATTCAACACTCACTAAACTTAAATAACTTAATTATCAAAAATTATAATAGTTATTGATTTTTTTCTTGTGGTACTTCATCCTTCACTTGTTTACATAACTCATCTACATTATAAATAATCAAATCCTCAAAAGACATATCTCCATAATATTTCCAAAGTCTTACTATATTATATTTTGATAAATCTAGATTAGATGGATTTTCACCATCATCAATAATTATTGTTTTAGATAAATCCATATTATTAAGTTTTATAAATTCTGAAAGTTCATGATTATCAAGTTTTATAGTATTTAATCCTAAAGATTTAGTAATATACTCAAACCCTCCATCTAATGTAATAAATGAATATTTCTTTAATTTATCCAATTTATTTTCATACTGTTTAAATTTTTTATCAAATTCACTTATAGCTTCCTTATAATTATCTTCATAATAATCTCTATTTTGAGGATCTCTATCTTGAATTGCAGCTTTAACATTATATAATGCTATTTTATATTCTTCTATACCTTCAAAATAATAAGGATTTTCTTTATTTGTCCTAGCTGAATCATAATTAATAGTTCTTACGCCTCTTGATAGATTTATTATTCCAAGACTTCCCTTTTTCAATTCATCAATAAATGTATTGGTCCAAGGTTCAAATGTTGTTCCAGAATAAATAAATAAATCCATATTTGATACATTATCTAAAACTTCCTGACTATATTTGAAATCATTAATATCTTTCTCAGTAGTAAACATATAAACCACATTGTGCTTGTCCTTAACAATTTCTTTTACCATTTTATATTGTGGTTTATTAACAGTTATTATGTTTAGATACTTGCTTCTATTTTCAATACCATTATTACTATTATTATTACTATTATTCTTCTCAGTATTCGCCAAAAGCGGGCTGGAAAATATACTCATTCCAAAAGATAAGGTAATAGTTATAAGTATCATTATAAAGGTAATTTTTTTCAAATAAGTCACCTCCACTTTTTATATGAATTTACCTTTTTACTAATAAATTGTTAATTAAGTAAAAATACTTTCCTCTATAAAAAAATAAATATATCAATATAAATTTTAATATATATTTTATTTTATTATATCAACTAAACCTCAATAAATATATAAAATTTTATTACAATTTAATACATCATATATAAATTTGAATAATTTATGGAATCTGATATATAAAAATATAAATAATTTTTTATATATTCTATTAAAATTTGCTTTTATTTAATTTTGATATAAAATAGAAGAATAAGAAAATTATAATCAAATATACTGTTCTACTTATTTATATTAAAATTTTTTCATTTCTATATTATAGTTTTTTATTCATTACTATGCAAATATTCAGGAGGTATTTAAATGTTCTTTGAAATAAACAGTGTTGAACAGACTACACAGCTTGGAATTAATTTAGGTAAATTACTAAATGCTGGTGATATAGTATGCCTTACAGGTGATTTAGGTACTGGAAAAACTCACATTACCAAAGGAATTGCCCAAGGATTAGATATAGATGACAATATAACAAGCCCAACCTTTACAATAGTAAACGAATATGACAGTGGTCGTTTAAAATTAAATCACTTCGATGTTTACAGAGTAAGTGATCCAGATGAAGTCTACGCTATCGGATTTGATGATTATATATTTTCTGATGCTGTTTCTGTTATCGAATGGGCAAATTACATTGAAGAAATTCTCCCAAAAGATTTACTTCATATTAGAATAGAAAAAAACCTTGCTAAAGGAGAAGATTATAGAAAAATAACAATTACTCCTTATGGCGAAAGATATAATTACATAAAGGAGTTGAAATTATGATTACATTAGCTGTTGATTCTTCTTCAAAAGTAGCTACTGTAGCTTTAATGCAAGATAATAGATTACTTGGAGAAATCACATTAAATGATAAAAGAGAACATTCTGTTATTTTAATGAGTATAATAACCGATTTATTAAAACACAATAATTTGACTATATCAGATATTAACGGATATGTTGTATCAAAGGGACCTGGTTCATTCACTGGACTTAGAATCGGCATGGCTACTGTTAAAGGTTTAAGCTTTGGAACTGGAAAACCATATGTAAGTGTATCAAGTTTAGATGCATTAGCTTTAAATGCCTCAAACTTTGATGGATTAATATGTCCTATCATGGATGCTCTTAGACATAGTGTATATACTTGCTTATACAAATCAAATCAAAATACAGATGGTACTCCTGAATTAGAAAAACTAATGGATTACACTGATTTAGATATTGATAATCTTATTGAACTAATAAAATCTAAAAATGAAAAAGTTATTTTTATAGGTGATGGATTAGACAAATATAAAGATTATTTAAAAGAAAACTGTCCTAACTGTTATTTCACTCCTGCTCACCAAAACATAATAAGAGCTTCTTCTCTTGGTGAAATAGGTACAAAACTTTTAATGAACGGACAATATGACGATCCAAATTCCACTCCGTTCTACTTAAAAAAACCACAAGCTGAAAGGGAATACGAGCAAAGGATGCAATTAAAAAATGAATGTACATATTAGATTAATGACTGATGCTGATATAGATGATATTGTTGAAATCAGTTCATTAAGCTTTTCTCATTCATGGAGCAAATCTTCATATGAACATGAATTACAAAATTCTCTTGCAAAATATTTTGTAGCAGAAATAAATAACAAAGTTGTTGGTTTTATAGGTACATGGATTATTGTAGATGAATCTCATATTACAAACGTAGCTGTACACCCAGATTTCAGAAAAAACGGAATAGCTTTAAAACTTATTAATACTATGATTGCATATTGCAAAGACCGTGGATGTATTGCTTACACCCTTGAAGTTAGAGCTGGAAATATTCCTGCAATATTACTTTATGAAAAATGTGGATTTAAGCAGGATGGAATAAGAAAAGGTTATTATCAAGACAATAATGAAGATGCCATTTTAATGTGGCTTAGATAAATATAAAAATTTATTTTAATTTATAAAAATAGTGCTGATTATATACTATCAGCACTATTTTTACTATTTTAAATTATTATTTTTTAAGCTATTCTATCTTTAACTCCTGATCCTAAATTAGGTTCTGCTTTAAATATTGCTACAGATACTCTCTTGTATACAAAATATGTTGATATATTTACAATCAAAGCTTTTACCGCATTAAAAGGTACAATTCCAGCTACAACATATTGTGTTAACTGTTCTGGACTCATGCGCATTCCGTATAAAGGTAATAATATATATACATTACCAAATACCCCTGCAACTTCCATAATTATAGTTCCAACTATCATACCTATAACAGCACTACTTTTTCTCTTTTTTTTATGATATATAAGACCTGCTGGATACACAAGTGCAACACCAAATAAGAAATTAGCTAATACTCCTGCAAAACTACTTCCTTTAGTAAAGAAATATAATATATTCTTTATCAATTCAATTATAATTCCTACCAGTGGTCCAAATCCAAATGCTCCAAGCAACGCAGGTACATCACTCAAATCCATTTTAAGCCATGCAAATGCAGGTATTACCGGAAAATCAAAATACATAAGTATTAATGCTACTGCCGATAATAAGGAAATCTTAATTAATTTGTTAGTACTATTTTTCATTTTTTCTGCCTCCCAAAAATCTATCTTCTTGGTGTAGCTTATTAGGACATAAAAAAAACTGATGTTATTAAACATCAGGGTCCAAATCAACTTATAAAGAATTTACAAATCCTAATAGGTTACCTTCTTTCATCCAGACTATACTGTTGGCTTCGGAATTACACCGAATCTGCTAAAAACTAGCTCGCGGGCTGTACCGCCAGTAGGGATTTTCACCCTGCCCTGAAGATATATTATTTATTTGAGTATATTATATATCTTCTTTTCAAATTTTTCAACCCATTTTTTTCTATTTTCTTTTCAATATTTTACTTAAATTCATCCCTCTTAAAACTTTATATTATTTCTTAAAATACTTTCTACCAATTCCATATAACTCCCCTCATAATTGAAATTGTTATTAGCTATCATAATTGCCAATCCATGTACCATAGCCCACATAGCTATAACATCTTGAGAATACATTTTTTCATTAACCTTTTTATATCTCATACATTCTTCTGCTGCCTTTCTAAAAAGATTAAATGTCTTATAATCATTTTTTTCTATTTCATCCTTTTCTACAATAATTGATTTAGTAATTGAACCATAATTATTAAAAAATAAATATCTTAAATAGTCATAATTTTCTACCATGAAAGATACATATTGCTTTCCCATACTAATCATTTTTTCATATGGATCATCACATTTAATTTCATTTAATGATTGTTCAAATTTTTTATATACAAATGTAGAAATAGCATTTATTAACTCGTCTTTACTTTTAAAGTGTTTATATGGTGCTGCATGACTTACATTGCACAAAGCTGCAACTTTTCTTAATGAAAACTTTTCTGGTCCTGCTTCTACTAAAAGTTTTAAACCAGCTCTAATAAGGCTTTCCTTTAAATCTCCATGATGGTATTTACTTTGTGTATCTTTTTCAACTTTTATTTTTTCACTATTATTATGTGTCATTTTAATCACCTTTGTCTTTAATATTTATTAAACAAATTACTTAACAATACTCTAAATTTAAAATTAGTAATATATCATATTATAACTTTCAATGTTGACATTGTAAACATATCATGGTATTATTTAACAAAAGTTTACAATGTAAACATAACTAATCTTATAGGAGGTAACTTATGCTACTAATTCATGATTTAACCGATGAAAATCAGAAAAGAATTGAAACTTTAATTCCTTCAGAAGCAAAAATATTTTCTAAAAGCGTAGAAAATATCCATCCTTGTCTAGGATGTTTTAAATGCTGGATAAAAACTCCTGGAAAATGTATAATAAATGATTCTTATACTGAAATTCCAAAATATTTTAAAGAAGCTGATAAAATATTGATTATTTCTGAAATAAGATATGGATCTTACAGTCCTTATATAAAAAGAGTTATCGAACGATCTATCGGATTTCTTCTTCCCTTTTTTAGACTTTACCATGGTGAAATGCATCACAAAATAAGATATGATATTAATTCCGAATTAATCTTTATAGGTTATTGCTCATCAATTACTGATCAAGAAGAAAATACCTTCAAAGATTTAGTCAAAGGCAATGCACGTAATTTAGGTATAGAAAAATATAGCTCATATTTAACCAAAAATATAAATGAAATTGAGCAAATAATAAATAATATTTTATAGGAGGACAATCTTATGATTGATTTATGTATAATTAATGGAAGCCCTAGAAGACAATCTAGTAATTCTAAATATCTAGCAGATGAATTTATAACTTTTTTTAATAAAAAAATCAATTCAAAGACTTTTTATGTAAGTGATATACTAAAAAATCAAAATATATTTAATGAAATTCTAACCTACCATAATATATTAATTGCCTCACCTCTATATGTAGACTCATTTCCTAGTTCTGTAATTCAATTCTTATGGGAATTTAGTGACTTTCTTTCGACCAAAACAGATATACATATCAATTTATATGGTTTAATAAATTCAGGATTTTTGGATGGACCTCAAAATAGATTAGCTATTGAAATATTGAAAAACTTTGCTATCTCTAATAATTTGAATTGGAAAATGGCAATAGGAATAGGAAGCGGAGAAATGCTCAAAAACATAAAATCCATTCCTTGGCAGAAAGGTCCTAAAAAAACTGTATATAATGATCTTATAAAAATGAAAAACTGTATCGAAAATAATGGTAATATAGATGACGATATTCTTCTTCCTACTCTTAAATTTCCAAAACGCCTATTCATACTAATTGCAAACCATAGTTGGAAACTTCAATGTAAAAAAAATTATGGTTTGAATCCAAAAGAACTCTACAAAAAAATATACTAAAATTAATGTAAAATGTACTGATTATAATTAACCAGGAGAATGTCATAAGAATTGTGTAAATTGAATAATTTACTTTTTTATATAACTGGAAATTTTCTTTCCAGTTATATTTTTAAGATTTTTAGAAATACTAAAACTAAGTATTTTACTGTATTTAGTTTGCTTAAAAAACTGG
>SVCE01000001.1 GCA_015058525.1 Clostridium butyricum
TCTCCTTAGATTTTAGGTTGTCAGCATAAATCTAGCATGTTTGAGGTTTATATGCTACTTTTTTATAAAAAATTATAATGGTAAAACATGAATTAAAAACCAATGGTAAATTTTCTTAAATTAATGCACAAGTCAAGTAAGATAAGTTGAATTTAAAATTTTCAATTTATCTTATTTTTTTTTATAATAACATATAAAAAAACACTTCATTTCTGAAGTGTTACTTTCATAAAAGCATTTCCCAACATGCCGTTCACTTAAATATTCAATACCTGCGCCTCGCAGGTGGGTTAAGCTCAACTTACTTTTGCCATCTTCTGCCACTTATATGTGAATATATGAAGTCCGACATCCATAAGCCTGTTGCAAATCCCGAAAATATAATGTAGGTTGAATATCATAAGCTTAGCGCACACCTCAGGAAATCTATGCTTTTATTATAGCATAGATAAATATTATTTCAATAACATTTAATTACCAATTCTTTAATCTTCGTAATCGTTTAACAATTCTTCTAACTCAGCTTCATCCATACTATCCGATACTGCCATAACAAACTTGAAGTATCCACTTTCACCATTTTCCATTCCAATCTCTTTCATGAAAGCCTGCACTTCAAATTCATCCATAACATCCTCGATAATTGATTCTGCATTATCAACAGCTATATCTTTTAAATATGGAATGTAGTATTCTCTATACCACTCATCACTTTCTTCTTCATAATCACTTTCTTCATTAGAATAACTTTTTGCCGCACTAATTTCTTCTTTATCAAAGTCATAATAAAACTTTATTAATTCATATTCATCGTCTTGTTTTACTTCTTCAACGTCAGCTAAGCCATTTTCATCTAAATAACTTATTATCTCTGAACAATCCATTAAATTCACCTCATCTAATTAGTATAATAATTTCTTGTATTCTTTTTTAATTTCTTCAAATTCCTTATCATCTTCAACAAGATTTAATTCTTCCTTGCCTTCTTCGTTTACATCTATTCTAAAAGCAAACATATCATCACTATCTTCATCCAGTGGTGATAATAATAAATATCCTTGTTTCCCAAGATAAATTTTTGCTATCGCCTCAAAATCAACTTTGTTTCCGTCTTCGTCTCTAAAAGACATTATTTCTTTTTCTTCCAAAATGTTCACCTCTAATTTCTACTCAAAAATAATTTTGCAAATACTACTCTTTACATCAAGTATTTTAAAACTATTCTAACCTTATTATATGATATTTCTCTTTTTTGTCTATACATTTATATAATTTTATAATTATTTTTATCCTATACTAAATAACTGTACATTAAATAGTCCCAATGCTATATACATATTTTTATATTTAACTAACCTAATACCTTTTTAGCAATTTCTACAGATTCCTTTGGATCCTTAGCATAAAAATCTGCTCCTATTTTTTTAGCATAATCTGAAGTAAGAACTGCCCCTCCTACAAATACTTTTCCCTTATACCCATGTTCTTTAAGAGCCTTTATAGTATCTTCCATACTTCCAAGCGTTGTCGTCATAAGTGTACTAAGCCCTAAAAGAGAAACATCATACTTTTTAACAGCCTCTATAACCCTTTCTATTGGAACATCTTTTCCCAAATCAATTATTTCATATCCATAGTTTTCAAGTATTACTTTAACGATATTTTTACCTATATCATGAATATCTCCCTTTACAGTTGCAAGTAGTATTTTCCCCTTTGAAATTGTACTATTACTATTTCTAGCTAATGATTCTTTTAAAACTTCAAAAGCATTTTTAACTGTTTCTGCAGACTGCATAAGCTGTGGCAAGAATATATTTCCCTTTTCATATTCAACTCCAACCTCATCTAATGCAGGTATAAGATATTCATTCACTATATATATTTCATCTCTAGTTTCTAAAAGTCTTTTTGTACATTGTTTAGCCTCTTCTTTAAGACCTTTTATTACTATATACTTTAAATTCTCCTTATCTAATAAATTGCTTTCTTTCCTATTATTTGGATTTTCAGCATATTCTTTGTTAGCCAATTCATTTACAAATTCTACTTTAACATTTGCATATTTTTCAATATAATGTTCTGCATTCCTATCATAATTGTATAAAACATTATACGTATCTATTACCCTCATCATTCCTTCAGCATTCGGATTCATTATAGGAAGATCCAACCCACTAGCTAAAGCTGATGCTAAAAATGTTTCATTTATAAACCCTCTGTTTGGAAGACCGAATGAAATATTTGATATTCCAAGAAGTGTTTTAACCTGAAGTCGTTCCTTTACCATCCTCACAGCTTTAAGTGTTTCTTGCACTTCTTTCTGCTGTGCTGATACTGTAAGTACAAGACAATCTATAAATACATTTTCTCTCCTTATTCCATATTCTTCCGCTCTTTTTATTATTTTTTCCGCAATCTTAAATCTCTCTTCAGCTTTTAAAGGTATTCCATTTTCATCTAAAGTAAGTCCTATTACACTTGCACCATATTTTTTTACAATAGGAAGTATCTTATCTAAAACTTTATCTTCACCATCTACAGAATTCAATATAGGTTTTCCATTATAATAACGTAATCCCATTTCTATAGTTTCATAATTTGATGAATCTATCTGAAGTGGTGTATCAATAATCCCTTGTATTTCTTTAATTACAGCATACATCATATGAGGTTCATCTATTTCTGGAAGTCCCACATTCACATCTAATATATGTGCACCTGCTTCTACTTGAGATATCGCTTGATTTAATATATAGTCTAAATCATTATTTTCAAGTGCTTCTTTAAATAATTTCTTTCCTGTTGGATTAATTCTTTCACCTACTATTTTTACGCCATCTACTCTTACTACATTTGAAGGAGTACATACTGCTGCATAATATTCATTATTAAGGACAACTGGCTTTTTATCCTTTACCCTATTTCTAACTTCTCTTATATATTCAGGAGTAGTACCGCAACAGCCCCCTACAATTCTCACTCCATAATCTACAAAATTTAAAAGAATCTCTGCAAACTCTTCCTTAGTAATATCATATTTAGTTTCATTATTTTCTGAAATAATTGGAATACCAGCATTAGGCTGTACTATAACCGGAATATGTGCTAAAGAACATATTTCTTTAACAATTGATTCAAGTTGCTTTGCCCCAAGTGAACAGTTTATTCCTAATGCATCTACTCCTAATCCTTCTAAAACCAGTACCATAGATTCAACACTACATCCAGTAAATGTTCTTCTATTTTCTTCAAAAGTCATCGTACATAATACAGGAAGATTACTATTTTCTTTTGCTGCTAAAATTGCAGCTTTAAGCTCATACAAATCAATCATAGTTTCAATTATTATTGCATCAACACCAGACTTTACTCCCTGAATTATCTGACGTTTAAATATATCATAAGCTTTATCAAAACTCATCGTTCCCATTGGCTCTAATAGTTCGCCTATTGGACCTACGTCAAGTGCTATATATATATCTTTTCTGTTTGCCTTTGCCTTTTTTGCAATCTGAACAGCACTATCTATAGCTTCTTCAACTTCAAGACCACATAATTTAAGTTTCAATTCATTCGCTCCAAATGTATTTGTTGTTATAACATTACATCCGCTTTCTATATATTCCTTATGAATTTCTTCTATTATCTTTGGATTATTTAAATTGAGTAATTCAGGATTTTCTCCTAATTTTAATCCTTTTTTCTGAAGCATAGTCCCCATAGCTCCGTCTAATATTAATATGTTATTTTGTAAAATTTGTTTAAGCTCCACAATTTTCTCCTTTTCTTATCAAGTTGCAATTTTTATAATTATTACACTCTTTACATCTTCTGCATTTATCTATAATTTCCCTTATACTTTTAATTAATTATCTGTCAATTGTATCCTAAATATTTTGATACTCTATCTATATTAATATTTAAATTAAAAAGTTGATATAAATTATCGCCTTCATATATCATTAATAATATAAAAAACCTAAAGGCATTTATCCTTTAGGCTTTACTTCTCAAAATACCTTATCTATCAGCTTTTACTGCAGGACTTAGCACCTTATAAATCTTAATCGAAATATTGGTTGCTGGGCTTCACAGGGCCAGTCCCTCCACCACTCTTGATAAGTTTCATTTTGCATCTTACATATCATTTTTTTGCAAAATGCTCTATATATTGTATTGTTTGGTGATTTTATGTACTAAATTCAAATAAATTTATTCTATATATATTATTAACAAATATATATTCTATAATTTCATGTGACTATGTAAATCATTTTATTATTAAAAATGCGCTTATTTAATTATTTTACCAGAAGTAGTAATATGGATAATGCACTAAATGCAAAACTTATAAGCATTATATAATTCACTACCTGCGTTGTAGAAAATCCTTTTTCCTCAAGTCTATAATGAATCTGACTTCTGTCTGCCTGATATACAGGTTTTCCTTCAGTAAATCTTTTAAATATTACAAATAGATTGTCAAATATAGGTACTGCTAGTGCTAATATAGGTATAAACAAACTCATTACTGTAGCCTGCTTAAATGCACCATCTAATGCTGTAATACTTAAAATAAATCCCAAGAAATTAGCTCCTGAATCTCCCATAAATACTTTAGCAGGATATTTATTATAATATAAAAATCCAATTATTGATCCAGATAATATTATTGAAACTAAAGCAGACGGATCCTGTTGTCCTAATATTAATGCAGCCACAAAAAATGTTCCTGCTGAAATAAGTGACAATCCTCCTGCAAGCCCATCCTTACCATCAGACCAATTTATAACTGTAGTCACACCAAAAATCCACGTTATAGTAAGTATAAATTGAATTGTTCTGCTTAATTCTATAAACTGCGAAGTAAATGGATTTGTAAATCCAACAAACGCAATTCCCGAATTAAAAATTACTACTGCTGAAAATAACTGAACTGCAAGTCTCGGAAATATAGGAAATTCCTTTTCCTTAGTCTTATAATAGTCATCTACAAGTCCAATAATTAAAATCAACGTTGAAGTTATAAATAAAACTATCTGCTGTTTCAAATCATCTCTTACAAAAATAAAATAAGAAATAAAAAATCCTATATATAAAGCAATTCCTCCACATAAAGGTTTTGGATTTTTATGCTTTTTCCTTCTGTTAGGCTTATCAGTAAATTCAAACTTATGAGATAGTTTCATAAGGAATGGCATAACAGCAAAACACACAATAAGTGAAACCACCATTGCTAAAACATATTTCATCTTATCTACTCCTTAGTTAAAATTATCAAATTAATAATTTTCTATGCTTTTCACTTCTTTGATTATACTATTAATACACTTCTATATCAATTACAAAATTCTTAAGGTTTAATCCAATTTAAATTTATATTTACTCACAAATAAATCCTACTCTATTTCATTTTGGGGTTATAAATTCTTTTTCCCTTATTAATAACCGAATACTAAAATATACATATATCTATATTCCGTATAGTTCTAAAATTTAAATCTATAAAGCTTATTATATTTTCGCACATAAATAAGGAGTATCGCATTGCTACGATACTCCTATCAATCTAAAATTGTGCTAATGAATTATATTGCTATAATTACAATCTTAAATATTTAATTTTATCCTCTTTGCTCAATCATGCTCTTAACTTTCATTAATCTAGTTGTAGCAGATCTTTCATTTTCATCAAGTCTCATTCTAATGTACTTTATAGTCTCTTGAAGCTGAGGTATAGTCATGTATTCAAGAGCATTAACTCTTCTTCTAGTACTTTCAATTTCGTCAGCCATTAATTGACATGACTTTTCTACTTCTGCAAGTTCTAGTAATTGCGGAAGAATTCCATAAAGTTTTGAAAGTGTATCGTCAAGTTCTGAAGAAGTATTTGCAAATCCATAAGGATATATGCTTCCTTCATCTCCTTCAAGTTGTCTCTTGAAGTTCATTACAGGAACAGATACACTCATTACATTCTTTTCCCCAACTTCAACAGAAATCTTTTCTTTTGGATAAATTATAGCTTCTTCTAAAAATTCAGAACTCATTACAGCTCTAGCCATAACGAAATCCTTAAGAGAACTTTGAAGCTTTTCTTCAACTTCTTTTCTTAACTTATTGTTATACTTAACAAGATTAATGAATTGTCTCATCAATTCATCTTGTTTATCCTTTAAAAGCTTGTGACTTCTAGTAGATGTTGTAAGTCTTTTCTTTAGCTTAGAGAGTTCCATTCTCGTAGGATTGACGTTTAACTTAGCCATAGACTATTCTTCCTCTCTTGGCAGATATTTTTCAAGATATTCATCTCTGATTCTCTTAAGTTCTGTTCTTGGAATCATCTTTAACAACTTCCATCCAAGATCAAGAGTTTCTTCAATACTTCTGTTAGTATTGAATCCTTGAGAAACATATTCTTTTTCAAAAGCTTCTGCGAATTTAGCTAATTTCTTATCTGTATCAGATAATGCTGATTCACCTAAGATAGCTGATAATTCTTTCGCTTGTTTACCTTGTGAATATGCTGCAAATAATTGGTTCATAGTATCTGCATGGTCTTCTCTAGTCTTTCCTTTACCTATACCTTTATCTTTAAGTCTTGAAAGTGATGGTAAAACGTCGATAGGTGGCATTAAACCTTTCTTATATAATTCCCTTGAAAGAATAATTTGACCTTCTGTAATATATCCAGTTAAATCTGGAATTGGGTGAGTCTTATCATCTTCAGGCATTGTAAGTATAGGAATTTGAGTTATAGAACCTTCTTTACCAGTAATTCTTCCTGCTCTTTCATATAAAGTAGAAAGGTCAGTATATAAGTAACCTGGATATCCTCTTCTTCCTGGAACTTCTTTTCTAGCAGCAGATATTTCTCTTAATGCTTCAGCATAATTAGTGATATCTGTCATAATAACAAGTACTTGCATTCCTTTTTCGTATGCTAAATACTCAGCACAAGTAAGTGCCATTCTTGGTGTAGCTATTCTTTCAATAGCTGGGTCAGATGCTAAATTCATGAATAGAACTGATCTATCAATTGCCCCTGTCTTTTTGAATTCATCAACGAAAAATTCAGCTTCTTCAAATGTGATACCTATAGCTGCAAATACAATGGCAAACTTAGAATCTGAATTTAAAACTTTTGCTTGTCTTGCGATTTGTGCAGCAAGTTCTTGATGAGGAAGACCTGATGCTGAGAAAACAGGTAACTTTTGCCCTCTAACTAGAGTATTAAGTCCATCAATTGCAGAAACTCCTGTTTGAATGAATTCAGATGGGAAGTCTCTAGCCATTGGGTTTATAGCTTCACCATTTATATCAACTCTTTTTTCAGGAATGATTTCTGGACCATTATCATTTGGTCTACCCATTCCATCAAATACTCTACCAACCATATCTTCAGATACGCCTAATTCAAGTGGTCTTCCTAAGAATTTAGCCTTAGTTCCTTTTAAATTTATACCAGTAGATCCTTCGAAAATCTGAACCATAGCTTTTGATCCATTGATTTCAAGAACCTTACCTCTTCTTCTTTCTCCAGTGTGAAGTTCAATATCAACTAATTCGTCGTATTTAACACCTTCAACACCATCAACAACCATTAAAGGGCCAACAACTTCTGTAACTGTTCTGTACTCTTTAAGCATTTGCTACCCCTCCCTTACTTATTAGGTCATCAATTGCAGCATGTAAATCTACAGAAATTTGATCCATTTTGTCTAAATCATCTTCATGTATGTACTTACTTCTTGCAATTCTATCCTTTAAATCTTCCATAGCCATTATATCGCTTAAGTAAACTCCAGCTTCTAATGCTCTTTCTGCTTCGTGTCTATATCCTAAGATAAGACTTAACATTTTGTATTGTTTCTTTAATGATGTATAAGTATCAACTTCGTGGAAACCATTTTGTTGTAAATAGTCTTCTCTAATTGACTTAGCAACATCTAATTTTAATCTATCTTTTTCAGATAATGCATCAATACCAACAAGTCTTACAATTTCTTGTAATTGTGCTTCATCTTGAAGTATAGTCATAGCTTCTAATCTTAATGCTCCCCAGTTTGGTGCAACATTTTCATTCATCCAATTATCAATTGTATCTTGATATAAAGAATATGATGTTAACCAGTTAATTGTTGGGAAGTGTCTTTGATATGCAAGTTGTGCATCAAGTCCCCAGAATACTTTAACTATTCTTAATGTACCTTGTGATACTGGTTCAGAAATATCTCCTCCTGGAGGTGATACCGCACCAATTGCAGTGATTGAACCTTGTCTTCCATCATTACCTAGACATTCAACTTTACCAGCTCTTTCATAGTAGTCAGCAAGTCTTGATCCAAGGTATGCTGGATAACCTTCATCCCCTGGCATTTCTTCAAGTCTACCAGACATTTCTCTTAATGCTTCTGCCCATCTTGATGTAGAGTCAGCCATTATTGATACAGAATACCCCATATCTCTAAAATATTCAGCTATAGTAATACCTGTATATATAGAAGCTTCTCTGGCAGCAACTGGCATGTTTGAAGTATTTGCTATAAGAACTGTTCTCTTCATTAATGATTCACCAGTCTTAGGGTCAATTAATTCTGGGAACTCATTAACAACGTCTGTCATTTCGTTACCACGTTCTCCACAACCAACGTAAACAACTATTTCAGCATCTCCCCATTTAGCAATTTGGTGCTGAGTAACTGTCTTACCAGCTCCGAATGGTCCTGGAATAGCAGCTGCTCCACCCTTAGCAACAGGGAAGAATGTATCGATAACTCTTTGACCAGTTAACATTGGTTCTTTTGGGTTGATTTTTCTCTTATATGGTCTACCCTTTCTTACTGGCCATTTTTGCATTAATTGAACTTCTTTATCTCCATCTTTAGTTTCAACTACTGCAACTGTTTCAATAACAGTAAAGTTTCCACCTTTTATTTCTTTAATTTTACCTGAAATTCCAACTGGAATCATGATTTTTTGTAAAACAACTGGAGTTTCTTGAACTGTTCCTATTACATCTCCTGGTTCTACCATATCTCCTACTTTAGCAGTTGGATTGAATTCCCATTTTTTTTCTCTATCTAATGCCGGTACAGAAACCCCTCTTGTTAAGAATGGTGATTTAGCAACCTCCATAAACTTATCTAGTGGTCTTTGTATTCCGTCGAACATGGCTTCCATAAGTCCTGGTCCAAGTTCAACACTTAATGGTTCACCAGTAGTTACAACTGGATCCCCAGGTCCAATTCCTGATGTTTCTTCATAAACCTGAATTGAAGCCTTATCGCCTCTCATATCGATGATTTCACCAATAAGTCCTTTTTCTCCAACCTTACAAACGTCTTGTATATTAGCTTCATCCATACCTTCAGCAACAACTAATGGTCCTGAAACTTTAATTATCTTTCCGGTCTTCACCTTACATACCTACCTTTCTATAAAATATTCATACCGACAGCTTTTTCTACATTATCGCTGATTCTTTGCATACCTATATTTAATGATCCTTGATTGCTTGGAATTAATATAATAGCTGGAAGCACTGCTTTATTATATCTTTCAATAGTTTCTTCGATATTTTGAGCAACATGTTCAGTAACGAATATAACTGCATAATCATTTTTAGCTAATGTATCGATAGTCTTCTTAGCTTCATCTGCTTCAATTACTGGAAATACATCAATTCCTAAAGCTTTGAATGCTAAAACTGAATCCTTATCTCCTACTACACCTATTTTCTTAAACATAAATATCACGCAGCCTTTCTCTTACTACTTCTGCAGAAATATTATTGAGTTTACCAACCATTACTATTCTTATAATCTTAATTTCTGTTTCTTTAGCATAAATATAAGCTAATAGTGGTTCAACACCAAATGGTATAATTTTTGCATTTTTCATCATACTCATTACATAGTTATCTGCAAGTTTTTCAAATAAACTTACTGAACCATTCTTAGTATATTCTTCTATACCAGTTCTTACGAATTCAGCATAATTTGTAAATGCAAGTTTAGTTACTATATTTTCTGGAGTATCATTAAGCATACTTAATAACTTATCTTTGTCTATTGAACCGCCTTCAATCATAACAGAAGTAAAAAATTCTCTCTCTTTATGTTGCTTTTTAACTCTTAAAAGAGTCTTTAAATTTGTAGAATCTATTATTGCATCTACATACTTATCAACAAAAGTATCATTGATTTCTTTTTTAATTTCTACTAATGCTTTAAACATATATCTATCTAATATAACATCGATCATTTGAGGATCTTTAATAGTTTCAAAATCAGCTTTTGCTTCTTCTACAGCTTCTCTCATAATATGAGGTAAGTCTGAAAGATTTCCATTTTCAATCACATTCTTTAATTCTTCAGCATTAATTGTGCCTACATGCATTAAAAGATGCGATAAATCTTGATTTAAAAACATTCCTTTTAAAATCACTTTTATATTTTGATAGTCATATTTAATGCTCATTAAATCAACTAGAGATTTAATAGGGCTTATATCATACATTACATCAAATAATCTTTTTAATTCTTCACTTAATATAACTTCATAATCTTCTGCCCTTTTAACATTTGTCATAACATTGGCATACTCTGTTTCTTGAAGAACTTTTAATGCTTCATCCGCAGAATGTGAATCTATCATTCTGTCAATTTTTGCTTTATCAAGGAGTTTTGTCTCATATACCCTTAATCTAGGTATAACTTGACTAAATTGCATTTCATCCATTAGTTAACCTCCTTAACTAAACAACACTCTTGCTAATTCTAGACTTAAATCATCCTTTAGTGAACTAACTAAAGCTTCAAAAGTATTATTTATTTCTATGCCATTTTGTTCTAAAATGAATCCGCCTTCAAATTTACCAGTTTCATCACTTAATTTTATAGTAGCTTTCTTCCCAAGAGCTTCATTGATTTCTGCAACAAATGCTTCATCGATAGCTTTCTTTCCTGTTTCATTTAATATAAGGTTCTGAGTTCCTTCTATTTTAGTATTTAAAATTACTTCTTTAATAAATCCTTTTAAATCATCAACAGAACAGTTTGAAAGTTCCTTAATGCTTGTTTCGAAAACTTCTCTAATTACTTTTTGTTTTGCTTCTAATTTTTCATTTCTAGCATGTAATTCAGCTCCTGAAATGATTCTTTCTTTTCTAGATGCGGCTTCTCTTTCAGCTCTTTCTAATATAGTTTTTTCTTCTATACTAGCTTCTCCAGCTTTTTTGCTAAGGATTTTATTTTTTTGTCCTTCAGCGTCGCCTAAGATGACTGCCTTTTTATCTTCTGCATCTTTTAAGATTTTAGAAGTTAAATTATTTAGGTTAGACATTCTCTTCACATCCTCATCTTAATACTACTTAATACTACAATAAAGCTTTTATTATGCTATAGTTGATGCAGCATTTACTAATAAGAATGATACAACGAATCCTAATAATGCATAAGTTTCAACCATTGCAGCTAATACCATACCTTTAGTTGTATGTTCTGGGTTCTTAGCTAAGATTTGAATACCCGCAGCTGAAGCTTTACCTTGAGCAATTCCTGAATATAAACCACAGATAGCGATTGGTAAACAAGCAAATAATAAGTATAAACCTTGAGCTAATGTTGTATTAGTACTTAATTGGAAAAATGCTAATAATCCAATAACAAATCCATAAAGACCTTGTGTACCTGGTAATAATTCAAGAACTAATGCTTTACCGAATTTTTCTGGTTGTTCTGATAATAATCCTGCAGCACTTTGGCCTACTATACCAACACCTTTAGCTGATCCAATACCTGACATACCTACTGCAATTGCAACTCCTAGTGCACCAAACACCATACCTCCAAAATTTTCTACGAAATAGTTAATCCAACTCATTTCCATTTTTAAATTCCTCCTACTCTCTTGTTAAATTAATATATTGATTTTGTGTTTCAAATGGCTTAAAGGCTTTTCCTCCACCATCATAGAATTTTCCGAAATACTCAACATAAGTTAATCTTAATGTATGAACATATCCACTTAATAATGATAATAATAAGTTTACTGTTTGGAATATTATAAATATCAATGGACCTACTAAGAATGTTCCTATTGGTCCTCCAACCATTCCCATAATTAAGTTAACAGCACCAGCAATAGAACCTCCTGAAAGTCCTATAGCCATAAGTCTTGTATAAGAAACTAAGTCTCCTACATAACTTGTAATACCATAAAGTTCATATAAACCTGAACCTAGTTTACCGCCAATACTTCCTGCACTTCTACCTTGAGTGAGTACTATAGCTATTGCGCCTAAAATAGATCCATATTTTCCTAATGTTGCACATACTGGTATATCAAGCAACTTTCCTGCAGCCAGTAAACCAAGTGAAACTAGCATAAGAAGCCATGAGCCTGAATCCATTAATGCATCCATTGGTTTTCCTAATTTTATTAGCACATATGCTTTAACAAATAATGCAAATAAAATTTGAATTGCACCAAATGCTACAGATAATCCTAATATAACCATAACATTATTTGATGTATCTAATAGCCTTGGAAGTTGATCTTTAAATAAATCTCCAAATAATGCTCCATAAACTGCACCAAATGCAATTGTTGGATAACTTAGATAATGGAAAAATTTAACCATTTTCTTAGTACCTTCGTCAAATTTGAAGCACTTAAGTGCAATTAATGTTCCAATTAACATAAGAAGTCCATATCCCATATCAGCTACCATCATTCCAAAGAAAACCAAATAGAATGGTGTAAGTAGTGGTGTAGGATCAATCTCATTGTATTTTGGTAATGCATACATTGATGTAACATCTTCAAACGATGAATTTAAATCATTATTTTCTAATGCTATTGGTACATCATCAATTTCTTCTTCTTTTACATCTTCAAAGTTTAAGTAATAATCTTCACCTAAAACTTCATCAGCAATTTTAGTAAATTTTTCATTTTGCTTAACTGGTACCCATCCTTGGATTAAAGATACCTTTTCAGTCTTTAAAAATTTAGTAGAAATATTCTTTCTAGCAACTAAATTAGTAAAGTAATCAAAAGCAAATTGTAATTGTTTTTGTTCCTCTTCAAAACCTGCTAATTCTTCTTTAATAATGAATTTGTCTGAATCAATATTAGTGATTCTATCATTGTAATCATGAATCAGCTTAAGAGGAGCGTCCTCTTCTTCTGTCTTAAAAGGTGTAAATCCAAACCCTCTAAGCGCCTCGCTTACGCTTTCTGCATTAGCTTTATTGCATAATGCAAGCACATAAGTATCATGGTTATCCTTTGATACTACTTCAACGTAACAATCATTTAAGTCATTTTTTAAAGCTTCTTCATATTGGTTTGAAACGCTTCCTAAGAAATATGAAGTTTGTTTAAGTTCTTTTAATGAACCTAGAGATGCATCAAAGTTTTCATAAGGATGTAAACTTTCTACTATCCCTTGTAATTTTGTCTTTTCATTTTCTAATTTAGCAATTTCTTCTTCTTTAGCTTTAACTTTGTCATAAATTTCTTTCCAATTGCCTTCTTGAACCTTTTTTGTTAATTCTTCTAAGCTTAGAGAAAGTTTTCCTTGACGCAAAGCCTTAAATGATGATTGCTTAGGCACATAGTTATCTAAAAACTGTAGGGCAAATTTAACCTTTGATAATTGATCTTCCCACTTTGTTATATCACAATCAACTACATCCTTAGTTAACTCATTAAAAGTATCATTGTTTTCTAAAAGATTTTCATCTTGAAGATCAATGAATTCAGCATTTGAAAAACTTTGTAATTTTTCAAGTAATGCTTCCTTTTTTGATTCAAAGGCTAACAAAGTGAACTTATTCATTTTAACTATTGCCATGAATTTTCACTATCCTCTCAACCACTAATTTAACAGCATTAAGTTTTTTGTCTTCAGATATATTTAATATATCTTCAGCATCTTTTCTGCCTTTTGCTAATATAGGTTCTGCTTCTTTATTCCCCATATCAACCGCTTTGCTAATAAGGTCATTAGCTTTTTCTTTTGCTTTTGCTATCACATCTTCATATTGTTTTTGTGCTTCAACTCTTGCTTTTTGGACCATATCCTTTGCTTCACTTGTAGCATTCCTTACAATTTCATCAGCTTTAGCTTCTGTTTGTTTAATCTCTTCGATTGCTTGTAATGCCAAAATATCACCACCTTTAATGCCTTAAATGTAAAAAGAAAATAATATATATTAATACTTTATATAGTATTAATTACTTTGTTCTCGTTTTATTATACACGTTGTATGTATATATTTCAACAATTTTAACCCAAAAACAATCAACTCATTTACAACGTTGATTTACAATCTTTTAAAAAATCAGACGTGCCAATATTCTTCTTGTTTTTTTCATTTTTATAATTTAATACAATTTACTTTTAATATTTTATATTCACATATGTACCGCCATTACTAAACAGATAATAAAAATTACCTTCTACAATTTTACTATTTTGAACATATTGATCTAAATTAATATTAAATTTCTCAAGATAATATTCCTTGAATGAATATTTACTGCGATATTCATCTTTTATAGCTTTTTCTGTTTCTCTATCGATACTTGTTTTCAAGAAATTAGGTAATCCTCTCTTTTTATTATATAATAAATAATTAAATTTAACTATTTCATTTACATATTTATTGTTCTCTTTAAGTACCTCATTATTAAAATCTAAAAATACCTTATAATATTCTATGTTTCCTATGTTCTTATTAAAATATCCTTTGTTTTCAAAATAATTTCCTAAAGCATAATAAAAATCAAATGGTTTATCAAATTTCTTTTCAAAATATCGAATTATGTAGTTAAATTTCTGTGAGTTATAATATTTATCGACCATTTCTTCCACTTTCTTTAGTTTTAAAATATCTTTGTATGAAATTTTGTCAGTTTTCAATATTTCATAAGGAGGATATGGTGAATATTTCATTCCATACTTATCAGCTTCTTCCTTCATGGATGAACCTTTTAACAACTTTAAAAAACCAAGCTGAATTTCTTCAGGTTTTATACTATACACATCATTAAAAGATCTTTTAAATGATTCATAATCTTCTCCTGGAAGTCCTGCTATAAGATCCAAATGCTGTTTTATATTTTTTATAGACATTAATTCTTCTACTTTTTCTTTTATGTCGCTAAAATTTACAAATCTATTTATGTTTCTAAGAACATCATCATTTGTTGTTTGTACTCCCACTTCAAACTGAAATCTATTTTCGGGTGCATTTGATAATAATTTTATTTCCTCATCATTTAAAATATCTGCTGAAATTTCAAAATGAAAATGTGTATCTGTATCTGCTTTTATCAAGAAATCCCATATTGCCATTGCAAACTTAGGATTACAATTAAACGTTCTATCAACAAACTTAACAAGTCTTACTTTCTTTCTTATAAAATATTGAAGTTCATTCAACACTCTATCTATATCTAAAAATCTAACCCCATGACTTGTAGATGAAAGACAATACTTGCAATTAAAAGGGCACCCTCTTGAAGCTTCATAATAAACTATTTTATTACTCAACTCTTCTTCTTCCTCATAAGGAAACACAAGTTCATTCATAGACATAAGCGGACGTCTCTCATTAGTATATACTTCGCCATCTTTTTTATAATGAAGTCCACGTACCTCTTCTATTTTTATTTTACCTAATTTATATAAAACAAAATCTCTATAAGTTTTTTCACCTTCACCTTCAATAACATAATCACCTATATTTTCTTTTAAATATGTTCTTGAATCAAACGATACTTCAGGTCCACCATATAATATTTCAATATTAGAATCTACATTCTTAATCAAATTAGATAATCTAGATATCATTTCCACATTCCATATATAAGTTGAAAAAGCTACAACATCAGGCTCTTCTCTTATTATTTCCTCAAGTATCCTCTCCTCCCTGTCATTTATACTGAATTCTTTTATTTCCACACAGTAATCCATATCTTTAGTAAAACTCTTTAAATATCTAACAGCAAGGTTGCTATGGATATATTTGGAGTTAACTGCTGTAAGTAGCACTTTCATATTTTGATATCTCCTCTTCTTTTACTTTTGTACTTAATTTTCTTCCTTTTATGAAAAAAATATCTTCCCATGTTCTAGTTTCTTCTATTTTAAAGTATTTTTCAAGAATTTTTTTTACTTCCTCTATATTAGAGCATGAAAATAGATTCATATTTTTAAATGCGAATTCCTTAATATTATTCTTAGGCAATATTACTTTTATTTTATTATTAAACACTTTTCCTCTTTCCTTATTTATATCCCATATTAATATTTCTCCATCTTCTTTAATATACCCCGAAACATCCTTAATTAATTTTTCCTTTTCAATATTTGTCCAAAAATGATTTAATTCAAAAAAGAAAGTACATGCATCATATTTTCTATTCTGTAATTCAACCCTATTATCATTGTCAACATAATCCAAGCTAAGTTCAGCTTCTATATCTTTTGACAAATTATATATAACTCCCAAATTTTTTTCTCCTACATCAAGTACATCACCTTTTAGTTCTACCTCTTCCATGTTAATAACCAATGTTTTACCCATATTGATTTTTCCCCTTCCAATACCATTATCTTAAATAAAAAACTATCCTTACTTTAATAGAACTAATTACAATCCAACCCTCATTCCTTATTTTACCATTTTATATGTATTATTTAAATATCTAAACACCTATCTTTTTTTAAAATAACAACAAAATTAGCTGTTCTTAATTGAACAGCTAATTCTGAAAAATTTATAAAATTGTAAATTACTCTTTAATAGTCTATTGATCTTTATTTTGTCTTTTTACTTTAATCTTATTATTTTCTTTTATTATTATTATCATTAAAAGAGAAATTCCAAGAAGTATAAGAAATATCCATACTGATTTAGGAAGATTAAATTTAAAATTCATAGTATTAAGATGTAGCTTGTAAATACATCCTATTCCACTATCAAGAATATAAATGTCATTATTAAAATACTTTATTCCTGATACTACACTTTCCTCTTTCATTTTCAGTAACTGATAATTTATTTTATTAGGAGACAAAGCTTCAATCATATTATTTTTACCATTATAAAATACCATAGTATCTTTATCTAAAACTTTTCCCTCTTTATCTAAGGCAAGATACTTTACTATTCCAGTTTCATCAAAAACATACCATGGAGCACATACTATCTTATTAGGCGGATTTGCTATCAAAGGTTGTATTATCTTTTCTCCCTTAAATTTAGGCGAACTAATAGGATCTCCTCCACTAAAATCAGGCCAACCATACCATGTACCTTTATCTATTTTATAAATATAATCAGAATCCCTCTCAACTGGTCTCTCGCCAACATTCTCCATTCCTCCAACTATACCCACCAAATTATTTTCACTATCCGTATCCCATCCCGTTACATTACGTATCCCACAAGCATAAAGACTCACATTATTATTGTTTTCTAAATCTATCTCTACAATTGATGCATTTCCTAAAATCTGAGCTTTTATTTTATCTCCTTCTTTAGTCGAATTTCCATACGGAACAAATGCTCCTGTTTTATCTTTTCCAAAATTCAAACCATTCAAAGTTATGTTTATAGGACTTTTATCATACGGAACTTTGTTAATATCATAACCATCTTTGTCAGCAATGCCAGAATTTGTAACAGCTCCTATTGATAATAACAACTTCGAATCTTTTATCATCAAATTTCTACTTATATATTTCCCTTCACTAGGAATATTTTCTAATATTATACTGAAATTTTTTTTATCAAGATCATATTCCACAAGCTTATCTTTAGTGATAAAAAATAATTTTTCATTATAATATAGTATATTCTCAATATTATAATCTTCATTTTCTAAAATAATATCTTCTCTGCCATCATTCTTCAATGATTTAATATATGTTTTGTATGCAATATATGTGTGTTCTTGATCTTTATCAAACCCCACAGCATCTTTACAATTTTTAGCATATATGTTCCAGCTTATATTATTCTTAATAGTATTCATCCTATACTGATTTGACAATTTAAAAACAAAAAACGCCAAAACAACTATCATTATCGACGCTAATACAAACTTAAAAAATCTGTTCACTGCTCTCCCCCCTTATTACCTTGATAAATCTAAAATAAAAAATAGATAATTTACTTATTAATATTTATATATACTATAACCCTTTAGTTTCTATTTATTTAGTCATGGATAGTCCATTTCTTTTATATATAACATAAGTAATTACTACTTATCCTATTATTTATTTATATTTACCTTTCCAAAAATAAGAACAACTATTTCACATTAATTTTAGTTATAGAATATTTATCTTACTTTTTGAATATTATTTATAGTAACTTAAAGGAGTGGGTGGATATGGGACAAGATAACTTTTTTAAAAACTCGTTTTTACTTACAACATCAAACGTAACAACTGGAATATTAGGATTTATTTTTTCTATATATCTTTCAAAAGTTTTAGGACCTGAAGGCATGGGACTATATAATCTCGTTATGCCAATATATAATTTATTTATCTGCCTTATGTCTGCTGGTATAGTTGCTTCAATTTCTAAAATTGCAGCTGTATACACTGATAAGGGACAGACCAACAATATAGTTAAAACAATTAAATCTGTTGCTATATTCAATATTACCTGGGCACTTTTAATTGGAATAATTGTTTTCTTTTTAGCTCCAACAATAGGAAAATATGGTGTAAATGATACAAGAACTGTAAGTGCCATAAGAGTTATATGTCCAGCAATGGTATGTATAGCAATATCTAATATTTTCAAAGGCTATTTTTACGGAACATCTAAAATAACTATTCCCGCTATTATTGATATTTGCGAAAAAGCAATGAGAATTTTAACTGTAAGTGTATTAATTTTTCTTACACCAACAAAAACACTTGAAGGGATGGTTACATTAGCTACAGTTGCACTATGTATAGGTGAACTTCAAAGTTTGATTTTTCTATTTATATACTATAAGTACACAATAAATAGAATTCCCCCTTCTCATGAAGTTCCAGAAGGAAGCTTTCAGTTATTATTTAATGTAATGGTCATATGCATTCCTTTATGCATGAATGGATTTTTAACCAACATTCTAGGAACCCTAGCAACCCTTATAGTTCCAAGACGTCTTCTAGTTGCAGGATTTAATTACACAGAAGCTCTAAGTCTAATTGGTAAATATAATGGAATGGCTGTATGTATAATAACAATTCCAATGATAGTTGTTTCGACAATAAACACTCTGCTTATTCCTGATCTTTCAAAATCAATAAGTCAGGGCAAACAATATGACGCTTCACTTAGAATAAGAAAAGTAATGAAACTCGCCTTTTTATTAGGCATTGCAACAACCATAGTATGTAATATAGTTCCTGATTCACTTGGAAAGATTTTTTTTAGCCGAAACGATTTAGGTCCATATATTAGATTTTCTTCCTTTGCTGCTCCTATTCTTTTTACTGCACTTACTATGTTCGGAATATTAAATGGATTAAACCGTCAAAGCATAATACTTAGAAATTCACTTATTGAAGCATTAGTAGAATTAATATGTCTTTATGTGTTAACATCAATACCTTCAATTAATATTTTTGGATACAGTATAACAATTTGCATAGCCTGTAGCATAAGTTTTTTCTTAAATTTGTACGAAGTAAACAAACATATAGAAATAAATCTCAATATTTATAACATAATAATATATAGTTTATTAGGTTTTCTTGCTTTCATCTTAATAAACTTATTTTCTAAGCATTTTTTTGTTAATTCAGTAATGTTAAATACTTTCTCTGTTATTGGATTAACATTGTTATTATTTATGTATCTTGGTGGATTCGGAGAACATAATTAATTTATTTTTAACTTTACCAAAAACAATAATAAGGAGTATTTTCATACCAAACTACGAAAATGCTCCTTATTTAATCTTTTGACTTTCTAAATTATACAAAACTTTTCTATTTCATAGATTTTCTTAAAAATCTTGGAAACATACCATATATTCTTCCAGATATGCTGTCTAAATCTTTCTTTCTTATTCCTCCAAGAACAATCATTAAATACAAATATATAAATCCTCCTACCGCTATTATAAACAATGTTATACAGCTTTTAACAAGATAACCTCCACCACTTAAAGTTATAAATACATCTGAAGGTTTTTCTAGTATTAAAATTATTGACGCCATTATAAGTGACGATATAAGAGGAATTGTTAAATTTCTAATTAAAGATATCTTAATTTTTAAAGTCTTTCTAAGTGCCCTCTGATTTAATATCATTGGAATCAAAAACCATAAAAAGTTACCAGCTACCACACCTAATATATTTATACTCTGTATTCCTACTAATATAAAATTTGCAATTATCTTTGCTATAATACCTATACAAAATGTCACAAGTACATAATACAGTTTATTTACACTCTGCAGTATTGTTGTCTGTATCTGAACTATAGCCTGAATAACAAGTACTATTGATCCCATCATCATAAGTTCATACCCTTCACTTGTTCCATACAATAATTCAAAAACGGGACTTGCTAAACATGCTAAACCTACTGCTGCTGGAATTGTTATTATAAAAGTAATTCTAAAAGCAAAATTCGTATTTTTTCTTACTTCCTTTTTATTTTTTAGTGCCATAGCTGCCGCAACAGCCGGAAGCACTGTTGTAGCAAGCGATGTTACAATTATAAGTGGAACAGATAAAAGCGTCTTGTATCTTCCAAGAACCCCATAAAGTTCCTGTGCCTTTGATAAAGTAAATCCTGCATACGCAAGTCTACTGTTTACATTAATCATATCCACAAGGCTTCCAAAATTTTGTAAGCCAGAACTCAAAGTTATTGGAAGTCCATATCTTACAAGTTTTCTTACAATACTCTTTGTTCTTATTCTTTTTTTATGCTGCTTTTTAGCATCCTCATATGCCTTTTCTTCAAACTGCTCTGATTTATATACATAAACCATATAAACACATGCAACAAGTGCACCAACCGAAGTACCAACTGTTCCCCCTGCACTTCCATATGCAATAGTTATCTTCACTAAAAAAAATGCACATGTAAGACTTACAAGTATATTAATTATTTGTTCAAGCACCTGTGATACTGCTATCGCCTTCATACTGCTTTTGCCTTGAAAATATCCTCTATACGAAGAAAGTATAGACGTAACAAATATACTTGGTGCAAGCATCATTATTCCATAAGATGCTTCTTGGTTTCCAATCATCTTTCCTATTGGAAACGCAAATAACATAAGAAATATAGAAATTATGCCACCTACTAATGCCAACAGCATTTTTGATATTTTTAAAGTCTTTATAGCATCTTCATGCTTTCCAAGAGCTGATAGTTCTGCTACCACTTTTGCTATTGCAGGCTGAGTACCTAGATTAGTCACAGCATATGCAAAAAGAAAAACTTCATAACAATTCTGATATATACCATATCCACTAAGTCCAAGGATTCTCTGAAGTATAGGAATATAAAATACTGATATAACCTTACTTACAATTCCTGCAATTGAAAGTATCAGAAATCCTTTATTTGCGGATGATTTCTCTTCCACTAGTCTGCCTCCTATCTAAACGTTACTTTAAATACATCTTGCTTAATTTTCTTAAATAGCGGAGGTAAGGCTACTGCTATTGTTTTATTGTCTAAATATTCTAGCTTACCTTTTATCTTTCTAAAATTTAATTTATACGCATATAAATATTGATAATTTAATCCATATTTATTTTCAAAAAATGAATTAAGCTGCTTATCCCCATATTTATTGTCACCTATAATTGGTGCACCAAGATATGCTAAATGAGCTCTTATCTGATGGCTTCTTCCTGTAATAAGATTTACTTCTACTAATGAATAAGCACCGTTAGTTTCAACAGTCTTAACTTCCATTGCTATTCTTTTAGCGCCATTAACTGGTTTCTCATATATCTTTGAAATATTCGTTTCAGGATTTTTTAATATATATGCTTCTTTTAATCCATCCTTAACTCTTCCTTTAGTTAATGCATAGTAATATTTTCTTATTTCATCTTCTCTTATTGCTTCGTTAATGCACTTTAAACCTTCAAAACTCTTTCCAAATATAATCATTCCTGATGTATTTCTATCAAGTCTGTTACATGATGCTGGTGTAAATGTAACTTCTTTTTCTGGAAGATAATCACCTTTATCATTTAAATATGAAAGAACATAATCTGTTAAAGTTGGTTCTTCACTTGTACTGCTATCAGAGTGAACTAATACTCCAGGCCATTTTTCTATTATTACTAAATTTTCATCTTCAAAACAAATTTTAATGCGCTTTGGATCAACTTTTATGAACTTTTCTGACTTATTTTCTTTTTTGCTTTGTATGTACTTAATTTCAACTATGTCTCCTTCTTGTAAAAAGTACTTTTCATTTTGTTTCTTACCATTAACTCTGATATCTTTTTTTCTTAATGCCTTAAATATTGCGCTTAGTGGTACATCCTTTAATAATTTTCTTAGAAATTTATCTAGTCTTTGACCAGCTTCATTTGGACCTATTTCTATTTTCAAATAATATCACTCCTAATTTTTCAGTTAAGCTGTCGTATAGCACTTACAGATAATTTAGTTGCTAAATACAACAGCTCTTTTGTATATCCTTTACCTCTTAGCATTATGTAGTTTTTTTTATTTATTGTCAATTGTATTAAGTTAATTTTAACACTTCATTTATCTAATTAAATATTCAAATGCTGCGGCAGCCTGTATAGCGACTCCTATTGGCAGTGCATCTTCATCTATGTTGAAAAGACTGCTATGTGCTGGCTGAAGTGTATCTTTATCTTTATTTCCTGTTCCTAAAAAATAAAATGCTGATGGTCTTTCCATTGCAAAATATGCAAAACTTTCTACACCCATCTTAGGGAACTTCTGTTCAATTACATTTTCACTTCCAATTACTTCTGCTGCACATTTTCTTACAATATCAACTTTTTCATCATCATTGTAAAGACAAGGATAACTTTCTTCTATAATAATTTCAGCCTTTGCTCTAAACATTTGTGCAATACCATTTACTATTTGTTTTAATCTTTCTATAGCAAACGCTCTATCTTCCTTAGTCATAGTTCTTATTATTCCGCTTAAAGTTGCTTCACCTGGAATAATATTTTGAGCCGTTCCTCCATGAATTGTTCCAACTGTAACCACTGCAGGATTTACAGGATTAATTTCTCTACTTACTATATTTTGAAGTCCTATAACAATATGACTTACTATAACAACTGGATCTACAGTAGTATGAGGATATGCTCCATGTCCTCCTTGAGCTATTATCTTTATTGTAAAAGGATTCGAAGCTGCATTCACAACACCTTTTTTAACTTTTATAGTACCTATTTTAGTATCTTCATCTACATGTAGTCCGAATACAGCATCAACATTTGGATTTTCTAAAACACCTTCTTTAATCATTATAGGTGCTCCTCCTGTAGTTTCCTCTGCTGGCTCAAAGAATAACTTCACTGTTCCAGAAAATTCATCTTTGTGGTTATTTAAAATTTTAGCAGCTCCCATAAGTATAGTCATATGTGCATCATGACCACAAGCATGCATTTTACCTGGTTCCTTTGAACTAAATTCACACATTTTTTTATCCTGAATAGGAAGTGCATCCATATCCCCTCTTAATGCTACAACTTTATTATTACCTTGTTTTGTTCCTTTTATAATCCCACAAACACCAGTCTTAGCCGTTTCAGTGTAAGAAATCCCCAAATCATTCAAATATTCCTTAATAACTTTAGAAGTTCTTTGAAGTTCAAATCCTATTTCAGGATGTTCATGAAAATCTCTTCTAATTGAAATCAATTCATCTTTTATTGCCATTGCTTCATCTTTAAAATTAATTATTTTAACCACCCCTTTTATTTAGTTAAAAATACAAATTCATAATGCAGATTATTTTTTTAATAATCTGCACTTTTTCTTTAGCATACTTCATTTTTCCTGTCTGCTATAAACTATTTTAGTTTTCCCAATATATTTCTATAACATCTCCATCTTTTATAGAATCTGTGTATGCGCATTTTTGCCCATTTATTTTTATAACAATATTTCCCTTTGGTACTGTAAGATCAAAATCTATATAATTGAATATATCAACTATAACATAATCATTTTTTCCATCCATAACTGTTTTATTTCCATTTATAGATACATTTATACTTTTAAAATCTTCTTTATATACCTTAATTTCATCATTTCTAACTTGAAGATCCTTTTCGATTTGATCTCCAACTCCAATACTTATTTTCTTTTCTTCATTTAATTCCGTATTTTCTTTTAATTCTTCAACCTCATCATTACTCAAAACTAACTTTTCTTCTACAGTTTGTCCTTCAACAGTATTTTCTAACTTAGCATCATCACTTATTTCAGCGACTACTTTTTCCTCTATTTTTTCATTATATTCTTCATTATCTGCTTCTGAAACTTCTATTTCGCTATTATTGTCAGATTTCACTTTATTTAGCTCAGTTATATATTGCTTAAATATCCTTTCTCCCTCTGATACTTCATATTCTTCATTTAATATAACTTCATTTTGAACAAAATTTATATCTTCCTTTATAATATACTTCTTTATATCTTTTATCTTTGAAGGAATAAATACTTCTACATTATCCCCATTTTTAATTATATATTCAAGATTTTCAATTTTTCCATTAACTAATGTAACAGGTTCAATATTAACTATTTGATCATCTATATATATAGATATAGAATTCACATTTCTTATATTTTCACATAACTTAGGAGCTGCATCTTTTCCATTCTGAGCAAATTGAAGTTTTATATCATCCTTTTCTGCAACTTCTGTTTCAAGACCCGCTTCATTTCCGTTAATTGTTATTTTCGCATTTGTTCCATATTCTCCAAATACAATCCTCTTACATCCATTATAAGTGAATCTAGTACTCTTACCATTTTTACTTATAAGCAATGAAGGATTTATTCCTGCCTGAAGAAGAACATCCATAACAGTATGCTTATGTGAGTTAAATAAGCTTACTGGTTCATTGTTAAGCATTACATCTATAAAGTCATTTCCAAGACTTCTTATTGCTGTAAGCGCAATTCCAAGAACCGTTACTCCTGCAGAACCAAGTGCATTATCTGAAACACATTCAGTAACTGCTTTTCTATCTTTTATTGCAATTCTCTGTGCTGGAAGATTTAACTTTTCAGCAATTCCTTCTAGAATTCCTGGAGTATGCGCACCTCCACCAACTAAAAATACTGCACTAGGAGCTTTCCCTCCATTAAGCTCTAATATCTTTTTAGATATTTCATCACTTTCTTTAGAAACAATACTATTTATTGCTTTAAGTACATTTTCAGATGATACACTATTTTCAAGTCCTAAAACATCAGTGTATATTATTTCACTATCTCCTATTGATCTTTTAATAGTTTCAGCAGTATTAAAATCCACCAAATATTCTTGCACAATTGTTTCAGTAACTTCATCTCCTGCAAGCGGAACCATTCCATATGCAGATATAGTTTCTTTTGAACTTATAGCTATATCCGAAGTACCTGCCCCTATATCAACTAAAGCAATATTTAAAAGTCTTAAATTCTTAGGTATAGCAGCTTCCATAGCAGCTATTGGTTCCAGCGTAAGATTAGTAGCCTTTAAGCCTACTTTATTCATAACTGCATAAAGTGAATCTACTACTGATCTTGGTAAAAATGTAGCAATTATTTCCCCGGTAATCTTTTCTCCCTTATGCCCAATTAAATTTGAGATAAGAAATCCATTTAAATAAAAATTCTTTACTGAATATCCTACGCAGTATAATTTACCTTCTGTTGTTTTATTAATTTCTTCCTCAGCTCTTTTTACTGCACTAAGTTCTAAACTTCTAACAAGTTCCTTATCTATTTCTTCATCATCATTAATCTCGATTTCTGACTTTGCATCAATAGTTTTTAAGAATCTGCCTGCGGCAGCAATAGATACATTAGTAAGCTTTATTCCTGTTTCCTCTTCTATTGCTAATTTCACCTTTTGCACTACAGATGCAACTAGCCCAATATCATGAATCTGCCCATCAACCATGGCCCTTTCTTCATGTTCCATATATTTTTCGCATACAACCTGAAACTTTTTGTCTTTTATTATCCCAACTGTTCCAATAATAGACCTTGTCCCTATATCTAATGAAAAAATTATATCTTTTTGATTAAAACCCTTTAATTCCATTAAAACACAACCTTTATTGCTATTTTATCTCTTTATTTGTTACATAAATCCACTTAAAATTATATATTATAAGACAAATTATATCAATCTAGGTTGTACTTATCTTAAGCATGAGTATTCTAATTATTTAAAAATTTATATATTAAATCTCACACATAAATATGAAGAAAAACGTAATGCATTGTTTTTTACCAAACTAATGCATTACGTTTTTCCTAAAAATAGAAAGACTCACAAAAATATTTATTCAATTAATTGATTCATTTTTTCTGCTACATTTCTTAATTCATTTATATTAGCTTCTATTTCCTCATTAACAGAAGCCCCCATTGATATTCCTGAAGACACAACTTCATATTTTCTAATTGTATCTTCAGTAATTTTAGAAACTTGTCTATTAAAATCAACTACAGATTCAGTTTTTGATAACAGTGTTTTCGATGCATTATTGATTTCATTTATATTACTACTGATAAGATTTAAATTTGAACTAATATTATTAACACCCTCGACAGTATTTTTAATTATTTTATTTCCTTCTTTTGACCTTTCAGTATTATTATCCATTTGTTTTTCAACTTCATGAATCTTTTTCTTTAATTCTTCAATTATTTCACTAACCTGATTAATAGATGTATTAGTACCTTCAGCAAGACTTCTTATCTCATCTGCAACTACCGCAAAACCTTTTCCATATTCACCCGCTCTTGCAGCCTCAATTGATGCGTTTAATGCTAAAAGATTTGTTTGTTCTGAAATTCCTCTAATAAGATCTAATATATTATCTACTTCGCTAGATTTATCCTTTAATTCTTTTGTAGCTAAAAAAGTAGCCTCAATATTTTCATCAATATTTTTTATTACCTCTAATGTACTATTTAAATTTTCCCTGTTACTATTTGTTATATCCATAAAGTCTTCTATTGCATTTTTGTTATGCTGAGTTTTATCATTTACTATCATATTAGCTGATAGCAATGACTCTAATATTTCTTTGTTCTCATTCGACTTAGTCAGCATATCATTAGAATCCTCTGATAAAGACTGACTTGTAACTGCTACTTCTTGAAGTGATGTTGTCTGTTCACTTATTGCTGTACTTAAGTTTTCAGTTGATTGTAATACAATTGCAGATATTTCTCTTATTTTATCAAATAAATTTAAAAGCTTAGAATTTTCTTTTTTCAGTATATCTTCTTTATTATCAACTTCATCTAATACTTTAGAAGCAAAAAATACAATAAATAATAGACCAACAAAATTCAAAATTATACATATAACTTTTTGTATAAAATCAGCTCCAACAACTTCTGCTCCACTCAAATATGCAGGATTATTTGCAAAAATTATTGCCATACTTATTACTGCTAACACAATCGCTTTAATAAGCATCTTAACATCAAAAAATAATGAACATAACATAATAAAATAGAATATTATCAACCACAAAGAATTTGAATTAAAACAAAAATTTAAATATAAATAATCAAAATATGTTAAGAATAAAATTATATTTTTAGTTATATTAAATGCTTTTATATTAAACTGTCCATTTTTATTTATCCATTTATAACAACTAAAAAAGATAAACCCATAGACAGCTATTAATGCTCCTAATCCAACTATGTATATGGTCTCTAATTCATTATTTATGCCCAATATTTTTAACATAGAAAAATTCATTAGTGATGCTATGGCACTAATCATATAAATTATAAAAACAAATTTCAATGCACTTCTATTAAATCCCATTCTAAAATTTTCTTTATTATTCATTTAACCCCTCCATATTATAATTTCTTTTCTTATTTATAATATTGCTTTATAATATACTTATTGTAACATATTTTCTATTTTTTTGTATTATTTTTTTTATATAAGGGGGATTCTTTATGAACAAAAACACTATTATTGTCGGAACAGGTATTTATCATCCAAAAAAGAAAGTCAACAATCAATATTATATAGAGCATTTCAAAAATTTTGGAATTGATATAGCTTCATTTTTGGAGAATTTCGGAAGAAAAGAGCGATATATTATTGATAATGAACAAGAAAATGCTTTAACTATGGCTATTGAAGCTGCTAAAAATGCTTTAAATGATGCAAAAATTACTCCTGATAAAATTGATGCAATAGTCTTTAGTTCTGATACACCTGAATACTTATGCCCTTCCAATGCTTTACTAATAAGAGATGCTATAGGTGCCAATAATGCACATACTGTCTATGACTTAAACGCTAACTGTATAGGAATGCTTGTAGCAATGGATCAAGTCAGCAGATATATGAAAACTTCTAAAAAAATAAAATATGCACTTATAGTGGGTAGTCTTTATGTTTCTTCAGCTGCTCAAGAAGACAGTAAATACACATTTGCCATATCAGGCGATGGAGCTGCTGCTGTTATATTAGAATGTAAAGAAGAAAACCATCTTAGAGGTTTAATTGATTCTAAATATTCTACTGATACAACATATTGCAACAAGGTTCTTTCTCCTTCATGCGGTATGACTAAAGCCCGTTTAGATACTGTAACTGAATATGATAGAAAACAAATATGGAATACTTTCCCTATTTCTGTTGATTCTTTTGTTGCCGAATGGGGTAATGCTGTCTATGAATTTATGAACAATTATGATTTCCCACTTAGTGATATTCAATACTATTTTATGTCTCAATATTCTAAACAATATATAATTGCAACAGCTAAATACCTTAACATAGAAGATATAGATAAACATTTTGTGTATATAGGTGATAAATTTGCTTATACAGGGACTACAAGTCCAATTTTCGCCTTACACGAAGCCTTACACAACAGAGAAATCAAGCCAGGCAAGAAAGCTATGTTTTGTTCTCTAGCTTCTGGTATTTCTCTATGCTCTCTATTATATGAATTTTAATATATATATAACAAAAAAATAATATTATATAAAAAAAGTTCTTTATTCAATAGATCATAAAGAACTTTTTTATATTTGCATAGTTATAAATATTAATATTATTCTAATTTAAAAAATTATATTTTATCTTAACACTAATTCCCTTTCATGAACAATTCTCTGACTCTTACCATCTGTTCTAGCTATAGTTTGTGGATCAACAAATTCTATTTTGCAATGTATTTGTAGCTGACTATATAGTTTTTGAAGAATATTATTCTTTAATACAGTTAAATATCCATTATCATAAAATTCTATATAATTATTCATTTCAACTGAAATTGTAAGCTGATCTAGATTACCTTTTGTCTCAATATGCAATAAATAGTAAGGAGATAACTCTTTAAAGTTAAACAATACTTTTTCTATTTGAATTGGATATACATTTACACCTCTTATTATCATCATGTCATCATTTCTTCCATAAATACGATTTATTCTTGCAAAAGAACATCCACATTCACATTTTTCATAATTAAGCGATGTTATATCCTTAGTTCTATACCTTAAAAGAGGTATTCCTTCTTTAGTCAATGTGGTAAATACTAATTCCCCGGCCTCTCCTGCTTTACATGGTTCTAAAGTTTTAGGATTAATTACTTCTGGCAGAAAATTTGTTTCATTAATATGAAGTCCATTCTGAATATAGCATTCTCCTGCAACTCCAGGCCCCATTACTTCACTTAATCCATAAATATCATAAGCTTTTATACCAAATTTTTTTTCAATATCATTTCTTATTTCATTAGACCATGGTTCTGCACCAAATATACCAACTCTTAGTTTTAAATCATCAGGGCTTACTCCCATTTTTAACATAGTATCATATATGTGAAGTGCATATGAAGGAGTACATGCCAGCACTGTTGTTCCAAAATTTTTCATAGTCATAACCTGTCTTTCAGTATTACCACCAGACATAGGTATAACGGTTGCTCCTAATTTCTCTACTCCATAATGAATCCCTATCCCTCCTGTAAACATACCATATCCATAGGCAACTTGCACCAGATCATCTGAATTAACTCCATATCTTCTAAAATCTGTTGCTATAATATCAGCCCAAGTATCCAAGTCTTTTTTTGTATATCCAACAATAGTCTGAGAACCTGTTGTTCCAGATGATGCATGTAATCTTACAATATCTTTTATTGGCACTGCAAACATATTATATGGATAATTATCTCTTAAATCCTGCTTTGTAGTAAACGGTAACAATTTAATATCTTCAAGTTTCTTTATATCTTCTGGTCTCACCCCGTTTTCATCAAGCTTCTTTTTGTAAAAAGGAACATTATTATAGACATACTTAACAATATTCTGTAGCCTTAATAATTGTACTTCTCTAATCTCTTCTCTTGATAAATTTTCTTCAGTTTCAGTTTTCATAAGCCCCATCTCCTTAATATTATTTATTTATTTTGTATATGATTGTATTATACCATTGATTACCATATTTTCATCATATTATCTTTTTATTTTCTTCTGATTTAATACATACACAATTTACATTCTATAAAGTCTAGTTCATAAATAAAAAAGTGATGTATAAAATTAAAATGGACCCTATATAGTAGACACGAAATAAAAGAGTGTCTATCTATATAGAGTCTTTTTTTGTACAATAACTTTATGAGGTCATTTAATTAATATTAATCTATATTTTTTGTATAAGATTATTTTCAACAAGAACCTTTAAACTAAAACTTCTATCTACTCCATCACTAAACTTAATCTTAACTTTATCCTTATTTATCTCCTCAATTACTCCAATCCCATAAGTTCTATGACTAACGTTATTACCTTCTTCAAATCCATAAGTATCTACAGGAAGGTCATTAAGTTTTCCTTCTACTATAAATCTAGACACGTCTTTAAATTGACCTTTTCTACTTCTAGGTGAAAAAAGATAAAGTTCATCTATTGCTCTTGTCATACCCACATAAAATAATCTTCTTTCCTCTTCAAGATTAGTATCTTTACTTGATGAATGAGGAATAGTATCTTCACATATGTTCATTATAAAAACATTTTTAAACTCCATTCCCTTTACACCATGTATTGTACTTAATATTACACCCTCACGATCCTTTTTCTTTTTACTTTCTTCTATACTTTCCTTAACTTCATTTACATGTTTCAAAAATTCAAATATTGTCTTATATCCTTCTGCCGCAAGTTTAAATTCTTCTATTACATCTTCTAAATCCTCAAAACTCTGATTAAATTTCTGAGAATAATTTTTCAAGTAATCTATATATCCCAAATCCATAACTATATATGCTATTGCAGATGATAATGAAATTTTATTTAAATACTGAATATCCTTTTTTAAATCATCTAACTTTTTCTTTTGAAACGGCTGTATATCATCATTACCAATCAATATGTCAAATGGATTTTCATTCTTTGTATAATTTTTAACATAATTTATACTTGTTTTGCTTACATATCTAAACGGTCTGTTTATTATTTGAAAAAAACTCTCCCTATCATATTCATTTACAGCAAGCCTTAAATATGATAGAAGATCTTTACAAATAAAATGTTCAAAAAAATTATATTCCCTGTCTATAAGTGTAAATGGAATTTTTCTCTTTGTAAATACATCTATAATAGTGTTAGACTCCATATTAGTTCTATACAAAACTGCATTATTTTCATACGGAATACCTATTTTTCTTTCTTCACATATAGTATCCGCAATTATATCTGCCTGCGCCTTTTCATTATAAGGATTAAACCATTTTATAATTCCATCACTATGTTTATTCCAATGTATTTCCTTTTTATTTCTAGCTTTATTAAACTTTATTACATCTTTAGATTTTTCTACTATATTTTTTCTACTTCTATAATTTACAGATAAATAATACTTACTCCCATCTTCAAACAATTTATCAAAACTAACCATATATTCAGGTTTAGAACCTCTAAATGAATAAATACATTGATCTTCATCTCCCACAGCAAATAATGAATTATCTCCGCCATCATTTATCATTTTTAAAAATTCTATTTGTATTTCATCACAATCCTGAAATTCATCTACAAGAATAAACTTGAATAACTTTTTATATCCATCAAGCATTCTCTTATTACTTTGAAGCATTTTTAAAACTTCGATAGCAAGATCATCAAAATCCCATTTATTGTATTGCTTTTTATATTGTTCATAAACTTCAAAAACATCTTTAAATATATCCTTAGTAAAAGTAGACTTAAATTGTTCAAAAGAACATCTTGATGTCTTAAACAATGATATATTATTAATTGCTTCTTTAATTTTATCTTCATTTACTTCATCAAAATATTTACTCATTACATTACTTACTATTTTATGAACTGTTCCTCCTTCAATTATATCTATATCTCTTCCTGCATTTAAAAGCATTTTATAAAACAATCCATGAAAAGTTCCAAAAAACGGAGATGAACTTTTATTGAATGTATCTATATATCTCTTTTTCATATTCACAGCAGCTGCTTTTGTGAACGTAATTATAATTACATTTTTATTTGCTATTTTTCTCTCTGATATAAGATGATTTACTTTATTTATTATTACTGTTGTTTTTCCTGATCCAGGAGCAGCAACTATAAGTGCATTTCTATCTACGCAATCTACTGCATTCTTTTGATATTTATCAAGAGTGTATTCCACTTAATCTACCTTCTTTCAATACTTTATTATTTATATAACATTTTTCTACTTTGTATTACATAATTTTTAACATTTTAAATTATAATACTATCATAACAATATAAAATATTTGAAATTGTAAAACTCCTTGAATCCCACAACTTTTGCAAGTATATTGTAATCAATGTATTATAGTTGTACAATATATCTGTATATTTTTATTTTTATGACAATTACCCACATAAATATTATAACTTAATAATATTTATTTTTATTTATCAAAGGAGATTATATATGAATACAAAATCTAATTTCAATGTAAAAGATGAAAGAAATCTTACAATGCTTGTTGATTTCTATGAAATCACAATGGGAAATGGTTATTTCAAAAAAAACTTAGAAGATAAAATAGCATACTTTGATATGTTCTTTAGAAGAATTCCAGATGATGGTGGATATTGTATAATGGCTGGAGTTGAACAGCTTATAACATATCTTAAAAACTTAAATTTTTCAGAAAACGATATAGAATATTTGAGAGAAAAAAACTTATTTTCTGAAGAATTTTTAGAATACTTAAAAAACTTTAAATTCAGTTGCGATGTATGGGCTATACCAGAAGGTAATCCTGTATTCCCTGGAGAACCATTAGTTACTGTCCGCGGGCCAGTTATTCAAGCTCAATTACTTGAAACAATGATACTTCTTACAGTAAATCATCAAACTCTTATTGCTACAAAAGCAAACAGAATTTGCAGAGCAGCTAACGGACGCCCTGTAATGGAATTCGGATCAAGAAGAGCCCAAGGATATGATGGCGCTATCTATGGTGCAAGAGCTGCAATAATAGGTGGATGCAGTTCAACTGCATGTACTATATCTGATAGAATGTTTAATATTCCTGCAGTTGGAACAATGGCTCATAGTTGGGTACAGTTATATGATTCTGAATACGAAGCCTTTAAAGCATGGGCTGAAATATATCCTAAGGAATGTGTCTTATTAATAGATACTTATAATGTAATCAAATCTGGTATTCCAAATGCTATAAAAGTATTTGATGAAATTCTTAAGCCAATGGGAATAAGACCAAAAGGAGTAAGAATTGATTCCGGTGATATAACTTACCTTACTAAAAAATGTCGTGAAATGCTTGATGAAGCAGGATATGAAGACTGTGGTATAGTTATTTCAAACTCACTTGATGAACATATAATAAAAGACGTTTTAGATCAAGGTGCATGTATCAATTCCTTTGGTGTAGGTGAAAGATTAATTACAGCAAAATCTGAACCAGTTTTTGGTGGAGTATACAAATTAGTTGCTCTTGAAAACAACGGTGAAATAATACCAAAAATTAAAATAAGTGAAAATGATGAAAAAATCACTAATCCTGGATTTAAAAAGGTTGTAAGATTATTTGATAAAACTTCTCACAAAGCTTTAGCTGATTTAATTGCATTAAGAGATGAGATTATTGATGAAAATTCACCTTTAACTTTATTTAATCCTATTCATACTTGGAAAAGAAAGAAATTTGAAAACTTCTATATAAAAGATTTACAAGTACCTATATTTGAAAAAGGTCAATGCGTATATGAATCTCCTTCAGTATTAGAAATTAAAGAATTTGCCAAAACAGAAACAGATAAATTATGGCCTGAAGTATTGAGATTTGAAAATCCTCATACTTACTATGTAGATTTATCTCAAAACTTATGGTCATTAAAACACTCATTACTACATAAATACACAGAATCATTCGAAAAATAATTTGTTTATAAGTGATATGATTAACAACAATCATATCACTTTTTCATATTGACCATTACTTTTATATAAAAAAAGATATCATAGCCATAATACTTCTGATATCTTTTAAATATATTTAAAAACTAATTTTCATTCCCTTTTCATCATCATAAGATTTTAAATAACTATAATCATATTTAATTATATCCTTTAAATTAAATTCATTATCTGATGAACATTCATTAAAAATACATTGTTCATCAGTTTGATATTCTCCTTTTTCATTCATATGCATAGGACATTCCCCATAACACTCTACTTTCATACGCTTACTTGACCAAAATGGACATTTCATAGATACCCCACCTTTTTATACTCATAGTTAATTAAAGTTTATTTAACTTAATTGTCACATAAAAATCTACAGTATATTTTTATAAAACTGTTTCTAATTCAAATTCTCATTTTTATTTCTAAAATTCTTCACTCATATAACCACTTACTCATTATATTACATTTTTTAGTAAAAGTAAAGTTTTCAGCCAATTTTATTCCATAAAATAGAAAAAAGGCAGTAAAACTGCCTTTTCTATTATTGTTTTTAAAACTCATTTTTTTCTATATTAAAGTTGTCCACAATTTTTTTCAACAGATATATTTATAATTTCATTTTGGAAAGCTTTAAGTAAAGCTTTTTCTAACACTTTCTCTTTATCAAAATTTTCTACATCATTACAAACGGCAAACACTTTACATTTACTTCCCACCGCATTTTTGTAAGTTAATGTAACATTAGGCTTATCATACTCAACATCTAATATCTTAATTCCCCATGCTATTTGAGCAAAATCACCATCAATTGTTAAATGTGTTAACTCCTTTAATTTTTCATTTTCCTTGTTTGGATCATTTATTATTATTAGTTCGTCTCCTACTTTGTATTTAGCCATTAAAATACGCCTCCCTAGCTTATCAACAAAAACATGTATTTATTATTAAAGTATTTAACATTTATTACAAAGTTTTGAGTTTGTTAATTAATTAACATTGTCTACACTTATATGTTATCAGACTTTTCCAAATTGTGCAACAATTTTATTTTTTTATTTTAGACATATATCCTAAACATATTATATCTAATTTGGTTTATTTTTTCAATTATGCATAATAATTTTATAATTTTCATATATTTCGATAGAAATAATAATAATTCAGATTACGTTCTTTGACTTTTTCTGTATATTTATACTATAATTTGTATGTAAAATTATAGTGAAACTAATTATATACAGACACAATTTATATAGATATACATGCACAAAGTTTACTTTTACAGACACTTCAAAACTGACAATAACAATATAACTATAACTTTTTATTAAAATTATCAATCTAATTAATTACCAACTGTTGATTTTTCTTTATTTAAAGTTATACTCTTTTTTTATTTTCCAAACATGTACAACTAATCATCAACATATAATTTATTGAGGTGATAAACATATGAAAATATTAATTATAAAAAAGAAATCGCTCATACTATTATTTATAGTACTTTTACTTATATTTTTGATAATAGTTACTGAAATATTTTTTTCATACAGTAGATTAAATTCTCAAGAAACATTATATCCTTTAACTTCCACCCAAAATTATTCCTATGATTTTAATGGTGATGGTTCTAAAGATAATATCCAAATAGTTGAAGGACAAAACAAAATTGATATTTGTATTAAATGTGCAAATGAAGAATATTACCTTTCAAAGGAAATTCCAGATAATATACTTTTCACAAATTGTAGTAATTTTAAACCCAAAATATTTGTTCATGATTTATCAAGGAACTCAATTCCAGAAATAATATTAACAGGCCAAAAAGATTCATTAAATGTAGTATATATATTTCAATGGAATAAAGGAAAGTTTAATCTTATATATAATGATAATAAAAACATCTTTGGCATACTTAACTGTAAAAACTCACGGACTCCTCAGTGTTATTCATTAGACAATAAAAACGGATTAAGCTCTCTAAACAGTTTTATGATAATAAATAATTCCATTTTAGATACTACTATAGATTCAAAGCTTCTTCCTTCAGTTGAAGCTGTTACTAATTTTATTAATTTAATTGAACTTCCTTATCCTCTTGATGAACTTCCTGAAATCTTTAGTTCAAATATTAATCGCGATGAATTATCACTTCTTTGGAATTTGGATAAAGATAATTTTTCTTACTCTTTTCAAAATGGTTTTTTTTATGATTATGAATGGGATGATTCTAGCATTCCTGTATGTATAAAATGGAGACTTTTATTTAAAAAAGATAGTATCAAAGAAAAAAGCTACGACAAGAAAGATCTTTCACTACTAATTGATCTTCATAAAGATAATAATACTTCTTCATATAAAATTTCGTCAATTCAATTAGCAAAGTAAAAGCGAAAAATTTTTTATATCATTTCAATGATATATTTTCCATTATCTTAATATTTTAGTATATTATAAAGGCCGCAATCAAGCGGCCTAAAAGGGGGATGGGGGGTTGCTTAACAAAATAAGATTTTATTAAGCTTGTAGGAGAATGCTTTCTCCTCTACATTAATATTATTAACATTTTTCTTTTTTATATACATATTATTATAAATTTATAAGTATTAAACTTTTAAATTCAATACTTTATTTATCCTTAAATGCACCACTTTTGTATAATTTTATCATTTTATCAATTAAAGGAATCTTATCTTTATTTACTATACTTTTCAACGACATTAAAAATTCAAGATCATTATTTTGAGTAATCTTTGAACCCATATTAGTATTTTTAGCAGAAGATTTCTCTTCTTTAGATGATTTAACATCTTCATTTTTATTTATCTTATCTGATAAATTTGAATTATTTAAATTAGATATATTATTTGCTGAATTCATATTGTTTATATTAGGCATAGTATTGTCTAAATTCAATCCTGCCATTTGTGCAAGTGGACCTAAATTGCTTAAATTAAACCCATTTGTATTCATTGACGCAAGCATATTTGTCATATTACTCATATCAAAATTTCCACCTAAAAGACTCATAAGCTGTATAGGATCAATACCAAATGGATTATTGTTATTCATGTTATTCATATTTTTATCATTACTTTTTAATTCATGCTCCTTATGTCTATGCTTAGCCATTAAAACTCCTCCACATTATCGTTTCCTAATCACATTATATGTATAAATTATAAAAATGCTATCTGTTTTTAAACATTTTTTTGGAGGGTAAAAAACCCTCCATCCACTATCTTATTAGCAGCAGCATCCGTTTCCACTATTATTACCACATAGACATCCACCAAATAGGATAAATAATAAGATAATTAGATATGATGAACAACAATTTAATAACCCTGATCCACAAGCTATTAGTAAAAAGATTATTGGTGCTAATCCAGCGCATCCTCCTAATATTCCAGAACCACAATTATTCATATTGTTATTGCAGCAACTTGGCATACAGCAGCAACAGTCATCATGATGTTTCCTTTCACAACAACATTTATTCTTCTTTTTGCTCATATTTATCTCTCCTTCCTAAAATTTTTAAATTCTAACAACCACAGTTGTTTAAACTAGCACGATTATTAACTCCTCCATTGCAAAGGAATAGAATTACTAACAAGAATAGATATGCAGTACAGCTGTTTCCACCAAATAAGCTTCCACCTTTGCATCCACAATTACAGCATCCACAATTATTACCACCCATTAAGCCATTTCCGCCACATCCGCAGTAGAATAATATTAATAAAATCCAAATCCAGCTACAAAATCCACCATTGCCTAAACATGCAGCTCCAGGAAATCCGTTACCAGGCATTTGTCCTCCACAACCACAATTATCTGATCCAGAATCACAACAATTGTCATCACATGGATTTAAACCATTTAAGATATCATTCATCTCCATATTTATTCCTCCTTGAAAATATTTTTTTCTTTGTTATACTATATACTATTCTTCCTCTAAATTTTTGACACTAATTTTAGATAAGAATTTTTATTCTAATTTATAAAATCTAGATATTTTTCTACCTATAAAATAACATCTTACTTAGTACCATATATAACATTATGAAAAATAAAAGCTCATGTAAGATTATATTTACTTACATGAGCTTTTGTTAATATTCTTTTTAAATTATATTTCTATCCAGATTAATATTTATTCTTATTTAAAGAACAAATTAATCTAAATCTGTTGCAAATTCTAAAAATAGATTATCTATAAGATTTTCTATTCCTCTTTTATTTAACGATGAGAAAAAGTATAGTTTATCTTCATCAGTTAATTTTAATGTATCTCTTATTACTTTTTCATTCTTCTTAAATTCAGAATTTTTAAGCTTATCGCTTTTAGTTGCAACTACAACTACATTATATCCAAAATGCTTAGCCCATTCATACATCATAACATCATCGCCTGTTGGTTTGTGTCTTGAATCTACTAATAAAACTATTCTCTTAAGCTGATCTCTTCCAGTAAGATACATTTCTATAGTCTTTCCCCAGCTGTCCTTTTCAGATTTTGATACTTTTGCATAACCATACCCTGGAAGATCAACTAAATAAAAATCATTATTTATAAGAAAAAAGTTTACAAGTCTTGTTTTACCTGGTGTACTACTTACCTTAGCTAACTTTTTTCTATTAGTTAATGAATTTATTATAGAACTTTTTCCTACATTAGATCTTCCTACAAAAGCAATTTCAGCTCTATTATCCACTGGATATTGATTTCTTTTAACTGCTGATATAACAAATTCTGATTGTTTAATTCTCATTAGTATCCTCTCCAATTAATGCATTTTTAAGTACCTCATTCACTTCTCTAGCAGAAATTATATTTAAATTTTTTCTTATGGAATCAGGTATCTTTTCTATATCTTTCTCATTTTCTTTAGGAATTATTATAGTATCTACTCCAGCTCTAAATGCTGCAAGTGATTTTTCTTTTAATCCACCTATAGGAAGTACCCTTCCTGTAAGTGTAACTTCTCCTGTCATAGCTACATTATGCTTTACTTTTTTTCCTGATAAAGCAGATACTAAAGCTGTAACCATAGTCACCCCTGCAGATGGACCATCTTTAGGTACTGCTCCTTCTGGTGCATGTATATGAACATCTTTTTCTTTATAGAAAGTTTCTTTTATTCCAAACTTAGATGCATTTGCTCTAACATAGCTATAAGCTGTCTTTGCAGATTCCTGCATTACATCACCAAGTTTTCCTGTAAGCTGAAGTTTTCCATTTCCTTTCATTGCAGTAGCTTCTATTGGAAGTGTATCTCCTCCATAAGCAGTCCATGCCATTCCATTAACTACACCAATCTTATCGAGCTTATCTATTTCATCTATTGTAAAAATTTTCTTTCCTAAAAGTTCTTCAACAGTTTCAGTACTTACAAAAATATTATCAATATCCTCTTTTATAATCTTAGCTAATGCTTTTCTTATAAGCGAACTTAATTTTCTTTCAAGACCACGTACTCCTGATTCTCTAGTGTATCCTTCAATAACACTTCTTATAGCATCATCATCAATTAATACTTTATCAGAAGGTAATTCTAAATCTTTTATAATTTTAGGTAACAAATGATCCTTAGCTATATGGAATTTTTCCTCATAAGTATATCCAGACACTTCTATTACTTCCATTCTATCAAGAAGAGGTCTTGGAATAGTATCTAATGAATTTGCTGTAGCAATAAACATAACTTTAGACAAATTTAAAGGAAGTTCAATATATGAATCTCTAAAATCCTTATTCTGTTCACTATCTAATATTTCAAGAAGTGCATCTGATGGGTCACCTTTATAATCCGTACTTATCTTATCAATTTCATCAAATAGAATTAATGGATTCATAGATTTTGCATCTTTAAGAGCATATGCTATTCTGCCTGGTATAGCACCTACATAAGTTCTTCTATGCCCCCTTATTTCAGCTTCATCCTTCATTCCACCTAAAGATATTCTAGTATATTTTCTATTCATGGCCTTTGCTATTGATCTTGCAATAGATGTCTTACCTACTCCTGGAGGTCCTACAAGACAAAGTATAGGTCCTTTTTGAGTTTTACTGAATTGTTTAACAGCCAAATATTCAATAATTCTATCTTTTACATCTTCTAATCCATAATGTTCATCATCAAGAATCTTTCTAGCTTTTTTAACATCAATAGATTCTTTTGTGTATTTCCCCCATGGAATATCAAATACCCAGTCAATATAATTTTTTATTACATTGGCTTCTGATGAACTATGTCCCATATTTTTAAATCTTGAAATTTCGTGAGATATCTTTTCCTTAGATTCTTTGCTTATTTTTAGTTTACGAAGCTTCTCTTCATATGATGAAATTTCCTCTTTATCTTCATCATAATCTCCTAATTCCTCTTGAATAGCTTTTATCTGTTCTCTTAAATAATACTCTTTCTGTTCTTTAGTTACAGTATCTTTAACTTTAGCTGCTATTTTTCTTTGAATTTTTGCTATGCCAACTTCAGTTTTAATTCTATCTAATATTACTTTTGCTCTTTCAGTTAAATTTAAACATTCAAGAACTTGTTGTTTTAATCTTTCATCAGTAATTGAATATGATGCTACCATATCTAAAAATTCAGAAGTATCTTCTAATGAATCAACAGTTTTAGCCATATCACCACAATCACCTTCTGTAAGCTTTATAAGCTTTAAAAATTCCTTATTAATTACATTGACATAAGCTTCTAATTCATCAGTTTTCAATTTTTTCGTACGAACTTTTTCTACAGAAGCCTTTATATAATTTTCCTCATCTTCTATATATTCAACTATTTTTGCTCTCTCTAAACCTTCAACAAGAACTCTGATCATATTATCAGACATTTTCAACACTTGTTTTATCTTACATATAGTTCCAACTGTATAGATGTCATCTTGAGTTGGATCTTCAACAGCAGAATCTCTTTGGCTTACAAGAAATACTTCTTGTTCTTTAAGCATGGCCTCTTCTATAGCCGCTACAGATTTAGCTCTGCCAACATCAAAGTGAACTACAACTTTAGGAAAAACAGTCAATCCTCTTAAAGGAATTAGTGGAATTGTATATAACTTTTTCATAATACTATTTCCCCCCATAATACAATTTAATTATTTATTTAACTTAATTAGTATACACATATTAAGTTATTTTTTCAATTATTCTATCAATACTATTATTATTAATTTAACATACACTTATCTACCAAATTTAAAAATATAGCTATTAAATATAAAAAGTGTGAATATAAGAGTCTATCTTATTTCACACCATTTATATTAAACTAAATACTGCTTTTTTACAAATTAATTTTTAAATTACATTTAAGTATCTAGTGCATCATTACTTTTTGCAGATAATATTTCTGTATCTTTAATATTATCTATATCCCTATAAACTTCTAAAGCTTCTTTTATAACTTCTTTAAAATTTAATACTGGTATTATATCTATATTGCCTATTTCTTTTAACTCTTGTTCATAATTTTCCTTAGGTATTATAACTTTTTTCGCTCCTGCTTTTATTGCCGCAGAAATCTTAGCCTTTACTCCTCCAATTGGCTTTACTGAACCAAGTATACTTATTTCTCCTGTCATAGCAACAAACCTATCTATTTTCTGATTAGTTATTGCACTATATATAGCTGTAGCTATTGTAATTCCAGCTGATGGTCCATCAACAGGCATTCCTCCTGGTATATTAACATGTATATCATAATTTTCTGTATTTAATGAAAATAAATTATCTAATACAGTAAGTACATTTTGTACTGATGCATATGCTGTACTCTTCATTTTTATCTTTTTATTATTGTTAGTTATTTCTTCTTCTTCAACAATTCCTGTAACCTTTATATCTCCTCGTCTATATTCTACCTTCTTACAACTTACTTCAAGAGGCATAAGCATTCCTACATTAGCCCCATACACTGCAAGACCATTAGCAAGCCCTACTCTTGATACATCTGGTATTCTATTTGTAACTACTTTTGTATATTGGCCATTTTCAATAACCCATTTTACATCTTCTAATGTTATTTCAATTCTGTCTTCATTTACAGCTATTCCAGATGCAAGCTGAATTAAGTTAATTACCTCTCTGCCATTTGTACAATACGTACTCACCTCATCAACTGCATCATTAGTTATCTTAAGTCCTACTTTCTTTGCTGAATTCACAGCAATCTTTTTTATTTCTTCTGGCAGAAGTGCTCTAAAAAATATTTCCACACACCTTGACCTTATTGCAGGTATTATATCTTGTGGTGATCTAGTAGTAGCACCTATAAGCCTAAAATCTGCTGGAAGCCCTTTTTCAAAAACTTCCTTTATATATACTGGCATATTGGGATCTTCTGAATTGTAATACGAACTATCGAAAAATACCTTTCTGTCTTCAAGTACCTTTAACAATTTATTTAATTCTATAGGATGTAATTCCCCTATTTCATCTAAAAATAATATCCCCCCATGTGCCTTGGTTACTGCTCCTGGTTTTGGCTGTGGTATACCTGCTACTCCAAAAGAACCCGCCCCCTGATAAATTGGATCATGCACAGAACCTATAAGCGGATCGGCTATACCTCTTTCATCAAACCTCAGAGTTGTTGCATCAAGTTCAACAAATTTAGCATTTTTATTAAAAGGTGATACTTGAGATTTCTTTGCTTCTTCAAGCACAAGCCTAGCAGCTGCTGTTTTCCCAACTCCGGGAGGTCCATATATTATAACATGTTGTGGATTCGGACCACATAGCGCTGCTTTTAATGCTTTTATACCTTTTTCCTGCCCTATCACTTCTTCAAAACTCTCAGGTCTACTCTTCTCGGTTAAAGGCACAGTCAACGATATCTGTCTCAGTTTATTTAAATTATTCATTTCTTTTATATTTTTTCTATCTATAGCCACCGTTTTACTTTTTTGAGTTTTTGTCGCTGCATTACTCATAACATAAACCATTAAAACCAACACCACTATTTGTAAAATCATAAGTATACTCGTCATAATTTATTAATATATTAATTACTACTATACAATAGCTTTCTGCAAAAACTATTCATATATATTAATTAAATATATTTCCCTCCTTCCAGAATTTAATTTCAACATTACTAGTATTTACTTATAATTACAAAATATACATCGAACAACTTCACCTTTTTACTTCAACCTCAAAATTTACAAACCGAGTATATATTTTTATAATAAAAATCTCTGCCTTGATTACTATATCAAAACAGAGATTTCAAATTAAGCAGTTTCTATATCTTTTTTAGTTCTTGCTTTTACTAAAGCTGGTCTAACCTTACCTTCTTCTAATCTTTCAATAACTGGTCCTTTTTTATTTTTAATCGTATCTTCAGTTATTGTAACCTTAGTAATTCTATTATCTGAAGGAATTTCATACATTATTTCATTCATTATATCTTCAATGATTGCTCTAAGTCCTCTTGCACCAGTTTCTCTTTCAATAGCTTCATTTGCTATTGCTTCTAGAGATTTTTCATCAAAATCAAGTTTAACATCATCTAATTCAAACAACTTTTTATATTGCTTTACAAGAGCATTCTTTGGTTTAGTTAATATTTCAACTAATGCCTTCTTATCTAACGATTCTAAAGTTACTAAGATTGGAAGTCTTCCTATAAATTCAGGAATCAAACCAAACTTTAATAAATCAGCTGGCATAATTTCTTTTAAAAGACTACCAACATCTTTTTCATGCTTAGATTGTATATCAGCACCAAATCCCATAGAACTCTTTCTAGTTCTATTTTCAATTATCTTATCAACACCATCAAAAGCACCGCCACAAATAAATAATATATTAGATGTATTTATTTGAATGAACTCTTGATGAGGATGCTTTCTTCCACCTTGAGGTGGTACAGAAGCTACAGTTCCTTCTAATATTTTAAGTAATGCCTGTTGTACACCTTCACCAGATACATCTCTTGTTATTGAAGGATTTTCAGATTTTCTTGCAATCTTATCAATTTCATCGATGTATATAATACCTCTTTCAGCTTTTTCTACATCATAATCAGCATTTTGTATTAATTTAAGAAGTATGTTTTCAACATCTTCGCCAACATATCCTGCTTCTGTTAATGTTGTAGCATCTGCAATGGCAAATGGTACATTTAAGAATTTAGCTAAAGTTTGTGCTAGTAATGTCTTACCTGATCCTGTAGGTCCAAGTAATAAAATATTACTCTTTGAAAGTTCAACATCCATTTCACTCTTATTGCTATTTATTCTCTTATAATGGTTATAAACCGCAACAGCTAAAGATTTTTTAGCTCTATCCTGACCAATTACATAAGAATCCAAATATTCTTTTATTTCAGATGGCTTTGGAATACTCTTTGAATCAAAATCAACTGTTTCTTGGAATTCATCTGCAATTATCTCTGAACATAACTCTATACATTCATCACATATATAAACACCAGGACCAGCAATCAATCTTTTAACTTGTTCTTGAGTCTTACCACAAAAAGAACATTTTAATTGTTTTTTGTCATCATATTTAGCCATAACTTCACCTCACTTAAAAAGTCTCTCATAAATAACTATTTATTTTCTTTCTTTTCAGATTTCTTTGTAAGAACATCATCTACTAATCCATATTCCTTTGCTTCTTCTGCACTCATAAAGTTATCTCTTTCTGTATCATTGACAACCACATCATATGGTTTTCCTGTATTTTTACTTAATGTTTCATTAAGTATCTTTTTAATTTTTAACATCCAGTTTGCATGAATTTCAATGTCTGTTGCTTGACCTTTGAAACCACCTAATGGCTGATGTATCATGATTTCTGAATGTGGAAGAGCATATCTCTTTCCTTTAGCTCCACAAGAAAGTAAGAATGCTCCCATTGATGCAGCCATACCTACACAGATTGTTGAAACATCTGCATTTATTAATTCCATTGTATCATATATAGCCATACCTGCTGTTACTGAACCACCTGGGCTGTTGATATATATAGAAATATCCTTATCTGGATCTTCACTATCCAAGAATAATAATTGAGCAACTACTAATTGAGCAGTTTCATCTGTTATTTCACCGCTTAACATAATTATTCTTTCTTTTAATAATCTTGAAAATATATCATAAGAACGTTCCCCTCTGCTAGTTTGTTCTACTACCATTGGCACTAAACTCATTTAAATCCTCCCTCTCTTTCAAATGCATTATTAATTAATGCTACTTATAATTATATAATTTTTTATTGTATTTGTTAATTAGTATTTGAAATAAATGCCAGAAAAAAACATAATTTTTCTGGCAATCTATTTAACACTGTAATTCAATTATATATTAAATAAAATTATTTGCAATTTTCTTTAATAAATTTAAGAGTATTTTCAATAACTATATCATTAGCAATCATTGGTCTTTGAGCTTTAGCTAAAATTTTAGCCATCTTTTCTGGATCTTTTGGTCCGTAAATCTTTCCAAGTTCTAAAGCTCTTGCATTAATTTCTTCATCAGAAGCTTCAATATTTTCAGCCTTAGCAACAGCATCAAGAACTAAGTCAGCTTTAACTTTTCTTTCAGCATTTTCTTTCATGAATTCTCTCATTTTCTCAACAGTATTTCCAGTGAATTCCATGTATTGATCTAAGCTTAAACCTTGATATTTTAATCTTCCTTCAAGATCTTTCATCATAGCATCAATTTCTTTTTCTACCATAACTTCTGGAACATCCATTTTAGCTCCTTCGATTACAGCTGTTATTACAGCTTCTTCGAATTCTCTTTCAGCTTTATCATCATTGTTCTTTTGTAAAGTTTTCTTTAAGTTTTCTCTTAATTCAGCTAATGATTCAACAGCAGCTACTTCTTTAGCGAATTCATCATCTAATTCAGGTAATTCTTTAACCTTAATTGATTTAATTTCAACTTCAAACATTGCTGCTTTTCCGTTTAACTCTTCTTTACCATAGCTTTCTGGGAAAGTAACTTTAACTTCTTTCTTATCTCCAACTGCTAATCCTACTAATTGATCTTCGAAGTTATCAATAAATGTACCTGATCCGATTTCTAATGGATAGTCATGACCTTCTCCACCTTCGAATGCATTTCCATCTATGTATCCTTTAAAGTCGATAACAGCTATATCACCTTTTTCAACTTTTCCGTCTTCTTTAACTTCCATTCTAGCGTTCTTTTCTTGCATATCTTTGATTTGTTTTTCTACTTCAGCATCTTCAACTTCATATACAGGTTTCTTTACATCTAATCCTTTATATTCTCCTAATTCAACTTCTGGATAAGTTGTAACTGTAGCAGTATAAACAAATTCTTTTCCTTCTCCAAGTTCAACTATGTCAACCTTTGGATAATCAACAGGTCTGATATTTTCAGCATTTAATGCTTCACCATAAGATGCATCTATAGCAAAGTTTACAGCATCATCATAAAATACTTCTACTCCATAGAACTTCTTAACCATGTTCATTGGAACTTTACCTTTTCTGAATCCAGGTATATTATATCTACCTTTATTCTTGTTATATGCTTTAACAAGAGCTTCATTGAACTTATCAGCTTCAACCCTTATTTCTAACTTTACAACATTGTTTTCTATTTTTTCAACTTTAGCTTTCATTTTTATTCTTTCCTCCTAAAATAGTCTGCTTCTAATTTTAACTAGGTTATTATACCATAAACAGTTAAATGTTATCAAATAAAATATTTATATAATAATCTCTATTGAGTTATTCCTCCATCCTGACTAATATAATAATTAACTCCATCAACTGTAACTGCTACACCTTTTTCATTTTTACTTCCTATTTCTGCTTTTAACCCTTGAATCTTCCACAATACCGTATCAGTTCCAGTATTATAATTAGAAATCCACACATATTGCTTTACAGCAGCTGTTCCAAAGTAAGGCCTGTTAGTAACAAAAATTATACTTTCTTCATTTAAAAATTTAGGATTAGCATTCCATAAATATTGAGGCTGAGATGCAAGTGTTGCTTCTTTAGTAAAAACGCCTCCATTTTTCGAAACATATTTATCCTTGGATATCACTTTACTGCTTCCATCAATATTATATAAAGTAATTTGTAAATCAGTATCACAAATAAGCATTTGAGTTTTTGCTGGGCTTATATCATATGTTATTCCATCATCAGCCCCTTTAAGTTCTTTAAATACTTTCTGACCGTTTTCTTCTATATAAACTGCTTTTACACTATTTCCATTTTTTAATGTAATATCAATAAACTGTTCTTCAGGTTGTTTTACTTCTCCTATCGTTTCTGGCGTACTATTCTCTTCTTCAGAAGAATTTTGTTCTGTATTTTGAACAGTTTCCTGTGGAATAGTTGCAGTATCACTATCTATCCACGCCTGTATATTTTGTCTGATATTTCCAAAATCTATAGGTACATAAATAAATTTAATAACAACTGCAGATATTACTGCAATAATCAAAATTAAAATAGCTATAGTATTTCTTTTTCGCCTTTTCATCTTTTTTTCGTATTCTTTACTAAAAATACTTGGCTTACTCAAAGACTACCCCTCCAAATCTTGTAGTTTTCATTTGAACACATTTATTATATATTATAATTCTTCGTAAATCTACAACATTATAACATATTTTTTATTATTACCAACTTATCAGATAATTATTGCTTAAAATCCTATTTATTTTTACATTTATAACATCCACATTTACTTTTAGCACTCCAATTATTACACTTACTTCCTCCCCCTGCACCACAGCAACCTCCACATTTAAGTAATCCTTCTAATTGCATTTCTTCTACAGTAAGTTTGCATATATTTTCTGAATAATCTTCATAATCTATACTATTTTTAAGAAGATCATCATCTATTTTCTTTATTTCAATCATCAAATTTAATCCTCCATAAAATTTTCATTAATAAGAATTATATAATTATATCAAACTATATAATCTTTATTAATTCAAGCAAAAATAAATTAAACCATTTCTTTTACCTCTTTGGTTAGTATTTTTTCTACAATTAATTGTCGTATTATAAAATAATTATTGTTTTTTTGTGTGTTTATTGTATAATATATATATAAATATTCTAATTATATATATATTCTAAGCCCATACATCTTATGGTATAAATTATACCATAAGTTTTATAAACCCCACTATATGTTCATTTATTCCCTTTCTTAAATGAGCATAAAAATAAAAACTCAGCAATATATTATGCTGAGTTTTTATTTTTATGCAATATCCATTTTTTTCAATTATTTTATATGTTTTAATAGTTCAATCAAATCATTTTTATTCATAATATATTTATTATAGACATTTTTTTCTATATTTGTACGTCTTATCAATGACTACATTGTTCTTATTTTAATAAATGTATTTTCCATTTTATTTTTATAATAATTCTTTTATAACTTTAACAACTTCCTCTGCTACATACTTAGCATCTTCTAACGAAAGAGTACTATACACAGGAAGTGTTATTTCATTTTCATATTGTGCATATGCATTTGGATAATCTTTTATATCATATCCTAAATTCTTGTATAAAGTAAGCATTGGTAATGGTTTATAATGAACATTTGTTGCTATTCCTTTTTCCGCTAACATTTCTATAGCTTTATTTCTCTTTTCAACA
>SVCE01000021.1 GCA_015058525.1 Clostridium butyricum
TCACGTAATAGAAGCTGCAAAAGCTGGAGCAGATATAGCAACAGTACCTTATAACTTAGTAATGCAAATGGTAAAACATCCATTAACAGATGCAGGATTAGAAAAGTTTAAAGCAGATTGGGAAGCAGCATTTGGTAATAAATAAATTTTGAATCATATGTTGACTTGATAAAAATTTGGAGTTAGTATAAACTTATGAAATATATTTTAAAAAGTTTTTTAAAAATACATTTCATAATGGTTAGTATGTGGATGAATTTCTAACTATAAAAAAGTATGGTAAAATAATAGGGAAATATCGGAAAACATAACAAAAAATAAAAAGTTTTAAAGGAATGGGGAGAAACATGAGTAGAGAATTAGATAAGCTATGTATTAATGCGATAAGAACATTATCTGCAGATGCTATTCAAAAATCAAAATCAGGACATCCAGGTTTACCACTTGGAGCAGCCACTATGGCATTTACACTATGGACTAAGATGAATCACAATGGAAAGAATCCTGAATGGGACAATAGAGATAGATTTGTTTTATCAGCAGGTCATGGTTCTATGTTAGAGTATTCATTATTACACTTATTTGGATATGGTTTAACTGTTGAAGATATTAAAAACTTTAGACAGCTTGGAAGTTTAACACCAGGACATCCTGAATATGGACATACTAAAGGTGTAGAAATAACAACTGGACCACTTGGACAAGGTGTATGTAATGCTGTTGGTATGGCATTAGCTGAAACATATCTTGCAAATAAATTTAATAAGCCAAATTATAAAGTTGTAGATCACTATACTTATGCAATATGTGGTGATGGATGCTTAATGGAAGGAATATCAGCCGAAGCATCATCTCTTGCAGGAACATTAGGCCTTGGAAAATTAATTGTATTATATGATTCAAACAATATTTCAATTGAAGGTAATACTGATATTGCATTTAGAGAAGATGTTGCTAAAAGATACGAAGCTTATGGATGGCAAGTTTTAAAAGTAGAAGATGGAAATGATATAGATGCGGTTTCAAGTGCAATTGAAGAAGCTAAAAAAGAAACTTCAAAACCAACAATGATTGTTGTTAAAAATATAATTGGATTTGGATGTCCAGCTAAACAAGGTACATCATCAGCTCATGGAGAACCTTTAGGAGAAGATAATGTAAAAGCTCTTAAAGAAAATTTAGGTTGGAAGTTAGAACCAGCATTTTATGTTCCAGATGAAGTTTATGACAATATGAAACAATATATTGAAAATGGTGTTGAAAAGGAAGAAAGCTGGAATAAGTTATTTGCAGAATATAAAAAAGAATATCCTGAATTAGCTAAAGAATATGATGAATGGATGAGTGGCAAGGTAAATGTTGAGGCTTTAGAATCAGAAGATTTTTGGAGCTTTGATAAAGCTATGGCAACAAGACAATCTTCAGGTATTGTTATCAATAGATTAGCTGATATTATTCCTAATTTAATTGGAGGTTCTGCTGACTTAGCTCCTTCAAATAAAACTCATATGAATAATAGAGAAGATTATTCAGCTGAAAATAGAAGTGGCTCAAACCTACACTTTGGTGTAAGAGAACATGCTATGGCTGCTATAACAAATGGTATTTGTGCACATGGAGGATTAGTACCATATTGTGCAACATTCTTTGTGTTCAGTGATTATATGAAAGGTTCAATGAGATTATCAGCATTAATGAACCTTCCTGTAACTTATGTTTTAACTCATGATAGTATTGGTGTAGGTGAAGATGGACCTACTCATGAACCAATAGAACAATTAGCAGCACTTAGAAGTATGCCTAATATGACAGTATTTAGACCAGCTGACTCTAAAGAAACAGCTGCTGCTTGGTATTATGCTGTAACTAATGGCTCTACACCAACATCATTAGTATTAACAAGACAAAATTTACCTCTTTACGACGAAAGTGGAAAGAAAGCGTTAAAGGGAGGATATATTCTTAAAGATTCTAAGAAGGAAATACCAGATTTATTATTAATGGCATCAGGTTCAGAAGTTGAATTAATTTATAAAGCTGCTGAAGAACTTGAAAAGGATGGTATAGATGCAAGAGTAATAAGTATACCTTCATTTGAATTATTTGATGCTCAAGATGAAGCATATAAAGAAAAAGTAATGCCAAAAGAAGTTAGAGCAAGAGTTGCTGTGGAAGCATTAAGTTCATTTGGATGGCACAAATATACTGGTCTTGATGGAGAAGTTATATCGTTAGATGAATTTGGAGCTTCAGGTCCAGCTGCTAAGCTATTTGAAAAATACGGATTTACTGTTGAAAATGTTGTTAATACAGCTAAAAAAGTAATTGGTAAATAGTTATATATAGTAAATACAAAAATAATATGTAAGAAATATTTTGAAAGCAAGCTTAAGGATTAAATTATATTATTTATCTGCCTGGCTTGCTTTCTTTGAAAGAAAAATACATGGTGGAGGTTATTTTTTATGGGATTAGCACTTAATGAAGTAAAAAAAGCTATAATAGATGGAAAAACAGTACTTGGAATTGAATTTGGATCAACTAGGATAAAAGCAGTTTTGATTAATCAAAATCATGAACCAATAGCAAGTGGAAGTCATGAATGGGAAAATAGATATGTTGATAATATATGGACATATACATTAGATGATATATGGAGTGGACTTCAAGATAGTTACAAGAATATGGCTGAAGATGTTAAAGAAAAATATGGGGTTGAAATTAAGAAAATTGGTGCTATAGGAATTAGTGCTATGATGCATGGATATATGGTATTTAATAAACAAGGTGAACTTTTAGTACCTTTTAGAACATGGCGTAATACAATTACTGAAGAAGCATCTGAAAAACTTACTGAATTATTTAATTATCATATTCCGCAAAGATGGAGTATAGCGCATTTATATCAAGCAATCCTAAATAAAGAAGAACATGTACCTGATATTGATTTCCAGACTACATTAGAAGGGTACATACATTGGAAACTAACTGGTGAAAAGGTTTTAGGCATAGGGGAAGCTTCAGGAATGTTTCCTATAGATATAGATAAGAAGGATTTTAATGCAAAGATGATTAATCAATTTGATGAATTGATTGAAGACCAGAACTTACCATGGAAGCTTGAAGATATACTACCAAAGGTATTATTAGCAGGGGAAAAGGCAGGTGTATTGTCAGAAGAAGGTGCGAAATTACTTGATGTTACAGGAAAACTTGAATCTGGAATTCCACTTTGTCCTCCAGAAGGAGATGCAGGAACTGGAATGGCAGCTACTAATAGTGTTGCTAAATGTACTGGTAATGTTTCGGCTGGAACATCAGTTTTTGCTATGATAGTCTTAGAGAAAGAATTATCAAAGGTTCATAAAGAAATAGATCTTGTAACTACTCCGACTGGAAATCTTGTTGCTATGGTCCATTGTAATAATTGTACATCTGATATTAATGCGTGGATGGGATTGTTTAAGGAATTTGCAGAAGCATTAGGTGTTGATGCAGATATGAATAAATTATTCTCAATTTTATATAACAAAGCTCTTGAAGGAGATCCTGATTGTGGTGGATTATTAGCATATAATTATTTTTCAGGAGAGCATATAACTGGATTTGAAGAAGGACGTCCTTTATTCGTACGTTCACCAGAAAGTAAATTTAATTTAGCTAATTTTATTAGAGTTAATTTATTTACAGCATTAGGTGCATTAAAGACAGGATTAGATATTCTTTTAAAGGAAGAAGGAGTAAAACTTGATTCTATATTAGGCCATGGTGGATTGTTTAAAACTAAAGGAGTTGGACAAAAAATTATGGCTGCTGCTATAAATGCTCCTGTTTCAGTAATGGAAACAGCAGGAGAAGGAGGAGCATGGGGCATAGCACTTCTTGCTTCATATATGATTGATAAAGAAGAAGGTGAAACTTTTGAAGATTATCTTTCAAAGAAAGTATTTGAAGGAAGAATTGGAACTAAAGTTGATCCGAATGTAGAAGATGTTAAAGGATTTGATGAATTTATCAAACGTTATAGTCTTGGATTACCTATTGAAAGAGCTGCAATAGAATCTTTAAAATAGCAATATAAACTTAAAGAGTATATAAATACCAATAGTGAGATTAAGTAGAAGTTATAATATTCTAGTTTAATCTCGCTTTAATTTTATAATTAAATATACAGAATATGTAAACATTTAATTCATAGGAATAGATTTATATAAAATTAGTTAAATATTAATTAAATAGTAATTGTTTAGATGATGTATATGGTGTAAAATTAGATTAACATTAAAAATGAACAAATTGTAAATATTTTGTGTTAAAAATATAATAAATACAGATTATTTATTAGTTGGTTAGTAAACTTAAACGCTGGAGGAATTAAATGGATATTAGAATAGTCGCAGATAGTTGTATAGATTTTTGTGAAGAGGTTTTTGGAAAAGAAGAGAATTTAGAAAGGGTACCATTTAAAATAATTATTGAAGATGAGGAAATAATAGATAAAAATTTAGATGTACATACTTTAATTGAAAAAATGAAGGGAACAAAGGAAAGAATTACAACAGCATGTCCTTCACCACATGAATTTTTAACAGCATTAGAGAAATGTAAAAATAACTTTGTTGTTACAATTTCTCAAAAATTAAGTGGTTCTCATAATAGTGCAGTACTTGCAGCAAATATGTTTAAGGAGGAGGTTGAAGATGCATTTGTACATATATTTGATTGTAAGACAGCTACAGCTGGTGCAAGTTTAGTAGTAATGAAAATTAAAGAATTAATAGAACAAAACATTGATAAAAATCAAATAATTAATGAAGTTAATAGATACATAAATGAAATGAAAACATTTTTATTACCAGTAAAGCTTGATAATTTGGCTAAGAATGGAAGAATAAGTAGCAAAAAGGCTTTTGTAGGATCTCTTCTTCAAGTTACTCCTATAATGTGTGATAATGGAGATGGAGAACTTATTTTAAAAGAACAAGTAAGAGGAAGAAAAAAGGCATTTAATAGATTATTGGATATAATAGGAGAGCAAGGAACTGATTTTAGTAATAAGATTTTAGGAATTTCTCATGTTAATTCATTGGAAAGGGCTGAAAGCCTTAAGAAAGAAATAAAAAACAGATATAATTTTAAAGATATTGTTATATTTGAAGGAGGAGGACTTACAACAGTTTATGCTGATGATGGCGGAATTGTAGTATGTTTTTAATTAGAATTAAATAGAGAGTAGGCAAACTAATTTGTATAGAGCTTATTAGTTTGCCTATTTTTATTAGGGTAATTTTTTACATATTAAAATTGGATTTATAGTAGAAGGTTATGTTGTTTATGAGTTTTTTTGGACAAATATGAAAATATTTAATCATTCTTTTACATAATTTTGATAAAAATAAAGAAATATGATAAAATAATAAAATATTCTAACTCTAAAGTTTAGGCTTAGGAGAAAGATAAAATAAAGAAAATCGTTCTGAAATATGTAAGGTTACGCCCTAATAAGAAGACGGTATAAGATAGCTGTGTAATTATGATTGTGTGTACTGTCTCTGTGTGTTTATTGCATAGAGATTATTTTTAGAATTAAATTGTATTTGAAAAGGAATTAATTATGGAAACTCGAATTGCTTTAATAGGTATTATAGTTGAAGATAATGAAGAAGCAGACAAATTAAATTCTATTCTTCATGAATATAGACAATATATTATAGGAAGAATGGGACTTCCTTATAGGGAAAAATCTATAAGTATAATAAGTATTGTTATTGATGCAAGTAATGATGTTATCAGTTCATTATCTGGTAAGCTTGGAATGATTAAAGGAATAAATGTTAAAACAATGTATTCTAAAAGTAAAAAGTAGCCAATGTCTCTTTACTTTTAAAAGCTATATTATACATTTATTTTATTTAAGAGGATATAAAATCTAAATGAAAGAAGTGTATTTTAAACTATGTATGATGTAAAATCAAGTAAAGCAGAAGAATTCATAAGTGATGAAGAAATTTTAGCTACTCTTGAATATGCTAAAGAAAACAAGAATAATAAGCAATTAATTAATCAAATTTTGGACAAGGCTAGAGAATGCAAAGGATTATCTCATAGAGAAGCAGCGGTTCTTTTAGAATGTGAATTAGAAGAAGAAAATGCTAAAATGCATGATTTAGCAAAAGAAATAAAACAGAAATTCTATGGAAATAGAATAGTAATGTTTGCACCATTGTATTTGTCTAATTATTGTGTAAACCAATGTATATATTGTCCATATCATCATAAAAATAAGCATATAAGAAGAAAAAAGCTTACTCAAGAAGAAATTAAAAATGAAGTTATTGCACTTCAAGATATGGGACATAAGAGATTAGCTTTAGAAACAGGAGAAGATCCTGTAAATAATCCAATTGAATATGTTTTAGAAAGTATAAAAACAATTTATAGTATAAAGCATAAAAATGGAGCTATAAGAAGAGTAAATGTTAATATAGCTGCTACAACTGTTGAAAACTACAGAAAGTTAAAGGAAGCTGGAATAGGAACATATATATTATTCCAGGAAACATATAATAAAAAGGCATATGAAGAATTGCATCCAGCTGGACCAAAGCATGATTATGCTTATCACACAGAAGCTATGGATAGAGCTATGGATGGAGGAATAGATGACGTAGGATGTGGAGTATTATTTGGATTAAATTTATATAAATATGATTTTGTAGGGCTTTTAATGCATGCAGAACATTTAGAAGCTGCTAAGGGAGTAGGTCCTCATACAATAAGTGTACCAAGAATAAGACCAGCAGATGATATTGATCCAAGTACATTCTCAAATGCTATTTCAGATGAAATATTCCAAAAGATAGTTGCTGTAATAAGAATTGCAGTTCCATACACAGGAATAATAATTTCGACTAGAGAATCTCAAAGAACTAGAGAAAAGGTTCTAGATCTTGGTGTTTCTCAAATAAGTGGAGCATCTCGTACAAGTGTAGGTGGATATGTTCATAAGGAAAGTGAAGAAGAAAATTCAGCACAATTTGATGTAAGTGATAATAGAACATTAGATGAAGTTGTAAGCTGGCTTATGGATTTAGGATATATACCAAGTTTCTGCACAGCATGTTATAGAGAAGGTAGAACAGGAGATAGATTTATGAGTCTTGTAAAATCAGGACAGATATCTAACTGTTGTCATCCAAATGCACTTATGACACTTAGAGAGTATTTAGATGACTATGCAAGTGAAGAAACTAAGAAAAAGGGTATTAAGCTTATAGAAAAGGAACTTCTTAATATTCCTAATGAACAGGTAAGGAAAGTTGCTGAAAAACATATAAGAGATATAGATGATGGTAAAAGAGATTTTAGATTTTAATAATAAATATTAGTTTTAATTTAAATAAAACAAAATTCTTTATATATATTAATTAAATAAACATTTTTATAAATTTTTGTAACACAAAAAAAGAGTGGGTTAAAGGGGGAATGTGGAGAGATTTGTGTAAATAAATCTTTCCACATTCTTTTTTTGTATGGTTTGATGGAAGATTTGGAATAATATACTTCAAACTGATAAGGGAGGATTCCAAATGAAAGAACCAAAAATAAATTATGAAGAAGA
>SVCE01000022.1 GCA_015058525.1 Clostridium butyricum
ATATGCAGAAGAATTAGAAAAGTTTGATGTAAATTTAGGAAAAGTATTAAGTAAATTAAAAGAAAATGATTTATTAATAATTACTGCAGATCATGGAAATGATCCAACATATAAAGGTACAGACCATACTCGTGAATATGTGCCATTTTTAGCATATTCACCATCTATGAAGAAGAATGGAAGTTTAGAAACAGTAAATACATTTGCTACTATTGGAGCAACTATTGCAGATAATTTTGATGTTAAAATGCCAGAAAATACAATAGGAAGCTCTATATTAGATAAATTACAATAGAAGTAAAAACAATGCTGATTTAATATTTTGTTGTAGATTTGAAGATTAGCAATAATTAAATTTATATGTTGATATGTTATTTAAACATATATGATATTCAAAAAAGTAATAGAATTACTCAAATAAGCAGAACATAGTAATACACAATAAATAAAAAGATAGGTTGGTGCAAAATGAACAAAGATAATTTAAATGCAGTATGTAAACAAGTTAAAAAAGATATCATTGAAATGATTTATGAATCAAAATCTGGTCATCCAGGCGGTTCTTTATCATGTTCTGAAATATTAACTTATTTATATAATGAAAAAATGAATATAAGCGTAGAAAATTCAAAGGATGACAACAGAGATAGATTTGTTCTAAGTAAAGGTCATGCAGCACCTGCTTTGTATGCAGTTCTAGCTGAAAAGGGATTCTTTCCAAAAGAAGAAATACATAATTTAAGAAAGATAGGCGCACTTCTTCAAGGACATCCAGATTCTAAACATATAAATGGAGTTGATGTATCTACTGGTTCTCTTGGTCAGGGTATTTCAAATGCAGTAGGTATGGCATTAGGTTTAAGACAACTTAAAAAATCATCAAAAGTATACACAGTATTAGGTGATGGCGAAGTGCAAGAAGGTTTAGTATGGGAAGCGGCTATGGCAGCTGGACATTATAAATTGAACAATTTAACTGCAATAATTGATAATAATGGATTGCAAATTGATGGTAAAAATGAAGATGTCATGAATATAAATCCACTAGACAAGAAGTTTGAAAGCTTTGGCTGGAATGTAGTTATTTGTGAAGATGGTAATGACTTTGATTTAATTGATAAAGCATTTACTGAAGCAGAAAAATGTACTGATAAGCCAAATGTAATTATAGCTAAGACTGTAAAAGGAAAAGGTGTAAGCTTTATGGAAAATGAAGCTATGTGGCATGGTGCAGCACCTAATGAAGAACAGAAAAATAAAGCTATAGAAGAAATTCTTGCATAGGTAAAGGAGAAGTTTGAAATGGGAAAAGCAACAAGAGAATCATATGGAATGGCATTAGTTGAATTAGGACATGAAAATAAAAATATAGTAGTTTTAGATGCAGACCTTTCTAAATCTACTAAGACAGAAGGATTTAAGAAAGAATTTAAAGATAGATTTTATAATGCAGGTATAGCAGAGCAAAATTTGATGGGAATGGCAGCAGGTATGGCTAATGTAGGATTAGTACCATTTGCAAGTACTTTTGCAGTTTTTGCTACAGGAAGAGCATTTGAAATAATAAGAAATTCTATATGTTATCCAAAGGCTAATGTTAAAGTGGCAGCTACTCATGCAGGAATTACAGTTGGAGAAGATGGTGGATCGCATCAATCTGTTGAAGATATAGCACTTATGTGTTCCCTTCCTAATATGACAGTTATAGTTCCAGCTGACCACAGAGAAGCTATGGCAGCCACTAAAGCAGCAGCAGAAATAGATGGACCTGTTTATTTGAGATTTGGCAGATGTGCAACTGAAGATATTTATGATGACAATTATAAGTTTGAAATAGGAAAAGGGACTCAATTGGTTGAGGGAGATGATGTGGCTATAATTGCAACTGGTATGATGGTTCAAAAAGCTATTGAAGCTTCAAAAATCCTTTTACAAGAGGGTATTAAGGCTAGAGTTATAAATATTTCAACAATTAAACCTATTGACAGAGAAATAATTATAAAAGCAGCAAAAGAAACTAAAGGAATAGTTACAGCAGAAGAACATTCAATAATTGGTGGGCTTGGAGCTAATGTTTCAGCAGTTGTAACTGATGAATACCCTTGTAAAGTAAAAATGGTAGGAATAAATGATTCATTTGGTGAGTCAGGAACTCCTAATGAGTTAATGAAGAAATATAAACTTACTGCTGAAGAAATTGTAGCTAAAGTTAAAGAAATAGTTTAATTAAATAAATGAAAAAATTCACAGTATTGTTTTCATAGTTTGTGGTGAAAACAATACTCTATAAAATAGAAGAATTTTGAGGACAAGCATCATATGTGAATAAATTTTAAAATAAGAAATTTGGGAGGTATGAAAAAATGAGTGTACACATTAATGCAAAACAAGGAGATATAGCAGAATGCGTATTGTTACCAGGAGATCCACTAAGAGCTAAGTTTATAGCTGATACATTTTTAGAGAATGTTGTTTGTTATAATGAAGTTAGGGGAATGTATGGATTTACAGGAACATATAAAGGAAAGAGAATTTCAGTTCAAGGAACAGGAATGGGAATACCATCAATGACTATATATGCAACTGAACTTATTAAAGATTATGGATGTAAGAATCTTATAAGAATAGGTACTTGTGGTGGATATCATGAAGATGTGAAAGTAAGAGATGTTGTAATGGCTATGTCAGCATGTACAGATTCAAACTTAAATTTAACAAGATTTCAAGGAAGAACTTATGCACCAACAGCAAATTTTAGTTTATTAAAGAAAGCTTATGATACAGCAATATCTAAGGGGATTGAGCCTAAAGTAGGAACAGTATTTAGTTCGGATATATTTTATTGTGATGATAATGAAGATTGGAAGAAGTGGGCAGCATTTGGATGTTTAGCAACAGAAATGGAAGCGGCAGGACTTTATACTGTAGCAGCTAAATATCATGTAAAAGCTTTAGCAATAATGACTGTAAGTGATCACTTTATAACTGGAGAAGTTACAACAGCAGAAGAAAGACAAACAGCATTTAAAAATATGATGGAAATTGCTTTAGATACTGCAGTACAACTTTAATAAGCAAAGCAAGTGAATTTATATAATAATAAAGACTATCTCATAATACGTTAAAAATGTGTATAAATGAGGTAGTCTTTAAATTTATTTATTAATAGAATATACGTTTATCCTATAAAATTGCAGAAAAATGCATATTGTTTCCTTAATAAATCGTGGTACCAATCTGTATTTATTATGGAAATATATCCATCAATTATTTTTTTGATTCGATTTTCCTTACTAAGCTGAACATATAAAGATACTGCAAAACATATAAGGATTCCAGTAATCATAATGTGTTTACTTAGTCCAGAAATATTAAATATACATAATAAAATACCTATAAATATTGAAAATGCTGTACAAGAATAAGTTATGGTGTCTATAATATTTCTAGTAGATGTTAAATGAACCAATAGCTTGTCTATAATGGCTGTATCTTTAAAATAGACATCAAGCTTATCTTTATATTCAGTCATAAAAGTAGATGATATGTATTCATAATATTCAGGATTGTTAATCTCATCTATTTTCATACACATAACTAAAGGATATGGATATTCTGTAAATGGACTAAATACATATTCATCTCTTTTTTTTAAATCGGGAATTCTGACCATTAATTTTCCGTCATCATTTACAACAAGTAAGTAATTATTGTTTACAGAAGGCATATATGTTTCTTTTATAGTTTCAAGAGCCTTTTTCTGATTGTCATTATTATGAATTTTAGAATTTAATAAGTCTAAAATTGTCATAAAAATTCTCACCCCTTTTTGATAAAAAATACTAATAATTATTATAGCATTATATGAAAGTTTTGGAAATATAAGTTGGATTTAAGTGTTATATTTCCAAAAGCTATATTATATAAAAATTAGCACTATTTAAAAGAGTTTATTTTTATTGAACTAATATCCATTGGTAAATAATGTTTGTTGAAAACTGCTGGTATACTTGTATTATTTGTAAATAAGCTTTCTTGGATTAAATGACAATGGTCATTTGAATGAAGTTGATATTTTTTTGCAGTAAAACTTCCTGCTGTTGAATGTTTTATTTCTAAAAGAGATTTTTCTGAAATAGAGTATAATCCTTTTTCTAAGAAATCTAGCAATTGATTAGTATTATTTAAATCAATATTGTTTTCTGAAATTGTTTCAATAGGTATAAGAGTAAAAGTATATGCTACAACTTCAGATTTACATTTATACCATCTGTCTACAATAATGCATACAGCAGTTTTTCTTTTTAGTACCTGTTGTATATAATCATTTGGAACTTCTATATGGAAATCCATTTCTACAGAATCTATTTTTTCTGTTATGCATTTATAAATAGGATTATTTATAATTTCTAATCCATCAGTTTTTACATGATCAGATTTAGTTATAAAATTACCTTTGCCTTGAATGTTTTTTATAAGTCCGTCATCTTGCAATAATGAAAGAGCTTGTCTTAAAGTGGTTCTGCTTACACCAAGTGATTTTGCAAGGTCTGGTTCGCTTGGAAGGCGTGAACCTTCTTTAAAAGTTCCTTCATTTATCATTTTAAATAATTCATCATATACAGCTACATAACGTAGCGTTTTTTGCTTTGGTTCTAAATTGATTTTGTTCATATATAATATCACCTTTTCATTATTTGCGTTTAATAAAGTATAATTTTGCCTTTTGTTTATTTTATTAAATTGTATATCACATATAATTAAGAGTAACATATATTTGTTGTTAAATTTAATAATATTATTTAAATTGGATGGAAATAATATTATTAAATAATATATATCAATAGAATAAATAAAAATACATGTTTACTTGTATAGATGATATAGAAAAATGTAATTGTTTTTATACACTATAAATATAACAAATTTTTCTTTAATTTGCCATAATATAATTAATTTATTTATGAATAAAATAAAAAATGTAGCACAATTAAAAAAACGACTATACAATTATGTAAACAAGTGATATAATTGTATAGGAATTTTCAAAAAACGAACAAATGAAAATTATTAAGGAGAGAAAAACATGAAATTAGTATTAAGCTTACTTGGGCTTGCAGTAATATTTGGATTTATGTTCATTTTATCATCAGACAGAAAGAATATACCTTATAAAGTAATAGGTAAAGCACTAATTATTCAGCTTATTATTGCATTTTTATTAATTAAATTTCCACTTGGAAGATTTGTTGTAGAAAAAATATCAGATGTTATTACAGCTGTAATATTATGTGGACAGGATGGACTTAAGTTTGTATTTGGAAGTCTTGCAGATTCAAGTGCAGTAACAGGAAGTATTTTTGGTATACAGACACTTGGTAACATAATATTTCTTTCAGCATTAATAAGTGCATTATATTATTTAGGAATTATAGGTGCTATTGTTAGAGTTATTGGTAAAGGTGTAGGTAAAGTTCTTGGAACTAGCCATGTTGAAAGCTTTGTAGCAGTTGCTAATATGTTCTTAGGTCAAACAGAAAGTCCAATACTTGTAAGTAAGTATTTAGGCAAAATGACTGAAAGTGAAATAGTAGTTGTACTTGTATCTGGTATGGGAAGTATGTCTGCTACTATAATTGGTGGTTATACAGCTCTTGGAATTCCAATGGAACATTTACTTATAGCCAGTGCTTTAGTACCAATGGGAAGTATTGCTCTTTCAAAAATATTAATGCCAGAAAGTGAAAAAGCTTTTGATGTAGAAGATTTAAAAATAGATAATAAAGGTGATAATGAAAACATATTATCAGCTATTTCAGAAGGTGCTATAAGTGGTATGAATACAGCACTTGCAATTGGAGCATCTCTTATAGCTATACTAGGATTAGTAGCTATAATCAACTTGGTTTTAGGTTTCTTTGGGTTAAATCTTCAACAAATATTCTCATATATTTTTGCACCATTTGGTTATTTAATGGGATTGGATGGAAGTGAAGTTAGATTAGCTGGAGAACTTTTAGGAAGTAAGTTAGTATTAAATGAATTTGTAGCATTCCAATCATTAGGAGAGGTTATTACAAATTTAAGCTATAGAACAGGATTAATATTATCTGTTTCATTAGCAGGATTTGCAAATATATCAAGTATTGGTATATGTATTTCAGGTATATCTGCATTATGTCCAGAAAAGAGAAATGTTCTTTCTAAATTAGCATTTAAGTCAATGCTTGCAGGTTTCTGTGTAAGTATTGTAAGTGCAATAATTGTAGGAATTGTAACATTAATATAATATTAAAGTGAAATTTTACATATTATCCAAATTAATAAATTAAGTTTAATTGATATATGTTTTTAGCATGAAAGATTAGATTTAGTATACACATTTAAGTATAGCATACACATATTTTTAGAACTTAACGTACATAATATTATGTACGTTAAGTTCTAAATTTGTTTTGTTAAAAAATAACATTAGTGGAATAATAACAAGTCATTTGTGTAATTACTTGTATTTGTATTAATATTTGTTTATTATTTATAATATGTAGAATGTTCATATACTACTTAGTGTAATGATATTGTAAATTATCAAAATATATATTCACTAAAAAATTAGACATATATATGTAAATATAAACTAAATAGTATTGATGTATTTAACATAGGAAGGATGATAATAATGAAAAAGTACAACAGAATTTTTACAATAGTAATAGATTCACTTGGAATAGGAGCATTAGAGGATTCTGAAAAGTATGGAGATGTAAATGTAGATACATTAGGTCACATAGCAGATTCAGTAGATAGTTTTAATATACCAAATCTTGAAAGAATGGGA
>SVCE01000023.1 GCA_015058525.1 Clostridium butyricum
ACATCGTCAATCAAAGAGAACTTGGGCTCCTAACATAAAGAAAGTAAAAGCTTTAGTTAACGGAACACCAAAAACTGTTCATGTATGTACAAGATGCCTTAGATCTGGAAAGGTTCAAAGAGCAATATAGTTCATAATAAGGAATGCAATTGTTAATTCAATTGCATTTTTTATTTTAATATATGATTTTTTCTAATTCCATCTTACTATAATTATATTTATAAATATAATCCCCCTCTAACCTACTTATTATTCATTATTATATTAACCTATTTTGGATTTTATTAAAACAAATAAAAATTATTTTCAAAAAATAAATAGTCATAAACAAAATCAAAAATTCTGATTTCATTTATGACCAAATATAATTGTTTTTTAGAGTTTAATTTATGTACACTCTATTTTTTTCTTCTAAAAAATTTTATAATATTTGAAAAAAATTTTGGCAATTTAATAGCAATAATCTTCATAACTTTAACCCTCCGAATATAATTTTTTATTGATAAAAATGCTCTATCTATATATTAATATTCAGAAAGATTAAAATATGTTCCAAAAATTTAATCATTTGAATGCATTATTAATATACTTCCACTTTCAAAACTAATCCTTATTGGTGTATCTATAAATTCATTGCATATTGCTCTTGGATCTAATAAGTGCATATCATATCCATCAAGATTATATTTTGCACCTTCTATCTTGAAGTTTTTGACTGTATCACTCAATGCATGGAATGAAATATTGTCACCACACTTACCATGTAAAGTCATATCTTCATCTGCAAGATAAACTAAATTGTTATCATCAACAATTATAAGCTTAGCGCCTTTTTGTCTAGTTGTAAGAATAAGACCTATATTACCCAAAGTATGATCAACCCTTGTTCCTGTTCCTCCAAGAAGATAAATTTTATCCGTTCCCCTTTTTAATGCTTCCATAATAGCAATTTCAGTATCTGTATAATCTTTTTCTGGAGGGAATTTCATAACTTCAATATTCCTTGAATTAATAATTTCCAATATTTTTCTATCAATAGAATCAAAATCTCCTAAAGATAAATGAGGAATTATATTATACTGTATAAGACATTCATTTCCCTTATCTGCTCCTATAATAAAATCACACATAGCTGCATATTTGTTCAGCAAATTTTCACTTGGTGCATTTCCCCCACTAACTATTAAAGCATTCAATATATTACCCCCTAAGCGCCTTTATATTTTCGCTTATATCTCCATCATTAAATACTGCCGATCCAGCTACTATAACATTTGCACCTGCTTCTATAACAGATTTTACGTTATCTTTCCCTACTCCTCCATCAACTTGTATAAGAAGATTAGGATTTCCAGCTTTACTCATTTCTTTAACTTCTCTTATTTTGTCTAAACAGTAAGGTATAAACTTCTGCCCACCAAAACCAGGATTAACAGACATTATCAAAACCATATCTAAACTATTTATAATATCTTTTAATACCAATACCGGAGTTCCAGGATTTAATGCAACTGCAGCCATTTTTCCTTTTGATTTAATATAATTAATTGTTCTGTCAATATGTCTATCAGCTTCATAATGAACTGTTATTAAATCTGCTCCTGCTTTAATAAACTCATCAATATAATTTCCTGGATTATCAATCATTAAATGAACATCAAAAATTTTATTAGTTCTATTTCTTATAGATTTTATAACAGGTAGACCAAATGATATATTAGGAACAAAAGACCCATCCATAACATCAATATGAACAAAATCTGCTCCTCCTCTATCTATTCTTTCTATATCTTCTCCTAATTTTGAAAAATCAGCTGATAATATTGATGGTGCAATTTTTACCATTTGTTTTTCTCCTCCTTCATTATCTCTTCTAACGATTTAACATAGAAATCATATCTATACTTATTAATCTTGCCTTCTTCAACAGCTTCTTTCAAAACACATTTAGGCTCCTTATAGTGTAGACAACCTCTATATTTACACTTATCATTATACTCAGTAAATTCAGGAAAACAATATTTCAAATCATTTTTATCCTTCAAGTCCTTTATTTCTAAAGTTGAAAAACCTGGTGTATCTACTATATATCCATTTTCTATATCTATAAGTTCGCTATGTCTTGTTGTATGCTTTCCTCTTCCAAGTTTAACACTTACACTTCCTGTTTCCATGTGTTCTTTATCTGCAAGTTTATTTATAAGTGTGGATTTGCCCACGCCTGAAGGTCCACATAACACTGTAGTATTACCCTGAATTTTTTGTTTAAGCCTTTCAATTCCAATACCTTCTTTTGCATTAATATAAAGAACTTCATAACCAATATCATTTATTCTCTTCTTTATCTCTTCTCTTTCTTCTTCTGACACTAAATCAATCTTATTTAAACACACAACAACTTCTATATTATTAGATTCACATAATATTAAAAATTTATTTAAAAGATCAAAGTTTATATCTGGATTTTTCACTGCAAAAACAATAAATGCTAAAGATACATTAGCAACAGTTGGTCGGATAAGTTCAGATGTTCTTTTATGTATTTCTTCAATTACACCTTTTCCATTTTCAATTTTTATTGTAACATCATCACCTACCATAGGTTTTATACCTTTATGCCTAAACTTTCCTCTCGCCTTACATTCTATTAAGCCTTGTTCTGTCTTAATGGAATAAAGCCCACCAATGCCTTTTATAATCTTTCCATTCATATTATTCCTCCATAAATTGCATAAATTACATATATTATAAAAGGAGAGGCTTACAAAATCAACCTCTCCCCAAAACTTTATTAATTATGTGCATTTGTAGTATTAATTACCGAAGCATCTCCACTTGATTTTTCGTTTCCTGATCCTGCTGGTTTACTGTTTACTTGCGTATTGGTTTTTCCTGAATTTTCATCATTGGTTTTTTCTATATTATTTTGTGAATTTGAATTACCTTTATTTGAACCATTTTCGCTGTCACCTGAGTTATTTCCAGAATTTTTTCCAGATTTCGATTTTGTTTCTTCAGAATATAATCCAACAGTAATTGTTATTGATTTACCAGCTGTTATAGTTTCTCCACCTTCTACAGACTGACTTAAAACTACCCCATTCTTACTTTGATCAGTTGTTGTTTCAGTTACAGAATTAACTTTAAATCCTGAATTAATTATCTTATCTTTAGCCTCTTCTTCACTCATTCCAACAACACTAGGAACAGTATTTTTAACAATTTTTGAACCTTTACTTATCACAACAGTAATTTCTGTATTTTCATCTACATCAGTGTCTTTTGACGGAGTCTGTCTCATTATCTTACCTTTAGGAATATCATCACTATATTCTTCAGTACTGCTTGCTATCTTTAATCCATATGAACTTAAAATTTTCTTTGCAGTATCAAGGTCATCCTCAACCAAATCTGGCATTTTAGTTTTTGTTGCACCACTACTTATAATTACTCTTATTGAAGTGTTTTCTTTAACTTTAGCACCTGCTTCAAAATTTGATTTAATTATAGTTCCTTCTGGCTTATCACTTTGTTCAGTTCCTGCTTCAACTAAAACAAGATTCATAGATTCAAGCTTACTTTTAGCCTCATCAATATTCATTCCTATTAAATTAGGAACAGTAACTTCTTTTGTACTGTTTCCCATAAGTTTATAGCCACCTATTCCTAAAAGAATTATTAAAACTACACTTCCAACTCCTAAAAGAATCTTCTTTAAGAGTCCTTTTTTTCTGCTAAAAAATGAATCTTCCTCATCATCATAATAATCATCGTCATCATCATAATAGTCTTCTTCATCAGAATAAGTTTTTTGTGTTTCCTTCGCCTTAGTCATATCATCACTTACAGCTGACATTATTATAGTATGTTCATTATCATCATCACCATCGCCAATAATAGCATTAGGATTATCTTTTATTTTTTGAAGATCTGCTATCATTTCTTTAGCAGTCTGATATCTCTTGCTAGGTTCTTTTTCCATTGCTTTTAAAATCAACATATTTAAACTGTCTGGGATTCTAGAATTAAGAGTTTTAGGAGGAACTACTTCCTCTTGTATATGTTTTAACGCAATAGTTACAGCACTATCGCCTTGAAATGGTACTACACCTGTTACCATTTCATATAATACAACCCCTAATGAATATAAATCAGTTCTACAGTCAATAAAACTTCCTTTAGCTTGTTCTGGAGAAAGATAATGTGCCGATCCCATTATTGTACTAGTATTGGTAATAGTTGAAGAAGTAGATGATTTTGCTATTCCAAAGTCAGTAACTTTCATTATACCATCTTCTGTAACTAATATATTTTGAGGTTTTACATCTCTGTGAATTATTTTATTTCTATGTGCACAATCTAATGCTCTCGCAATTTGAATTGCAACAGAAATACCTGTTTCATAATTCATTTTTCCAACCTGCTTTATTACATCTTTTAAGGTATTTCCATTGACATATTCCATCACAATATAATTTATATCATCAGCCTGACTCCCAACGTCTAATACATTAACTATATTGTTGTCAGATAACGTTGCAATGGCAGTTGCTTCTCCCATAAATTTTTCTACTATATCAGCATTATTACAGAATTCCTTTTTAAGTATTTTTGCCGCAACAAATCTGTTTAATTTATTATCACGCGCTTTAAATACTTGCGACATTCCACCTTCGCCGATTTTTTCCAGCAACTCATATCTGTTACCAAGTATGATTCCTTTCATTTTACATCTCTCCTCCAAACAACAATACTGTTATATTATCCCTGCCACCTTTTTCTTTAGCCATATCAACAAGTTTTTTTGCTATATTCTCATAATTTTCTTCCTTGATAGCGACCTGAAAAATTTCTTCCTTAGTTAATTCATTTGTTAATCCATCTGAACATAATAACAGTAATTTGTATTCATCCTTTTCAACATGAAACACATCAACACATACATTTGCACTTGTTCCTAATGCCCTTGTTATTATATTTTTTTTAGGATGATTTACAGCTTCCATCTCACTTATTGTACCGCTATCAATAAGTTCCTGTACAAGCGAATGATCTTTAGTTATCTTTTTTATCATTCCATCCTTAACACCAATGCATGAACTATCTCCAACATTAGCAACATATATATTTTCTTTAGTCATTAGACAAGCTGTAACTGTTGTTCCCATTCCATTTAAATTATCGTTTGTCATTGAAAAGTTAAATATTTCTCTATTCACTTCTTCAATAGCTTTTGTAATAAGTTCTTTTTCATCACTCTTAAAGAAATTACACTTTACGTAGTCTACAATTCTTTCTCCGGCCATTTTACTTGCAACTTCTCCAGCATTATGTCCGCCCATTCCATCTGCTACTACATAAATTTTAAAATAACTATCTTCAAAATACAAAGCATAGTCTTCATTAAGAGCTCTTTTTAAGCCTATGTCACTTACTAAGCCTACCATAATTAATCCTCCCCCATCTTTTGGGATTTAATGTAACTCCTTCTAAGTTGTCCACATGCTGCATTAATGTCACTTCCCATTTCTCTTCTAGTAGTAACTTCAATTCCAAAACTCTTAAGTATTTCTGAAAAATCTTCTATAGTTTTTTTAGACGATCTCTTAAACGTATTTTCTTTTACTTCATTTACTGGTATAAGATTAACATGACACAAAAGACCTTTTAACAGTTTTCCTAATGCTTTTGCATCTTCTCTACCATCATTTTTATCCTTAATTAATGCATATTCAAATGTAACTCTTCTCTTTGTTTTATCAATATAGTATCTACATGCTTTAAGTATTTCTTCTATTGTATACTTATTTGCAATAGGCATAATTTCTTTTCTTTTTTCATCACTAAATGCATGTAATGAAATAGCAAGTGTAGTACTGAATCCTCTATCTGCTAATTCATATATTTTAGGAACAATTCCACAAGTTGATAATGTTATATGTCTCTGCCCTATGTTTAATCCATAATCTGCAGAAACTATTTCCAAGAACTTAACTACATTATCATAATTATCTAATGGTTCTCCACTTCCCATTAATACTATATTAGAAATTCTTTCTCCAATGTATTTCTGAACTACTAATACCTCTGATAATATTTCACCAGTAGTAAGATTTCTAACACGCCCTTCTATTGTTGAAGCACAAAATTTACATCCCATTCTGCATCCTACTTGAGTAGACACACATATTGAATTTCCATGCTTATATCTCATAAGCACACTTTCAATTAAATTACCATCTGAAAATCCAAGAAGGAACTTTTCAGTTCCGTCTTGGTTAGATTTATATACTTCAATTATTTCAGGCATTGAAATTATAAAGTTTTCTTTAAGTTTTTCTTGTAATGACTTAGGAATATTTCTCATTCCCTCAAAATCAATTACCCCTTTATATATCCATGATAATATTTGTTTTCCCCTAAATGCACTTTCACCATTTTCTTTCATCCATACTTTAAGTTCTTCTAAAGTATAATCTAGTAAATTGTTCATTTATCCACCTACTATTATCTTTTTTCTAATTTTGCAACAAAGAATCCATCCATATCTTCATTTGGCATTATAGTTAAAGAACCATCTCTGTTATAAACTAAGTTATCCTGCTTACCAACAAAGATTTTTTTAACTTCACAATCTTTATGTTTATTTACAAACCATTCAATATTTTCTTCGTTTTCTTCCTTATTTAAAGTACAAGTTGAATAAATCATTATTCCACCATTCTTTAAATACTGCCATGCATTCTCCATTATTTCCCTTTGAACTGGAATTATTTCTCTTAAATCATTTCTATTCTTATTCCATTTAATTTCTGGTTTCTTTCTTATTATACCTAATCCAGAACATGGAACATCTATAAGTACTCTGTCAGTTGAAGCAATTAATTCTGCATTTAATTTAGTAGCATCATTTGCTAAAACTTCAACATTAGTTATACCTAATCTGTCACAGTTTTCCTTTATTAAATTTAATTTTGATTCATGTAAGTCAAACGCAAGCACTTTACCTGTATTTCCTAAAATTTCAGCTATATGCGTAGTTTTTCCACCTGGTGCACTACATAAGTCAACAACTGTCATTCCTTCTTCTAAATCAAGAAGTGGAGCAATAAGCATAGCACTTTCATCTTGAACTGTCATTTTACCTTCTACAAATAAAGGATTTCTTTCTATTGATTTTCCACCCTTAATGCTTATAGCTTCTGGACATACAGAGCCTTCTTCAATATCATATCCCATTTTTTCAAGTTCTTCATACACATCATTGTAATCAGCCTTAAGTTCATTAACTCTTATACTGACTTTAGGAACATTATTTAATCCAGCCATTATTCTCTTTGCTATGTTTTCACCATATTGCTTTATTAAAAGTCTTATCATCCATGGTTCAAAAGAGAATTTATATGCATATTCATTTATTTTATTTCCTGGGACATCTATATCATCAGGATTTTTTGTAAAACTTCTTAATATGCCATTAACTAATTTAGAATCACTTTCTGATACTTCTTTAGCTTCTTCAACTGCTTCATTGCATGCAGCATAGCTTGGTATCTTATCTAAAAAATTCATTTGATATATTGCAATTCTTAAAATATTTAAAATGCTTTTATCCATTAATTTTATATCTTTTACAAAGTTACCTATTATTATATCTAATGTTTTCTTTCTTCTTAAAACTCCATAAACTATTTCTGTAAGTAAAGCTTTATCTTTATCATTAAGTTCAACATCATTTAATTCTTTAGAAAGAATTATATTAGAATATGCTCCTTCATTTAAAACTCTATTTAATATTTTTACTGCTAATTTTCTACAATTCATATGCTACCTCTTCTTAATCATCTCTATTGCTCAAGGCAATTAATCTTATTAGTTGGGATACTGCCATTAACGTTGCAGCCACATATGTCATTGCTGCTGCACCTAAAACCTTCTTTGCACCATTTATTTCATTGCCATATAATATACCTCTTGTTTCTAATATCCTTAATGCTCTATTTGATGCATTAAATTCAACAGGTAATGTAATAAGTTGAAATATTACTACAGCTAAAAATAATAAAATTCCCAGAGTTGTAAGTCCCTTAAATCCCAATAATAATCCTATAATAAATAAAATCCATGATATACTTGAACTAAAATTTACAACTGGTACAATAGAATTTCTTATGACCAAAGGTTTATAACTTTCTCTATGCTGAATCGCATGACCAACTTCATGAGCAGCTATTCCAGCCGCTGCAATTGTCGAGTCATTATATACTTCTGGTGATAATCTAAGTACTCTACTTGATGGATCGTAATGATCTCCAAGTTTAGTATTTACCATTTCTATTCTTACATCAAATAATCCAGCTCCATCTAAAATCATTCTTGCGACTTGCATACCAGTATATCCATTTGTAGTTCTTACTCTGCTATATTTATTATAAGCAGAATTTATTTTTGCCTGTGCCCAAAATGAAATGAGCATAGCTGGTAATAATAGTATCATTGTAGGATCAAAATATAATCCATACATTGGACATGCACCTCCGCTATCCTAAAATTGTATTTTTTTCAATATGGTGACCATTTATATATTGTTCAACCATTAATGGTTTCCCATTTGGAAACTGCACTTTTTTAATTAATAATACATTATTTCCACATGCAACTTTTATTCCTGCTTTACTTATATCAATTATTGTTCCTGGAGTTTTATCAGATTTTTCTTTTAAAACTTCACTTTCAAATATTTTCATTCTCTGATCTTTATAACTAGTATAAGCAATTGGCCAAGGATTCAATCCTCTTATTAAATTATGTATTTCTTCTGCATTTTTATTCCAACATATATTAGCTATTTCCTTATTAAGCATCTTAGCATAAAATGTTTCTTCAGTCTGCTTTTCAGGAACAATTGTGTTATTTGTTATACCTTCAATAGTCTTAACTAAAAGATCAGCACCTCTTTCTTTTAAAATATCATAAAGTTCACCAGCAGTCATATTATCCAGTATTTTCACTTCATCTTTTAAAAGCATATCTCCAGTATCTAATCCTTCATCCATAAGCATAGTAGTATTACCTGATACTTTTTCTCCTCTTATTACAGCCCATTGTATTGGTGCAGCACCTCTATACATAGGTAAAAGAGAACCATGAAGATTTATACATCCATACTTTGGTATATCTAAAACTTCTTTTGTTAATAATTGACCAAATGCAACTACTATTATAAAATCTGGTTTCAATTCTTTTAATTTATCAATAAGATCTCTATCATTCTTAAGCTTAACAGGCTGATATACTGGAATATCACGTTTTAATGCTTCTTCTTTAACTTCAGAATATCCCATTTTCTTTCCTCTGCCCTTTGGCTTATCAGGCTGTGTAAATACAGCAGTAACATTATATTCATCAGCTAATCTAGCTAATGATGGAACTGCAAAATCAGGAGTACCCATAAATACTATATTCATTATTTTTCCCTCCTAAAAAGTTCTTTTATCTTTTAACTCTGTCTATAAATAAAGTACCATTTAAATGATCATATTCATGTAAAATAGCTCTAGCTAAAAGTTCTTCAGCTTCTATTTCAAATTCTTCACCTTTTTCATTTAAAGCTCTAGCTCTTACATAATTAGGTCTCATTACTTCTTCTAATTCTCCTGGAAGACTTAAGCAACCTTCTTGGTCTATTTGTTTACCATCTGTTTCTAAAATTTCAGGATTTATAAATACTAATGGTCCTTCTCCAATATCAATAACAAATAATCTTTTTAATATACCAACTTGTGGTGCAGCAAGGCCTACTCCATCAGCTTCATACATTGTATCAAACATATCATCAATCAATGTTAATAATCTTTTATCTATATTATCAACTTCTCTACATTTCTTTCTTAAAATATCGTCTCCATATTTTCTTATATTTCTTAATGCCATTTCTATTCCCCCTAGGTCATATTATTAGGATTAATATCTATACTAACCCTTATTTCATTATATACACTCTTATTTAATTGATAAAGTGTATCTTTAACTTTTCCACTAAATTTGTCATCAAATTGGCCTTTAATTATTATCTGCCATCGATAATTGTCCTTCAATTTGCTAATAATGCAAGGTACTGGTCCTAACATTTTTAAATCTCCTACTATTAATTTTTTCAAATTAACTTGTAAGTTATTCATAAATTCCTTTAATTTTTCTTCATTTTTAGAAGATCCTCCAATCAATAATATTTTACCAAAAGGAGGATTACCCATCAACCTTCTTACATTTATTTCTTCCTTGTACAAACCCGCGTAATTTTCATCTTTTGCATAATTTAAACTATAGTGATTAGGCGTATAACTCTGAACTATTACTCTTCCTTCATCTTCTCCTCTTCCTGCTCTTCCTGCAACTTGGGTTATTATTTGATATGTTCTTTCTGAAGATCTGTAATCTGGTATATTTAAGGACATATCAGCCGCTAATATTCCAACAAGTGTTACATCTTTAAAATCAAGACCTTTAGATACCATCTGAGTACCTATAAGTATATCTGCTTCATGATTTTTAAATGAATTATATATAGATTCATGAGAATTTTTATATCTTGTTGTATCAACATCCATTCTTAAAACTTTTGCTTTAGGAAAGTATTTTTTAACTTCTTGCTCTACACGTTCTGTTCCTGCTCCAAAAAATTTTACATATTTACTTCCACACTTAGGACATATATTTGCAGCCTTCTCTGCTCTTCCGCAATAATGACATACAAGATATCCATTTTTATGATATGTCATTGACACGTCACATTCAGGACATTTAAATACATATCCACAGCTTCTGCATGATATAAATGTAGAAAATCCTCTTCTGTTTAAAAATAATATTATCTGCTTCTTTTTCTTTAATGTTTCATCAATGGCAGATGCCAACTTTCTGCTGAATAAAGATAAATTTCTGTTTTTTAATTCCTCTCTCATATCAACAATTTCCATTTTAGGCATAGCTTTACCATTTACTCTATTATTCATTTCTAAAAGTTTATACTCTCCATTTAATGTTTTATAATAAGTTTCTATGCTCGGAGTTGCAGATCCTAAAACAAGCTTACATCCTTTAATTTCACACAAATATTCACTTACTTCCCTAGTATGATACTTAGGATTTTGTTCAGACTTATATGTATTTTCATGTTCCTCATCAATTATTATAAGTCCAAGATTCATTAAAGGAAGAAACAATGCACTTCTTGCACCTATTACAAGTCTTGCTTTTCCTTCTTTTACTCTATACCATTCATCAAATCTTTCACCATCACTCAACTTACTATGGAATAAAGCAACATCTTCACCAAACCTGCCTTTAAATCTTTCAATCATCTGTGGTGTCAACGCTATTTCCGGCACAAGAACCACTGCACTTTTTCCAATTGACAGCACATATTCAACAAGTTTCATATATACTTCAGTTTTTCCAGAGCCAGTTACACCCTTTATAAGATATTTATTATCTAATCCTCTTATTATTGAATTTATACAGTACTGCTGTTCAAGTGTTAATTCTTTTTTAAGCTCACTTCCATATTTTCTTGTATTATATCTAAATACTAATTTTTCTTCACATTTTAATATATTCTTTTCAATAAGCTTATTTAATGAATATAAAGAAAATTCCTTATTTTTTGTTAGTTCTGTTTTTGTATATATACCATTATTTTGAACAATATACTGATATAGTTTTCTATAATTTTCTTTTCTAGATAATTCCTCATTAAGCTCTCCATTTATACAGACAACATTTTTTTTCTTATTTGTAGAACCTCTCATAATACCAACTGGAATCATAAGACGTATGGCATCTATATATCTACATAAATATTTTTTTCTAAGAAATTTTATAACTTTTATATCATCATGAGTAAGAATCGGTTCATTATCACATAAGTTTTTAATATTTTTTATTTTGTAATTTATATTAACTTCTTCCTCTTTTAATAATGATATTATAAATCCATATGTGTTTTTACTTCCCATTCCAAATGGAACACTCACTCTATATCCTATATCTATATTTTCCAAAAATTCATTTGGTATTTTATATGTAAATGGTTTATCTACTTCCAATGCATCGCTATTAATAATTATTTCAGCATACATATTGTATTCCCCCTTTACATCAAATTTAATAACTACATACAAGAGTATATTATATTGCTTTCTTTATTACAATGAAACAAGTTCTATTTTTTACAGAATTCATTAAAGTTTTTTTACAAATAGAAAGAAGCGCAAAGTTTAGCGCTTCTTAAGTATAATATCAAATAAATTTTCTGCAATCTTTTCCTTGCTCATCTTATCAAGATTAACTTCTTCTTTATCTTTAGAGAAAATAATAACTTTATTATCTTCTGCTGCAAAACCAGTATCGCTACTTGTTATATCATTGGCAACTATATAATCTAAATTTTTCTTTTCAAGTTTGCCTAAAGCATTCTCTCTTAAATTTTGACTTTCAGCTGCAAAGCCAACTAGAATTTGTTTATTTTTTAAACTTCCTAGTTCTTTTAAAATATCATTATCTCTAGTTAATTCTAAAGAGAAATCACCTTGACCTTTTTTTATCTTTTGTGTGCTATAAGTTTTAGGTTTATAATCTGCAACTGCAGCAGATTTAACAACAATATCAGCATCATTAAATTTATCTAATACTGCTTTTCTCATTTCTTCATTAGTTGAAATTTTTATTACTTCTATTCCATTAGGAACTTCTAAAGAAGACGGTCCTGTTATTAACGTAACATGTGCACCTCTGTTTCTAGCCTCTTTAGCTATTGCATATCCCATTTTTCCACTAGATCTATTTGTTATAAATCTAACTGGATCAAAAGGAGCAACAGTAGGTCCTGCTGTTACAATTACCTTTTTATCTTTTAAATCTTTCTTATCATTTAATTCCATCAAAACTTTATCAACAATTATTTCAGGTTTTTCAAGTTTTCCTTTTCCAACTGCGCCACATGCAAGCCTTCCTTCTGCTGGTTCTATAAACTCATATCCCAAAGATTTAAGCTTTGTTATATTATTCTGAAGTATTGGATTTTCGTACATGTTAGTATTCATAGCTGGAGCAAAAATAACTTTTGCTTTTGTTGCCATTATTGTTGTAGAAAGCATATCATCCGCTATTCCATTAGCAACTTTTCCTATTATATTAGCTGTTGCTGGTGCCACTAAAAACACATCTGCTTTTTCAGCTAAACTTATATGCTGAATTTCCCATACTTTAGGTTCTTGAAATGTATCACATGCGACAACATTTTGGCTTAATGATTGAAAGGAAAGAGGCGTTACAAACTTTGTAGCATTTTCAGTCATTATAACATTAACATTAATATCTTTCTTTATAAGAAGACTTGTAATTTCTAACGCTTTATATACTGCAATTCCTCCACTTACTCCTAGCACAACATTTTTTTTCATTTTATTTTGCTTCCTCATTTACTCTTTCAAATTTAATAGCATCTTCATCAATTTCATGAATAGCAATTGTTAATGGTTTGTGAGAATGAGCGTCTACTTGTGGCTTAGAACCATCAATTATTTGTCTTGCTCTCTTTGCTGATAATAATACTAAAGAATATCTATCGCGTGTCTTTTCTAGTAGGTCTACTACTGATGGATTAATCATAGAGTTGTTCATGAATAATACCCTCCTTTGAATCTAATATACTATGTTTTATTCTATCTACTCTACATTTTTCTGCAGTTATTATTGATTCTAGCTTTTCAACAGCTGTTTCAACCTCATCATTAACTACAGCATAATTGTATTTGGAAACAAAATTAATTTCTTTGTAAGCTGACTTAAATCTTTTCATTAAAGATTCTTCAGTTTCACTTCCTCTTTTTATTATTCTTTGCTTTAATTCTTCCATTGATGGAGGAAGAATAAATACAAATACGCCATCTTCAGTGTTTTCTTTAACTTTAAGTGCACCTTGTATATCAATTTCTAATATTACATCTTTTCCACTTTCTAATAATTCTTCAACATTAGATTTTGGTGTACCATAGAAATTATCATATACTTCTGCATATTCTAAAAAATCATTAGCTTTTATTTTATCTTTAAACTGTTCCTTAGTCATAAAATGATAGTTTACACCATCAACTTCACCTTTTCTTGGGGATCTTGTTGTTGCTGAAACAGATAAAACAACATCTTTATTTCTTTCCATAAAGCTCTTGCATATTGTACCTTTTCCAGCACCAGATGGTCCCGATATAACTATTAAAAGTCCTTTACCTCTATTTTTCATTATACATCATCCTCATCAACTACATCATCTTTAGTTGCTAATCTATGTGCCACTGTTTCAGGCTGAACTGCAGATAAAATAACATGATCGCTATCTGTTATAATAACTGCTCTTGTTCTTCTTCCATAAGTAGCATCTATTAACATTCCTCTATCTCTTGCTTCTTGAATAATTCTTTTTATAGGCGCTGATTCTGGACTTACAATAGCAACTAATCTATTTGCAGAAACAATGTTTCCAAAACCTATGTTAATTAATTTAATTCCCATTCTTTCCTCCTAATTACTCAATATTTTGAATTTGTTCTCTTATTTTTTCTAATATGTTCTTTATTTCAATAACTTTATTAGTCATATCAATATCACATGATTTAGACGCAATTGTATTTGCTTCTCTGTTCATTTCCTGAATTATAAAATCAAGTTTTCTACCTATTGGCTCACTTAAATTAAGAGTTGCACGTACCTGACTCAAATGGCTCTTTAATCTTGTAATTTCTTCATCTACAGCTGCTTTATCAGAAAAAATTGCCACTTCAAGTGCTACTCTACTTTCATCTATATCTACACCTGATAATAATTCATTAAGTCTTTCTTCCAGTTTCTTTTTATACATCTTAGGTACAATTTCAGATACTCTTTCAATTTCATTAACATGATTTTCAATTGTATCTAACTTAATCAGTATATCCTCTCTTAGTTTTTCACCTTCACGCATTCTCATTTCTTCCATGAGATTTAACGCATTTTCAACTAACGGAGCTATTTCTTTAAATATATCATCAAGATTCTCTTCAGGTTCTGATACAGTTATAACATCTGGAAATCTTGCTATTTTAGTCACTGATATATCATCCACTACATCTAAATTATTGCTTATTTCTTTCAGACATTCGTAGTATCCTCTAGCAAGATCCATATTTAATACTGGCTTTCCACAAGCACTTCCATAATTTTTATAGTTAATAAAAACATCAACTTTACCCCTATTTAATCTCTTGCTTATTATATTACGTATTTTTTCTTCAAGTGAAAGCATTATCTTTGGCATTCTAATATTTATATCTAAATATCTATGATTAACACTTTTCATTTCTATTGAAAAACTTAATTCTTTGCCTTCTTCACTTTGTGCTCTTCCAAAGCTAGTCATACTTTTTATCACTTTTAACACCCCCTTATTGAATGTTACATTAACTCTTCTTCATATATAATACTCAATCAAAAAATTATAGTCAATGATTTGTTAACAATTTGTTTACATTTAACTTATTAAAAAAAATCACGTAAAACTAATTCTAAATTTGTTTTACGTGATTTCCCTGCACATTATAAATTAATCATTTCTAATATTTACTGTATTTCCCCTATTTTAATAAGAATAATTTAAGTACAAATACAATTGCTAAAATAACCATTACCCATGATACTTTTTTCTTTTCATTTTCTTTAGCAAATAATAAATTATACAATACATTTACTATTACATACACTAAAACTCCAATTGTTAATCCATCACCAATGCTGTAAGTAAGAGGCATCATTGCAATTGTTAAAAATGCTGGAACCCCTTCTGTTACATCTTCAAATTCAATATTTTTAACTGCTCCAAGCATCAAATATCCAACATAAATCAAAGCAGGTGCTGTTGCACAAGATGGTATAGCTATAAATATTGGTGAGAAAAACATAGCAACTAAGAATAATACACCTGAAGTTACTGCTGTCCATCCAGTTCTTCCACCTGCTGCTACACCAGTTGAACTTTCTACATATGTTGTAACAGTGGAAACCCCAAGACATGCTCCTATTGTTGTACCTATAGCATCTGCCATTAAAGCTTTACCAGCATTAGGAACATTACCGTTTTCATCAAGCATTCCTGCTCTTGAACTTACTCCTACCAAAGTACCTACTGTATCAAAAAAATCCACAAATAAAAATGTACATACTATAACAATAAAATTCATTATATTACTTGGATGTAAAACATAAGACAAATCAATTTTCCCTGCTACTGGAGTTATGCTTTCAAATTTAAATATTCCATTAGGTAGATAAATACCTAATGCTGCAGCCGCTTCAGTATTCATAAGAGCATATGCCCATGCTAACAATGTACTTACAATAATACCTATCAATATTGATCCTCTGACTTGTTTCTTATCAAGTACAGCAACAATTATTAAACCAATTAATGCAATTAAAACAGTTGGAAGATGAAAATCTCCTAAAGCTAAATATGTTTCTTTATTTGCAACAACAAGTCCACTTCCTGTAAGACCTATAAAAGCAATAAACAATCCTATACCAGCTGTAACTGCATGTTTCATGTTCATTGGAATTGCATTTACAACAGCTTCTCTTATTTTTAATAATGACATTAATATAAAAATTATACCTTCAACAAATACAGCTGTTAACGCAATATGCCAAGATATACCTTTTCCAAGCACTACAGAATAGGCAAAATAAGCATTTAATCCCATTCCTGAAGCTAATACAAAAGGAAGATTTGCATATACTCCCATAAATATACTTGCTATTGCAGCTGCTAAACAAGTTGCTGTTACTATAGCACCTTTTTCCATTCCCATTCCATCTGCGCCTAAAATATTAGGATTTACTGCTATTATATAAGCCATAGTTAGGAATGTAGTAACTCCAGCCATAATTTCCTTTTTGAAATCAACTTTTTCATTAGAAAGAATATCTAGAAATCTCCCTTTAGTTTTTGTTTTTTCCATTTTAATACCTCCAAAAATGCTTCTGAATCAGATAGTAATTATTATTTTTGTACATCCAATATTCTTATTTAATAAAATATAATTCCAATATTCAGATTTTATCTAAAGCAACCAAACGTCAACAATTATTTTCCACCATTAACATCTTGTCCCTTTGACAAATATTATTATATATTCACATCCGAACATTGTCAACTTATTTAAGAGTATTTTTTGTTACAAAGACGAATTATACGCAAATTTTATTTTGTATAATACAGAATTTTTATTTTTCGTACATCAAAAATAGACGCAAATATAATATATTATACTTACGTCCACTCATAATTATTTCTCTTCAATTATTATTCAAACATTTTTCTTATTATATTAATATCATTTGTATAATTTATTGCTACAAGAAGTTTTACTTTAGCTTTTTGTCCAGCTAAAACATCTCCAAATATACATCCTAACTCTTTTAACTCTTTTCCCCCACCTTCATATCCATATGATTCAAAAACTCTTCCTTCAAAACATCTAGACACTATAACTACAGGTATATTACTATTTAAAGTTCTCTTTATTCCATCTACCATAGCTGGAGGAACATTTCCTCTTCCTAATGCTTCTAAAACTATACCTTTATATCCACTATCTATAGCAAAATCAATAAATTCTGAATTGCATCCAGCACTACATTTAATCAACGCTACATCCTTTTCTACATCTTCTATCTTCATATGTATAGATTCTGGATTCTTCCTATAGAATATAACCTTATTATTATCAACAATCCCAATTGGTCCAAAATTAGGAGTACTGAATGCATTTAAAGCCATTGAATTTCTCTTTGTTACTTCACATGCATTATGTAATTCCCCATTAAAACATACAAGAACACCTCTATGTATAGCGTCTTCACTTATTGCTGTACATATAGATGAAGCCAGATTAAATGGTCCATCATATCCTAATTCCGAACTGCTTCTCATTGCTCCAGTTATAATAACTGGTTTTTTTGTTTTTAATGTAAGGTCCAAAAAGTATGCTGTTTCTTCTAACGTATCAGTACCATGAGTAATAACTACCCCTGTAATATCTTCTCTATCTAATAATTCTTGAACTAAATTTGATAATTCAAGCATAAGCTTTGGTGTCATATATGGAGATGGAAGACTTGAAAAATTATAACTTTCAATCTCTGCATATTCTTCTATACCTGTAACCATAGCCATTATATCTTCTCCACTTAAGCTTGGAACAGCTGCCTTAATTCTTTCATCCACTTTCATCGAAATTGTTCCACCATTAAATACTACTGCTACTTTTTTCATTTTGTTCCTCCATAATTCTTTAGTTTTATATTCATAAACAAGAACAAAACTCTTAGACTTTATCTAAGAGTTTTTATTTTTTGGCAGGTCGGCGTATCCTGCATCTCTGATTACTAGAAATAGCGCGTGAGGAGCCTTTTCTCACCTCAAAAAACAATCTTTTTCTATTATATCATAAAATATTTTCTTTTACTTCAACCTCTTCTATTTTCATCAATCTTCCTCTATATATTCTTGCATTTAATTTTGACAATGTTATAGGATACATTGTTGCTACATAAATATACTTTTCATCAAGATCAATTTCAAGTCCTAAGAATATTATGGTATTTTCTATCTTTTTTACAAGTTCAATGGAATGGTCTTTATCTTTTTTATAATCTACACCAACATAATCTGGTTCCTTAATTATCTTCTCAGCTATATCTATTATATTATCTTTAATCTTTTTGGTGAATTGCCTACCATGTCTTTTTTTTATGTGGTTTATAACTCCTGGAGAGGCATAAACTGTTCGTGGTACTTCTATTGGTAAAATACCACTTATAGAATCTTTTATTTTCCCAACTTTCTTATAAGCCTTATACTCTCTTTTCATAATACCACTCATTTACATCCTTTTTCTTTATTATATCTTTATATAAATTTTATTTCCACATATGTAACGAAAAAGACATCCACCTATATAAATATAATCTCTCTTCTCTGCCAAAACTATATTTTGTTAATAAATATTGTTAAGCAAAAGAGCCAGCAAAATAATACTAGCTCTTATACCAATGAAAAACTCTATAGAATTATACAGATTAATCCTCCATTACCTTCATTTATTATCTTCTGAAGAGTTCTCTGTATTTTAACTTGCACATCTTCAGGCATCTTATAGAGTTTATTCTGCAATCCTTCTTTAACCAATACCTCTAAAGACTTGCCAAACATATTACTCTGCCAAAGTAAAGCAGGATCTGTTTCAAATTGATCAAGAAGTCCTTTAACAAGTTCTTCTGATTCTTTTTCCGATCCCATAATCGGACTTATTTCTGTTTTTATATCACACTTTATAAGATGTAGACTTGGTGCACTTGCTTTTAACTTAACACCAAATTTATTACCCTGCTTAACTATTTCAGGTTCTTCAAATTTCATTTCAGATAATTGTGGAGCGACTAATCCATATCCATTTTCCCTTACATCTTCAAGGGCATCTTTTACTTTGTCATATTCACCTTTTGCATAAGTCAAATCTTTTATTATTCCCAAAAGATCACTTTCACATTTTACTTCCAAGTTGCATATTTCACTGAGAACCTTATAGAAAATATTATCTTTAGGTCTCATAAGTACTTTAGCCATTCCACTTCCTAAATCTACTTCTTTAATTGCAGTGCTTCCCATAAAATCTTCTGTTTCAAAATTATTTAAACAGAATTTTATATCCCTAATCTTTGAAACATCCTGACTCATGTCCTTAATTATGTTAAAAAAGTCTTTCTTTAACCAATGTCCTGGTTCTAATTTTTCAAGCCATTCTGGAAGATCTATATCAATTTCTTTTACTGGGAATTCCTTAAGTACATGTTTAAATAAGTTTGCAATATCTTCTTCACCCATATTAAAAACATCCATTATCTGAACAGCCACATTATATTTATCCTCTAATTCTGTCTTTAATGATTTTGTCTCTTGTGAATTTGGTTTCACTGTATTTAATACAACTATAAAAGGTTTATTTAATGATTGAAGTTCACTTATTACCCTTTCCTCTGCTTCAACATAATCTTCTCTATCAATTCCAGTTATACTTCCATCTGTTGTTATTACAAGACCTATTGTAGAATGATCATCTATTACTTTTCTTGTTCCAATTTCTGCCGCATCTTCAAATGGAATCTCATATTCATACCATGGAGTATGAACCATTTTACTTTCTTCCCCTTCTAAATATCCAAGGGCCCCTTTTACTATATATCCAACACAATCAACCATTCTCACCTTAAATTTTACTTCATCTCCAAGTGTTATTTCAACTGCTTCATTAGGTACAAATTTAGGTTCAGTTGTATGAATACTTTTTCCAGAACCACTTTGTGGCAATTCATCCTTAGCTCTTTCCTTTTTATAAGCATTATCTATCTTTGGTATAACCATAAGATCCATAAATTTTTTTATGAATGTTGACTTTCCTGTTCTAACAGGTCCAACAACTCCTACATATATGTCCCCTTGTGTACGGTCAGCTATATCTTTGTATATGTTAAAATTATCCACATTATTCCCTCCTATATTCTTTTTACCAATATATATATATTCATCCTTATTTCAAAATATACACACATCCAAAAAAGTCAGCTATACTGACACAAAAAACTTAAAAACCAAGTATTTGCAATACTCAAAATCCTCAACTCAACATATTTCTTAATTCAATAAAACAATAAACGCATATAAAACTACCCGTATCACCCCAAAAACAAATCGACCTACTACAACTTCACTATCACAATACATTCACAATTCAAACCCATTAAGTCTATCCCATCCATCAAAATAATATGTACCTAATCCAACACCTTTTTCCCACTGCAATTAACACTAATAAAAGCCATATACATAATCTAATTTATTTATCTATACTAATGTATATTGAATATACATATAAAAATAGAAGTCCTAATATCAAAATATTAGAACTTCTAAAAAATATTTTACTTATCTAAATTTATAATAAATTCTTCACCAACTTTAACATATTCATCTTTATCAGGCATCCCTTCAATTTGTTCAGGTCTTTTAAAAGCATAAGGTGCAAGAGTAAGAGTTTTTACGTTATCGTCTATGTTTTTATCAAAATTATTATATTTAAAGCCTATATATCTTTTTCCTTCTGTAGATGAATATGTGTCGCTAGATACACAAAACTGTACTTTATTTCCTTGATCATCTTGACCTTTTAACATTATCCAATAGGATTCTTTTGATTCTGCCTTCTCAACACTAGCATAAATATTTTGGCTTATTGCATTACTCCTATATTTTTCTAAAGTTATTTTTTCCCCATTATCAAGTAAAAATTCGTAGTTAATATCTTTTTCATAAGTATCTCTCTTAAGGGCATCACCATTAGTTTTAAATTCAAATTCCCACTTACCTGTTACCTCATCAAATCTATTAGATATACTTGTATATACTATTTTAATATCAAGATCTCCTGTAAGATCATTTTCATCAAGCGAATCCAAATGATATTCCATTACATTTTGATCAGTATATTCATCAATATGGTTATTAGAGCCAGAAGCACTTGTAACTTTAACTTCTTTATTATTAATATATATTATCTCACTTGGAATATATACATCATATTTTTCCAATTTTCTATCAGAACTTATATTTGTTGATACTATAAGCTTATCATTATTCAAAATAACTTCATTTAACTGAATATTAACACTATTATCAGAAACACATTTATTAATTACAGTTTCATAATCATCTATATTTTTATCAACTCGGAGTACCCTTTTAATACTTTCACGTGCCTCAATAATAACCTGTGCCCCTGCATCTGTGCCAAAAAAACTTGTACCCAAAACTACAAATACCATAGCTGCAGCTATACCTTTATATTTTCTTTTACCAATAACTTTTTCCCCTATAGACTTTCTTATATTATTTTTATATTTCTTTTTTTCTATATCACTCAATACTTCAACATTATAGCCTTCGTTTTCAAAATTCCCATCATTAATCATGTCATATATATTATTTTTCATATTTAGTTCCTCCTATAAATTGTGTAATAAATGAATCTTTTAATTTTTTCTTTGCTCTTGATACTCTGTTATAAACTGCATCTTTCCTTATTCCCATATCGCTGCTTATTTCTTCAATTTCTTTTTCTTCAATATAAAGCCTATAAAATATCTGCCTGTCCTTTTCTTTTAAACATTCCATCATTTTATTGACTTCATCACTTAATTCATCTCTAATTAATTCTTCTGAAAAATCGTCTTTTACTAAGTTTACATTGTCAATATCTTCATATTCTAAATGTTTTAAATATTTTCTTTGATAATCAATAGATTTAAATCTTGATATACCTATTATCCAATTCTTAAATGTACTTCTCTCTTCATCAAACGAATCAATATTATTCCATATAGCTAACAACACATCATTGATGCATTCGTCCTGATGGCTTTGCAAATTATATAAATGTTTTTTCACTACTGATTTAATTAGTCCTCCATAGTTGTCTATAACATAATCTAAAGCTTTCTCATTTCTTTTCTTTAAGTGAAGTATAAAATTTTCTTCCTTTATTCCCATTATTGTTCTCCTTAACTTAAAATATATTTTAATAATAAGTACTTACATTTAATACTTCGTATTTTCCATATAAATATCTATCAAAATTACAAAAAAAGTTCTTAACAAATATCTTTATTTATAATTAATTCGCATAAAAAATATCCTCTAAATGATTAATAAAATCATTTAGAGGATATCTATATTAAACGAATTAAAACAATTCGCTTTTTTTATCTCTAATCATTAGATTATCAATTATTTCTTTTGGTTTTTTATTTTCAAACAAACCTTTATATAAACCATCTGTTATAGGCATTGATACACCCATTTTTTCTTTAAGCTGATAAAATGCTCTGCAGGCTTTCACACCTTCAACTACCATTCCAACCTCTTCCAATGCTTCACTTAAATTTTTTCCTTTACCTATAAGAAATCCTGCACGTCTATTTCTCGAATGCATAGAAGTACATGTAACAATTAAATCGCCCATACCTGTAAGACCATAAAAAGTTTCTGTTCTTCCTCCTAATGCAATTCCTATTCTGCTTATCTCTTTCATACCTCTAGTCATAAGTGCAGCTTTTGTATTATCACCATAACCTAGTCCATCAAGAATTCCTGCTGCAAGGGCTATTATATTTTTAACAGCACCTCCTACTTCAACCCCTATAATATCATCGTTTGTGTATACTCTAAGATTAGGAGTCATGAATAAATCCTGAACATCATATGCATACTTCATTTTTTCTGACGTACTTACTAAAGTAGTAGGAAGCTTCATAGCAATTTCTTCCGCATGGCTTGGTCCTGACAAAACAACAACTGGATTATCTAATTCTTCCTTAATAACTTGAGAAAGTCTTTTATCACTATCTTCCTCAATACCTTTTGCAATTGAGATTATTGGAATATCTTTAGGAATTTTACCTTTTATTGATCTACACATGCTTCTTATTACATGAGAAGGCACAGACAAAACAATATAATCTGCACCTTCTACTGCCTTTAATATATCACTAAAAGCTGTAACATTTTTAGGAATTATTAAATTTCTCATATACTTTTCGTTTGTTCTTTTAATATTAATTTCATCAACAACTTTTTTATCTCTGTTGTATATGCTTACAATATTATCTTTTTCAGCCAAAAGTACAGCAAGTGCACTTCCAAAGCTTCCACCACCTAGAAAAGTAACTCTGCTCATAATTATTCCTTTCTTTGCCTATATTCTATTTGTATACCTGTTCCCTTAAAATCAAAGCTGTCTCTTAATTGATTTTCTATATATCTTTCATAAGAGAAGTGTCTTGCCTGTGCATCATTAACGAAGAACACAAATTTTGGTGGTCTTGTTGCAACTTGAGTTGCATAATAGATTTTCATTCTCTTAAGCCCAACAACTGGTGGTTCTTTCATTAGAACTGCCTTACTTATAACATCATTTAAAATACCAGTAGATACTCTCTTATTATAATTATCATAACATTTTTTTGCCACTTCTAAAACCTTATGAGTCCTTTGACCTGTTTTTGCTGATATAAATAAATATTCTGCATAACTTATAAATTTAAGCTTACTTTGTAATTCTCTCTTAAATTTATCTAAAGTTTTATCATCTTTTTCAACAAGATCCCATTTGTTTACTATAACCATAATAGCTTTTCTCATTTCATGAGCATATCCTATTATTTTTTCATCTTGTTCTGTAACACCTTCTTGAGCATCTATCATTAATATACATATGTCTGCTCTTTCGATTGCTGCATAAGTTCTTACTACTGAGTAACGCTCAATTTCTTCTTTAACCTTACTCTTTCTTCTAAGTCCAGCAGTATCTATTAATATAAATTTACCATCTTCTGTTTCAAGAGTACTATCAATAGCATCTCTTGTTGTACCTGCAACATCAGATACTATTACTCTATCTTCCCCTAATAATTTATTTATTAATGAAGACTTACCAACGTTAGGTTTACCAACCATGGCAATTCTCACATATTCATCTTCATCTTGTTCATAAATTGAATCATCAAAATTTTCTACAACTTTATCAAGCATATCTCCAAGGCCCAATCCTTGAGACGCTGAAATTGATATAGGATCACCTATGCCTAAATTATAAAATTCCCATGCATTATCTTCTTCTTTTACTGAATCAACCTTATTAACTACTAATACTACTGGCTTTTTGCTTTTTCTAAGCATTGTTGCAACTTCATGGTCAGCTGCTGTAAGCCCTTCTTTACCATCAACTATAAATACAATAACATCCGCAGTTTCTATAGCTATATTAGCCTGTCTTCTCATCTGCTGCATTATAATATCGTTTCTTTCCGGTTCTATACCACCAGTATCAATCATAGTAAAATTATACTTAAGCCATTCAGCTTCTGCATATACTCTATCTCTTGTAACTCCTGGTGTATCTTGTACTATCGAAATTCTTTTTCCTGCTAATCTATTGAATAACGTTGATTTACCAACGTTAGGTCTTCCAACCATAGCAACTATTGGTTTAGCCATTAAATTTCCTCCTCTTTGTATTCATTAATTTTTTGAATCAAGTCTTCTCCTGTGTAATCTACAACTATGACTTTCACATCTAAAGCTTCTTCTATATCTTTAATCTTCATATCATCTAACATTATTTGTTCTTTAGAATCTGCAAGTTCATATCCCTTTCTGAACATGTTGTTAGACATGATTAAATACTTTGTATTAATTTTATCTTTTAACTGATCGATTATATCGGTTCCAGTTAAAAGACCTGCAATTGTAATAGTAGGTCCAAAATAATTATTTATTATTTCATATACATCCAATTGAATATTGGGATTTGCTTCTTTAATTTTCTTACTTGCCTCTAAAAGTTCTGGATATGCTAATACACCTGTTGCAATCGAAAAACTCCCTTTCATATTTTTATCAAGTTCTTCTATTGTTTCATCTAAAGCATCTCTAAAGCATCTCACCATTCCTATTCCATCTTCTATTTGATGATAACCTTCATAGAAATCTGCATCTGGTATTTGTTTATCTGCTACAAGATAAAATTCATCAGACAATCTCACAAATGGTGTTCCTACTTCTTTGATAAATTTCTTTTGAAGCTTTTCAATCCTCTCTATCTCTTTACGAGATTCTTCTTTAGTATACGTAGTCACATGAGCTAGATTTTCTCTATATCTAGTTATTCCAATTGGAACTACTGCAACGCTATCAACCTGAGGGTATAAAGAGTATAAGTCATTTATTGTTCTTATAAGTTCCTCTCCATTATTTATATTAGGTACTGAAACTATTTGAGCATTAAGCTGTATTCCTGCATCTGCAAGCCTCTTCATTCTTTCAAAAACATTTCCTGCAAATCTGTTGTTGAGCATTTTTACTCTTAATTCAGGATTTGTTGTATGTACAGAAACATTTATTGGACTTATATGATAATCTATAATTCTATCTATATCTTCTTCCTTCATATTTGTAAGTGTTACGAAATTTCCTTGAAGAAAGGACAACCTTGAATCATCATCTTTAAAATATAGACTTTCACGCATTCCTTTTGGTAATTGATCTATAAAGCAAAAAATGCACTTATTACTGCATCTCTTAGCTTTATCTATAAGACCGCCTCCAAATTCAATTCCAAGTTCTTCTCCATAGTCTTTTTCTACTTCTATTTCCCATATTTCTCCACTATCAGCTTTTTCTATTTCTATTAAAAGCTCTTCATCATCGCTTAAGAACTTATAATCAATAATGTCATTAACTACTTTCCCATTTATTGAAAGAAGTGCATCGTTTTTTTCTATCCCCACTTCTTCTGCTATACTTCCAGGAGCTATACTTGTTATAATGCTTTTCATTAAATTACTCTCCTTATTATAACATAATATCTATCTTTGTTATATTACATTATTCCCTTATTTAAGTCAACATAAGCGCTTTTATTAAGATTTTATACTTTAATTATTAACCATATAACATTAATATATCCATTATAAACCTAAAAAAATCCTTTAAAATCTTTAAATTTTAAAGGATTTTTTAAATTAACTATATACTTCTCATCATATAATACCAAAACTTCATATTTATATATAAATACCATACCTAATTTAATATTATAAATGAAAACATCCTTCCATATGATCCATTTGACTTTCTATATGAATGTAATTTTACTGTATCAGAACAATAAGTACACAAATCTAACACATTAACATTTTCACTATTTACACCGGCTTTTTTTAAGTCATTAAGTATACAACATTCCAAATTTAAATTTCTTTCTGAAAATAGTACAGATTTTAGTATATCTCTTTTTTCATTAATAAATTTTTCTTTTAACTCTTTCGATACTTCATAACAGCATTTTCTTATATGCGGTCCAATATATACTTCTATATCTGATGGACTACAGTTAAATTCACTTTCCATTCTTTTAATTGTTTTATAAGTTATAGAAGCAAATGTTCCTTTCCATCCACTATGTATTGCTCCACTAACTTTTTTAACCTTATCTACTAATATAACAGGAACACAATCTGCAGTGAATACTCCAATAATCACATTTTTTTCATTTGTAATTATTGCATCGCCTTCATTATCTTTAATACTTATCAAATCATCTTTACTATATTTCAATATTTTATCACTATGAACCTGTTTTAAATATATTATTTCATCTGCGTTAAACTCACCTTTTAATGAATTTAATTGTGAAACTCCCTCTTCTGTATTTCTATTGAAGCTTCTGCCAAGTTCTGCATTAGTAAATATTACTTTATAATTTTCTTTGTCTATTTTTAAAAAATCCTTTTCTTTTGTTATTTCACTTAACTTTAATTTATTCACAAAATTTCCTCCTAATAAAATATAAAAACAGATGTCCTTTTCTGTTAATTAAATTTCAACTTATATATAACATTATAATATTCCAAATGCAAAAAAGGATATTGAAAAAATTATAGTTTCAATATCCATATCCTATTTAAAATCTTATGACATAAGATTTTTTATTTCTTCTAAAAATGTATTAATATCTTTAAATTGTCTATATACAGAAGCAAACCTTACGTAAGATATTTCATCCACTTCCTTTAATTTCTCCATAACCATTTCGCCAATGTCTTTAGATGGTATTTCTGTAAGCATACTGTTGGATATTTTTTTTTCAATTTCATATGCTATATCTTCTATTTGTTTTCTAGAAACTGGTCTTTTCTGACATGCTATTATTAATCCATTAATAATTTTTTCCTTATTAAAATTTTCTCTTGTCATATCCTTTTTTATAACTAAAATAGGAAAATCTTCGATCTTTTCGTATGTAGTATATCTTTTATTGCATTTTAAACATTCTCTTCTTCTTCTTATAGTTGAATTATCTTCTGTTGAACGAGAATCAACTACCTTACTTTCCTCAAAACCACAAAATGGACATTTCATCTTCTATCACCTCGCTGCTTTTGTATATCACTTTAAATTTATTATACATAGATTTTTTCTATATTTCTATACATTACTGTTTGATTTTTCATCAGTATTTTTTCTAACTAATATTACATCTAACCCTATCTTGACTATATCTTTCCATAATATTTCAATTTCTTCTTCTTTACCAAACCATGATTTAATTTCTCCAGGCAGTATTAAAGAAATTATTTTATTAGTATCACAGTCTATTTTGAAATCCTTAACGAATCCCATCTTACTTCCAGTATTAACATCTATTACTTCCATACTCCTCATTGCATTGAGTGAATGTAATTCAAGTTCCATTAAGTCTCCCCCCCATAATCTCCTTATCATATTATCTATATGATATAATCATTAAATTAATTCAATAATTATATAAAAAACTGGTATTATATAATACCAGTTTAAACATGTTTTCTCATATGCTTTAATGCTGTTTTCTCAAGTCTAGATACTTGTGCCTGTGAAATTCCAATTTCATCTGCCACTTCCATTTGAGTTCTTCCATTAAAAAATCTTAAGTTTAAAATCAACTTTTCCCTGTCATTTAATTTCTTCATTGCTTCTTTTATAGATATATTTTCAAGCCAATTTTCATCAGTATCTTTTGAATCGCTTATTTGATCCATTACATATATAGCATCTCCACCATCGTGATATATTGGTTCATATAAAGAAACTGGATCTTGTATTGCATCTAATGCAAATACTACATCTTCTCTTGGAAGTTCAAGTTCTTTTGCTATCTGAGAAATTGTAGGTTCTTTATTGTTATCTTTAATAAACTTCTCACGCATTACTAATGCTTTATAAGCAATATCTCTAAGAGAACGGCTTACCCTTATAGAATTATTATCTCTTAAATACCTTCTAATTTCCCCTATTATCATAGGCACAGCATAAGTGGAAAATTTTACATTTTGAGATAAATCAAAATTATCTATGGATTTCATCAATCCTATACAACCAACTTGAAATAAATCATCAATATTTTCTCCTCTATTGTTAAATCGCTGAATCACACTTAATACTAATCTCAAATTTCCTTTGATAAACGTATCACGTGCACTTTTATCTCCAGCCTTCATCTGTAGAAGAAGTTGCTTTTTTTCTTTTTCCTTTAATATAGGAAGTTTAGAAGTATTAACGCCACATATCTCTACTTTGTTAATTATCACAAGTATCAACCCCTTCGAAAGTAATAAATCCATTGCATTAAACATTATTTCCGATAGATGATACTTTTATACCAATAGACAACCTAAATCATTCTATTTATTTCTTTTTTTAGTCTTCTAATAATTTTCTTTTCTAATCTAGAAATGTAAGATTGAGATATTCCAAGCATATCTGCCACTTCTTTCTGAGTCTTTTCCATAGTTCCATTTAAACCAAATCTAAGCCTTACAATTTCTTTTTCTCTATCATTTAAACTTTTCAAAGCAATAAGAAGAAGTTGTTTATCAACCTCATCTTCTATAAAATTATATACAGTATCATTATCAGTTCCTAAAATATCTGATAATAATAATTCATTACCATCCCAATCAATATTAAGCGGCTCATAAAATGATATTTCTGCTTTTACTTTACTATTTCTTCTTAGATACATTAGAATTTCATTTTCTATACATCTAGATGCATAGGTAGCAAGTTTTATCTTTTTTTCAGGATTGAATGTATTTACTGCTTTAATTAATCCAATAGTTCCTACTGATATTAAATCTTCAACATATACACCTGTATTTTCAAATTTTCTAGCTATATATACTACAAGTCTCAAATTTCTCTCTATCAGCGTACTTCTAATTGATTCATCTCCACTATTAAGCTTACTTACAAGTTCTTCTTCCTCATCTTTAGATAATGGTGGTGGTAATGCATCATTTCCTCCAACGTAATGTAAGTTTCTCCTTAACAGTTTAAGCTTACATAGAAGCCTATTTAAAAGCCAAAATATTCTCTCCATAATATCCCCCTCTTATAATATTCCTCTTGATAACAAAGCATTAAACTCATTTTCTCTGCTAAATTTCTCATTACAAGGACACACTATTGCATCTATTTTTTTTTCAGATATTCCTCTACCATTAATCACTATATTGTTTACTCTTATTCCTTTTAAATTCCCTTGTGAACCAATAACGTTATAAGGAATATAATATATACCATTTTTTTTTATATCTAAATTGGCCATATATTCTTTTTCTACTAAAATACATGGTAAATTTGTTACAGGCTCTCTAAGTTCATTACCTGTATCCAAAAAACCATGAACTTCATATTTTATATCATCAATTTCAAACATTATGGTAAAAATATAATTATTGACAAAGTATCTTTCTTTAATATACTCTATAGATCTTGCCCCTATAATATATATCATCATTAAAGAAAGCATTATATATTTAATTGAATAATGTTCAATATTGAAACTGCTTCCTAATATATAAAAATTCTGTTTTATTGAAAACAAAAAACATATTCCACTTAACAAAAATGTAAACAATAAAAATTGAATGAGCAATCTCATACACTCTAAAAACTTAGTCTTTCCTGATGTTATTCTTATCATTAAATATGCTACAAATATTTCAACAGGAAGACTTCTTAATATTAAAAACTTTGGTACAAACATTACTATTGTGTACAAACCACCTAAAAACGCAGATGCTACTATTTTAGTCACTTTATATTTATGCTTTGCACATTTCATTGTTATCATTAATAAAAATAAATTAATAATAGTATTTTCTAATACTATTACATCAGCATAAACAATCAACTACCAGCCCTCCCATCTGTCTAGATAATATTATATCCTTAATCATCTTAAAATTTTGTCATAATCACATGGAATTAAATTATTTTTTCACAAAACTTTTTTACATATATTTACATTTTGCTTTTTTCTGAACACTTTTAGTATTAAAATATTTTTAATCTTTGAATATAAAATAATTATTTTTAAATAAATTTGATATAAAATAGTAAAAAAAAGATGTAGTAATTAATACTACATCTTTCAAAGTAATTCTTAACGCTTATTATGTCTTCTTAAGAAAACTGGTATATCTAAATCATCTGATTCATAAGAATCTTTTGCAGTAACAGGTTCAGCTACTGTAGTTGCTGCAACTTCTTCTTTAACAACATTTTCTTTTTGAACTGGTTTAACTGTCGACTGAACAGAAGGTATTTCATTATTTCCTCCCTCTGCTTCAAATCCTGTTGCTATAACTGTAATTCTAACTTCTTCTGTAAGAGTTTCATCTATTACAGCTCCAACAATTATATTAGCATCTGGGTCAACTGATTCTCTAACAACATCAGCTGCATCATACACTTCAAGAGCTCCTAAGTCTGCTCCACCAGTAAAGTTAATTATTACATCTGTTGCACCTTCAATTGAAGTTTCTAATAATGGAGAAGAAATTGCTTGTTTAACAGCATCTTGTGCTCTATTATCTCCTTTACCAAAACCTACTCCCATATGTGCTAATCCTTTATTAAGCATAACAGCTTTAATATCCGCAAAGTCAGCATTTATTACACCTGTTATTGTTATAAGGTCTGAAATCGCTTGTACACCTTGTCTTAGGACATCATCAGCTAATTTAAATGAATCAAGTAAAGTCGTTTTCTTATCAGCCATTGATAATAATCTTTCATTAGGAATAATAACAAGAGTGTCAACCTTTTCCTTAAGATTTTCAATTCCTATTTCAGCATGTCTCATTCTTCTTCTTCCTTCGAAAGGAAATGGTTTTGTTACAACGCCTACTGTAAGTATATCCATAGACTTAGCTATTTCTGCTACAACTGGAGCTGCACCAGTACCTGTTCCGCCGCCCATGCCAGCTGTAATAAATACCATATTAGCCCCTTTAATAGCAGCAGTAATTTCTTCTCTACTTTCTTCAGCAGCTTTTTTACCAATTTCAGGATTTGCTCCTGCTCCTAACCCTTTAGTTAACTTTTCTCCAATTTGAATTTTTTGATTTGCTTGAGAAAGCATTAATGCTTGCTTATCTGTATTTATAACGATAAATTCAACATTTTTTAATCCTTCAACTATCATTCTATTAACAGCGTTGCTTCCACCACCGCCACAACCAATTACTTTTATGTTGGTTAATTCCTGCATATCTGCTTCAAAATCTAACAAAACAATTCCTCCCTTTAGAAAATCCTATTAAAGAAATTTTTTAATTTTTTTAATATTTGATTTTCATCTTCATTATAATGTAAACTTTCTGTTTTATTCACTTTGTGTTCTTCAACTTTATTTTTAACTGAAACTATATTAGTCTCACCTAATAAATTTAATCTATCATACACTTCTTTAGCAAGTGCCATAGAAGTTATATTTTCCGAATTTTTAATTCCTAAATCAATTCCCGTCATTACTTTCGTTTTCACATTAAAGATTTTACCGACAATTTTATTTATTCCTTCAAAATAGCTTAAACCATCTCCATATAAAATTATACTACAAATTCTATCAATATGACTAGTCTTTTTTAATTCAATATTGATATGATTTAATATTTCTTCAATTCTTGCTTCAGTAACTTCATAAAATAATTCCTTTGATACCTTTACAGTTCCTATCTCAATCTCATCTGAAACGGTTTCGTCTTTATATAAAGATCTATAATTACCTGCATATATTTTTTTCATATTATCTGCTTCTAAAAATGAAAATCCTCCGCAAATAGCAAGATCATTAGAAATATTATTTCCACCTACAGGTATACTACTCATAAAACTTACAATATTACTTTTATTAAAAACAGCTATATCTACTGTCCCAGCACCAATATCAACTATAGCAGAATCTCCTGAAACATTACTGCTGTTACTTAAGAAAATCTGTTTTCCACATAAAATATTCGCTTTTATTGCAGATAACTCATATTTAGTACCTTTAAATACCTCATAATATTTTTCAATTTCACTCTTAAGACCTATAACAAGAGTAAGATTTATTTGACACCAATTACATTTCCAATTATCAACATCATCAAAAATAACTCTATCATCTACTACATAATAATTAATAATTTCATCTACTATACATTCTTCTGAACTTATACCAATATTATTTCGGCTATTTCTTAATGCTTCTTCTATTTCATGTTTTGTAATTTTGTTTTCCTTGACTTCTACATCAACAGTTCTTTCACTTATTCTGAGCCTTCTAGCTGAAATTCCAATATTAACCTTGAATATATCTTGATTTATTTTAGTTTCTAAATCACCCAATAGATTTTCTATAACTTCTCTACACTTATTAGTATCATTAATCAATCCTTTTTCAAGTCCACTACTTTTACATGATACAGTATTTAATATCTGCATTTCCCCTTCACTATCTTTAATAGCAGCTGATGCTGAAAACTTATAGCTTCCCAAATCTATAGCTGTAATTATCTCTTGTTGCATGATTTCTCTTTCCCTTCCCTGCAAAAAAAATCTATTATACTAATAAATTTTATTCAACATTTTTCTTAAAACTCCTCTTTTATATATTAATCTTTTATTTAATATATAAAAAATTTCACATAGATTTTTTCATTATTTATTATTCATAATCCATTTTTCATATTCTTCTAGCAATATAGTTTTCCTGACTTATTAAGTTTTTTATGCCAGATATACATACTATTATGTCCATAGTAGCTAGTGCGGTGCTTTTGCCAGTGCCAGTAGATCCTGTAACATTAAAAATCTATTTCTACATTTTTTAAAAATTGTTCATATTTATCAGAGACTAAATCTTTTATATATTTTTCAACAACCCCATACAGTTCATCTATTTTGGCCATATTTTTCATCCCTATATAACTATAAAAAAATTTTCCTAAAATTTTTTCTTATTTCTTACAAAAATAAGAGAACCATATTTAACATAGCACCCTTATTATAAGTATGTCAATACATATATATACATTAAGTTTCACAATACTAATGCTAATTTTTCAAGTTTTCTTAACTTGCTAAAACTAATTAGTGCTGCACTTGATATTGTAATTTATCATATAGAAAAAAATTTTACATAAATTTTTTCATTACTTATTATTCATAATCCATTTTTCATATTCTTCTGCCGATATAGTTTTATTACTAACCATCCTTCTCAAATCCATCTCAATAGTCTGCATACCATATTTTGATCCCATTTGAATAAAACTATTTATTTGTTCATAGTTTCCTTGTCTTATTAAGTTTTTTATTCCAGGTGTACATACCATTATCTCCATAGCAGCAATCCTTCCTTCGCCAGATTCACGAGGAATAAGCACCTGAGAAACAACGCCTCTCAAAAGTGATGACAATTGAATTTTAATTTCATTCTGATATCCTGCCTCAAAAGAATTCACAATTCTATAAATACTATTTGCAGCCCCCATATTATGTAAAGTAGAAAATACAAGATGCCCTGTTTGCGCTGCCCTCATTACAATTTCCATAGTTTCCGTATCTCTCATTTCTCCAACAAGTATAACATCAGGATCTTGTCTTAATGCAGCTCTAAGCCCCATTGCATAGTTTCTAGTATCCTGTCCAATTTCTCTTTGATTTATAATTGACTTTTTATTATCATATATATACTCTATCGGATCTTCTAATGTTATAATATGTTTTTCTTTAAGTATATTAATTTCATTTACCATAGCAGCTAATGTAGTGCTTTTGCCAGAACCTGTAGGTCCTGTAACAAGAACTAAACCATCCTTCAATTCTGTAAAATACTTCAATGCTTGTGCATTAGATAATTCTGCAAGTTTTGGTATCTGTGCTTTAATAACTCGCATACATATTGCATAACTTCCTTTACACTTAAAAGCATTTACCCTAAAATTGCATAATCCGTTCTTATCATATTTAAAGTCTATTTCTCCATTTTTTAAAAATTCTTCATACTTATCAGGGGCTAAATCTTTTATATATTCTTCGACAACCCCATGAGGAATAGTATGTTCATAAACATCAATAAGTTTTCCATCAATTCTAACCTTAGGTTTAGTTCCAGATGTAATATGAATATCAGAGACTTTTTTTATATCTATATCACTTAACAGTTCATCTATTTTGGCCATATTTTTCACCCCTATATAACTATAAAAAATTTTTTCTCATTTCTTACAAAAATAAGGGAACCACATTTAATATAGCCCCCTTATTATAAGTATATTAATACATATATACACATTAAGCTTCACAATACTTATCCTAATTTTTCACAAATAATTCTTTCTTCAATTTTTTTAATGCTTTTTTCTCTATTCTAGATACATATGATCTTGAAATTCCTAGATTCATAGCTATTTCTCTCTGTGTTTTACACTTACCATCAATAAGTCCATATCTCATTATTAAAATCGAACTCTCTCTTCCTGTCAATGATTCACCAAGTTTTTTGTATAAAGCCCTTATCTGAAGATTACTTTCAACCTTATCTAAAACACAATCTTTATCATTACTTAAAATATCCATGAGGCAAAACTCATTTCCTTCTTTATCTACACCTATAGGATCTTCAAGATAAACTTCACTTTTTTGTTTTTTACTATTTCTAAATAACATTAATATTTCATTTTCAATGCATCTTGAAGCATAAGTGGCCAGCCTAGTACCTTTCCCCGCATCAAATGAATCAATAGCTTTAATTAAACCAACAGTACCAATAGAAATCAATTCATCAACATCTTTATTTGGAAACGAATATTTTTTTACTATATGAGCTACAAGCCTTAAATTCCTCTCTATTAATATACTCTTTGCATTTTTGTCTCCATCTTTAAGCAGCTTTAAATATTTTTCTTCCTCTTCTTCATCTAATGGTAACGGAAATGTATTGCTATTGGTTATATATCCTGTTAAAAAAAAGGAATTGCATATAAAATCTATCAAGCTATTAATAATTAACACCTTTTTCCTCCACGATAGTGCTTCATATTATAATATGTCTGTATGGCGAAAAAGTTTCTTATTGTTTATTTATATTTTTTACTATTTTCCCAAAAATAGGAGCAGCTGTATTTCCTCCTCCCGCTTCTTCATTGTTTTCATCAATACCTTCTAGTTCTGGTGCAAATACAACCATAGTATAACTTTTATTCTTATAAGGAAAATATCCAGCAAACCATCCATGAGTTTTCTTATCACTTCCAGTTGCAGATCCTGTTTTTCCTCCAATGTTTATTCCATTTATTCCAGCTTTAACACCAGTACCTTTCAATACAACGTTTCTCATTGCCTTTCTAACTATTTTGGAAGTAATTTCACTATATACTCTGTTTTTTTCAGTTTCTATACGTTTAACAATTTTATTATCTTTATCTAAAACAGCTTCTATTATGAATGGTTTTACATATACCCCATTATTTACAATTGTATTTATTGCTCCTGCCATCTGAAGCGGAGTAACATTCATGCATTGTCCTATAGATATATTATTAAGTCCAGCTTCTTCTTCTGGTTTTAATCCTATAGATTCATTTTTATCTGAATCCTTAAATCCTAAAATTCTTTTATATAATCCAAGTTGCCCAGAATAATCCATCAAATCATCATATCCTACTTTCGCTCCTATCTGTGCAAATATATCATTACAAGATTTCTCAAATGCCCTTTCTACAGATATACTTCCATGGGATGTTTTACATATATGTCCTTTACAATTATATTTGTCATTTACATTTATCAACCCTTTTTCTAATGCACTGCTTAAAGTAATAACTTTATAAATAGATCCTGGTTCATACCCGATTTGCTGCATTCCTAAATTTATATTAGCCTGTGATTCATCCTTTTGAGCCATAACTCTTATTTTTCCTGTATCACTTTCTAATATTATTACACCTATATTTTTAAGTTTATCATATTCATCATCATTTAAAATTTCTTGTACTTTTTCAGTAATATTGTTATCTATTGTGAGCTGTATATTTTTATTGTTTTTACTAATAATGAAATTAGCTTTCGAATATATTGCTTTTTCATCCAAGTAAAATTCTTCCTTAGGTGTTTCATTATTTTTTAAGTATTCATATAACTCTTCTTCAATTGAGTTATTTTCATGCTCTGATTCCAATATTTTCGAAAATATACTTCCTATACTCCATGCATATTTAATATCAGATTGTTCAACCTCATATACATATATTCCTTTAATATTTTTTAAATTCTTAATTTTACTATATGTATCTTCAGATATAGGATAATATAATTTTCCGTTCTCTTTCATAACATTAGAATAGCTAAAATCCGCATCTTCTTCCTTCATAATAAAATTAAAAGTCATAAGATCTTGTAATGTTTCTTCATAATTATTTAACCTAAAAGGTTTTGCATCTATTACTAAAACACACTTCTTTTTGTATTTTATTAAATTATCACCATTTGTATCGTATATATTGTATTTCATGTCACATACATTTTCTAACTGATGATTTTGATAAGAACTCTGAACATTTTTAGAAGGATATATCTGTAAAATAGCAATTCTTATTGTGAGAACAAACATTATAATTATAAATACACATAAAATGTGTATTAATCTCTTTTCCATATAAAATCTCTTTAAAAAAATAAAAAAACACCTCCCTTCAGCTAAATTCTTGCCTTCTGAGAGGTATTTTATACAAATTTATGTTATAAGTTTTTATTGAACAGAATAAGTTTTGTTAGATTTAACAAGCATATCATTTTTCTTCATTGGCACATCTACTTTAGCCTTAAATATCATATGCGCTCTATTGGCTGCATCTGTTTTAACATTTTTATCAACATCATACATATCAGTAATTTTAATTTTAAAGTATGGTGTATTTGGTCTTAATACTTCCACTTCATCATTTTCAAACACTCTATTCTTTTGAAGTATAATAGCTTGTTTTGTTTCTTCATCATATTCCTTAACTATACCTACAATTTCATAATCTCCAGTATAAGATTGATCTTCATAGTTTTGTTCACCACTTCTTCCTAAAAAGAATCCTGTATGATATTGTCTATGCCTTACTTTATTTAATATATCCATCCATTCTTCTTTAAACACAAAATGTTCTGGATCTTCAAAATATGAATCCAAAGCTTCTCTATATGCTTTAACTACTGATGCAACATAAAATTCACTCTTCATTCTTCCTTCAATCTTTAATGAATCAATTCCACTTTGCACTAATTCAGGTATGTAATGAATCATGCATAAATCCTTAGAATTCATTATATATGTGCCATTATCGTCTTCTATTATTGGATAATATTCGCCTGGTCTTGTTTCTTCAACCAAATGATATTTATATCCACATCCATTTGAACACATTTCTTTATTAGCATCTCTGCCTAACATATAGTTTGAAATTAAGCATCTTCCTGAATATGCTATACACATTGATCCATGAACAAAACTTTCAATTTCACAACCTTCAGGAATATTTTTAGTTATGTTATTTATTTCACGGAAAGTAAGTTCCTTTGCAAGTACTACTCTCTTCACTCCCATATCGTACCAAAACTTAGTTGCAACCCAGTTTACAGTATTTGCTTGAGCACTTAAATGTATGTCAAGGTCTGGTGCAACTTCTTTAGCAATTGCAATTAAAGATGGATCTGCAATTAATATAGCATCAACTCCCATATCACTTAAGCCTTTTATATATTCTCCAGCACCTTTTAAGTCATAATTTCTAGCAAAAACATTTAATGTTACATATACTTTTTTATTTCTATCATGACAGTATTTGATACCTTCTATCATTTCTTCATTTGAGAAATTATTAGAAAATGCTCTTAAGTCCAATTTGTTACCACCAAGATATACTGCATCTGCTCCAAAATCTATTGCAATCTTTAGTTTTTCCAAATTACCTGCTGGTGCTAAAATTTCTGGTTTTTTCAATCTATTTGCCATATTGATCACTTCCTCCTCTTAGTTACCGCAATTCCATCTCCCATTGGTATTACTGATGTAATTAAGTTTTCATCATGTGTAACTAAATCTAAATATGTTCTCATTCTCTTAACAATTGTTATCTTTCTTCTTTGAACTAATTCTTGAGATGCAACCATTCCTCTGAATAAAACATTATCTGCAACTATTATCCCTTCTTCATTTAAAAGTCTTAAACAATGAGGAAGAAAATGATTATAATGTCCTTTTCCCGCATCCATAAATATCATATCAAAAGGTTCTTCTAATTTTTCTAAAATTTCTAAACAATCGCCTTCTTGAATTTTTATCTTTTCAGATAAATTAAACTTTTCTAAATTAACTTTTGCAAGCTCTATCATTCTTTCATCACGTTCTATAGTAACTATATCAGGATTTGTTCCAGCCGCTTCATACATTAATATTGATGAAAATCCAACTGCTGTTCCTAATTCAAGTATTCTCTTTGGTTTTTTCATATTAGCCATAAATTCCAAGAAAACACCAGTTTCTTTTTGTACTATAGGTACTCCATTTTCCCTTGCAAAATCTTCTATCTGTTTTAAAGTTCCAGTTCTCTCTGGTATTAACCCTCTAATATAGTCTTCCATATAGTCATATGTAATTTTACTCATCGCTATCCTCCATTTAAGTCTAATATCCTAATTCTTTCTTTTTATTTAAGAAATCATCATAACTATCAGTAAAATAATGTGATCCGTTATTTTGCAGAACATAATATATATAATTACTTTTTGCTGGCTCCATAGCAGCTTTAATGCTTTCTATACCCGGATTACATATTGGTCCTTCCGGTAATCCCTTATATTTATAAGTATTATAAGGCGAATCAAACTCTAAATGTCTGTTTAAAACTGTTTCCACATGATACCCTAATGAATATAGAACTGTGGCATCTAATTGAAGCTTCATATCTTTATTTAATCTATTATAAATAACAGATGCTATAAGTGATCTATCTTTATCTACCCTTGCTTCTTTTTCTATCATGGAAGCAATTGTAACAATATCATACATTTCTTTATCATCAAGACTCATATCTACGTCTTTTCCTGCTTCATTCATAACAGATTTAAAACGCTCTAACATAATTGTAATTATTTCTTCTACATTTGTTCCTTTTTTTATTAAATATGTATCGGGATATAAAAACCCTTCTAAATTATATCTTGTTTTATTCTTCTCTTCAACAAAATCAGGCAGTTCATAATTATTAATAGCGGTAATAAATTCATCTTTGCTGCAAAAACCATTTTCCTCTAGTTTTTCACCAATTTCTTCAACATTATAACCTTCTGGTATAGTAACCTTGACAAGATTTATATTATCTAAATTATTTTCTAATGATTTTAATATGTCATTTAATGTTGAATCTGAAGGCATTTCATAAATTCCTTCATTTAAATTTATCTTTTTATTATTTAGAACTAAATTAAGTTTTATCATTAATCTGCTTCTTAATTTATTTTCCTTATCAAGACGATTTAAAATATCATAAAATCCGTCGCCAGTTTTTACTTCTATTGATACTAGAGAAGCATTACCTTTTAATGGTTTTCGTATTATAAAATTATAATACATAACAAATAATATTCCTACTAAAAACACTGCCAACATTAATATTCTAATTATATTTTTATTTTTAATAGGCTTTATTTTAATCATAAAAATTCTCCTTATATAATTAAAGTAAATAGCCCAAAAAGACTATTTACTTTAAATTATAACTATTTTATTGAATATTAAAAGTATTTTTAATTACTTTTTGTTTCTGCTTATGATTCTTCTTCTTTCAGCAGGATCTAACACTCTTTTTCTCATTCTTATATTTTGTGGTGTAACTTCAACTAATTCATCAGAATTAATGAAATCTAAGCATTGTTCTAGAGTCATTTCTAATGCTGGAGTTAATTTTAATGCATCATCAGCACCAGATGATCTTGTATTAGTAAGTTTCTTACCTTTACATACATTTATATCTATATCTTCAGCTCTTGAACATACACCAACTACCATACCTGTATAAACTGGTACACCAGCTCCTATAAATAATTGACCTTTATCTTGAGCATTATATAGTCCATAAGTTATTGAATCACCAGATTCAAACGCTACTATTGATCCCCTATTTCTTGTTGGAATATCACCTTTATATCTTTCATATCCATCAAATACATGATTCATGATACCATTACCTTTTGTATCAGTCATGAATTCATTTCTAAATCCAATAAGACCTCTTGCAGGCACTTTAAATTCAAGTCTTGTATATCCATTAACAGCTGAAGTCATATTAACCATTTCAGCTTTTCTTGGTCCAAGCTTTTCCATTACAGGTCCCATAAATTCTTCTGGAACATCTATAGTTAAGTATTCCATTGGTTCTAATTTATGTCCGTTTTCTTCTTTAAAGATAACATTTGCTTTAGATACTTGGAATTCATATCCTTCTCTTCTCATTGTTTCAATTAATACAGAAAGATGAAGTTCTCCTCTTCCTGAAACTTCAAAACAATCTGGAGTAATTTCTCTAACTCTTAAACTTACATTTGTTTCAAGTTCTTTCATTAATCTATCTCTTAAATGTCTAGATGTAACAAATTCTCCTTCTTTACCTGCAAATGGTGAATCATTAACCATAAAATTCATGTTAAGTGTTGGTTCATCAATTTTTACAAATGGTAATGCTTCTGGAGCAGCAGCATCTGCAATAGTTTCACCTATATTTGCATCTAAAACACCACTTACTGCAACAATATCTCCCATTCCAGCTTCGTCAACTTCAACTCTTTTTAATCCATCATATTCAAATACAGCTGTAATTTTATAATTAGCAGTACTTCCGTCATTTCTAACTAATGAAACAGTTTGGTTCTTTTTAACCTTACCTCTATGTATCTTACCTATAGCAATTTTACCTACGAATGCATTTGTATCTAATGTAGTTACAAGCATTTGGAATGGTTCATCCATATATCCTTCTGGTGGTGAAACATGGTCTAATATTGTTTCAAATATTGGAGTCATGTCTGCATTATCATCTTCAACATTATACTTAGCAAAACCTTCTCTAGCTGAAGCATATACTATAGGGAAGTCTAATTGTTCATCATTAGCTCCTAATTCTACAAATAGATCAAATACTTCATCGATAACTTCTGCTGGTCTTGCATCTGGTTTATCTATTTTGTTTATAATAACTATTGGTCTTAATCCTAATTCCAATGATTTTTTAAGAACAAATTTTGTTTGTGGCATTGGTCCTTCATATGAATCAACTACTAATAAAACTGAGTCAACCATTTTAAGTACACGTTCAACTTCTCCACCGAAATCAGCATGTCCTGGAGTATCAACTATGTTAATTTTTACTCCATTATGCATTACTGCAGTGTTTTTTGAAAGTATTGTAATTCCTCTTTCTTTTTCAATATCATTAGAGTCCATTACTCTTTCTTGAACTTTTTCGTTGCTTCTGAAAATGTTACTTTGTTTTAATAAAGCATCTACCAAAGTAGTCTTACCATGGTCAACGTGAGCTATAATCGCTATATTTCTAATATCTTCTCTTTTCATTAATTCCATTTTTATTCCTCCAAACAGTATATAAACTGTGAATTTTCTATTTACTAGTTTATATCGACTTTAATATTTAAACAAGTAATAATTAAAGTATAACTTGTAAAAACTTATGCCAAAATTCCTAAAGTTCACAGAACTTTTTTAAATTGTAAACATTAATAATATAAACATACAAATAGTATTATCTATTTAAAATAACTTTTTTGTGCTTTTAGTTTGTTCTTTTTATAGGAATGTAAACCTATAAATGTTTTTTTCCAAAAGAAAATTGGATACACGAAGTATCCAATTTCCTACATAACCATATTAAATAATACTCTTTTCAAACAAAAAAGTCAAGTATATTCAATTTTAATCATTTTTTTCAAAATATCTAAAATTCCATTATTATTGGTAATATCATTGGCTTTCTCTTTGTCTTTTCATAAAGGAATTCTCTTAATTCATCCCTCATCTTAGATTTCAATGTTGCCCAGTCAGTAATCTGCTTTTCTTCACAATCTCTAAGTACTGATTTAACAATTTCTCTTGCTTCATCCATAAGACCTTCTGATTCTCTTACATAAACAAAACCTCTTGAAATAATATCCGGTCCAGATACAACCTTTCCAGTTTGCTTTTCAATTGTAACTACTACTGTTAATATTCCATCTTGAGATAAATGTTTTCTATCTCTAAGAACAATATTTCCTACATCTCCAACTCCAAGTCCATCAACAAAGACCTGTCCCGAAGTAACACTGCCATTTTTCTTTATATAATTTCTTGTAACTTCTATAACATCGCCATTTTCAGGTATCATTACATTTTTTTCTGACATGCCAAGTTGCATTGCAAGTTCACCATGTTTTTTTAAATGTCTATATTCACCATGAACTGGTATAAAAAATCTTGGTTTTACTAAAGAATGCATTAATTTTAATTCTTCCTGACAGGCATGACCCGAAACGTGAATCTTATCACCTGCACCAGATCCATATATAACTTCTGCACCTTTCTTAAATAACTGATCCACTACTTTAGAAACAAACTTTTCATTTCCTGGTATTGGCGTAGCTGAAATAATTACAGTATCTCCTGGAACTATATTTATTTTTCTGTGTTCTGAAGCTGCCATTCTAGCCAATGCTGACATTGGTTCCCCTTGGCTTCCAGTAGTTATAACAACTAATTTTTCATTAGGATATTTTGATATTTGATCAATTGGAATAAGTACATCTTTCTCTGCTATGAGATAACCAAGTTCAATTGCTACTTGAACTATATTTTCCATACTTCTTCCTGAAACAGCCACCTTCTTATCATACTTCTGTGCGGCTGTAATTATTTGTTGGATTCTATGAACATTAGATGCGAATGTCGCAACAATAATTCTTCCTTTTGCTTTTCCAAATAATCTTGTGAATGTTTCACCAACTACTCTTTCTGTCAAAGTATATCCTGGCCTTTCAACATTTGTTGAATCTGCCATCATTACTAAGACGCCTTTTCTTCCAAGTTCTGCAAATCTTCCAAAATCCATCATTTGTCCATCTATAGGAGTATAATCAACTTTAAAATCTCCTGTATGAAGCACCACACCAAGTGGTGTATGAATTGCAATTGCTACTGAATCAGCAATTGAATGATTTGTTTTAATAAATTCTACAGATACATTTTTTAGTTTTATTATATCTCTAGGCTTCACTCTTACCAATTCTGTTGAACCTAATAAACCGTGCTCTTTTAGTTTAGTTTCAACTATTCCTAGAGTAAGTTTTGTACCATACACTGGAACATTAATTTGTTTTAATACATAAGGCAATGCTCCTATATGGTCCTCATGTCCATGAGTTAAAAATATTCCTTTAATTTTTTCCGCATTTTTGAGAAGATATGAAATATCAGGTATTACAATATCTATTCCATACATATCATTATCAGGGAATTTTAATCCACAGTCTATAATAACAATATCTTCCTTATATTCTATAGCCGTGATATTTTTCCCAATTTCGCTTATACCACCAAGAGGAATTATCTTAACTTTCGCTCTCTCGTTTTTCATATTTCCCCTCCTTTTCCTATATTTATTTATAAACAAAGGTATTTTACCTTTTATTCATCATTTTGTTTTTTGACATTTATCACATAGGCCATAAAACTTTACACTATGATCTAATATTTTAAATTTATAATTGCTTTCAATATTAGCCTCTAAATCTTCTAATAAATCATCTTGCACTTCAAAAACTTTATGGCATTCATTACATATTAAATGATGATGTCTATGTGTTTCATTAGAATGAACTATTTCATATCTACTGCACCCATCATTTAAATCTAATCTTGATATAACACCTAACTCTTCTAATAATAAAATTGTTCTATAAACTGTTGCTAATCCAATTTCCGGACAATTCTTTTTAACTTCATCATATATTTCTTCTGCTGTTAAATGTTTACCTTCATTATCTATTATAGTATCAACTATAGACCTTCTCTGAGGAGTTAACTTATATCCTTTTTTCTTTAAATCTTCTTTTAAGATATTCATATCAATTAAATTTGAACTATCCATGATAACACCTCACTTTACTCAAAATCTGCTTGTTTAACATGTATAATATTTATTTAATTATACTATTTTTTCACCTTATTATTCAAATAATCCATCTTCACTCATAAGAGTTTCATAAGTTTCTAATACCATAGCAAATTCATCGTCATCATCTTCTAATGCTAAGAATAATTCGCTTCCATCTTCATCTTTAAAAATCTTAAAAGCATAAGCTTCATCAGTCTGTTCATGAACTGGTGTTGCTACAATGTATTGACCTTTTAATTTTTCTATTTCAAAATATATAATAACCTCAAATTTAACATCATTACCATTTTCATCAGGTATATATACATATTTCGCGTCTTTATCCATTCTTGTAATTCCTTTCTGTCTCTAAATATATATTTCTATTCTCGTTTATTCTAAAACAAGAATTATTTTCAAATTTTATTTTTTATAATCTTGAAATTCTATCCAAATATCCTTGCAATATATAAGTTGAAGCAACTTTATCAACTATCTTCTTTCTCTTATTTCTTGATAAATCTGCTTCCAACATAGCTTTATGAGCCGCTACAGTTGTAAGTCTTTCATCCCAAAATTCAACTTTAATTTTTAATTCTTCTTCAATAAGCTTCCCAAATTCCATTGCTATTTCACCTGATGGTCCTATTGTACCATTCATATTCTTAGGAAGCCCTAAAACTATAGTTTCCACACTATAATCATCACATATTTTCTTTAAATCTTCAATATCTTTTCTTTTATTATTTCGTCTTATTGTTGTTAATCCTTGTGCTGTAAATCCTAACGGATCACTTATTGCAACTCCAATTGTTTTTTGTCCTAAATCTAGTCCAAGTATTCTTTTCAAATTTGCACCTCTTAAAAATTAAGAGTGCCCGCTAAAAACGGGCACTCTCTACTTTATCTCTAAATAAGATTTTATAACTTCTTCTAGTATGTCATCTCTTTCGAGTTTTCTTACTAAAGCTCTTGCTCCGTTGTAATTAGTGATGTAAGTAGGGTCTCCTGAAATCAAATATCCAACTAATTGATTTATAGGATTATATCCTTTTTCTTGTAAAGAATTATAAACCTCTGATAGTATTGTCTTTGTAAGAGCTTCTTTATTCTTACTCAAATCAAATTGCATTGTTTGTTCAATATTATTACTCATAATTTTGCTGCTAACTAGCAGCTCACCCCCTTACGTATTATCTAAGGAAACCTATCCATATTATTAACTTAACATTTCTAATTTATTCATATAACTTATAACTAGATTATACTCTAAATCGAATAAAAAGTATACTATTTTGCTAAAGTTTCAACTATTTTGTAAGATTCAGCAATTGCATCTTGAATTTTTTCTGGGCATTTTCCACCGGCTTGAGCCATATCTGGTCTTCCACCGCCACCTCCGCCTAAGATAGCAGATACTTCTTTTATAAGTTTACCACAATGTGCTCCCTTAGCCACAGCATCCTTGCTTGCCATAGCACATATAATTACTTTGCCATTATTAGAACTCATTAATAACACAATGCTATTTTCAACTTTATCTCTTACTTTTTCGCATACATCTCTTAATGTATCGCTATCAACATCTTTCATTTCATATGAAATAACATTAATGCCATTTACATCTTTAGCACTAGCAATTATATCATCTAACCCCATAGTTGCAAATTTTGCTTTTAATTCAGCAATTTCTTTTTCTTTATCTTTTATTTCTTTAAGATTTTGTTCAATTTTTGCTAATACTTCTTTTTGTGAGCATTTTAACTTGCTTGAAACTTCTTTTAATAATTCTTCTTTTTTATTAACAAACTTAACAGCTTCTTTACCAGTAACAGCTTCTATTCTTCTTGTACCTGCAGCAATTCCGCTTTCTGATAAAATTTTAAATAAACCTATCTTACCAGTGTTATCTATATGAGTACCACCACATAATTCTTTTGAATATTCTCCAGCTGATACTACTCTTACACTATCTCCATATTTATCATCAAAGATACCTATTGCTCCGCTATTTTTAGCATCATTTAAATTCATTACTTCTGTAACAACTGGTGTAACACTTGTTATAGCTTCATTTACTAATTCCTCAACTTTTAAAATTTCTTCTTCAGTCAATCCTTCAAAGTGAGAGAAGTCAAATCTTAATCTTTCATCAGTAACTAATGAACCAGCTTGATGTACATGTGAACCAAGAACTTTCTTTAATGCAGTATCTAATAAATGTGTTGCAGTATGATTCTTTTTGATTCTTTCACGTCTTTCTTTATCTACTTCCATAGTTACAGTATCATTAACTCTAACTTCACCAGATAATACTTCAACAAAGTGAACAATCTTTCCACCAATATTTTTCTTAGTATCTACAACTTTTGCTTTGAAGCTATCATTGTATATAACACCAGTATCTCCAATTTGTCCTCCCATTTCAGCATAAAAAGGAGTAACATCTGTCACTAAGATTCCTTTACTTCCTTCAGTTAATACATCTGCAAATTCTTCACCATCTATAAGTACTTTTACATTTCCAATTAAGACATCTTTATTGTATCCTTGGAATTGAGTTTCAATTTCTGCACTTATAGCATCTGAAGTTTTAACATCAGCTCCCATATAATTAGATACTTTTCTTGCACTTCTTGCTCTTTCTCTTTGAACTTTCATTTCTTTATGGAAACCATCTTCATCTAAAGAAAGACCTTCATCTTCTAATATTTCTTTTGTAAGTTCCATTGGGAATCCAAAAGTATCATATAATTTAAATCCATTTTCTCCACTTAAAACTTTTTGGTTCTTAGATTTTAATTCTGAAATGAAACCATTTAAGATTTCAATTCCTGAATCTAATGTTTCTCTAAACTTATCTTCTTCTATTTTGATTACTTTCTTAATGTAATCTTTCTTAGTTTCTAATTCTTTATAAGCATCTTTAGAATCTCTTATAACAACATCACATAGATTGCAAAGGAATGCATCTTTTATTCCTAATGTCTTTCCATGTCTTGCAGCTCTTCTAAGTAATCTTCTAAGAACATATCCTCTTCCTTCATTAGATGGCATAATATCATCTGAAATCATAAAAGTTATTGATCTTATATGGTCAGTTATTAATCTTAATGATATATCTGTTTTATGATTTTCACCATATTTAACTCCAGCAAGTTTTGCAACTTCATTTAATATATTTTCTAATGTATCTATTTCAAATATACTGTTTTTCTCTTGCATAACTACTGAAAGTCTTTCAAGTCCCATTCCTGTATCTATGTTAGTACTTGCAAGTTTTTCATAATTTCCTTTTCCATCACCATTAAATTGAGTAAATACAAGATTCCATATTTCTATAATCTTATCAGCATCAGATAGTTCAACAAATTCATCTGCATTCTTTGGAACTTCTTCTGTTCTGCTGAAGTGAATTTCTGTACATGGTCCACAAGGTCCAGCACCATGTTCCCAGAAGTTATCTTCTTTACCTAGTCTAAATATATGACTCTTATCAACATCTGTTAAAGTAGTCCAGTATTCATAAGCTTCATCATCATCTAAGTAAATAGTAACATATAATTTTTCTTTTGGCATTTCTAAAACTTCTGTTAAGAACTCCCAAGCCCATGGAATTACTTCTTTTTTAAAGTAATCTCCAAATGAAAAGTTACCAAGCATTTCAAAGAAAGTACCGTGTCTGCTTGTTATACCTACATTTTCTATATCACCTGTTCTTACACACTTTTGGCATGTAGTAACTCTTCTTCTTGGTGGCTCTTGAAGTCCTGTAAAATAAGGTTTTAATGGAGCCATACCAGCATTGATTAATAATAAACTTTTATCATTCTTTGGCACTAAAGAAAAGCTATCCATTTTTAAATGTCCTTTACTTTCAAAGAACTTTAAATAAGCATCTCTTAAGTCATTTGTTTTTGTAAATTTCATAAAAATATCCCTCCATCTATATATTTTTCATATTGTGCAGTTCCTAAATATCAAAAAAGCTCTCTCCCCTAAAAAACAAGGGACGAAAGCTAAAATTCCGCGGTACCACCCTAATTATGTACAAATAACATACATCACTTAGAAAATTTATAGCTCCTAGGTAGCTTCGAAATACCTAGATAAGAAGTTTTCACCAACCACTTCTTCTCTTAATATCTAAAATAATTCTACTTTTCCTATTCATCGCTTAAATATTTTATTATTTCATGAAAAATTATATTTCATATAGATAATTATGTCAATATTAAACCATTTATACATACATGTTTCGAAAGTTTAAAATAAATAATAATTAATATCATCATACAAAACCTTTATAATAACAGCAATAGGAATAACTAACACCATTCCTATAAAACCTCCAAGTTCATCTCCAATAAGAAGAAGAACTATAATAGCAAATGGATGCATTTCTATGCTTTTGCTAGTAATCATTGGCGATAATATATTACCCTCTATTTGTTGTATAACAAGCATTCCTATAATTGTGTAAATGCATTTCATGGGAGAATCAATCAAAGCCGAAACTGCTGCTGGTATTATACCTAGAATAGGTCCGAAATATGGAATTATATTAAACACTCCATTAAGCAAAGAAATCCAAAATGGAAATTTTACCTTAAATGCTATAAGAAGTGTAAATGTAAGTATACTTATTATGCCACATAACAAAAGCTGACTTACTATGTATCTACTTAAAACCCTATCTATATCTAATAGTACTTTTTTTGCTACACTTCTCTTTCTAGTAGGAAATAACAACATTATTTTTTCATATATTTCTTTTCCATCACTCAACAAATAATATATCATAATAGGACAGACAGCATATGATATAATATCTCCACTTTTCTTTATTAAATCATTTATAGATTGTCTAGAGTAATTATTTATAAAATCATTTCCTCGTTCTAAAATTGAATTATACATATTATTTATAATTGGAATTCTCTTCATTCCACTTTTATCCATAGTCTCCTGCATAAAGCCACTTAAATTTTCAATCATTTTACTTATATTTTCTGCTTCATTGAACAAACTTGGAACTATAATCAAAATGCTGGACACAAAAATTCCTAAAAGTATTAGTATAATCAAAATAGAAGCTTTGCTTCTACTAATTTTAATTTTTCTTTCCAAAAACTTTCGTGCTGGGATAAATACATATGCAATAATTAATGATGCAGTTATTATATTAAATATTTTTTTTATAGAAGCATTGAATATATACAAAAGTATAATTCCTAAACTGACCATTATTATAACTGCTTTTAAAAGTAAATTTTTATACTTTAGTACTTTCATATGTTTTTCCCAATCTATGAGGTAATGTTTTTAATTTTATTTTTTCGTCTCCAAAATACAAAATATATTTTTCTCCCAACACACATTCTTTTAAAAGAATTATGTCTTTTCCATTTAATAATCTATCAATAATTCCAGAACTCACTATAAGGCCTTTTATACAATAGCCCTGAGCATCTATTATTATATCTTCAAGTATCCCTTTTATTTCCCCCTGTAAATTCAACACTTCCATATTCTTAATATTTTTAAATTCGAGGCCACAATATTCATCTATATCTAACGCAATAATTTCATTTCCGATTTCAATTATATTTTCTATGGAAATATAATTTTTTTTAGAAAATAATTTATGAGCTGCAACTTTAATCCCCATTATTTTTTCTTGAAAAAAGTCAATAAAAAGATCTTCAACCACTCCTATCTTTTTTCCTTTAATATCATAAACATTTTTATAATAGAAATCTCTGGTTTTATACATAACTTTTCCTCAAATCTTTCTTCCTTACATTGTAATTCATTAACATATAAATTTAATATGCTAATATCTTTACCATTTATCTATAAAAAATTCCCAATATAAAAAAATCATCAATATTTTTTCTATAAAAATTGTTGCTAAAAGATTTATCTTTATTAAAATATAAAAAAGCTTTCCAATTAAAATAAATGATTTTACATTTATCAAAACTGAAAAGCTTATGTTTATATCTATAATATAGCTTCGATTATTCCGCCACCAACTACAATTTCATTATCATAGAATACTACAGACTGTCCTTTGGTAATTGCTCTTTGTTTTTCTTTGAAAGAAACCTTTACTCTTCCATTAGAAAGTGGTATAAGTGTTGCTTCACTTGGTTTTGCAGAATACCTTACCTTAGCTGTAACTACAATTTCCTTTTCTAACTTATCAAACGGAATAAAGTTAACATCAGTTGCAATAAGATCATTTTTGAATATTTCATCTTCTGATCCTAAAACTACCTCATTTGTTTTAGCATTTATTGCAGTAACAAACACAGGTCTTCCAAGGGCTATCCCCAACCCTTTTCTCTGCCCAATAGTATAATATACTATTCCTTTATGTTGTCCTAATACATTTCCTTCTTTATCAACAAAGTTTCCTGGTTTTACTCTGTTTGGTCTTACTTCTGATATATACTTTCCATGATTATTATCAGAAATAAAACATATTTCTTCACTATCTTTTTTATTATGTACAGCTAAACCTATTTCTTTAGCTATTTCTCTAATCCTAGTCTTTTCATACGCTCCACAAGGCATTAACGTATGTTTAAGCTGATCTTGAGTAAAATTATATAGTGCATACGTTTGATCTTTTCTGTCATCATCAGACCTTATTAATAAATATCTGCCATCACGTTCTTCTATTTTTGCATAATGTCCTGTCGCAACATAATCTGCACCTATAGCTCTTGCCCTTCTTAATAGTTCATCAAACTTTAAGTGTTTATTACACTGTATACAAGGGTTTGGAGTTCTTCCATCTATATATTCCTGAACAAAAGGTTCTATAACTTTTTCTTTAAAATAATCTTGGAAATTTAAAACGTAAAATGGTATATCTAATTTATCACAAACTCTTCTAGCATCTTCAACAGCTGAAAGCGAACAACATCCACCTTCTTTTTCTTCAACTTCCTTATCTTCCTGCCAAATCTGCATTGTTGCACCAATAACTTCATATCCCTGTTGTTTTAGAAGATAAGCAGCAACGGAACTATCAACTCCTCCGCTCATACCTACTAAAACTTTCTTTTTAGTATCCATTCTTATTATTCTCCGTGAACCATATCATGTAATTCATCATGATTATGTTCCTTCATTGGTTTTACTTCTAAACCATTTTGAGCTCTATAATCATTAATAGCCTTGTGAATTGCTTCTTCAGCAAGAACTGAACAGTGCATTTTAACTGGTGGAAGTCCATCTAACGCTTCAGCAACTGCCTTGTTGCTTAATTCCCACGCTTCATCTAAAGTTTTTCCTTTAATCATTTCAGTAGCCATTGAAGAAGATGCTATAGCTGATCCACAACCAAAAGTTTTAAATTTGACATCTTTTATAATGTTATCTTCTACTTTTAAATATATCTTCATTATATCTCCACATTTAGCATTACCTACTTCTCCAACTCCATTTGCATCTGGAATTTCCCCAACATTCCTTGGGTTTTGAAAATGATCTAATACTTTATCGCTGTATATCATAATTACTTTTCTCCCTTCTTAATGAAATCATCCCATAATGGTGACATATTTCTCAATCTTTCTATAATTGGTGGTAATACTTCTAATACATAATCAACCTCTTCTTCAGTTGAACCTTCACCTAATGTAAGTCTTAATGATCCATGTGCCAACTCATGTGGAAGACCTATTGCAAGTAATACATGAGATGGATCTAAAGAACCAGATGTACATGCACTACCACTTGATGCACATACTCCTTTAAAATCCAATGATAATAAAATTGATTCTCCTTCAACAAATGTAAATCTAACATTTGCATTACCAGGTAATCTCTTATCTCCTCTTGGTCCATTAACATATGAATATGGTACTTTTTCTAATATTCCGTCCATTAATTTATCTCTTAAAGCACTTAATTTATTCATGTGTTCATCAAGATTAGCTGTAGCTAATTCTATTGCTTTTCCAATCCCAACTATTGAAGCAATATTTTCAGTACCTGCTCTTCTATTCTTTTCTTGAGCTCCTCCATGAATTAAGTTATCTATTTTTATTCCATTCTTTATATAAAGTACTCCTATACCTTTTGGGCCATAAATTTTATGTCCTGCAAGTGAAAGCATATCAATATTCATATCTTGAACATCTACTGGTACATTTCCTACTGCTTGAACTGCATCAGTGTGGAAAATTACTTTCTTTTCTCTACAAATTTGACCAATTTCCTTAATTGGCTGAATTGTTCCAATTTCATTATTTGCAAACATTATAGATACTAATATAGTTTTATCTGTTATAGCATTTCTTAAATCATCTAAATTAACAAATCCTTCTTTATCAACATCTAAATATGTAACTTCAAATCCATGTTTCTCTAAGTATTGACAAGTATGTAATACAGCATGATGTTCTATTTTAGTTGTTATTATGTGATTTCCTTTATTTTTATGTGCTGACGCAATTCCCTTTATAGCCCAGTTATCAGATTCTGAGCCACCACCTGTAAAATAAACTTCACTTGGTTTACAATTTAAAGCTGTTGCAACCTTAGCTCTTGCATTATCTATTGCTTTTTTGGTTTCTCTTGATATTCCATAAAATGAAGATGGATTACCAAATTTCTGTGTAAAATATGGCATCATTTCTTCTAATACTTCTGGATTAACATAAGTTGTAGCCGCATAATCCATATATACATTATTCATGTTTTATTCGCTCCTATTCGCAATTAGTATTCCATTTTGTTTCTTTAAAATTTCATTATAATCATTAACAATATCTTGAAGTGTTATTGAATTCATAACGTCATCTATGCTTTTCTTTATTTTTTCCCATACTGATTTAGTTGCACAACATTCTTCACTGTCACACTTAAACCCATCTATACAGTCTGCCACTTCAATTGGACCTTCTAGTATAGTCATGATATGTCCAACTGTAATTTCACTAGGATGCTTACATAACACATATCCACCTTGTGCTCCTCTTATGCTTCTAATTACATTTGCTCTTCTAAGAGGACTAAATAGCTGCTCTAAATAATATTCTGAAAGATTTTGTCTCTTTGAAATTGTTTTTATTGATACAGGGGCTCCTCCATAATTAATCGCTAGTTCTACTACTGCTCTAACACCATATCTTCCTTTTGTTGATAATTTCATTTCAACACCCCTTTAAAATTGCTTGTAATTCATATTTCTTTTATATCTTATCAAAATACTCGGACTTTGTCAAACAATCATTTTTTTGCTTTAATAGAATCCCAATAACGTTTTATACTTTCTTCATATTTATTATTCTGTTCTTTATAATATTTTTTACCATTTAACTCAGCAGGCATATACTGTTGACTAACATAATGATTAGGATAATCATGGGGATATTTATATCCTGTAACGCCAAGTTTTTGTGCACCTCCATAATGAGCATCTTTTAAATGCATTGGAATATCTCCTACATTTATAACATCAAGATCTGACATTGCATGCATTATTGCCATGTATGCACTATTTGATTTAGGTAATGTTGCAAGATATATTACAAGTTCAGATAAAATTATCTGTGCTTCTGGAAATCCTACTTTCAATGCCAATTCAATTCCTGAATTTATTACTGTAAGTGCTTGAGGATAAGCTAAACCTATATCTTCCGAAGCAATAACAGCTATTCTTCTTATTATAGCAGTCAAATTTCCACTCTTTATAAGACGTGCTAAATAGTGAACCGCAGCATCTGGATCACTTCCCCTTATACTTTTCTGAAGAGCACTTAAAAAGTTATAAAATTCATCTCCACTACTATCAGCCCTCATATTTGACTGTCCTAAACTTTCAATATATTCTACTGTAATTCCTCTAACACGCTTTACTTGTGAGTTTATTGCTAATTCTAAAATATTATATGATTTTCTGTAATCACCTTGTGATATTTCTGCTATATATTCTAATGCTTCTTTTGTATAATCTACTTCGACACCTTCATTTATAAGTCTTTTTATAGATTTTTCAAGACCTATAACTATATCAGACTTATTTAGTGGTTTGAACGCAAAAATATTACACCTGCTTATAATAGCCTTATGTATTACAAAATACGGATTTTCAGTTGTACTTGCAATTAAAGTTATTCTTCCATCTTCAATAAATTCTAAAAGTGCCTGTTGTTGCTTTTTGTTAAAATGCTGAAGTTCATCTATATAAAGAACCACTCCATTATAGCTCAATAGATTATCCATGCTATTTGTTATATCCTGAATATCTTTAACACTTGCAGTTGTAGCATTCAACTTATAAAACTTTTTATCTACATACTTAGCCATAATATTGGCCAAAGTAGTTTTTCCTGTTCCTGGAGGTCCATAAAATATACAGTTGCAGATATTCTTGTTTTTTATTAAATTATTTAGTGGCTTTCCTGGCCCTAAGATCTGTTCCTGCCCAACAAAATCTTCAATTTTATCAGGTCTCATCAAATCTGCCAACGGTCTCATGAACTTCACCTCTTATTGTTTCATTTATACTAAATATTATTATATCAAAATATATAAAATATAAAAGAAAAAACAATTTTATAAAATAAAAATAGCTTTTATGATAAAAAATATTAAAATCATAAAAGCTATCCTTTTATTATTACTTTGGAAGTGATCTATGTCCAATCCCTATAACAACTTCATCAAGATGAAGTAATCCTATACTTAAAAATATACATACTGATATATGTTCTCCACCTCTAGCAATTCCAATTTTTCCACCTACATTCTGACCACTTGCTCTATTTTGTACTTGAATTATAGCATCTCTTGTTGCTCCAATTACAGCTCCTTCATGCAAATGTTCTTCTCTTATTAATCCATTTCTTTTTGACGCTACCAATGCACTTTCTAATATTTTAGATATGGACGTATTAATATTTCCTCCAATATTCACTGCCGTTACTTTTATACCTTTTTCAGAATATATCCTTTTCAATTCATTTTCTTCTTCTCTTTCACATATGGCCATTCTTGTTGCAATTTTTGCAATCTTTGTACTGTTACTTTCCATCATCACTCTCTCCCTTCACAATTAAAACATTAAAAACTAATATATCTAAATAATATTTTTGATTATTTAGGTTGTCAACCAAACTTTATCTATTATATCGAATGAGTTAATAATGAAATTATTAAATTCTTACGTGAATATAAAGTAATAAAATAATATAAAACTTAAAAAGATGCTTAAAATTATTTCTAATAATTTTAAGCATCTGCTAACTCTTAATAAAAATCACCCATTTTTCTAAATTTACTGTATCTATTATCAACAAGCTTATTTATATCTGCATCTTTTACTTCTTTTAAAAAGCTTACTATGCTATTTTTTATAAATTCACAAGCCTTCATAGAATTTTTATGTGCTCCGCCTCTAGGTTCTTTTATTACTTCATCTATTATTCCAAAGTCTTTTAAATCTTTTGCTGTAATTTTCATAACTTCCGCAGCTTCTTTTGCACGACTAGCATCTTTCCAAAGAATTGATGCAAATCCTTCTGGTGAAAGTACAGAATAAATTGAATGTTCAAGCATACATATCCTATCTGCCACAGTAAGAGCTAAAGCACCGCCACTTCCACCTTCACCTGTTACTACTGAATATATTGGAGTTCTAATCCTACTAAGTTCAAATAAATTAGTTGCTATAGCTTCACCTTGACCTCTTTCTTCTGCTCCAAGTCCACAAAACGCACCCGGTGTATCTACGAAACATATTACAGGCCTTTTAAACTTTTCAGCCTGCTTTATTAAACGAAGTGCTTTTCTATATCCTTCTGGATTTGGCATTCCAAAGTTTCTTTTAATATTTTCATTTGTATTAGCTCCTTTAGTTATAGCAATTATTGTAAGACTTACATTTCCAAGGCGACCAATTCCACCGATTATAGATTTATCATCACCAAATTTTCTATCCCCATGAAATTCTATAAAATCATTAAATATATTTTCTATATAAAACTGTCCTGTAGGTCTATATTTATGTCTTGCAATTTCAACACTATCCCATACACTTACAGCACCCATCTTTAAAAAATCCTCATTCATAATTCTTCACTCCATGTAAAACTAGAATTTTATATAACATAACTCTAAGATCTTTTCTCTTTACAATAGCATCTATAAAACCTTTTTCAAGTAAAAATTCTGCTTTCTGAAAATTGTCAGGCAATGTTTCTTTTATAGTATTTTCTATTACTCTCCTACCTGCAAAACCAATTAATGCATTCGGTTCACTCAAGATTATATCACCTTCCATTGCAAAACTAGCTGTTACTCCACCTGTTGTAGGATCTGTTAAAACTGAAACATATAAAAGGCCAGCTTCATCATGCTTTGCTACTGCTGCACTTACTTTTGCCATCTGCATAAGAGAAAAAATTCCTTCCTGCATTCTAGCTCCACCAGATGTAGTAAAAACTATTACTGGCAATTTATTTTCAGTAGCATATTCAAATAATCTAGTAAGCTTTTCACCTACAACAGTTCCCATACTTCCCATCATAAAAAAACTATCCATAACACCACAAGCTACTGTTAAGCCATTAATTTGACCAATACCAGTAACAACACCTTCACTACTATCAGTCTTTGTCATACTCTTTTTTATCTTTTCTTCATAGCCTTCAAAATTCAAAGGGTTAATTGTTTTTAAATCTTTCCACATTTCTTTAAATGTATCCTGATCAAAAGTCATTTTTATTCTCTGTTTTGCATTAATTCTAAAATGGTGTCCACAAGATGTACAAACATACTTAGAATTTTCTAAGTCTTCATGATATATAATTCCATTACATTTTTCACATTTAGTCCACATTCCTGACGGTATATTAGGTTTTTCTTCAGGTTCTATTTTCTTTAATACTGCTGGTTTAACAGTAGCATATTGTCTTTTTATAAATAAGTCCTTAAGCATTCTTGTTCACCATCTTTTCCTCTAAAAATGAAGTATCATACTCTCCCTCTAAAAATTCTTTACTTTCTAAAATTGAAAGATCAAAATTAATATTAGTCTTAACTCCGCCAACTGCAAATTCAGCTAATGCCCTTCTCATTTTTACTATAGCTTCATTTCTATCATTTCCAAAAGTAATAACTTTAGCAATCATAGAATCATAACAATGTGGTATTTTATATCCACAAAAAATAGCTGAATCTATTCTCACTCCCATTCCCCCTGGAATACATAACTCTTCAATTTTTCCTGGGCATGGTCTGAAATCATGTTCTGGATCTTCAGCATTAACTCTGCATTCAATTGCATGTCCTTTAATTTTTATATCATCCTGAGTAAAACTTAAATATTCTCCTGATGCAATTTTAATCTGCTCTTTAACAAGATCTATTCCTGTTATCATTTCCGTAATAGGATGTTCAACTTGGATTCTTGTATTCATTTCCATAAAATAAAAATTATTATCTTTGTCATACAAAAATTCTATTGTTCCTGCATTTTTATAATCAACAGCACTGGCAGCTCTTTTAGCTATTTCTCCCATTTTTTCTCTAAGTTCTTGTGTAAGAACATTAGAAGGAGCTTCTTCTAATACCTTCTGATTTTTTCTCTGCATAGAACATTCTCTCTCACATAAGTGAACTATATTACCATGTTCATCAGCAAGTATCTGAAATTCAATATGTTTTGGTCTTTGAATAAATTTTTCTAAATATAATGTATCATCTCCAAAACATGCTTTAGCTTCTGCTTTTGCAGTTTTAAACCCCATAAGAAATTCTTCTTCATTAAATGCAACTCTTATTCCTTTTCCTCCACCACCTGCTGCAGCTTTTATCATTATTGGATATCCTATACCTTCAGCTATTTCAAGTGCCTGATTTTCATCTTCAATTTCACCTTCAAATCCAGGAACTACAGGTACATCAGAAGCCTTCATTATTTTTCTAGCCATAGCTTTATTCCCTATTAAATCAATAGTTTCATAATCAGGTCCTATAAATTTAATATTACACTGTCTACACATCTTGGCAAATTTCGAATTTTCAGATAAAAATCCAAAACCAGGATGTATTGCATCTGCTCCAGTTAGAACACATGCACTCAATATATTTGCAATATTCAAATAACTGTCTTTAGGCATTGCAGGTCCTATACAAACAGCTTCATCTGCAAGCTGAGTATGGAGTGCTTCTTTGTCTGCTTCAGAATATACAGCTACAGTGCTTATGCCCATTTCTCTACATGCTCTTATTATTCTTACAGCTATTTCTCCTCTATTTGCAATTAATATTTTCTTAAACATAACATCACCCATCCTAGACTATGGCAAATAATATTTCTGCTTCACATACAACTTTTCCATCAACACTGGCAGTGCCTTTTCCAACACCTATCGTACCCTTTAATCTAACTATCTCACAGCATAAATCTAATCTATCTCCTGGTACAACTTTATCTTTAAATCTTGCTTTATTTACTCCTGCCAGAATAGGAGTCTTTCCTTTAAACTTATCCATTGATAAAATTGCTACTGCCCCAGTTTGAGCTAATGCCTCAATTTGAAGAACACCAGGCATTATAGGCATATTAGGATAATGTCCTTGAAAAAACGGTTCATTTGCAGAAATATTTTTGTACCCTTTAACATATAATTCATTTTCAATATCCATTTCAGTTACTCTATCAATTAAAAGCATAGGATATCTATGAGGTAAAATTTCTTTTATTTCATTTATTTTTAGCACTTTTTATTCCTCCCTAATCTTGAATAATGGTTGTCCGTACTCTACCATATCTCCATCTTTAACTAAACATTTAACAATAGTTCCACAAAAATCACTTTCAATTTCATTCATAAGTTTCATAGCTTCAATTATGCATATAACTTTTCCTTTTTGTATAACATCTCCTTCACTTACAAAAGGATTACTTTCTGGAGATGCTTTAGCATAAAATGTTCCAACCATAGGTGATGTAATCACCTTTAAATTTTCATCCTGTTCATCTGCTTTATCTTTTACTTCTTGGTTTTTTACTACTTTTTCTGTTTGTTCTACTTTTTTTGAAGCATTTATATCTGTAGCAGATAAAGATTTATTTATATCTGATATTGTTTCTTTTGGCTCACTATTATCATTAGAAAATCTATGTAGTGACTTATCCATTTTTATATGATCTTCACCATCACTAAATTCAAAAAATGCTAAACTAGAAGAATCAATAAGCTGTATTAATTCTTTAATTTGATTAAATTCCATAGAATAACCTCCCATTCTATTTCCACTTCTTCACAATAAGTGTTGCATTATGACCACCAAATCCCAAAGAATTAGTTAATGCATACTCTACATTTTGTTTTCTACCTTCATTAGGTACATAATCTAAATCAAGTCCTTCGTCAGGTACTTCATATCCTATAGTAGGTGGTATAAATCCTTCTTCAACAGCTTTTGCACATATTATAGTTTCTATTGCTCCAGCTGCACCAAGTAAATGTCCGGTCATTGATTTTGTAGATGATACAGGAACCTTAGTATCTTCTCCAAACACTTTCTTTATTGCAATTGTTTCAAACTTATCATTAAGCTGAGTTGATGTGCCATGAGCATTTATATACGAAATATCTTTTGGCGTAACACCAGCTTCTTTTATAGCAAATTCCATAGCTTTAGCTGCACCGCTTCCATCTGGTGCTGGTGATGTAATATGATATGCATCACATGTTGAACCATATCCTACTACTTCTGCATAAATTTTTGCCCCTCTTTTTTGTGCATGTTCTAAGGATTCAAGCACAACTACTCCTGCACCTTCACCCATTACAAATCCACTTCTTTCCTTATCAAAAGGTATAGATGCTCTCTTTGGATCATTATGAGAGTTTAGTGCTTTCATTCCATGGAATCCCCCAACTCCTATTCTTGTAATAGGTGCTTCTGCTCCACCTGCAACCATAACATCTGCATATCCATGCTTAATTGCTCTAAATGCTTCACCAATACAATTTGTTCCTGTAGCACATGCAGTTACTATAGATGTACATGGTCCTCTTAATCCATATTTAATCGCAACATTTCCAGCTACTAAATTAACAATAGACATTGGTACAAAAAATGGTGACACACGTCTTGATTTTCCTGTAGCAAGTTTATTACATTCAGTTTCTATTGTTTCTAATCCGCCTATTCCAGAACCTATGCTTACTCCAATTCTATCTAAATCTTCTTTTTCTAAATCAAGCTTTGAATTTTTAATTGCTTCATCAGCAGCAACTATTCCAAACTGTTCAAATCTATCTAATCTTCTACATTCTTTTTTGCTTATAATTGGTTCAGGATTAAATTCTTTAACTTCACCAGCAACCTTAACATCTATTAACTCATTATCAACTAATGTAATAAAGTCTATACCAGACTTTCCTTCTTTGGCATTATTCCAAAATGTATTAACATCATTTCCTATAGGAGTTAATGCTCCCATTCCTGTGATAACAACTCTTCTTTCCATAATACTTTCCTCCATTACATAAGCATTCCGCCATCAACATGAATAACCTGACCTGTAATATAATCAGATTGCTCACCAGCTAGAAAAGCAACAACTTCTGCCACATCATTAACTGTTCCAAATCTTTTTAAAGGAATTTTCTTCTTTGCTTCTTCTTTTACATTTTCACTAAGACATTCTGTCATTTCTGTGTCAATAAAACCTGGTGCAACTGCATTAACATTAATTCCTCTTGCTCCAATTTCTTTAGCAAGAGATTTTGTCATACCTATTATTCCAGCTTTAGATGCTGCATAATTTACCTGACCTGCATTACCTGCTACCCCCACAACTGAAGATATGTTTATTATTTTTCCTTTTTTCTGTCTTATCATAACTGGAGTTATACTTTTAAGACAGTTAAAAACTCCTTTTAAATTAACATCAATAACACTATCAAAATCTTCTTCTTTCATTCTTAAAATAAGATTATCCTTTGTTATGCCTGCATTATTTACTATGATATCTATAGTTCCAAATCTTTCTTTAGCATTCTTAATTAAGTTTTCAACTTCATCTAATTTAGAAATATCAGCTTTAATACTCAAAGCTTCTACACCCATTTTTTTCACTGCATTTTCAACTTCTAAAGCTTCTTTTTCACTATTTCTAAAATTTATCACTATATTAGCTCCAAGAGATGCTAACTTTAATGCAATTGCTTTTCCAATACCTCTTGAAGCACCAGTTACAACTGCACACTTGCCCTTCAACATAAATTTCCTCCTTGAAATATATTTTATATATAATATTTCTTTCAAAAATTGCTTATAGATTTTTTATTTACATTTTTAAAATGATTCAACTGTACTTATTAATGACTCCATATTCTCAACATTAAACAATTTGGCACTTCTATTAATTTTTTTTACAAATCCTCTAAGTGTCTTTCCAGGTCCTACTTCTATAAAAGTATCTACACCTTTGTTAAGCATATCATTTACTATGTTTTCAAATAGTACAGAGCTTCTAATATGATTCTTCAATATTATTTTCACATCATCACTGCTTTCATATGGAGCACCTTTAAAATTAGAATAAACAATTTTATCAAATTCTTTTATATTTACTTTCTTTATAGTTTCATAAAATTCTTCACTTGCTCCAGCTAACAATGAACTATGGAAAGGTCCACTTACTTTTAAAGGAATTCCAATTCCTCCAAGTTCTTTGGCTATTTTAACAGCTTCATTTACAGCTTTAAATTCACCTGAAACTGATACCTGTCTTGGACAATTAAAATTAGCTCCTTCAATAACTCCAAATTCACCTGCTCTTTTTAATAATTCCTTTAATTTTTCATTATTAAGTTTTAGTATTGCAGCCATTGTTCCAAGTCCCTCAGGAAGTGCACTTCCCATTATTCTTCCTCTTTCTTTTATTAAAAGAAGTCCCTCTTCTAATGATAATGCACCTCCATAAATTAATGCCGCATACTCTCCTAAACTTAAACCTGCTGCATATTGAGCATTTATCTCATTAACTTCCAATGCTTTTAATGCCATAAGAGACGCAATTAAAATTAATGGTTGTGCATTTTCTGTTGCTGTAATTATATCTTTAGGTCCTTCAAACATCATCTTTTTAATAGGCATATTTAAAATATCTTCACTATAATCTAATATCAATTTACATTCAGATATGTTTTCATATAAATCCTTTCCCATTCCTATAGTCTGTACTCCTTGACCTGGAAATAGAAAGGCTGTTTTTTCACTATTCATTCCTGCCTCCAAACAAGTTAAATCTTTTTTCTGCTTCATCAAACAATTCTTCTATGATTTCTTTAGCAGTCTGCTCTTTATTAACTATTCCTGCTATTTGACCTGCCATTAATGATCCGTTATCAACATCACCATCTATAACAGCTTTTCTTAATGCACCTACACCTAGCGCTTCAAGTTCTTCAATACTTGTTCCTTCTTTTTCAAGTTTTAAATACTTTCTTGAAAGTTTATTTCTCAAAACTCTGACAGGATGTCCTGTTGGCCTTCCTGTAACTTCAGTATCAATATCCTTAGCCTTTAATACTCTTTCTTTATAATTAGGATGCACCGTACATTCTTCAGCTACTAAAAATCTTGTTCCAAGCTGAACTCCTTCAGCTCCCAACATAAAAGCTGCCGCTACTCCTCTTCCATCGCCTATTCCACCTGCTCCAATTACTGGAATATCAACTGCATCAGCTACTTGTGGAACAAGAGTCATTGTAGTAAGCTGTCCTACATGTCCTCCAGATTCAGTTCCTTCTGCAACCACAGCATCCGCTCCACATTTTTCCATTCTCTTGGCTAATGCAACAGACGCTACTACTGGTATTACTTTAATGCCATGTTCCTTCCACTTATTCATGTACTTTCCTGGACTTCCTGCTCCTGTTGTAACTACTTTAACCCCTTCAGTACATACTAAATCTGCTATCTCATCTGCATTTTCTGACATAAGCATTATATTTACTCCAAATGGTTTGTTGGTCAATTCTTTTGTCTTTCTTATCTGCTCTCTTACCCATTCAGTTGGGGCTGCTCCTGTAATTATTCCAAGTCCTCCTGCTTCACTGACTGCAGATGCTAATGATGCATCTGCAATTCTTGCCATACCACCTTGAAATATAGGATATTTTATTTTCAACAATTCACATACTCTATTATTTTTCATGAGAATTTCCTCCTACTTATACAACATAGATTGTAGTCATGACATTCTTTCTAATTTAAATATTCAAATAATAAATATCTACTTGAGTAAGTCTACTCCGTAAAACATATTTTTATAATTCTATCTATAAATCTTTCAAAATACTATTTATGTTCTTCTACATACTCAACCGCATCTTTAATAGTCTTTAATCCTTCTACTTCTTCAATTTGGATTCCATATTTTTCTTCTAATTCAATAACAATTTGGAATAAATCTAATGAATCTGCTCCTAATTGTTCAAAAGTAGTTTCTAACGAAACTTCATCCTTTTCAATTTCTAATTGTTCACAAATAACTTCTCTAATTTCTTCAAATAACATAATAAATTCCTCCATTTATTCATATAATTTTTAAAATTCAATAAGTGTAGAACCATATGTAAGTCCTCCACCAAAAGCTACAAGTATTATCTTATCGCCTTTACTAATCATATTTTTTTCATACATTTCATTTAATGCTATTGGTACAGATGCCGATGAAGTATTACCAACCCTTTCAAGATTTACATAAAACTTTTCTTTCTCTACACCTAATCTTTTAGCTGCTGACGCTATAATTCTTGAGTTTGCCTGATGAGGTACTATAAACTTTATTTCATCCATAGAAATACCTGTATCTTTAATAATTTTTTTTACCCCATCCTCAATAGCCTTAGTTGCAAATTTAAATACTTCTCTTCCATTCATATCAATAAATCTTTTTTTCATAACTTTTTCTTTACTGAAAGGAGTATTAAAATCTGCCGCTCCAATAGTTAAACTTTCCCATTTATCGCCTTCAGCTTTCAAATACGATTTTATTATTCCTTTTCCTGAACATCTTTCAAGAACTGCAGCACCACTTCCATCGCCAAATAAAATACATGTACTTCTGTCTTTCCAGTCAACAACTTTTGAAAGAACTTCTGCACCTATAACAATCGCATTTTTGTAATTCATAGAAAGCATCATTCCCTTTGCTATCTCAAGCCCATATACAAAACCAGAACAAGCTACATTTATATCAAAGCATGCAGCTTTTTTTGCTCCAAGCTTACTCTGCACCAGACATGCAACTGATGGAATAAACATATCTGGAGATACAGTTGCAACTATTATCAACTCTAAATCTTCTGCTCTTATTCCTGACCTCAATAGTGCAAGCTCTGCCGCCTTAAATGCAACAGTTGAAGTATCTTCACCCTCTGATATACGTCTTTCTTTTATGCCTGTTCTTTCCCTAATCCATTCATCATTTGTATCAACAAACTCACCTAACCTATCATTGGTAACAGCTAGAGAAGGTACATATGCTCCAATACCTGCAATTCCAACATTATTCATAATAATCTCCTTCATTTTATAATTCATATTTTTGTTTAAAGAAATCATTTAGTTTAGTTAAGGAAGATACTAAAATTTGTTCTTCTTCTTCATCTAATCCTTCTATTGCTGTATTAATCATATCTTTATGGAATTTTTCATGAATTCTATACGCAAGTTTGCCTCTTTTGGTAAGCTTAATCAAAACAACTCTTCTATCTTCTTCTGTTCTTTTTCTTTCAACATATTGTTTTTTAATTAATTTGTTTATTGCTGTAGTTAATGTTCCTACAGTTATTTTTAAACTTTGTGCAACTTCTGACATAGTTTTTTCAGTATACATACCAATGGCCTCTATAGTATGTATTTCAGTTATGGACAAATCTGAAATTTCTCCACTTCTCAAGCTTGATTCTTCAATCTGCAACACATCATTAAACAACTGTACTAATAATTCATTAATTATTAATGTTGCTTTTTTCATTTCTGCACCCTCCAACTTGTCTATTCAATTCCAATATCATATTGTAATTTTCACTTTTATAAATACGTATTATTTACTTTTAGCTTTCAAACATTTTGATAATCAAAATATATTACAATCAAAATATACTATAATCAAAATAAATTGTCAATTACTTATATCCTGTTTTTAATTTTATTATTCTTTAAATTTTGAAATCCCTATGGTATAATTATGAAAAATATATAGGAGGTGTACAGCTATGACTAGAAAATTGATATTAGGTATTGTTGTAATGCTAAGTCTTACTATGGTTTCTTGTGGTAGTATAACAAAAAATATTGAAAATGAACAAAACTCTACAAGCAGTTCTTCAGCATTGCAGGAAGATAAAAATGCAGATAGTACTTCTTCTAAGGATACTATTAAAGAAGAAAATAAAACAAATAACAATGATACTTCATCAAAAGACACAGATAACACTATTAAATTTTCTGTATATAAAGTAGATGAAAATTCTTTAGAACCAAATGAGATTGAATCCATTTCTATAAATAAAGATGCAAGCTTAAAAGATAAATTAATTCAACTTGCAAAAAGTGTATCAAAAGCTAATTTTGATGGTCTTCCTATTGAAATAAAGTCTATAGATACCATAAACGGCAAAAAAATTGCTACTATTAACCTTGCCGATTCAAATAACAAAACTTGGGTTTCAAAGTTCCAAGGTTCAACTGGCGGACAAGTAACAGCAGGTACATTAATAGAAAATTTCCTTCAAACTAACAATAAATCAAATACCGAATGGATTGATGGAGTTAAATTCTTATATAAAAATGAAACTATCGAATACGATCATGTTTCTGATTTATCTAATATTCAATATAGATACTAAAGAGTGGCATTTAGCCACTCTTATGTATATAACTTTTTATAATTTTCTAAATTTCTTATTGGATCAAGTTCCTTATCTTTTTTCATATACTCCAAAAATGAATCATCTAATTCAATACATTTATTAATATCTTCCAACGCCATATTAAATTCTCTTATATTAACATAAAAGCAAGCCCTATTATAATATAAAAATCCCTGTTTAGGATTTTCATTAATCCCATGACTTATTATTTTAATAGCAGTATCAAATTTATTGTTTTCTCTATATATAACAGCAAGATTCAAGAAACTATATGGATATTTAGGATTAAATTTTATTGATTTTTCATAAAATTTTTCAGCTTCTTCTTCTCTTCCTAATTTATTTAAAATAACACCTTTATTAAAAAGAATTTTATAATTATCTTTTTCTATGTCTAATGCCTTATCTATATAATACAAAGCTTGTTCATTTTCATCATTTTCTTCATAAATACAAGACAAATTAGCATTTGCCCACAAGTCATTAGGATTTATTTCAATTGTTTTTTTATAATAAAATATTGCTTTTTCTTTTTCTTCAAGTTCATCATAAACATTTGCAAGAAAAAAATATGCTTTATCATAATTTTCATTTTTTTCTATTGCTTTTTTATAAAATTCCTCAGCCTTTTTTAACTCTCCATCCTCATCATATATAACCGCCAGTCCATAGTATGCTCTTGCATCATCTTCATCTAATTTTAATACTTCTTTATACTTCTCTTCTGCATCAACTTTAAGTCCAATTTCATCATAAATAAGAGCCATATCCATAATAAGCTCAATATCCATCTTCCCTATATTAAGACTATATGCCTTTTTATAAAAACTTAATGCCTTTAGTAAATTACCATCTGTTCTTAAGTTACGTGCCATATTCAAATAATTATTGTATAAATAGTTCTTGTTTTCCATTTGCTTCATCCTTATCATTTATGTTATAGCTAATTTAGTATACCATTAACAATTTTCAAATTAAATATACTATTCTTTTGTACATAAAAAAACAGTGAATTCTAGACTTCTATTTAGTATAAATAATATACAAAATATTTTTCTAAAATCCCCTGTTATTAAAATTTATTCTTTATTGATTTTTATTTTTTAATTCTTTTTATTAATTTTGTGTATAATTATTCCTAATACTATTATTGAAAAAAATTATTTTACTATGCCTTTATACACGTACTGCTGTACCATACGCAACCATTTCTGCTGCACCTTGAATAATTTCAGAAGACATTAACCTCATTCCAACTATGGCATTTGCACCCTTAGATTCTGCTTCAGCAATCATTCTTTCTATTGCTATTTGTCTTGCTTCAATAAGCATTTCATTATAGCCATTCATTTCTCCACCAATTATATTTTTGAAACCAGCCATAAGATCTCTACCTATATTTTTACATCTTACTGTACTTCCCTTTACATATCCTATTACTTCAATAATTTCCTTACCTGGAATACTGTCAGTTGTCACTATAATCATACTATTCCCTCCCTAAATAACCTTATCTTGAATATATTCATATAATATATTTATTAATTATACTAACACATAATCACTTTAATAACCATTAATTTACACTTAAAAAAACATTAAATTATAATGTTTTAATATACTGTTGTATTTGAGATAAATTTTTATAATTTTTAAAACAATATTTTTTTATACTTTCATCTGCTTCCTTTAAATCCTCCACATGAATCCCATACATATTTCCCCTAAAGGCCGCTTCTATTCCTGCTGGTGAATCTTCAATCACTATACATTCTTTTGGCATTACACCTAATTTATTTGCAGCTTTCAAGAAAATTTCAGGATCTGGCTTTCCTTTAGATATATCATCTCCAGTTACTATCACATCAAAATATTTGTCCAATCCAGCCTTATTAACTTGTTTATAGGTACGAATTCTTCTGGCACTTGTAGCAAGCGCTGTTTTATACCCACTTTCTTTTAAATATGACAATATCTCTTCTGCTCCATTTTTAACTGGAACTTTTCCTTCATCAATTATCTTAGCCAGTATTTCATCTTTTTCTTTATACATATCTTCTATTGGAAGATTTTCTCCAAATATATTTAAAAAGACTTTTTTAACATTTTTTCTCCCTGTTCCCATAACAGAAATATATATTTCTCTTTTCATTTCATAACCGTATTTACTAAAAACCTTTATCCATGTATCAAGATAAGCTTTTTCTGTATCAAAAATAACTCCATCCATATCAAACAATACAGCCTTAATATTATTCATTAATATCATTCCTTGCATTTTCATTAATTTTTTTTAAGTAGTTTTGTTACTTCTTCTTCTTCTTTTTTAGTATCAACTCTTGGCATAAATATAGTCTTATCTTCTGATGACTTGTTATTATTATTTACTGGTATTAACTCTGTTTCATCATAATAATCATATTCATCATCATCTTCATCATCAAAACTTAGTTTATTTTTCAACTTATAAAATAAATCTTTTACACCTGTAATAGATGACTTAACAGATCTAGAACGTGCTCTACTTGCTCTATTTTGTCTTCCTTTTTTATTTCTATCACCAACTAATCTCAATTTTTTTACATTTGTATTCCACTGAAATAATAAACCAAGAACTGCAAATAACATTGATAAAACAGTTCCCATATCCGAACCTAATTCAAGTATTAATGCTAAATTTTTTCCTGCTATAACACCTGAACTTACTGCTATAGTTATTATTAATACAGGCTTCATAAAAACCGCTGTCAATATTCCACATCCAATCCCCAATATTACTGCAGTTCGTATATCATCCAAACTTATATATCCAGCTAAAAATCCTGCACCAAAAGCTATTGCAATAACACCTGTTTTATAAATTGAAAAAGAAATAAGTGCTCCAATTATTCCAATAACAATTCCACATATTATTGAATTATTTAAATCTCCATTAATATTATAATAAACTCCAAATCCAGCTAAGCCAAATAAAATAAATCCTATAAATGATGTCCACCATTTTAATAATTTATATCCATAAAAACAATGAACTATACTTACTACAAAAATACTTAATGCTGAAAAGGCAGATATATTTCTCAATAAATCTTTAATCTGTAGTAAATTTGTAATATCTCTGTTGATATTATTTAAATTCTGTAATAAATCCATATTAATTTATCCTCCTATGTATATATAAATTTGTTTTTAGCTTATTTAAAGTAAATTATAGCACTTTTATTTACACTGTAAAATTTTCATATAATTTTGTTAAACTTTAAACTCCATAATTATTCTTTCATTTTTTCCCAGTGGTCTTGTATGTCCTTCATAAAATTCGATAAGTTCTGTGTCTTTATCTTCTTCTATTTCTATTATATCTTTATTGTTGATTTTTTTGCTATTTTTTCTTTTACCTTTATTCTTATGCACTAAGTCTGCCAGTCTATATTGAGAATTACTGTCTGAGTTTAATTCTTCTATTTTAACATGCTTCTCATCGTTTTCTTTTATATTGTTGTCACTTTTAATATTACCTGTCTTTTCTACTTCTTTTAATTTATTACATTGAGCCTCTTTTCTACTTATATTAATATCTTTATTTTTTTTATCATCCTCTATATCATATTTAACTTCCCTTTCTTGTTTAACTGCTGCTTTTTTTCTTTGATTCCCTTTTTGATATTTAGAAAAGTTCTTTATTTTATACACATTATCATTATCAACAACAATCATTTCTAATTCTAAGAAAACTTTAAGTGCTAATTTAACCTGCATAACATCTCTATTAAATTCAATTGCCAAAGTTTCATCTGTATATGGAATATTTCTTGATAAATATAATTTCCCATCCAAATCAACTTTTCCAGCTAATGTAAGCATTCTAGTCCATATATAATGAATTAAATCTCTTTCTGGTTTTGTATCTATAATTTTAAATTTTGTATCATCATACATATCAACTTTTATTTTTATATTTTTCATATTTAACAACTCCTTATATCCAATTTATATTTCAAATAATATATATGGACATATATAAAAAGTTACAAAAAAACATCGTAATTATTCTAAAAATAATTACGACATTTTTTTCAATGCAGTATAATCTTAACAACCATTACTTTCATTATTTTAATACTTATAATAATATTTTATTTTTTAATTCCTTTTTTATTTCATCGCTTATAAATGAGGCTTCAACACTCATATTATAAATATTCTTATATTCTTCAAATGTCATATTGAAATATTTTCTTACTAATTCCACTTCTTTTGTCATTGTTGTATATGATACAGTTCTATTATCTGTATTTATAGAAACATTAATACCATCTTTATAAAAATCATAAATAGGATGTTTCTCAAAACTATCAACTGCTTTTGTCTGTACATTACTTGTTGGACACATTTCAAGAGTTATATTCTTTTCTTTAACTATTTTATATGCCTTTTCGCAGTCTTTTATATACACTCCATGCCCTATTCTTTCAGCACCTAAAAGATCTATCGCTTCTAATACATTTTCACCTATTCCAGTCTCTCCAGCATGAATAGTCACTCTATATCCATATTTTCTTGCTAAAGCAATTGGTTCAATAAACTTTCTGCAAAATCCTTTTTCTTCTCCAGCACATAAATCAACTGCTACAACACCATTGCCCAAAAATTTCTTTCCAGCTTCTATCACTTCAAAAGCTTTCTCTGCTGACATAAATCTCATACAGCCCAATATCACATTTCCTTTAATATCAAATTTATTTTCTGCATCTCTTATTCCACATATTACACTTTCTATTACTTCTTCCAATGTAAGTCCTTTAACTGTATGAAGTACTGGTGCAAAACGCACTTCCATATATTTAACATTTTCTTTTGCTGCATCTTCATATAATTCAAATGTTATTCTTCTTAAGCTTTCTTTAGATTGCATTACTAAATTAGGTATTGTAAATGCTTTTAAATATTCATCTAACGATTGGCATTCCAAAGGCACTACAATTTCCTTTTTTATATCTTCAATATCATATGACTTAAGTTTAATATTTTCTTTATATGCTATATCAACTATTGTTTCTGGTCTTACACTTCCATCTAAATGACAATGTAATTCTATTTTAGGTATTTTAAATAAATCCATTCTTTTCACTTCTTTCATTAAAATTATAAAAAAATCCTAATTACAAAGAAAATTCACTAAATTTCTTCATAATTAGGAATTATAGATTCCCCATAAAAACTTCCAAAACATATTATTGGAATTATACGAAACTTGTTTTTAAGTTATTTTTTATTATATATAATTTTATTACTTATGTCAAATCAGAACAATTTACACAATTCTTATGATATTCTCCACTTTATTTAAATATTCCAATATCAGTTCTGCAGTAAGAATCTTTAAAGTTTACATATTTAATATTTTCATAAGCTTCTTTTCTAGCTTCTTCAACATTAGCTCCATAACCTATTACTGATAACACTCTTCCACCATTAGTCTTTAAAACTCCATCTTCAAGCTTTGCTCCAGCTAAGAAAACTTTATCACGAACTTTTTCATCTATAGTTATTTCATAGCCTTTAGTAAACTTTCCTGGATATCCTTTAGATGCTAATACAACATTTATACATACACCATTTTTCCATTTTACTTCTGTCTTATATAATTCTTCTCTAAGGGCAGCTTCAATAACATCAACCAAATCACTTTCCATTAAGTATAAAACAGATTGAGTTTCTGGATCTCCCATTCTTACATTGTACTCTAAAAGATAAACACCTTTTTTAGTTATCATTATTCCAAAAAATATAATTCCTTTAAAATCAAATCCTTCTTCTCGTATCCCATTTAAAGTATTAGCCATTATGTTTTCTTCAAAATCTTTCATAACATCTTCAGTAACATATGGATTTGGAGCCATTACTCCCATTCCACCAGTATTAGGTCCTTTTCCACCATCAAAAATTTGCTTATGATCTTTTCCAGATAAGAAAGGAATTATAGTTTTACCATCTGTTATTGAAAGTATAGAAGCTTCAACTCCTTCTAGAAATTCTTCTATTACTATAGTATTTCCTGCTGCCCCAAATTTATCATCTATCATACATTCATTTACTGCCGCTATAGCCTCTTCTTTATTTTGGCATATGATAACGCCTTTACCTGCAGCAAGTCCATCAGCTTTAACAACAGTTGGATAATCACATGTATTTAAATATTCTAAAGCTTTAGATACATCAGTAAATGTAGCGTATTCTGCTGTTTTAACACCATACTTTTTCATGAAATCTTTTGAAAAACTCTTGCTTCCTTCAAGCATTGCGCCATTTTTAGCTGGCCCAAATATTCTTAATCCTTCTTTTCTAAATTCATTAACAATTCCTTTTGTTAATGGATCTTCTGGTCCTACTACAGTAAGATCAATAACTTCATCTTTAGCAAATTTAATTAAATCACTTATTTCTGTTAAATTAACATTTTCACATTTATTACAAACAGCTGTACCACCATTACCTGGTGCCACATATATTTTTTCTACCTTTTGACTTTGAGCCATTTTCCACGCTAATGCATGTTCTCTTCCACCTGAACCAATTAAAAGAATTTTCATACTATAAATCATCCCTTCTAATTTTTTATATAATTGCCTAATTAATAATTACTAAATTTAATCCTTCATTCAAAAGGTCTCCACAAGAAATTTTAAAATAATATTAAATCTTTTAAAAAATCTCGCAGAGACCTATACAAAAATTAATTTTAATGTTTAAAATGTCTGTATCCTGTGAATATCATTGATATTCCATGTTCATTACATGCATCTATTGATTCCTGATCTCTTATAGATCCACCTGGCTGAACTATTGCCTTGATTCCATATTTAGCTGCTTCATCAACAATATCTCTAAATGGGAAGAATGCATCTGAAGCTAAAATTGTAGCTCCCTTTCCTCTTTCTAATGCATCTTTAGCAGGCCATATTCTATTAACTTGACCTCCACCAATACCTACAGCAACCCCATTATGAGCTGTAACTATTGCATTAGATTTAACGTATTTAACTACTTTCATTCCAAATAATAAATCTTTCATTTCCTCATCAGTAGGTGCTTTTTCTGTAACTACTTTTATTTCATCTATAAGTTTTTTATCTTCTTGTTGAATAAGCATAGCCCCATCAACTGTAACCATGTATTTTTCTGCTTTTGGAGTATTATGGAATTTAAGAACTCTTAAATTCTTTTTAGTTTTTAATATTTCTAAAGCATCATCATCATAATCCGGTGCAGCTATTACTTCTAAGAATATTTTAACCATTTCTTCAGCAGTAGCCTTATCAACCTTTCTGTTAAATCCAACAATTCCACCAAAAATTGAAGTTGGATCTACATCATAAGCTTTAGTATATGCTTCATATAAATCTTTACCAACTGCAACACCACATGGAGTATTATGTTTTAATGCGCAACACGCTGGTTCATCAAATTCATTAGCACATTTCCAAGCTATATCTACATCTTTAAAGTTATTATAAGATAATTCTTTTCCATTCAATGTTTCAAATGTGTTCATAGCTCCATCAAACATTGTTGAAGCATATACTGCTGCAGTCTGGTGAGAGTTTTCACCATATCTTAAGCTCTGCATTCTCTTATATGAAACTGAAAGATATTCTGGATATTCTTCTTCATCATCACTTAACATAAAATTTGAGATTGCAGCATCATAAGCACTCATAAGATTAAATACTTTTCCGGCTAATTTTTTCTTTAATTTATAGCTTACTTCACCATTTTCATTTATTTCTTCCATAACTCTATTATAGTCCTCTTTATTAGAAATAACTACAACATCCTGAAAGTTCTTAGCTGCTGCTCTAAGCATTGTAGGTCCGCCAATATCAATAAATTCTACTTTTTCCTGGAATGATAAATCTTCTTTTACTTTTTCAAAGAACGGATATAAATTAACTACAACATAATCTATAGTATGAATATTTCTTTCGTTTAAAGTATTCATATGTTCTTCGTTGCTTCTTATAGCTAATATTCCAGCATGAACTAGTGGGTGAAGTGTTTTAACTCTTCCATCAAGCATTTCTGGGAAATTAGTAACTTCATTAATTTCAATTACATCTATTCCATTTTCTTTTAAATATCTATAAGTTCCGCCTGTTGATACTATTTCAACCTCCTTAGATACTAAAAATTTAGCAAAATCTAAAACGCCGTCTTTATCATATACACTTATTAATGCTCTTTTTTTCATAAAAAACTCCTCATCTATCCATTTTAAACTTTTTAGTTTCAAATGAATTTAAATTTATTTTTATTTTTTTAAATATTGCATTTATAATTATTTTTAATATTAGTTTCAAACTTTAATCTTTGCTTTTCCGTTTATAAGTTCAACTTTTCCTTCACTTATTAGTTTAACTGCTTTTGGTAATATGATATGTTCTCTTTCAAGTATTCTTTTTTGAAGTTTTTCTGCATCATCTTCAAAATAAACAGGTACTATATCTTGAAGAAGGATTGCTCCTCCATCTACTTCCCCATTTACAAAATGCACAGTACACCCTGAATATCGTACTCCGCTATTTACAACTGCTTCATGAACTTTTAATCCATACATTCCTGAACCACAGAAAGAAGGAATTAATGAAGGATGAATATTTATTATCCTATTTTCAAATTCTTTTAGTATTTCTCCTTCTAGTATTGATAAAAAACCTGCGAGAACTATTAAATCCACTTTACCTTTTACAAGTTCAAGAATCTTGTCACTTGATTGTTTTCCAAATTCTTTTCTTGATACTACATGCGTTTCAATTCCATGTTTTTTAGCTCTTTCAAGTGCATAAATTCCATCTTTACTTGCAATAAGCATTTCTATTTTTACATTTAATTCTTTGCTTTCAACTGCATCTATAATAGATTGAAAATCAGTTCCACTACCTGAGGCTAAGACTGCTATTTTAAACAAACTCCTTCACCTCCAGATGTTACATAGCCTATTTCATAAGCTTTTTCTCCCATTTCGTCTAAAGCTTTTATAATAGGTACTACATCTTCATCTTTAACCGCTAATACAAATCCAATTCCCATATTAAAAGTGTTATACATGTGATTTTTATCCACACCTTTTTCAATTATTCTATTGAATATTGCTGGTAATGGATATGAATCTTTATTTATTACAGCAGTAAAATCTCCACCATTGAACATTCTTGGAACATTTTCAATGAATCCACCACCTGTAATATGAGCCATTCCCTTTATATCAAATTTTTCTAATAATGCTAATACTGGTTTTACATAAATCTTAGTTGGAGTTAAAAGTGTCTTCCATACTTCTTGTCCATCGAACTCTTCATTATAATCAGCAAAAATCTTTCTTACTAATGAGTATCCATTTGAATGTATACCAGAAGAAGCAATTCCTATAAGCTTATCTCCTTCTTGAATTCTGCTTCCATTTATAATTTTATCCTTATCAACTATACCTACAGCAAATCCAGCCATATCATATTCGCCTTCATCATAGAAACCTGGCATTTCAGCAGTTTCTCCACCAATTAATGCACAATCAGATTGAATACAGCCATCTGCAATACCTTTTACTAAATCAGATGATACTTCAGCTTCAAGTTTTCCACACGCAATGTAGTCTAAGAAGAATAATGGCTTAGCTCCATGACACAAAATATCATTTACGCACATTGCTACACAGTCAATTCCAACTGTATCATATTTTTTGTTTTTAAATGCAATATCAAGTTTTGTTCCAACACCATCTGTTCCTGAAACTAAAACTGGTTTTTTATAACCTTCTGGTAATTCAACCATACCAGCAAAGCTTCCAAGACCATTTAAAACATATTCGCTCATAGTCTTTGCTGCGTATTCTTTAATTAATTTAACACTTCTGTATCCTTCTTCTATATTAACTCCTGCTTCTTTATAAGTAATCATTAGACATCCTCCTTAATTCAGTTAACTTCCCAAATTATTTTTGTTCAATTGGTGCTGCTACTGGATAAACTCCATTAAAACATCCCATGCATAGGCCTTTTTTACCGTTACAGCTTTTTTTAACTCCTTCTTCACTCAAGTATCCTAAGTAATCTGCTCCAATCATGTCTCTTATCTGTTCCACAGAATTATTAGCAGCTATAAGTTCACTTCTATATGGAGTATCAATTCCAAAATAACATGGATATTTAACTCCTGGTGAAGCGATTAAGAAGTTAACTTCCTTAACTCCTGCATTTCTTAAAGATTCAACTAAGTGTTTTGATGTTGTACCTCTTACTATAGAATCATCTATTAATACAACACTTTTTCCTTGAAGATTTATCTTTAAAGGATTAAGTTTTACAGCAACAGCTCTTTCTCTTATTTCTTGAGATGGTGTTATAAATGTTCTTCCAACATATCTATTTTTAATAAATCCTATATCATATGGAATTCCAGATGCTTTTGCATAACCTATTGCTGCTGGTATTCCTGAATCAGGAACCGCAATAACTAAATCTGCATCTATAGGATGTTCCTTATATAGCTGTTCACCTGCTTTTACTCTAGTTGTGTGAACTTCTAATCCATCAATTTTTGAATCTGGTCTGGCAAAGTATATATATTCAAAAGCACAAGTCTGACATTGAGTATTTTCAGAATATCTATATGAATGCACCCCTTCTTCATCTATTACAACAATTTCTCCTGGTTCAATATCTCTAATTAATTCAGCACCTATTGCATCTAAAGCACAACTTTCTGATGTAAGTATATATCCCTCATCAATCTTTCCTAGAGATAATGGTCTTATTCCATGTGGATCTCTAGCCCCAATTAGTTTATCTTTTGACATAATAGTAAGAGCAAATGAGCCTCTTATTGCTTCCATTGCATCAACAACAGCTTTTGCTAATCCCTTTTTAGCACTTCTAGCTATTAAACATGCTATTACTTCCGAATCACTTGATGTATGAAAAATCTGTCCTCCATCTTCAAGGAGTTCCTTTATTACATCTGCATTTACTAAATTTCCATTATGCGCCATAGCTACAGGTCCTACTTTGGATGTTGTAAGAATAGGCTGCGCATTTTCAATTCCTTTTCCACCAGCAGTTGAATATCTTACATGTCCAATAGCAATATGTCCCTTAAGCTTAGATACATCCTCTTGATTAAATGCTTCTGTAATTAATCCAAGACCTTTATGCATTTCAATCTTTTCTCCATCAGCGACTGCAATTCCAGCACTTTCCTGACCTCTATGCTGAAGTGCATATAATCCATAGTAAGTCATTGAAGCAACATCAACTGGCTTGTTTACATATACCCCAAATACTCCACATTCATCTTTAAATTTTTCTAAGCTTGGATCCATTATTAATTCAAAATCTGAATTTATCATTTACACAACCCTTTCCTATTAGTTTAATTGACAATTAACAATGAACACTTAATTGATAAAATCACCTCAAAAATTTGTTCTTAAATTGCTAATTGTCAACTGTATTTCATAATTATTTAGAAATTCTCTTTAAAATTTCAATATATGCATCTTCCACATTACCCAAATCTCTTCTGAATCTATCCTTGTCTAATTTTTCTCCTGTATTTGCATCCCAAAATCTGCAAGTATCAGGTGAAATTTCATCAGCTAAAACTATTGTTCCGTCTGAAGTCTTACCAAATTCTATTTTAAAATCAATTAAATTGATATTTTCTTTTGCAAATGCATCTTTTAAAATATTATTTATCTTAGCAGTCATATCTAAGATTGTATCTATTTCTTCAAAAGTTGCAGCTCCAATACCTACAGCATGATATCTGTTTATTAATGGATCACCTAATTCATCATTTTTGTATGAGAATTCAAATACTGTAGTCTTTAATTGTGTTCCTTCTTCAAGACCTAATCTCTTAGCCATAGAACCTGCTGCTACATTTCTTACAATTACTTCAAGAGGTACTATTTCAACCTTTTTACATAATTGTTCTCTATCGCTTAACTTTTTAATAAAGTGAGTTTTAATTCCTTGTTTTTCTAATTGTTCAAAAAGAATTGAAGTTATTTTATTGTTCATAACTCCTTTGTCATGTATTTGACCCTTCTTTTCTCCATTAAATGCTGTTGCATCATCTTTATAATAAATTACTACTTCATCCTTATTATCAGTAGCATATACCTTCTTAGCTTTTCCTTCATATAACATTTCTTTGATTTCCATTATAATTCCACTCCTTCAGCATTATCTTCAATGAATTTTTTCTTCATATTTGTTCTAAACTCTTTTAATTTATTTTTAAGTTCTTCATTATTAACTGATAGCATCTGTACTGCTAACATTCCTGCATTATAACTATTATTAATTCCTACAGTTGCTACTGGAATTGATTTAGGCATTTGAACTATTGAATAAAGCGCATCTACTCCTTCAAGTGCAGCCTTAACTGGTATTCCTATTACAGGTAACACAGTCTTAGAAGCTATTACTCCTGGTAAATGAGCTGCAAGTCCAGCTCCTGCAATTATTATCTTGCATCCTTCTTTTTCAACTTGTGCTATAGTTTCTTCTAATTTTTCTGGTACTCTGTGAGCAGAAAGAACAAATGCTTTGTATGTAATTCCAAATTCCTTTAAAGCATTTGCAGCCCCTCTCATAACTTCAGTATCAGATTTACTACCAAAAAATATTGCTACTTCCATCTTAAGAAAAACTTCCTTTCGTAATCTATGTTTTGGGATGAAAGATGAATAAAAATCATCTTTCACCAACACTTTTTACTAAATTTTATTATTATTTTTTGAAACTCAACTCACATTGGTTTATTGAGCAAGTAATTCATGCAAAATCAAAGATTTTAATTTACTACTTAAAATATTTAACACCTGATTCAAATATCTTTTGATCAAAGTCACCTGGAATATTCTTATAAACATTTTCTCCAACTCTTTCTGAGTGCCCCATCTTACCAAGTACTCTTCCGTCAGGACTTGTAATACCTTCTATTCCATACATAGATCCATTTGGATTGAATGGCATATTAAGTGATACATTTCCTTCCAAATCAACATATTGAGTTGCCACTTGTCCATTAGCTATCAATTCTTTAATTAAACTTTCTGGTGCAACAAATCTTCCTTCACCATGTGAAATTGCTACTGAATGAATATCTCCAGCTTTTACTTGACTAAACCATGGTGACTTATTTGATGTAACTCTTGTTCTAATTATTGAAGACATATGTCTGTTTATATTATTGTAAGTAAGTGTAGCCATATCTTCCTTAATATCTACAATTTCACCATAAGGTACTAATCCTAATTTGATTAATGCCTGGAAGCCGTTACAAATACCTAAAGCTAATCCATCTCTATTTTTAAGAAGTTCCATTACTGAATTTGCTATTCTTTCATTTCTTAATGCATTAGCAATAAACTTTCCTGATCCATCTGGTTCATCTCCTGCTGAGAATCCTCCTGGAATCATAAGTATTTGTGCACTATCTATTTCCTTAGCCAATCTTTCAATTGAATCATTTAATGCTTCCTTAGTAATATTTCTAAATACTACCTGAGAAACTTCAGCCCCTTGTTTTTCAAATGCTCTTGCACAATCATATTCACAGTTATTTCCTGGAAATACTGGAATAACAACCTTTGGCTTAGCTATTTTAATTTTAGGTGACGCATACGATTTAGCTTCAAATAATGGTGTTTCTACTTTTTCTTTTACATCTTCTGTCTTTATTCCATAAACCTTATTTAATTTTTCTTCATATGCAGTTTGTAAATCATCTAAATTTAAATCCATGTCATATTCTCTGCTTACAATTGAAGCTTTTTCTGTTGTCTTACCAATTTGTTTATATACACATTCTTTAAATTCTTCTGCTATATTTACATTGCTCTTAACTTCAAGAACTGCACATCCATAATTAAATCCAAATAATTCATCCTTAGTTAAATTTTCTAATTCTGCACCAATCTTATTTCCAAGTGCCATCTTAGTTATTGCTTCTGATGCTCCACCATACTTAAGAGCTGATGCTGCAAGTATTTTTCCTTCTTGATTTAATCTATATAAAACATCTAAATTCTTTTTATATTTTTCTATATTTATTGTTCCATCTTCATTCTTTTCAGTTAAAAGCATTACTAATTTTGAATCTGCTTCTTTAAATTCAGCAGATACAACTTTGTCTGCTTTTTCAACACCTACTGCAAATGAAACTAATGTTGGAGGTACATCTAAATCCCCAAAACTTCCTGACATTGAATCTTTACCACCTATAGCTGCTATTTCAAGAGCCATTTGTACTTCATATGCTCCAAGCAATGCTGCAAATGGTTTTCCCCATCTTGAAGAATCTTTTCCAAGTTTCTCAAAATACTCTTGGAATGTAAGGTATGCTTTTCTAAAGTTCCCACCCATACAAGCAAGTTTTGTAACACTTTCAATTACTGAATAATATGCCATGTGATATGGACTCCATGTTCCAAGTTCAGGATTACATCCAAATGTCATTATAGAAGCTTCTTTACTTTCACCGTCTAATACTGGTATTTTAGCCGCCATACCATCCTGTGGAGTCTTTTGATATTTACCACCAAATGGCATAAGAACAGTTCCACCACCTATTGTGGCATCAAATCTTTCACTTAAACCTTGCTGTGATGCAACATTTAATTTCTTTAAGTTATTTACCCATTCTTCTTTGACATTAATATCTTTTACTTCATATGGATAAGCTACTGGATTTTTAACAGTAACTTCAGTTTTTTGAGTAGCTCCATTTGTATCTAGGAAAGTTCTCTTTAAATCAACTATGTTCTTTCCTCTCCAATAAAGTCTTAATCTATCTGTATCAGTAACATTTGCAACTAATGTAGCTTCTAAGTTTTCTTCATTTGAAAGTCTTATAAATTCATCAGCATTTTCCTTAGTAACTACAACAGCCATTCTTTCTTGAGATTCTGAAACAGCTAATTCTGTTCCATCTAAACCTTCATATTTCTTAGTTACCTTGTCTAAATCAATATCTAATCCTCTGCAAAGTTCTCCTATTGCAACTGAAACTCCACCAGCTCCAAAGTCATTACATCTTTTAATCATTTTTGCTACTTTGGGATTTCTGAATAATCTTTGAAGTTTTCTTTCTGTAGGTGCATTACCTTTTTGAACTTCAGCTCCACATTCACTTAATGAATCAACAGTATGTTCTTTTGATGAACCTGTAGCTCCACCAACGCCATCTCTTCCTGTTCTTCCACCAAGTAAAATTATTACATCTCCTAATGTTGGTTCTTCTCTAACTACATTTTCCTTTGGTGCAGCTGCTATAACTGCTCCAACTTCCATTCTCTTAGCCACATAGTTTGGATGATATAATTCTTGAACTTGCCCTGTTGCAAGACCTATTTGGTTACCATATGAGCTATATCCATGAGCTGCTCCAAGAACTATTTTTCTTTGAGGAAGTTTTCCTTTTAATGTATCTTCAACTGGTACTGTAGGATCAGCTGCCCCAGTAACTCTCATTGCTTGATATACATAAGTTCTTCCTGATAATGGATCTCTTATTGCTCCACCAAGACATGTAGCAGCACCACCAAATGGTTCTATTTCAGTTGGATGGTTATGTGTTTCATTCTTAAACATCACAAGATAATCTTCAATACCTTTATTTGTTTCAACTTTTACATTAATTGAACATGCATTAATTTCTTCTGAAATATCTAAAGCATCAAGTTTTCCTCTTTTTCTAAGTTCTTTCATTGCAATAACTGCAATATCCATAAGAGTTTTATTTTTTTGTCTATTTCCATAAACAAATTCTCTTGTTTTTAGATATTTATCATAGCTTGTCTTTATTGGTACTGTATAATTACCTTCTTCAATATGTACATTTTCTAATACAGTTGAGAAAGTTGTATGTCTGCAATGATCTGACCAGTAAGTATCTATAACCTTTATCTCAGTTATAGTAGGTTCTCTCTTTTCTTCTTTAAAGTAATCTTGTATCATAACAAGATCATCAATGCTCATTGCCAAACCTAATTCTTTATGAAATTCTTTTAATTCATTTACATTTTTATTGATGAATCCATTTAAGATTTGAACATCTTTAGGTATGCTTGGTTCCTGTGATAAATCTCTACTTTTTATATCCACTTCTCTTGAATCTACTGGATTTATATAGTACTCTTTGATTTTTTCAACATCACCTTCAGAAAGTTTTCCTTTTAGAATAATAATTTTTGCAGTTTTTATTTCTATCTTGTCTTCAGCTGTTAATAGAGATAAACATTCAGAAGCTGAATCAGCTCTTTGGTCATATTGCCCTGGCAAATATTCAACGCCAAAAGCTATTTCTCCTTCACTAATTGGTAAATCCGATTCATAAACTTTGTCTACAGTTAACTCTGAGAAAATTGTGTGTAAAGACTTTTTATAATATTCTTCATTTATTTCTGGAATAATATATTTATTTACAAGTCTTACATCTTCTAAGTTACCTATGCCTAAGTTTCCTTTGAAATCTTTCAATAAACTCTGTGCTTCTACATTAAACCCTTGTTTCTTCTCAACAAACACGATTCTGACATTTGACATTTCAATTCCTCCAAAATTTTATGAAATTCAGCTTGAACATCACCTTTAGCAATGCGAATATTATTTTTAAAATCATTTATATCTTTCGTAACTTCACTTTAAGATTACCACCTAATACGTATGTTGTCAATTAGAATTATGCTATTTTTTATATTTTAACTGCATTTTAACGAATTATATTCTCTTTTAGAAGCATATACATTCGTCATAATCATTTTATTCAATTAGTAGCGTAAATATAATCACAAATATTAATGTAATATTACTTTATTTCGCAATTACTTAAATTAATATAAATTATATAAAATTTTTTAATAAAAACAGCAGCCATAACAACCACTGTTTTTATTAAAAATCTTAAATTTTATCTGAAATCATAAAATAATCAAAATCTACATATCCACCTGTATGCTTTGTAGCATAATTAAATAAAGCAAAACGATATCCCATAAAATGAGCTAAATCATATTTCATTTTTAAAATTTGTCCTATTGGTTTCCAATTCAAACTATCTACACTATAATAAAAATATGCTTCATCAATTTGTTCTTTAAAATTAAAATCTACTCTTAAATATACAACATTTTCTTTTATCTTTACTTTACTTACCTCTTCAATACTTCCATTAATCCCTTTTGCCATCACTACATATTTACTATCGTCACAAACATTTACACCTACAAATCCATAATAATTTTGAAATGCCGCAATTCCAGCATAGTCTCCTTCTTTCATATTAGTAACATCAAGAGATATAATTCCACTACATTGTGGTCCATACGTCCTTTGTGTTAAAATATTTTTTGCATCATGAATGCTTTTACTTAATTTACCATTTCCAAGTCTTAAATATCCTTTTCTCTCACTAAGAGACCAATTATTATCTGGATTATGATTCCACTGCCATACTTTAGATAAAACTTGTTCTTCAAAATTATCCGAACTTATAAATCCGTTATATAAGTCTGAAGTTATAAATTTTACATTTTTAGAATTTCCATTAATAACAGGCCATCCTTCTTCCCATCTTATTGGTACAATAAATGGTATACGTCCTACTGCTCCATAATCTTCAAAGAAAAATCCATACCAGACTCCATCTTTACTATCAACAAGACCGCCTTGTGCAATTCCATCTGTAGTACTTTCTTTCAACATAACTCTACTTTCATAAATTCCATCGATTTTATCTGATCTATGAATTATTTCAGTTCTTATTCCATTCTTAGGCCACATAATATTAAAAATATAATACTTTCCACCTATTTTCTGAACATGAGTTCCTTCCGCTACAAGTCCTTCACCATTCCAACTTTCATCTGCTTTATTAGCATTAGCTATAATTTTCTTATTTAATCCATTTTTCTTTAATCTAAATCCAGAATCCTTCTGTGAAGTAATATGCTCTATTTCAATAATATAAATATCTCCACCACCATAAATCAAATACGTTCTTTGATCATCATCAATAAAAAACGCTGCATCTCGGTAAACACCATCAAATTCTGATTTTATCCATGGTCCATTTTCTATATCATATGTATGGAATATATATGTCTTACCATTTCCACCTGCACTATACGAACTAAATTCAACATAATAATATTCACCATCATATTTAATGCTACTAGCCCATGATCCCTTTCCATATTCATTTTTACCATTTTTAAGTTCCTGTTCATCATTACGCTCCAAGATATCGTATACATAATTAACAATTTTCCAATTAATTAAATCTTCAGATTTCATAATTGGCACTCCTGGATTCATGTGCATTGTTGTGCTTACCATATAATACACATCTTTAACCCTTATAATATCTAAATCAGGAATATCAGAATAAATCACATTATACATTATACATCCTCCCATGAATTTCTTTCTAATTCTAATTATACCTCTTGTTTCACCAATAATCACCATTTTTGTAATTAAACAAACAAAAAAATACTTCAAAACTCACCTACATAAGTTTTGAAGTATTTATCATTATATATATTAATCATGGGCATTGTAATTTTATTTTGCACTTCTATTTATATACTCTGCCTTAAGCTTGGAATAAATGATTTTTTGACTGCTATATAAGCTATAATATCCTGAAAGCATATAGCTAACTCCACATGCAATTGAAAATAACATTATATCCTGTGCCCCAAAAAGTTCTATACTTAATATTATTGAACTTATAAGAGTATTTACCACTCCACAAAATAAAGCAACAAGACCTATAGCTGCACCAAATCCAGGGTCTAATCCCAAATATCCTCCTACAACACATCCAAATGTTGCACCCACAAAAAAAGTAGGTACTATTTCTCCACCTTTATATCCAACACCAATAGTAACAGCTGTAAATATTATCTTCAAAATAAATGCATCTATTTTAGCATTACCATATATAGCATTAGTTATTATATCCATCCCAGCTCCATTATAGTCCCTGCATCCAACTGCAAGAGTAAGCAGAATTATAATTATACCTCCTATAAATATTCTAACATATCCGTTTTTAATATATTTATTAAATAAAAAACTTGTTTTATGTAATGATTCACAAAAAATTATACTTATAACTGCACACAATGCAGCTAATATTACAACCTTTATTACATTTTGTGTATCAAATTTAGGTATTACATGCAAAGTAAATCTAACTGGTTCAAGACCAAAAAAAAGTGATATTTCATATGCAACTATAGATGCCACAATACATGGAATAAAACTAGAATAATATATTATTCCTATGCTAACAACTTCCATTGCAAAAAATGTTGCAGTAAGCGGAGTACCAAATAGAGCTGAAAACACACCACTCATCCCGCATAAAGTAACAAGGTGCATATCCTTTTCATCTAATCCTATTATGTTTCCAATTTGAGATCCAATACTTCCTCCAAGCTGAAGTGCAGCACCTTCTCTACCTGCAGATCCTCCAAACAAATGGGTAATTACTGTGCTTATAAATATAAGTGGCGCCATACTTGCAGGTACCTTTCCATCTTTTCTTACTGAATCTATTACCAAATTTGTTCCTGCTTCATCATGAGAACGAGATAAATTGTATAAAAAAACTATTACAAGACCAGCAAATGGAATAATATATAATACAAATCCATTTTTCACACGAAAATTTGTTGCATATTCAACACTCAAATGAAATAAACTACCTATAGTTCCTCCTATAAGCCCTGTTATTCCTGAAATCAAAATCCATTTTATAAATGTTATTGTATATCTTTCTATTGAACATATTTTCTGTTCAATAAGTTCATTCATAAAATCACCTCATCTTTAAATATAAAACCTTATTACAAAATCATGCAAAAAAAGAAAAGGTCATAAGAAAAATCTTATGACCATTAATTACTACTATTTGTCAAAGTTTCTGTTATTTCTTTGAGCTTTTCTAGCTTTTCTACATTCTGGACATCTAACTGGATCGTTTTCAAATCCTTTTTCCTTGTAGAATTCTTGTTCTCCAACTGAGAAAATAAATTCTTTTCCACAATCTTTACATACTAAAGTCTTATCTTCCATTATAAAAATCCTCCCTTTCAAAGATTATAACCTTATACTTAACTAATCTCTAAAAACAGAGGCCAATTTCGAGTATTGATTAAATCTTGAATTATCTTACTTCATAAGAATATCATACTTTTATTTATATTTCAATACTATTTATTACAAATTAATCCTCAAAAATTAAACGGTTTTCAATTTTTCCTGAATTCATAGAAACTATTCTATGAGAAACTTTTTTAGCAAATTCCATATCATGTGTAATTATTATCATACTCATTCCTTTTCCACTTAAACTCTTTATTACCGAAGCAACTTCATTTGTAAGTCCAGGATCTAATGCTGAGGTAGGCTCATCAAAACACATTATCTTAGGTTCAAGTATAAGAGCTCTCCCTATTGCCACTCTCTGTTTTTGTCCTCCAGATAATTCAAAAGGATAATTATCCTTTTTAGCTTCTAATCCTAGAAAACCAAGAATTTCTTCTGCCCTTTTTATTGATTCTTCTTTTGAAAGCTTAAGCACTCTCTGAGGTGCTTCTATAAGATTTTCCATAACACTCATATGCGGAAACAAATTAAAACTTTGAAAAACCAATCCTATATCTTTTCTTAATTCTCTTATTGATTTCTTGTCTACATATTTTCCATCTTTGCATAAAGTTTTCCCATTAATTTCAATATCTCCACTATCACAATATTCAAGTGCATTTATACATCGAAGGAAAGTTGTCTTACCTCCACCAGAATGTCCCACTACAACTAGTATTTCTCCACTTTTTATATCTAAATCAATACCTTTTAACACCTCAGTGCTTCCAAATTTCTTTCTAACATTCCTTATTTTAAGCACAAATAACACCTTCTCTACTTGTAATAATCATATTTCTTTTCAATCTTCTTTAATACTTCACTTAGTATTCCAATTATAATCAAATAAACAACTCCTACTACTATAAGAGGCAATAATGAAACATCTCTATTTGAAGCAATCTTTCCTATTTTAAGAAGTTCATCTAATCCTACGATATATACAAGTGATGTATCCTTAACCAATGTTGTTATTTCATTTGCCACTGGTGGAAGTACTGTTTTAAATGCCTGAGGCAGTATAACTCTAAAAAATGTATCTTTTTTAGTCATTCCAAGAACCTCTGCACCTTCTACCTGTCCTTCATCTATAGACTGAATACCAGCTCTAAATATCTCTCCAAAATATGCAGCATAATTCAAGCTAAATGCTATTATTGCTGCTGGGAATCTATCAAATGTCACCCCTACTAATGGTAACCCAAAAAATATGACTGTAATCTGCAACAACAAAGGAGTACCTCTCATTATAAGTATATACAATCCGCTTAATTTACTTATAAGAAAAGATTTAGATGTTCTCATTACAGCTACAATAATTCCAAGTGGAATTGATATAACTAAAGTCATAATGAAAATTTCTAATGTCATCTTAAGGCCATCTAAAACCTGTGGCATAAGTTCTAATATATAATTCAAAGTTACTCCCCCATCCATTGCTTTTTATATACTAATTATTTCAATAAAATATCTTCGCCAAACCATTTTTTTGATATTTCTGATGCTGTTCCATCTGCAATAACTTCATCTAGTGCCTTATTAAAAGCTTCTACAAATTTAGTATCACCTTTTCTTATACCAACACCATATTGTTCATCTCCAAAATTTTCACTTAATATTTTATATTTATCTTCGCCTCTTTGTTTTATATAATATCTAGCTAAAATTTCATCTACAACTATAGCATCAAGCCTTCCTGCTTCTAAATCCATTAATGCCTCATTATTATTTTCAAATGTAATAAGCTTTCCTCCATCAAAAGTTTCAATTATACCCTTTTCTGACTCTACAGCATCTACCGCAGTAGATTCATTTTGTGCTCCAACTTTCTTTCCTTTTAAATCAGCTTTTAAATTTATATCTGAATTTGAAAGTGCAACAATTACCTGAGTATTATTTAAATATGCTTTTGAAAATTCTACTTTTGCCTTTCTTTCATCATTAATTGAATATCCATTCCATATTAAATCAATATTTCCACCACTTAATTCTGTTTCTTTCATACTCCAATCTATAGATTGAAACTTAATTTTTTTACCAAGCTTTTCTCCTACTGCTTTAGCCAATTCAACATCAAACCCTGATAATTCTCCATTTTCATCTTTGAATCCCATAGGAACAAAAGTATCATCTAATCCAATAACTAACTCGTTTTTATCCAATGTACTTTCGGAATTTCCATTTAAAGATGGAGCTGATGTTTTTCCAGTGCTTCCACATCCAATCATACCTATAATCATAACCGCTGCTGCCCCAATAACAGTTATTTTTTTTAATAATTTGCTTATACTCATTACTTTCCCCCCGTTTGCTTTCTTTGTTTATTACTTTACCACATTAAAGCGTGGTGGTCAAGTATTTTTATACTTAAAATATCTATATAATAAAAAATTCTTATTATAATTATATATTTATATAGTTCTATTATTATGAATAAAATACTTTACAACTAAAATCAAAAACAACTGCTAATATGACAACCTGTCCATATCAGCAGTTATTTTTATCGCTTTCCAAATCTATTTAATGCACTTTCTAAATTATCCATATGAGATTGGAATTCATCTAAAGTATCTGTTACTTTCTTTTTATCTATTGGGTTTTCAACTTTATCAACTCTATCTTTAGTATCATCCGCTTTATCTTTTAATTTATCAAGTTCATCAGATATTTCATCAATTTTTGATTTAATATCTTCACTCTTACCTTCAATATCTGCACGATTTATCTTATCACTAAGCTCGTCTGCTTTATTAGTCAACTCTCTTATTTTGTCTTCAGTTTCACTATCTACATTATCTAATTTATCAGTTATATCAGCTGGCATAGTTTTTAATTTATCCATAAATTCTGATACTTTTTCTGAAGCAAATACATCATTTACCTTATCTCCAGATGGTTTTGCATCTGAATTTTCCTTTAACTGAATTATATAATCATCTTTTAACTGAATTTTATCACATCCTACTAATGAAAGACCAAGTGTTGATACTATTGTGCATATTACTAAATTTAATAATTTTCTATTCAATATTTTCACCTCAGCTTAATTTATACTGACAAGTATATATTAATACTTTTTATATTGTATTTCAATGTATATATCAAGTAAATGTTAAACTACATTTTTTATAAAACTACAAAAAATCATTAAATACTATATCAATACTGTATATGACTCTTTAATAATCTCCTAAATAAAACACTTTCAATATTATATTTTTGATTAAAATCATCAAAAAATATTACACACAAAAAAAACAGTAAACAGATTAAAAATCTATTTACTGTTTTTACTTGGTTTAATTATTTTTTGAATCTTTAAGCATTTCTCCAATAGCTGCTATACTTCCAAGTGATGATAAAGTTTCATTTGGCAATATAAGTTTATTAGCTGGATTATTTGCCATTTCTTTAAGAGCTTCAACTTGTTTTAATGCAATTACTCTTTCATCAGTACCAGATTCAATTATTGCTTGGTTAACTTTCATTATAGCCTCTGCTTCTGCTTTTGCAATTTGTTCAATAGCCTTAGCTTTACCTTCTGCTTCAAGTAATTGAGATTCTCTCAACCCTTCTGCTCTTCTAATATTAGCTTCTTTTTCTGCTTCTGCTTTTAATATTTGGGATTTCTTTTCACCTTCAGCTTTTTCAATTTGAGATTGTCTTAAACCTTCTGCTTGAAGAATCATTGCTCTCTTATCTCTTTCAGCTTTCATTTGTTTTTCCATTGCTTGTTGTATTTCTGCTGGTGGAACAATATTTTTAATTTCTACTGATAATATTTTAATTCCGTAAGCATCAGTTACTTCATCAATAATAGTTAAAAGATCTTGATTAATTTTATCTCTTCCAGACAAAACTTCATCTAATGTCATATTACCTATTATATTTCTTATGTTTGTAGTTGCTGAGTAAACAATACCAGCTTGATAATTTTCAATATTATAAACTGCATCTCTTGGATTTAAAACCTTATAGAATATTACATTATCAACACTAATTTTAACATTATCTTTAGTGATAACTGTTTGTGGTGGTACATCTAAAATCTGTTGTTTTGTTGAAATTTTTTTTCTTACAAAATCAATAAATGGTAATATAAAATGCCATCCTGGTTCCAGTATCCTATTAAATTGCCCAAATCTTTCTACTACATATAAATAACCTGTATTAACAATTTTAATTGATGATAATATTATTGATAAAACTATCAATAATATTACTCCAAACATTATTGAAAATATCATAAAAATCCCTCCTAATTTAAATAATATAATTAATTTTTTATTTTTTCATAATCTTCTTTAATTCATTTATTAATTTGAAATTATAATTTTTTCAAGATTTCTAAGAATTATATTTTTTTACAATAAACTTTATTCCTTCAATTCCTATAATCTCAAATTTATCTCCTACATTTATAATTTCACCACAATTTACCAAAGTCCAATATTCTCCTCCAACTTTATATTGTGCCTTATCTTTGATTTCCTTGTCTGCCTCAAATATTTTTCCTATATATTTTTCCTCCATAAGAGGTATTCTATTACACATTTTTTTATATTTTTTCTTAAGCCAAGGATATCCTATAGATATTGATATTACATTTACAACAGCATAAATTATTATCTGATACATAACTTCTAAACCTGCTCCTGCTCCAATAGCTGCAGCAATTGATCCTGCTGCTAAAAGTACAAAACAGAAATTACTTGTAAGTATATCTACGATAAATGCAATACCACCTAAAACAAGCCAAAATATAACCATTCCCATACGCTCCCCTCCTTACTAAAAATCATACTCCATATTTATTTTTATAGTATAATTTTAAAATATTTTAAGATTAAAATGCCTTTTCTTCTTACAAAATTATTATACGTTATTTTTATTTTTATTTCAAGGTCTTTTTTATTATTTTATGAGTTTTTAATAACCTTTTACTTTGTCATATTTTACCTTTATTTTTTACTTATTTCATCCCACTCTTATTTAAATTAAAATTCAAATCATTGACGGTATTCAAGAAAAATATTACTATAAAACCTATGGAAGTATAAGTTATCCTATATTAAACAGGATATATATTTCTTTTTTTCAAAAAATATATATAAGTCATAAAATAAAGGAGTGATAAAATGGATTTTATTAAAGTTGCATCAGCATGTCCTGTAACAAAGGTAAGTGATGTAGATTATAATGTCCTTAATATACTAAAGTGTATAGATGATGCTGAAAAAAACAAAAGTAAATTTATAGTTTTTCCCGAACTTTCAATAACATCTTATACATGTGGGGATTTATTTCTTCAAAATTATCTTCTAAAAAAAGCTGTAGATGGTATCAAAAATATTGCTCAAAAAACTAAAGAAAAAGATATTTTAATTGCAGTAGGTGCTCCACTTTTAAAAGGAAGCATTCTATATAACTGTGCTGTAATATTATTTAAAGGTAATGTTTTAGGTATAGTTCCAAAATCATTCATACCAAACTATAGTGAATTCTATGAAAAACGTTGGTTTACTGAAGGCATTAATGTAAAAAATGACACAATTGATTTATCATTCCAAAAAAATATACCTTTTGGAACAAACTTAATTTTCTCTTCAAATATTGCTAACTTTGGTTTTGAAATATGCGAAGACTTATGGGTTACAGTTCCACCAAGCTCATACTTAGCATTGATGGGTGCACATATAATTGGAAATTTATCTGCTTCAAATGAACTTGTAAGCAAAGTTGATTATAGAAGAAGCTTAATTTCTAACCAAAGTGCAAGAACAATGTGCAGTTATGTTTATTCTTCTGCTGGTGTTCATGAATCTACTACAGATGTTTTATTTAGCGGACATTTATTAATAAGTGAAAATGGAACCCTTTTAAAAGAAAACCAAAGATTCCAAAGAAATAATGAAGTTATATACAGTTTTGTTGATGTATTTAGATTAAAATCTGAAAGAATGAAAAACTTAAGTTTTAGAGATTCTTCAAATATTATTAACCAAAATAAACAACCTTGGTTTATTAGTTTTGAATTCAAAAATAATGAAATAAGTAATTTTGACAGATATATCGATAAGCATCCTTTTGTTCCATCAAATGAACATGAAAGAGATGTAAGATGTAAAGAAATATTTAACATTCAAGCTTCTAGCTTAGCCAAAAGACTTGAACATACCCATTTAAACAAAGCTGTAGTTGGAATTTCAGGCGGACTTGATTCAACTTTAGCATTACTTGTAATAGTAAAAACTTTTGACCTTTTAGGATTAGACAGAAAAAATATCATCACTATAACAATGCCTGGTTTTGGAACAACTGATAGAACATATAATAATGCTTTAGATTTATGTAGAGAACTTGGTACTGATCTCAGAGAAATAAATATAGTTGAAGCAGCTCTTCAACACTTTAAAGATATTGGTCATGATAAAGATATACACGATGTTACATATGAAAATGTTCAAGCTAGAGAAAGAACTCAAATATTAATGGATTTAGCTAATAAAGAAGGTGGATTATTAATAGGTACTGGCGACTTATCGGAACTTGCTCTTGGCTGGTGTACATATAACGGCGATCATATGTCTATGTACTCAGTTAATCCTTCCATTCCAAAAACATTAGTCAGATATCTTGTAAAATATGTTGCTCAAAACGAATCAAACCAAGCAGTAAACCATACTCTTATGGATATATTAGATACTCCTGTAAGTCCTGAACTTCTTCCTAAAGATTCAAATGGTGAAATAGCACAAAAAACAGAAGATATAGTAGGTCCTTATGAGCTTCATGATTTCTTTTTATATCATTTTATAAAGCATGGAGCAACAAAAGAAAGAATTCTATTCTTAGCAGAACATGCATTTAAAGAAGATTATTCTAGAGAACAAATTACCAAATTTCTTGATAAATTTATGTATAGATTCTTCACTCAACAATTTAAAAGAAGTGCTCTTCCAGATGGGCCAAAAGTAGGAAGTATTTCATTAAGTCCAAGAGGAGATTTCAGAATGCCATCTGATGCTCAGCCATGGTAAAATCATAAAACTATAATTCATACAAAAAAAGCAGCAGTAAAATCATTTTAATTGTTTTACTGCTGTTTTTTTATCTTTTATTTATTATCTCAAAACATAATTAACACTTTATTAATTTGTAAACAGTTTTTATGCTGAATTATAGATTTACCAAACAAATAGTGCTAAAATATATGATAATGAATATTTTGGTAATAAACCATATAAATTGGGAGGAATTAAAAATGGACAAAAAAGTTGATATCGATTGGAGTAAATTAGGTTTTAGTTATATAAAGACTGATTACCGTTATATTTCTTATTGGAAAGATGGAAAATGGGATGAAGGTACACTTTCAACAGACAATACTCTTCATATAAGCGAAGCATCTCCAGTTCTTCATTATGGACAAAGCTGTTTTGAAGGATTGAAAGCTTATAAAACTAAAGATGGTAAAGTTCAATTATTTAGACCAGATAGAAATGCTGCTCGTATGAATGACAGTTGTAACAGATTATTAATGCCTAACGTACCAGAAGAAAAATTCATAGATGCTGTTATGCAAACTGTAAAAGCTAATATTGATTATGTACCACCTTATGGAACTGGTGCTACTTTATATATCAGACCAATTATATTAGGTGTGGGAGATAATATTGGTGTTAAACCTGCTACAGAATACATATTCACAGTTTTCTGTATGCCAGTTGGTCCATACTTCTCAGGTGGATTGAAGCCATGCAATTTTGTAGTTCAAGATGAATTTGATAGAGCTGCACCAAAGGGAACTGGTAAACAAAAAGTTGGTGGTAACTATGCTGCCTCATTAGAAGCTCACAAAAAAGCTGCTGAAGGCGGATATGCAGATTGTATTTATCTAGATCCTGCTACCCATACTAAAATTGATGAAGTTGGAGCTGCTAACTTTATTGGAATAACAAAAAAAGGAGAATTTGTAACTCCTAAATCATCATCAATTTTACCAAGTATAACAAAATATTCTTTGCTTTATATTGCTGAGCATTATTTAAAAATGCCAGTATTCGAAAGAGAAGTTTTCGTAGATAAATTAGATGAATTTGCAGAAGCTGGTGCCTGTGGTACTGCTGCTGTTATAACTCCAATTGGAGCTATAGATTACAAAGGCAAGAGACATGTATTTCACAGCGAAACCGAAGTTGGTCCAACAATAAAGAAACTATATGATATTCTTTATGGAATCCAAATAGGTGATGTGGAAGCTCCAGAAGGATGGATTTACCAAGTTGAATAATTTAATTTTAGACATGCATATAAGGTATGAAAATTTATTTCATACCTCTCTTTATTTTATCTAAAAAATAAAATAGACACATTAAACATTGATATTTTTCTCTAATATTATTATTTCTTAATATTTTTAAAATTTTATACTGGATCATATTTAATCCTTTTAAATTCAAATATATCTTTTTATAAATATAGACATATGAACATTTATCTCTTATATTTCACCAACCATAATTGTTACTCACTTAATAAAATATCTGCAACTTACAAATTTTCTTCTATAATATCTTCTATATAATCCTCAGGCACAAAGCCCACAATTTCATCCACTGGTCTTCCATCTTTAAAAAATACAATTGTAGGCAAATTACTTATACCATATCTATTTGACATTTGTGGACTTTCATCTACATCTACATTAACTATCTTCACAGCCTCATTTTTTCGAGATATATTTTCTAAAACACGCCGAAGCATTCTACATGGCATACACCATTCTGCTGAAAAATCCACCATTACCAACCTTTTTTCAAACAATACTTCATCTCTAAAATCATTATCATCTATACGTGATATCATAAACCCTTACCTCCAACCTCGTTTTTTTCTTCTATAATAATCCTATTCACTTATGCATATTTTTGTTCAAATTATTATTTATATGATATTTTAAAATTTATTTGACAGTGTTTTTCATGGATTATTATACAGAAACATTTTTAAAAAGTTTGGTTAAAATGTAAATTTATTGACTTATGTAAGAATAAAAATCATATAGCTTGTATATAATTAGAATACATAATAATTATTAAAAAAGCTGGTGGTATCTATGTATTATATAAAGAAAATATTTAATTTCTCTATAGCAGTTTTTATTCCAGTAATTTGTTTCAACTTAATATTAAGCAAATCATGTTATTCAGGAGACATTTTCAAATTTGTCTTTTCTGTTTTCGGACTATTAAATGTATATCTAGGCATAAATCTCTTAAATACAAATAAAAAATCATTAAGTGTTTTTACTTTTTTCATATCATTTTTCTTTTTTAGCATAATAGGTGCTGAAATCATATTATACGGATAATATGATTTAATTAATCCACTAGGAGCTAAATAATTACTTTATTTAGCATCCTATCATAATTCAATTTTAACAGCATCTATTTTGTGCCAATCAAACTATATAAAATTCAAATTATCTATAAATATCAACTATCATGCCTTGAATTTCATCAACTGCTGCCACAACATTTATACAATCCTTTTCGTCACTTAATAACGCCTGAGTAAGTTCCTCAAGTTTTGTATCTATCGTATCTACTGTTATATAATATTGAGTCTGCCAAAAACTTATATCCTTTTTAGTTTCATACATAAATTCAAGAATAGATTGCAAATATTCTTTTATCATTTTTTTATACATAATAACATCAACATAAGTCTTTGTAGTTATAAGCCTATTTCCCCTCTTCTTTATATTATCTATCATCTTATTCAACTGTTCTTGTGACTTCTTTTGTCTTTGTTGATTAAAACTATGTGAAAAGTCATTCTTCTCTGCTGTTACTCTTCTTTGTGAAGTTACTGTACCTCTTCTAACTCTTCCAATCTCCATATATCTCATTTCCTTTCTTGTTTATGAATAAATTATATCAAATAGGGACATGTTTCTCTACCTAAAGAATTCATTATATAAAAATTCAAACCATTCCCAGTAACCACATCTTCAAAAATTTAATTTTTCCTCCTTATGTATTCATTTTCATAAATTCATACAAAAATTATTTTCCTCATACTTTCATTATTGAAATCATCCTTTTTTAGTAATAAAATTTAATTATAGAATATATGGGAGGGATTTGAAATGATAGTAAAATGTTTAGATGATACTTTATGTTCATCATTAACTCTAAATAAAGAATATAATGTAATTGAAGAAGCTCCAGAATATTATGTAATAATTGATGATAAAAATGATGAAACAATCTGCAGAAAAAGTCGTTTTTCAGTAATCGAAGATAGTGATTTAACTAAAAAAGCAAAGGCTACAATAAACGAATTAAGTTATCAATTAGAAAATAATCTAAAAGATATAAAACAATTCTCAATAAGAAAAAATTCAAAAGGAGAAATTAAAGAAATCTCTATAAAATTTAAATTTAGTTAATTAAATAAGGTCTGACCTAAACATGGTCAGGCTTTATTTTTTATGTATACATTTTTCTCATTATTCACATACTATTTTTGTAAAATTTAAAAAGAGAGGTATGTGATATAAATATGGATATTTCATCAAATATTCAAAAAAATATAGACTTGATTCACTCTCATTTAGTTGTTGATAAGAGTTTTGATATAGTTGAAAGAAAATTTAAAGTAGCAAATCGTAATGCAGTTTTGTACTATATTAACGGTTTTATAAAAGATGATATTATGGAAGAAATTCTTAAAGTTTTCTTTAAAATATCTATTGATACTATGGATAAATTAGAAACAGGTGACGATTTTATGCTCACTGAAATCCCCCATGTATCAGTAGAAAAAGAAAAAAATTTAACATTAATTATAGATGCACTTTTATCAGGGCAAACAATAATATACATTGATGGATATAAACATTTCTTTATCTTAGATTTACGTACTTATCCAGGTAAAGATTCTTCTGAACCTGAAAAAGAAAAAACATTAAGAGGAAGCAGAGATGCTTTTATAGAAAAACTTGTATTTAATACAGGATTCTTAAGAAGAAGAATAAGAGATCCAAGATTTGTTTGTGAAATATATAAAGTAGGCAATGTTTCAAAAACAGATGTATGTGTAGCTTATATAGATGGTGTAGCTGATAGTAAAGTATTAAAATTAATACAAGATAGACTAAAAAATATTGACATAAATGCTTTAACTGTAGGTGATCAAAGCTTAGTAGATACTTTGATTACAAAAAATATATTTACGCCTTTCCCTAAAGTACGATATACTGAAAGACCTGATGTAGCAGCAGCCCATATAGTTGAAGGGAAATTTGTAATAATAGTTGACAATTCGCCTAATGTAATAATACTTCCTACAACAGTTTTTGATTTTGTTCAAGATGTAAATGATTATTACTTCCCACTTTTTACTGGAAATTACTTAAGAATTGTAAGAAATATAACCTCATTAGCTACTATATTCTTAATTCCAATTTTCTTACTATATATAACCGGACGTATACAGCTTCCGCAATTCTTTGATTTTCTAAAACCAGAAGCTGCTTATAGAGTCCCTATGTTTTGGCAATTTATGATACTTGAATTTGCAATTGATGGGTTAAAACTTGCATCCTTAAACACTCCTAGTCCGTTAGGCACTTCACTTTCTGTTATTGGAGGTTTAATAATAGGTGAATATGCTATAAATACTGGATGGTTTACACAACAATCAGTATTGTATATGTCAATAGTTGCATTAGCTGGATTTTCTCAGCCAAGTATAGAACTAAGTTATGCATGTAAATTCATGAGAGTCCTCTTAATGATATTGTGTGAACTATTTGGATTATATGGATTAATAGGCGGATTTATTCTAATTATCATTATTATGGCTCGCACAAAAACAATTGTCGGAGAATCTTATTTCTATCCTTTAGTTCCATTTAATTGGAAAAAACTAAGAACTCTTATATTCAGAATACAAACATCAAAAGATGTTCAAAAATCATAACAAATTCCAAGCATTCTAGAAATTTATAATAAAAACTGTATCAAAACCAGAGTTTTTAAACTCTAATTTGATACAGTTTTTTTCAGTTTTATGAATTGTCTTTTTGAGCTAGTGCCAAACGTGTTTTGATCCAGCCCATTAATTTATTATATAACAAACTAATTAGTCTTGGCTTGATATTGTAATTTATCTAAACATACAAAAATACTAATCACAATCGTACTTATAAAAAATTTTATTGGTGAAATAATATATTTATTACTACTTATATATGAAGTTAAATTATTCATAATAAATACATGAATTAAATATGCTGGGAACGAATATTTGCTAATGATTTTTAATAAATAAAAAATCTTTTTTAACTTAATCACAATATAATAAGATAATATATAAAAAAATAAAATAGATATACTTCTATAAAAAATGCTTGTTAAAGTATAACTCTTAATATATGGAAATGGATTTTCTATTCTATCACTTATTTCTATGTAATAATAATACAAAAATGCAAGAATATATGCAAAAACAACTATATATTTATATCTAAAAATTAATTTTTTAAATGTTTTATAATTAGTTATTATATAAGCACCAATAACAAAATATAAATAATAAAATAGAGGTGTTATATTTATAAATTTATTTTGTAGATCTGTAGGATTTTTAAAAATTAATTTTGATAAAATCCCTAAAATTTCATAATGATTAAGCAAACTCCAATAACCTAAAGTCAAAAAAATAAAACAACCTATTCTTATATATTTATTACTTTTCTTTATTAATCTAGCTATATTTAGTATAATAGGAAAATACAAATAAATTCTTAATATCATTGCCATGTACCATAAATGATATTGTGCATTTCCAGTAAAAATATTCTCAAAAACATGCTTGTCTATTGGCTCATTATTATAAAACATTATAAATAATGACCAAATAAAAAAAGGAAATACTAAAAACTTTAATTTTTTTATGTAAAATGATTTAATATCAAATTTATCATAATATGTATATAGTAATGCAACTCCAGTTAAAAAAACAAATAATGGGACCGCTATTTCTGCCATTACATACAAAAATTTTGATACAAGAAAATCCTGAACACTAATATCATTTCTAAATGAAAATCCTCCTATTGAATGTTGTAATACAACAAATATAAATGCAATTGCTCTTAAAACATCAAATTCTAATAACCTTTCTTTTTTCATAAAAACTCCTTTTATATTGTTTGACAAATCCACCTTTTTTTGATGCAGGTACATTATAGCATTTTTTTACTCTAAAACAAATAATGTTTTGTGCATTTAATACCATACCCCAAAAATATTTTTCTCCTTTTCTTCAAGTATATTAATAACTATATTATAGAAATAAACTTAAATATATCATAAAAAGAACAAAGTTATATAAATCTTTGTTCTTTAAAAAATTTGATACAATTTACGTATCTACCCTTAAAATTTTCTACCTTCATACATATATCTTTTTGTTTAAAACATTGTACTAGCATAGCTTTAATTTTGTATTTTTCTTATAAAAATACATTAAAGTAATCTAGTTCCTTCTTTATCTTGAGTTATAAGCTTCTTCTTCATTAATCCCCCAAGAGTCATTTTGAAATAATTCTTACTTGTATTGAATTCTCTTTTTATATCTTCTGGAGATGATTTATCGTTAAATGGCATAAAGCCACCATTTTCTCTTAAAACTTGTAATATCTTTTCACTTAATTCTTCTCTTGCATCAAGTCTTTTCTTTCTAGTTGATATTCCTATAGTTCCATCTTCATATATTCTCTTTACTCTTGCTTTTATTTCTTGACCTGGATATATAAATTCAAAATGTTCATTTGCTAAAATTAATCCTCTATACTTTCCATCTATAGCAACATTTAATGTATTATTTTCATTTGTTTCATACACTATTGCAGACACTTCATCATTTACTTTATATGTACCTTCTTCAGCTATTTCTAAGTAAGGATAAATCTTTGTAGTTCCAGCTAATCTGTCAGTCTTATCTATATACATATATATAAGATATTTTTCACCTGTCTTTAACTTATAAGTTTGTTCTTTTAAAGGAACAAATAAATCCCTTTCTAATCCCATATCTACAAAAGCTCCAATTCCAGTTTGAGCAACTACTTCTAAATATGCAATTTCTCCACAAGTTATTAATGGTTTCTTTAATGTAGATATCATTCTATCTTGTGAATCTCTATATACAAATACTGTAAGAATATCACCTTCTTTTATGTCACAACCCTTTGCAGCACCTTTTGGTAATAATACTTCATCTCCAAACTTATCTTCTAAGTAATAACCAAATTCAACTTTTTTACTTACTTTTAATTTACAATATTGTCCTAATACTATCATTTTTATTCCTCCATCAGCTGTATATTCATATTTTTGCTTACGCTTACATATTCTTCATAAGATTTTTTATTATGTTCTATTTCTTCCTCCGTTAACCTTCTTACAACTTTCGCTGGATTTCCTAAGATTAATACACCATCTTCAAATTCCTTATTCTGAGTTACAAGACTGCCTGCACCTACTATACTATTATTGCCTATTCTAACTCCATTTAATATAATCGCTCCCATTCCAATTAGAGTATTTTCTCCTATTGTACATCCATGAATTATAGCTCCATGACCAATTGTGCATCTTTTACCAACCTGTACTTTATATTCCTTATCACCATGAACAACACAATTTTCCTGAATGTTTGTACCTTCCCCAATATATATTTCAGAATAATCTCCTCTAAGAACTGAACCAAACCATATATTGGCATCTTTTTTTATAGTAACATCTCCAATAATAACTGCTGTTTCTGATATATAAGAATCACTACTTATTACAGGACTTTTTCCTTGATAACTTTTTATCATCTGCATCCACCTCGCTAAATTCTAAAGTTATTTTATCATTAGATTGTATTATTGTCATTATTTTAGATTGTAGTCTAATAATATATATTATAAACAATTTTTAGGAGGTATTAAATTGGGCAAAAAGCCGTCTGACAAATCTAATATTCTAGATTTAAACAGCATAAAATATTATTATGGTATACCTCACGCACATTCAGGATTTTCTACAGGAAGAGGAACTCCTATTGAAGTCTTTGACTATGCACGTCATAATGGTCTTAATTTTTTAATATTAACAGATCATAATAATTACCTAACCAAAAATGTAAGAGTAAAAGGAAATGAGTTAAGTAAATGGGATGCAGCTAATTACCTCTCTACTCGTTACAATAAAAAACATGAAAACTTTTTATCTATAATAGGCTTTGAAAGTAAAACTAATCCATTTGGCGATATTAACATAGTAAATCCTTCAAGATTTTTTACTGGTACTGTAAATAATTTTCAATTATTAATTTTATGGATGCTTAATAATCCTAATGCTTTTATTTCTATAAATCATCCTCACAGACAAATAGAATACTTAGAGTATAATCCTATTTTAAACAAAATAATTACATCAATTGAAGTAGGAAATGGTTCTTATCCAAACAAATATATAAGATACGAAAAATATTATTACAGACTACTTGATAAAGGTTGGAAATTAGGAGCTATAAATGGACAAGACAATCATCGTCTAAACTTTGGAGATGATGAAAACCTCACTTGTGTTATATCTAGAGAACTTACCCCTTCATCACTTGTATCGGCTTTTAGAGCAAGACATACTTTCTCTACGGAATCACGAACTCTTACTTTATATTTTACTATAAATAATATTTTTATGGGGGCCTGTGTATCCAAAGATGACGCTGAATTAGAATTTTCTATTTTTACTCAAGATTCAAATTATAAGATATCTGAAATTCAAATAATATCAAACGAAGCTTCAATTATAAAGAAAATAGATAACTTAAATTTGAACAGAATTAAATACTTATATAAACACTATCCTAAAGATAACGAAACATGGTATGTAATCAAAGTTATCCTTGCTAATGGAAAGATAGCCATAAGTTCTCCAATTTTCAGACAATAATTAAAAGCCGGAGCATTTCCGACTTTTAATTATCATTCTTTTTATTTTTAATTCTATTTGGCTTAGCCTTAGGCTTAATAATAATTTTCTTTTCGTTTTTCTTTGGTCCACCTGTTTGTAATATGTCCATGAACCATAAAAAGAATAATACTATAAAAATTGACAATCCAATATTTAATATTTGATTAACCTTACCTACTAAAATCTGAACAATGAATAAAACTATTGCAATAACTAATGGTATCCACTTATTTATACGCACTTTATTAAATAAATACATTCTGCATAATGAATAAGCTCCAATCATTACAATAAGCATGATTATAAAATAAAGAACAGATATTAATATACTCATTGGCTGCATATCCTCCTCAAATAAAGTCTTTAACTTAATATTAAGTTAATTTTGATATATTATCAAGTGCTATACAACATATAATTTTCCAAATACGGAATTCCTATTTTTACAAGAATCCATAATATCATTATTAAAATATTAAAAATCTAAAATTATTTTCACAATATTTCATTTTTCTCTTTAATTTTATGCTAAAATTTGATAAAATAAAAAAAATAGGTTTTAAGAGGTGATATAATGGCTTTAGTTACAAATAGTCATTTAGACGAATTAGATTTGCAAATATTAGAATTATTAATCAAGGATTGTAGAACTCCATACTTAGAAATAGCAAGAATATGCCATGTTAGTGGTGGTACTATTCATGTTAGAATGAAAAAAATGGAAGACTTAGGTATCATCCGTGGTTCTAGAATAGTTTTAAATTTACCAAAATTAGGTTATGATGTTTGTTGTTTTGTTGGTATATATGTTGATAAAACTTCTTCATTTAATTCAGTATTTGATCAAATGTCACACATAAAAGAAGTTGTTGAACTACACTTAACTACTGGTGACTATTCTATGTTCGCAAAAATAGTATGTAGCAATATTTCTGACTTACAAGATGTATTACTTAACAAAATAAATAATATTGATGGCATCCAAAGAACAGACACTTTTGTTTCTTTATCTCAACCAATAGATAGAAATATTTCTTTATAAATAATTGTATAAAAACACTCCTTCAGCAAATAATATATATATACTATATAAAAGGAGTGATTTTATATGAAAATTTTAGATACTATTGCACTTATTTTAATTATAGTGGGAGGAATCAACTGGGGACTTATTGGCTTTTTTCAATATAATCTAGTAGGTTCGCTTTTTGGAGATTTTTCATTATTAACAAGAATAATATATAGTTTAGTTGGAATTGCAAGCTTATATTGCATATCATTTTTAATAAAAGATAGATATTAATTTATTTAACAATTTCACATACTAAAGATAAAGACTACTATTTTTACAATAGTAGTCTTTATTTTATACTACATAAAAATTAAATATTTAGATAAATTTAATGTATTTTTAATTTTATTTTTTTTTAATAGGGTATATAATAAATTACACAAGGAGGTAAATCGGATTGCACTTAATTTTAGATTTTGATTTTTTTAATATAGTATACTTTTTTACTTTTTATTCCTTTTTAGGTTGGTGTACAGAAGTTGCTTATTATTTCAAAAATGAACATTGCTTTGTTAATAGAGGTTTTTTAAAAGGTCCTTTTTGTCCAATATATGGCTGTTCAATAGCATCCCTAATTATATTCTTGGACAAATATAAAGATAATGTATTACTTTTATTCTTATTAGGTTTTTTATTTACATCTTTATTTGAATATATTACTGGTTTCTTACTGGAAAAAACTTTTAATTCTAAATGGTGGGATTATTCTGATGACCCATTTAACATTCAAGGCAGAGTATGCCTTCCATATTCATTATTATGGGCAACTGGTGAAGTAATAATTATTGATATAATACACCCTATAGTAGATGCTTTAGTTAATAAAATACCATCTTTCTCAGGAATGATTTTATTTTATACAATTATTATTTACTTTTTATTAGACTTTTCTTACACATTAGTTTCACTTACTCAAAATAGTATTTTCCCATCACAATTTAAACTAGCTTTCAATAGACCTAGTTTAAATTCTACTAAAATGAGAGCCATATATACATTAAGAACTTTTGGAGAAGCAATTGAACACATTAAATTCAATAACCAAAGATTCACAATTCATTTTCATCCCAAAAATTTCAGTGAAATAATGAATACGTTGAAAAAGAGATTAAAAAAAGATTAAGGTATTAACCTTAATCTTTTTTAATTTATTTCATTTTCTTTATTTCATCAAATAGTTCTACAGCTGCATTTCTTGGTCCATTCTTTTCCTTACCTTTAACCCCTAAACAAGTTCTTATCTGACCAACTTTTACTTTTCCGCTTTCAAACATAAAGTTAAAATACTTATCAATAAGTTTATCAGTTTCTTTTTGTTTCTGAGCTGGTCCAAAAGGATTTGCGAAATATGATTTTACTAATCCTTTTTCAGTAGTAGTTCCCTTTGCCATTCTTGCTCCATCTTTAAATACTTTTATAGCATCTTCACATTTATCAAAGTAACTCAAATATTTTTCGTTTTCTTCAACCCCATCATAATTGTTAGCATAGAAAAAGAAATCTACCGGATGACCTTTAGTTATCTCTTTATAAGAAGCTACAGGCATAACAAGTCTTGCATTAACCTTATCTGGATTCATAAATATACTTCTATCCATTTCTTTAAATGCATAACCTTGATCTAAATCATCAAGCCTTACAAATGCACCAATTTCAGTTCCATATCCTTTAATAACACCATCTTCAAGCTTAAATGTTCCCATATCATCAAAAATAATAGTCATATCAGAAATATAATCTTCACTAAGACTTCTAAATGCTTCAAGACTTTCTGACTTACCAGCACCACTATCTCCCATTATTACAACATTTGCCTCATCACCGCTCTTTAATAAAATATTTACCATTGAACCATGAATAGGAAGATATCCCTTTTTAATCATTAATATATTATAAAGAGTTAAAGTCATCTTCTTCATATATCCAAAATAATCTATTTTTTCAGAATGATTAATATATCCTAATACTATATCATTTTTCTCATCTTCATAAAATACAGTCTTTAACTCTTCCCCATCATCTTTAGCTCCAAATACAAATATCATATCTGGCTTTCTTCCTCTAGCCTCTTCACTTCTCGCCATTTCAAATAAGTTACATAATGTTATACCATGCTCCATAAAGTCTCTATGGAAATAAATAAATATTATCATTCCTCCAATTTTAGCAGGATAACAGAACCAATGATCCTTATTTATATCTGCATATTTTAATGGATTATAATCTATAGCACTAAACATACCATCTCTTGTGTTTCTTTTTGGATAAGTTATAAATGGAGTTTCAAGAAGTATATGATCTATAAAAGGAATATCTTCTAATGCTTCATATCCTTCTGGTCTTGCCCATTCTAATTCATGTATCATAATACATGCATTTCCTCCAGCTGGAATCTGTCTATATACTTTAGGTTGATATCCTAATACATGCATTTCTATTTTTCTATATAAGTTTAATATTAAATTTGAAAAATTTGCATTTGCTTCTGTAAAACTAGTAGCTGCAAGACCTTCCTGTATCTTATATCTATGAACTATAGTATATCTTTCAAGCTTTCTCCAAAATAAATATAAATCTTCTACAAATGAAATAAATTTATCTTTATCCTTAAGAAGTTTTTCGTAAATATCATTAATTTTGATAACTTCTTCTGCATTCATTATTGTTAAATATCTTATAACTTCAATCAGACTCTGTCTTATTTGCACAAGATTATCACTATTAAAAGAATCATTCAAATATCTATATGATAATGAATTCTTCTTTTTCGCTCTTCTTAAATAAACTTCTAAAATTCGTCTAAATCCGTTACTTTCTAAAACCGACTCAAAACTATTACAATATTTCACTGTAAAGTTTATCATTACTTTATCATTGCTCATTGAAAATTCCTTTTTCATATCCAACCCCCTAAATGAAATTTTATCCAACGAAATATTTCATTTTTTATCGTTTTTTATTGACATTGATTTAATTATACCATAATTTATGCAATTTTCAATCATAGTTTTTTGCATTTATCATTTTATTTTTATTGTATTATATTCATTTTTTATTAATAATATTATTTAAAGTCATTACCTTTCAAATTGTATATTTACATAAAGTAATTAATGATTTTTCTAAAAATATGAATATTATAACTTTTTTTCTATATTTCATTCGTGCTTTAATAGTTTTATTTTTACCATTTATGGCAATAATTTAACTGCAATAAATTTTATTCTCCCCTAAAAACGAAAGGAGTATTTCATGAACAGATTAATACATAAAATTCAAAAAAATATTATTTTCCTAATTCCTTTAGGAATTCTAATTTTATTATATATTTTTAATAATTTTGATATAACAACGTCAATCCATACTTCATCATCTAATAATATGGTTGTTCACTATATAGATGTAGGTCAAGGCGACTGTATTCTAATTCAAGTAAATAATAAAAACCTTCTTATAGATTCTGGCCCTTCTTCATCAAAGCATAAACTCATGAAATACTTAAAAAAACTAAATATCTCAAAATTTGATTATGTTATAGCAACTCACCCCCACGAAGATCATATAGGAAATATGAGTACATTAATTGATTCATTTAATATAACCAATTTTTATGCACCAAAAGTTTCCGATAATTCAAAAACATTTGAAGAAATGATTTATTCTCTAAAAAAGAAAAATTTAAAAATCACTCCTATAAAACGCGGCACTGATAATATTGATTTAGGAAATAATACTAATGTATATGTTTTTTCTCCTATTAATACTTCTTATGATAATTTAAATAATTATTCTGCCGTATTAAAAATTCAATATGGTAATACTTCATTTCTATTTACTGGAGATGCTGAAAAAGAAGTTGAACAAGATATTTTAAATCACAATGATAATATAACTGCTGATGTAATAAAAATTGGACACCATGGTTCATCAACATCCACAACTCCAAACTTTTTAAAAGCTGTCAACCCATCTGCATCCATAATTTCTGTAGGAAAAAATAATGTTTATAATCATCCTGATAAAAAAACTTTAAACTTACTTGTAAAAAATAAAATTCCAATATACAGAACCGATATCAACAAAAATATAGTATTAATTTCTGATGGAAACACTATAAAAAAGCAAAAGTTTTCCTAATAAAATATACTTTCAATATTTTTAATTACGAGAAAACTCACTCTACATTTGTTTGCCTAGCAAATTCTATTAACATACAAAAAAGTTTTATATGTTCTCTTAATACAAGAAATATTGACATCAAATATTCATTGAGCTATCATAGAAGTATTGTATTGTTAACGTACAAGTGGCTGTACATACTATATAAATACTATTTTAGATTTATTACATACAGACTCTTGTTTTTTTCAAATAATTATATAAATTATTAAATAAATCATGGGAGTGAAAATTATGTCAGGTAAAATTAGAACAAGATTTGCACCTAGTCCAACTGGCTATATGCATGTTGGTAATTTAAGAACAGCTCTTTATGCTTACCTTATTGCTAAGCATGAAGGCGGAGACTTCATATTAAGAATCGAAGATACAGATCAAGAAAGATTAGTTGAAGGTGCTGTTGATATTATATATAACACACTTAAAATGACTGGTCTTACTCACGATGAAGGTCCAGATATAGGCGGTCCAGTTGGTCCTTACGTTCAAAGTGACAGAAAAGAAATTTATCTTGAATATGCTAAAAAATTAGTTGAAAAAGGTGAAGCTTACTACTGTTTCTGTTCAAAAGACAGATTAGATATGCTAAAAGAAAATGCTGAAGCATTAAAAAGACCATTCAAATATGATAAGCACTGTGCTCATCTATCAAAAGAAGAAATTGAAGAAAACTTAGCAAAAGGTCTTCCTTATGTTATAAGACAAAACAATCCAACTACTGGAACAACAACTTTTGATGATGTTATTTACGGAAAAATCTCTGTTGATAATTCAGAACTTGAAGACATGATATTAATCAAGTCAGATGGATACCCAACATATAACTTTGCAAACGTAGTTGATGACCACTTAATGGGAATCACTCATATTGTAAGAGGAAACGAATATCTTTCATCTTCTCCAAAATATAACAGATTATATGAAGCATTTGGATGGGATATTCCTGTATATGTTCATTGTCCACCAATCATGAAAGACCAACATAATAAGTTATCTAAGAGAAATGGTGATGCTTCATTTGGTGATCTTATGGATAAGGGATACTTAAAAGAAGCTGTACTTAACTATATAGCTTTACTTGGATGGAATGACGGATCAAACGAAGAAATATTTAGCTTACAAGATTTAATCGAAAAATTCGACTATAAGAATATCAGTAAATCACCAGCTATATTTGATTCTGCTAAATTAAGATGGATGAACGGAGAATATATAAGAAAGCTTTCTTTAGACGAATTCCACGAATTAGCTCTTCCTCAATATAAGAAAGTTCTTCATAAAGATTTCGATTTCAAATTTATATCAGAACTACTACACACAAGATGCGAAGTATTAACTGATATACCAGCACAAATTGATTTCTTAGAAGAATTACCAGAATACTCAACTGATCTTTACTTCCATAAAAAAATGAAGAGTACTGTTGAAACTTCATTAGAAAACTTAAAGAAGATTTTACCAATATACGAATCTATCGATGAAGCTGATTGGAATATGGATACTCTTCATGAAAAGACATTTGAATTAATCAAATCTCTTGAAATAAAAAACGGTGTAATGTTATGGCCTATAAGAACTGCTCTTTCAGGTAAATCATTTACTCCAGGTGGTGCATTTGAAATTGCAGTATTACTTGGAAAAGAAGAATCACTAAAGAGATTACACAAAGGTATAGAATTATTACAAGCATAATAAAAAAACTGTTTCGCATTCATTTGTGAAACAGTTTTTTTAATTAACCATTACTAATCAACTTAATTCATACCTTTTCCGTAAAATATAATATAAAAAGGGACCTCAAAAACTCTGATTTTTCAGATTATCTGAAGTCCCTTTTTAAAAGTAATGTACTGTATTACTTCTAGAAAGTTTTTGGTGTTTTGTTTATTATTAAATCTTGTTTAATTCATCTTTCAATATATGCTCAGTTTCAATATTGATATGGTTATTTTCTTGTACATCTTCATTAATATCCTCATCTATATCTTCTGAAAATTCTTCTTCATCAAATATATATTTTTTCCAGTTAACATAAATGAAATAGAGATTAACTACATCCTGCTCATTATACAACAGAATCTTTTCTATTTTCTCTTCTGGCATTCTTTTAAAATAGCTCTTATCTTTCATTACCTTATGAAAAGTTTTGGCAAGATTAGATCCACTTATTACTTCACCTTCTCTTATAATATCAAAAATCTTTTCTAATTTTTTAAGTCCAATAGAGCTACTTTTATCTTTTTCATATTCTTTTTGAATATCAATAGATGCAAATTCTTTATTGAAATCATAATAAATTTCATTCTTTTTAAACAAATAATTTATAACAGTAAAATCATTATTTCCAGAAAAGGTAACAATGGCTTTTTTTCCTTCGTTCTTTTTTCTCATAAAATAATTTCTTGCAAGATATAGTATATCTATAGATTCATCCTTATCCTCAATCATATACTGAGTAACTAGAATTTCTCTTTTTTGATGATTATATTCACATGCTCCAAAAACGCCTATACACTTTGGTTTTTTGTAAACATAATGTTCTAAATCAAAAAAGATTAGTTCATCTGGATTATACTCTCTCCCTTGAGGTTTCATCATAAATTCATCACTATATTCTTCTACATTCACCTTGTTTTCACGAATAATCACAGTACCACTCTTTCCTACACAAACTGTATATCTTCAATATCTAAATTGTATATTACATCTTTTCTTTCAACCACAACATTAATTTTATCTATCAAACTTCTATCTTTAATTACTTTCTGCAACAACTCTTTAGTAGGATTCATACAATAAGGATGCTTAACTCTTTTAAACATAGTATAATCTCCTGCTGTATCACCGTATGCATAACTTTCATCTAAATCAATATCATATTTTTTTACAAAATTATCTATGGCCTTATCTTTACTAACACTATCCCACATAGGAATCACCTTACCAGTGTATTTATCATTTTCATCAACTACATACTTAGCTCCAATATAATCTGTAAATCCATATTTTTTAGCCATTTCAGAAACAAGCTCTGATGGTGATCCAGAGATTATAATCAAAATATGACCATTATCTTTATGCCATTTTATTCTATCTCTGGTGAAAGTATATACTCTGTCACCTTTCTGTTCAACTATCTTTTTAGCAATATAATCTATTCTATGGTTTTCTAATCCTTTGATTGCTTCCATATAAATATCAATCATCTTCAAAAGGTAATCGTCGTAATCTCCTTGTCTCTTGTCCCATCTCATATAATCCGGTCTTACATCATTATACCATCTTTCTTGACCTATAATTTCGTATTTAACCATTTTTTTAAACACTTCTGTAATTAAGCCTTCTCTATAAAGAGTTCCATCTAAATCGAAAAAAGCTGCTACCTTTGACATTACCTCACATCCTCTTTTGCATTTTATATTCAAATTTAATTATACTTTATTTTTTTAATACAGAAAAGATTTATAGACTTTATTTTCTCTTACTTATATTATATATATTAACATTAACAATGGAACTACATATATTATTAAATGATTTATTTTATTATTATTAAAAAAATTTCTGTATAAGATATTATATTATATCTTACACAGAAATTATAAAAAGTAACGTCTATTTATTTTTTTTAAAAACACCAATTCTCATATCTACAGTAATAGTCATAGATTCATATAATTCAAGTTTTTCTTTATTTTCTGGTGTAGACTTCCAATAATGAGGCGTCATTTTTAACAGACTTATAAGTTCCTCATTATTTAATGTTATATCAAATGTAATATTTTCTTCTCTAACATATATATTATTTTCTTTATCTGCTTCATAAACTTTTTCATTGAAATTAACTTTATCATATAAAACATCTCTAAGCTGTATTAAATGATTTTTTCTAGGAAGAACTCTTACAAAAATACCATCATCTTTAAGAACTCTGTTACATTCATTTATATCTATAGGACTAAATACAGAAAGTATACAGTCTAAAGATTGATTACCTGCTGGTATATGAAAATTGTTTCCTACAGCAAGTATACATTCTTTATTAGCTTTTGCAGCATACCTTACAGCATCTTTCGATACATCCATACCATAAAAATTAGCCTTAACATTCTTTTCATCTAAATAGCTTTTCACATTAAATAAATAGTAACCTTCACCACATCCCAAATCTAATAATTCATATTTTTCTTTATTTTGTTTTGTATTAATATGCTCATAAATTATTTCATTAATTTTATTACATATGGGCATATAATAATTTCTATTTAAAAAATCAATTCTAGCAAGTACCATTTCCTTAGAATCGCCAGGATTTTTACTTCTTTTTTGATTGCTTATAAGAAGATTTACATAACCTTCCCTAGCTATATCATATGAATGATTTTTTTCGCATTTATATGTCTTCCCATTTACTTGATCCTTTTTCAATATACCTCTGCATATAGGACATGATAAAACTGTATTTTCCGAAATACTTTTCATAAATTTATTAACCTCTTTCATCAATAGTGCGTTCAACTAGACAACCTTATTTTTAATCTATATGATTATCTAAGTCTTCCCGTTTTACAAGTTCTTGATTATTAGCTTTGAACTTTTCAAATATTCTATTATAGTATATTCTTATAGTTGCCATTGTAGGTGAACCTAATATCATACCAATAGGACCAAGTAGTCCTCCTCCTAAAGTAACTCCAAAAACAATAGCTAAAGGACTTACTCCAACTTTTCTCCCTATAAGCTTTGGTTCTAAGTACCACGCATCAAACTGCTGTAATCCAAAAAGCATTATTATCACTATTATTGTAAGCATAACTGATGAAAATATTGTTACTATAACAGAAACTAAAATTCCTACTAATGGTCCAAAGTACGGTATCATATTAGTAATTCCTACTATAACAGCAAGAAGCGGTGCATAAGGCACTCCAAGTATTAATAATCCTATAAGTGCAATAAAACCTATTATAGCTGAATCTATTGCTTTAATTCCAACATATGTTCCAATCATCTTATTATAAATACCTATAAAACTTATAAGCCTCTTTGCATTTTTCTCTTTAAGAACCATAAAAACAATAGTTTTTATCTTTTTTAAAATCTTATCTTTATCTGCTAGTACATAAATTGATATTAAAAATCCCAAAACAATATTTAATATATTTGAAGTCAATGATAATAAGTAAATAGCTGATTCCTGTAATAAACCCATTGATATATTGCCAAATTCTGTAGCAAAATCCTTAATATTATTTAATAATCCAGCTTGAGTAATAAGTTCATTCACTCTTTCATTTTTCATTCCTATGTTGATCCATTCCTGAAACTTGGAAATATATATAGGTATTTCTGCAGTAATTTTTAGTATACTGTCTACTATACTAGGTATAGTAAAAAATAATATTATAAATACTACTCCTACAAGCATAAAATATGTTATTGCTATAGATATACTTCGTTTAATATTAAAATTTTTTTCCATAGCACTTACTACTGGATTTAAAATATACGCACATATAAAAGCATATACAAATGGTAATAAAATTGTTATTCCTTTATTTAAAACACTAAAGAAATAATCATAGTTATCAATTAATTTATAACCAATAATTCCTATTAATCCAAAAATTAAAATATCTCTATATTTAACATTATTATTTATAAACATCACCATTCATCTCCTTTCATAAAATAATACTACATAATTATATCATAGTAATTAATCCATCATCTTACTATTTAATTCATATGTCAGATCTACAAATGTAAAAATACATACTTTTAATAATTAATTAGTACATTCCTATGCTTAACACATATAGAAAAAGAGGACTCTTACTTTATAAAGATATCCCCTTTTCTATATTTATATTCTTTAGTATTACATTTTTTCTACTACGCCTATTCCTAGTAATTCTAAGCCATTCTTTATAACTTGAAGAGATGCTCTAACTAAGTTTAATCTTGTTGCTTTTAAATCTTCATCTTCTAAGTTTAATACTGAATGAGCATTGTAGAACTTATTGAATCCTTTAGCTACTTCAACTACATATCTAGTTAATATTGAAGGTTCTAATTTATCTAATGCCAAAGTAATTACATTATTAAAGTTTCCTATGCTCTTAACTAATTCAAATTCTTCTTTAGTAGTTAACTTGCTATAATCAACAGTTCCCTTACTTTCGCCAGCTCTTGTTAGAATACTGTTACCTCTTGCATATGCATATTGAACATATGGACCAGTTTCTCCTTCAAATGATAAAATTTCCTTCCAATCAAATACGATATCTTTTTCTCTTGAATTCTTAAGATATGTAAAAATAACTGCTCCAACACCTATTTTCTTAGCAACTTCTTCTTTATTCTTTATTTCATCTTTATCTTTGATAGCTTCCATAGTTTTTTCAACAGCTTCTCTTAATAAATCATCAAGCAATACTATTGAGCCATCTCTTGTTGAAAGCTTTCTATCTGCAAATTTAACTAATCCAAATCCTACGTGTACGCAATCTTTAGCCCATTCATGGCCTGAAAGTTCTAACACTTTAAATACTTGTTTAAAGTGAAGAGCTTGAGGTGTACCAACTACATATACACATTTATGAAAATCATAAGTTTTCTTTCTGTACATAGCAGCTGCTAAATCTCTTGTAGCATATATAGATGCTCCATCAGCTTTTAATACTATACATGGAGGCATATTATAATCATCAAGCATTACAACTTGTGCTCCATTACTTTCAACTAATAATCCTTTTTCTTTTAATTCATCAACAACCGCATCCATCTTATCATTGTAAAATGCTTCACCATTTAATGAATCAAATTTAACTCCTAATATATCATAAACTCTTTCGAATTCTTTTAAGCTTAAGTCTCTGAATCTCTTCCAAAGTGCTGTTACTTCTGGTTCCCCATTTTCTAAAGCTTTAAAATTAGCTCTTGCTTCATCTTCTAAACTTGGATCTTTCTTAGCTTCTTCATGAAATTTAACGTATATTCTTAATAATTCATCAATTGGAGCTTTTTCTAAAGCTTCTTCATCAACCCATCTATGATATGCTGATATAAGTTTACCAAATTGTGTTCCCCAGTCTCCTAAATGATTTAATCCTATAGTATTGTATCCTTCTTTTTTAAACATTTTGTATAAAGAATTACCAATAGCTGTAGTAAATAAATGACCTACGTGAAATGGTTTAGCTATGTTAGGCGAAGAATATTCAACACATACAGTTTTCCCTTCTCCTACATTTGAAGCTCCATAATTATCTCCTTCTGCTAAAACTTTTTCAATTGTATTTTTTGAGAAAGTTCCTTTGTCTACAAAGAAATTTAAATATGGTCCAAGATTTTCTATTCTTTCAAAACCTTCAGTATCTATAGATTCTTTTAATTCTGCAGATATCATATTAGGTACTTTTTTCATAACCTTTGCTAATTGGAAACAAGGAAAAGCATAATCACCCATTTCTGGCTTTGGTGGAATTTCAATTAATTTTTCTATTGTTTCAATATCTAAATCCACATGACTTTTTATTAAATTTGCAACTTTTAATTTATAATCCATAATTACCTCCAAATTTTTTCAGCTATTAGTTAACTGAATTTATTTTTCTTAAAAACAAATAAAAATTCGTCTCTTAAAATTAAGAGACGAATTATTCGCGGTACCACTCTAATTGCATAACAAATCATATATTATGCCACTTATATTTTAACGCAGATTTTTTATCTGCGACCATCCCTACTCATTTCAGGCGGTTTCTCAGAGTCTCTTTTCCTTTTAATCTATCTTATGAGGCTCACACCAAATTCCTCACTCGCTTAAAGACTTAATTAATGTACTTTTCTCTTCATCGAATATTTCTATATTAATCTTTATACATTATACAAATTGCATTATCCTTTGTCAAGAAATCTTAAAATAGTCCTGCAAAAATAGATGCAATCTTAATCATCATATTAAGCACTATATTAGCAGGTATAGATATTATCTTACTTCCTCCCACAACAAAAAGTATCATAATAATCATTTGATACTGATAAATTTTAGCCTCATATTTGTAAAACACTTTTGGAAACGCATCTCTTAACACATGGAAACCGTCCAGTCCAGGTATAGGTATTAAATTAAATAAACCTATATTAATATTTATAGAAATAGCTAAAAATAACATGCTATATAATATTTGACTCAAATTTCTTGGAAGGTATTTATATATTACACCAACATAAATTCCTAATATTATAGAAAGCACTATTGCAACAACAAAATTCATAATAGGTCCTGCTAAACTCACCTTTAAATCATCTTTATAGTAATTCTTATATGCTGACGGATTAGTCTGAACAGGTTTTGCCCAACCAAATCTAAAAATAATAACAGCTAAAAATCCTATTGGATCTATATGTACCAATGGATTTAATGTAAGCCTTCCTTGAAACCTTGAGGTTTTATCTCCCAGCCTATCTGCTATTAGTGCATGAGCATATTCATGAAAAGTAAATGCTATAAGCATACCTGGTATCATTAAAATTATATTTAGCAAATTATTCATTGATATTCTCCTTTTCTGTATTTCAAATATTATAACATACATTTCCACATAATAAAAATAGATAAATGTATAATAAATCCTTTCTATACATCTATCTATTTTTTCTTTAGCTATTTTTTAGTATTATTAGAACTCTTAAGTTGCTTATATGTTAATTTCCCTTTATTATCTGTTGTTGCAATAAAATCTTCTTTAATTGCTAGAAGTTTTCCATCATAAGGTACTTCTAATCCTGTATTAAGGTTTTTTACAACTCCTACAAGATTATCATTAATAAGTATTTCACTCTTATTACTGAAATATATATCCTTTTTGTTTACAACAGCTTCAAGATTTATTGTAGTCCACTTTGCTGTGTCATCATCTACTTTACCATAAATTATACTTGAAATTTTATCTCCATTAAGCTCTCCGACATAAATTACATCTTCTCTATCTATTCCTAAAAGTGTAAGTTTCTTATTAGAATTAAATATAAGTTGTTTTTCAGGACTTGTCACATAGAACTTATTATTAACTTCATCTTCATATATAAGTCTATCTTTATGTGGTATAACCTGCATATTTCCAAGCACGCCTGCCTGAAGTGAAACTTTAGTAAGTTCATTATTTATATCTACTCTATATACACTACTCTTTAAGCCACCTTTGTATACATCTATATAATAAACCCCTATTATAGTAGATTCACTTATTTTTTTAACTTCCATATCCTTTTGATAATTACATATTGTATTAACATATGTAACAGATGAATCTTTAGGATTATATGTAACAAGCTGAATCACACTATCACCTTGTTTTTCAACCTTTTCAGCTATTATTATTCTATCTCTATCTGAAAGCCATTTATAATATAAAATAGTTCCTCCATCTTCTGTTTTAACTTCACTTTTTGTACCAGTTTTTGTTTCTTCCATATACAAAGTATCATTTTCATAATAAGTCAAATATTTTCCGTTATATGATAAATTAACATTGTCTGCTCCATTAGGAATAGATGCATTTATATCTTTAGTCTTTTCTTTTTCCACATCAATCTTATTACTTGAAAAATTTGATGAATGTTTAAATACAAAATTATCCAGAATAAATAATCCACCCACTTGAAGTAATATAGATAATATTGCCCAGGCAATTATCTTTTTATACCATTTCATAATGCACGCCCTCACCTTTCAGATTTATTTTACAATAACTGCCGTTGGGATAGTTCTTTCACCCATACTATATGACGGTGTATTTCTCACTTCATCATCATAATATAAAGTGGTTGATTTACCACCATCTAAGTTAATTGCATTAACTGCACCAAGCTTAAATATAATTTCCTGAACTTCTTTCAAAGTAGCGCCTAAACTTCCAACTCCTCTTCCATCAATAACAAGCATGATAATTGCGCCATCCTCTCTTTGACCAATAACTGTTCTAGGAGCTATTCCCCAGCCTCCATCACCTGACATAGGTGTCATTTTACCATTAATAACAAGTGAAGGTTCAAAACTCAAAGCTTCCTGTATATCCATATTCTTAAGTTCATCTACTGAATACTTTCCTACTACCATAACACCTTTTTTAGTTATACCAAATAAATCTGTTTTATTTCCTGCTCCTAAATCATCAAAAATCACTTCTCCACCAGTCATGATTATACCACTAGGGAAACCTCCATTTCCTGTCCATTTTGCATTAGAAGATTTATCTGTAAATCCTCCTCCATTGATAGCTGCTATTGCATCATTTCTTTCAGCTATCTGAGATGTTGTTTCCCCTTCAACATTTAATTTAGAAGTATATCCAACTTTTACTCTTGTAGGATCTTTTACAACTAAATAATATCCTTTAAACTTAGGATTATCTGTTAATTCATAAAATTCAATTGTTTCATCTTTTACAGTTGGTATTTTTATTTGTGATACATTAGTTGTTTCATCAATCCCATCCCCTGTACTTTCATTTGTACCCAAAATCTTATCTATCTTTTCATCTGATAAAAACCATGTAGCAAGATATTGATGACTCATTGATGTCATTGCTGCTCCAACATAAGTACTTTTAGCATTTTCAAATGGTCCATATAGTAGCATAAAAGGTGCAGTACATATAGTAAACATAATTTCAAATGCAAAAAATGCCACCAATGTTTTTCTTGGTATTTTTTTCTTTCTTATTTTACTTTTTCTATATTTTTGCTTTATATTCTTACGCTTTTCATTCTTATTCATTATATTATCCTCTCTAGGAATGTCTTAAATTCGCTAACTTTTTATAAACATACCAAAATTAATTATATAATATTTAAATTCAAAACACAATATTTTCAATTTTTATGCACAAAAACCTTTTTTTATTCAAATAGTAAAAAATATATAACTTATCTTTGTCATAATCTTCTACTGCTACAAAATAGTTTAACCATATAGTAAAAATCTTATAAGTTATTATTTTATAAAATCTTCATTATTATGCTATAATTCACTTAGGTGGTGAAGATCATGGAAGAAAAAATTATAAATGTACTTAAAAGTTCAAATGATTACGTTTCAGGAGAATCATTAAGTGAACAACTAAATGTTTCTCGAACATCAATATGGAAGCATATAAAAAAACTTAAATTAAAAGGATATGAAATAGACGGAATTTCAAATAAAGGATATAAACTTATATTCTCTCCAGACAAGCTTACAGAAGTTGAATTAATGCCACTTCTAAAAACCAAAAAAATAGGTAAAACTATTTACCATTTTGATAATATAAATTCTACTAATATAAAAGCCAAAGAACTTGCAAAAAATGATGCACCAGATGGAAGCATAGTAATAGCAGAAGAACAGACTCTTGGAAGCGGACGTTTTAATAGAAAATGGTCTTCTCCTAAAGGAGGTATTTGGTTCACTTTAATATTAAGACCTTCTCTGCCACCATCTGAAGCCCCAAAAATAACACAGATTGCTGGTGCGGCTATATATAAAACTTTTGAATCTATGAATATTAAATCAACCATAAAATGGCCTAATGATTTACTTATTAATGAAAAAAAAGTCTGTGGCATACTTGCTGAAATGAAATGTGATATGGATTCTATACATTATTTAGTTCTTGGTATAGGCATAAATGTAAATATAGACAAAGCAGATTTTGATGACAGCATTAAAGATACTGCAACTTCATTAAAAATAGAAGCTAATAAATCATTCTCAAAAAAAAATATATTATCAGATTTCCTTCTTAACTTTGAAACATTATATAATGATTTTTTAAATAATTTGGATTTATCTAAAACAGTTGCTATATGCAAAAATCATTCAAATATATGGGGCAAAAAAGCAAAATTAATTACTTATAATAAAGAAGAAATAGTAACATGTATTTCCCTTTCTGATACAGGCAATCTTATCGTTAAAGATAAAAACGGAATAGAAAAACCTGTACTTTCAGGAGAAATAAGTTTTAAATCATTACTATAGAGAATGTCATAAGAATTGTGTAAATTGAATAATTTACTTTTTTATATAACTGGAAATTTTCTTTCCAGTTATATTTTTAAGATTTTTAGAAATACTAAAACTAAGTATTTTACTGTATTTAGTTTGCTTAAAAAACTG
>SVCE01000024.1 GCA_015058525.1 Clostridium butyricum
ATGGTAATGCCAGGAGACCACATCGACATGAATGTTGAATTAATCACTCCAATCGCTATGGATGAAGGATTAAGATTCGCCATCAGAGAAGGTGGAAGAACTGTAGGTTCAGGAGTTGTTACTAGCATAGTTGAATAGTAATGATACACATCTTTGAATGTGTTTTGGAAGCAAGGAATTATCCTTGCTTCTTTTTATGAAATTAATTAGTGATGAAAAAAATGGACAAAAAACCTAAAACAAATCATTGAAAAATTTCAGATTTAACATTAAAATAAGATAAGTAGTTAAGATAAATAAAAAAATAATTTTGTGAAAAAAATTAATAAAAAAGTCTAAAAAAAACTTGAAAACACTGCACAACAATAGTATAATAAAGAAGTTGCATAGCATACAGCGATCTGTTGAGAGGTTGCCGGACTTCCGGGGAATTCTCAATGAGTAAGTTTGGATCTAGAATCCGACGACAGGGATTAGTAAAGTGTTATAAGGTGTGAAACACCTGGAACAGTTTACAGATAACCGCTGTTGTGCGTTAGAAGTAAAACGTACAAAAAAAGGAGGGAAAAGAAAATGTCAAAGCAAAAAATAAGAATAAGATTAAAGGCTTTTGATCATACAATATTAGATCAATCAGCTGAAAAAATCGTTGAAACTGCAAAAACAACAGGAGCTAAAGTTGTAGGACCAGTACCATTACCAACTGAAAAAGACGTTGTTACAATATTAAGAGCGGTTCATAAATATAAAGATTCAAGAGAACAATTCGAAATAAGAACTCACAAGAGATTAATCGACATCGTTAATCCATCACCAAAAACTGTTGATGCATTAATGAGATTAAATCTTCCAGCTGGTGTTGATATAGAAATCAAACTTTAGTCTGGAAACTAATATTAATACGACTAGTTATGATTAGTTTTAATCCGCTAATTAGTTTGGGAGGTGTAAATACATGAAAAAAGCTATAATAGGAAAGAAAATAGGAATGACTCAAATTTTTGATGAAAATGGTAAAGTGGTTCCTGTAACTGTAGTAGAAGCTGGCCCATGTGTTGTCGTTCAAAAGAAAACATTAGAAAATGATGGATATGAAGCAATACAAGTTGGTTTCGAAGAAATAAGAGAAAAATTAGCTAATAAGCCAAGAAAAGGTCAATTTGCTAAGGCTGGAGTATCTATAAGAAGAACTCTTAAAGAATTCAGATTAGAAGATATATCTACTTATGAAGTAGGTCAAGAAATAAAAGCTGATGTATTTGAAGCAGGAGATAAAGTTGACGTTTCTGCAGTATCTAAAGGAAAGGGCTTCCAGGGTGCTATTAAGAGATGGAATCAACAAAGAGGACCAATGACTCATGGTTCTAAGTTCAAAAGAGCACCTGGTTCAATGGGAGCTTCATCAGATCCATCAAGAACATTCAAGAACAAGAGAATGCCAGGTCATATGGGATCTGTTAATACAACAGTACTTAATTTAGAAGTAGTTAAGGTAATAGCTGAAAAGAATTTAATACTAATCAAGGGTGGAATCCCAGGACCTAATAAAGGTACAGTAGTAATTAAAAACACAGTTAGAGCTTAATTTTTGTGAAGAAAGGAGGAAATAAAATGCCTACAATAGGAGTATTTAATATAGAAGGAAAAAAAGTTTCTGATATGGAACTTAATGAAAGCGTATTTGCAACTGAAGTTAACCAACATGTGTTACACCAAGTAGTAGTTGCGTTATTAGCTAACAAGAGACAAGGAACTCAATCAACTAAGACTAGATCTGAAGTTAGAGGAGGCGGAATTAAGCCTTGGAGACAAAAGGGAACTGGAAGAGCAAGACAAGGTTCTATCAGAGCACCACAATGGATCAAAGGTGGTATTGTATTCGCACCAAAGCCAAGAGACTACAGAGTTTCTATACCAAAGAGCATGAGAAAGGTTGCTATGAAATCTGCTTTAACTAGCAAAGTTCAAGATAACTCAATGATCGTTTTAGAATCACTAAATTTCGAAGCTCCAAAGACTAAAAGCGTAGTTGCAATGTTAAATGCTTTAGAAGCACCTAAGGCTTTAATTATAACTGCAGAATCAAATGAAGCTGTATATAAATCAGCAAGAAATATCCAAGGAGTAAGTGTTATTCCTGCTAACAACATTAATGTTTATGATTTATTAAAGTATGATAAAGTAATCATGACTAAAGATGCTGTATCAAAAATTGAGGAGGTGTACGCATAATGAAATTAACAAGCCATGATATAATTAGAAAGCCAGTTATAACTGAAAAAACTATGGCATCTATGGCCGATAAGAAGTACACTTTCATAGTTCATGCTGATGCAAACAAATCTCAAATAAAGAGAGCTGTGGAAGAAGTTTTCAATGTAACTGTTGAAGCTGTTAATACTATAAACGGTTTAGGAAAAACTAAGAGAATGGGCGTACATGTAGGAAAGAGAGCTGACTACAAGAAAGCTATCGTTACATTAAAGGCTGATAGCAACGCAATTGAATTCTTTGAAGGAATGCAATAGTATTTAATAAAGCCATTATTGGTGATTAATCACCAGAGAAGCTTAAAGAAGGAGGGAATTTAAAATGGCAGTTAAAAAGTTTAACCCTATAACACCATCAAGAAGACAAATGACTATGCCAACATTTGAAGAAATTACTTCACAATCACCTGAAAAGTCACTTCTTGTTGCGTTAAAGAGTAAAGCAGGTAGAAATGCTCAAGGTAAAATCACTGTAAGACATCGTGGTGGCGGAGCTAAGAGAAAATATAGAATAATAGATTTCAAGAGAAACAAGGATGGTATTCCAGCTAAAGTTTCTACAATAGAATATGATCCAAACAGAACAGCATATATTGCATTAGTTGTATATGCAGATGGTGAAAAGAGATATATCCTTGCACCAGCAGGTTTAAAGGTTGGAGATGTTATTGAATCAGGTGTTAATGCTGATATCAAACCAGGTAATGCTCTTCCATTAAAGAACATTCCAGTAGGTACAGTAATTCATAATATTGAGTTACAAAAAGGAAAAGGTGGGCAATTAGTTAGAGCTGCTGGTAATTCAGCACAATTAATGGCCAAAGAAGGAGATTATGCAACTCTTAGATTACCATCAGGTGAAATGAGATATGTAAGAATCGAATGTAGAGCTACAGTAGGAACACTTTCAAATGCTACTAATGATATTGTAAATATCGGTAAAGCAGGTAGAAAGAGACACATGGGCTTCAGACCAACTGTAAGAGGATCTGTAATGAATCCTAACGATCACCCTCATGGTGGTGGAGAAGGTAAATCTCCAATCGGTAGACCAAGTCCAGTTACTCCATGGGGTAAACCAGCACTTGGATACAAAACTAGAAAGAATAAGAAGTATTCTGATAGATTTATTATCAAAGATAGAAGAAAATAGTTTGAGGAGAATGATTAATTCTCTTCATAGCTATCACTTCGGATTTATGAAGGGAGGCATATTTAGTGAGTAGATCAACAAAAAAAGCACCTTTTGTTCATGAAGGACTTTTCAAGAAGATAGAAGAAATGAATGCAAGCGGAGATAAGAAAGTTGTTAAGACTTGGTCAAGAAGTTCAACAATTTTTCCACAATTCATAGGACACACAATTGCAGTTCACGATGGAAGAAAACATGTACCTGTATATGTATCAGAAGATATGGTTGGCCATAAGTTAGGTGAATTCGTATTAACTAGAACTTATAAGGGTCACGACGACAAAACATCAAAGAGATAGTCTGGAAAGGAGGATTATTAAATGGAAGCTAGAGCTATAGCAAAATACGTTAGAATGTCTCCAAGTAAAGTAGGAGTTATTCTTGATTTAATAAGAGGAAAACAAGTTAATGAAGCTTTTGCTATTTTACAATACACTCCAAGAGAAGCAGCTGTAGTAATTAACAAAGTTTTAAAATCAGCTGTTGCAAATGCAGAAAATAATTTAGAATTAAATGCTGACAACTTATACGTTTCTGAATGTTTCGTGGGTCAAGGATCAACATTAAAGAGATATCAACCACACGCACAAGGTAGAGCGTTTAAGATATTAAAAAGAACAAGCAATATAACAGTAGTTGTTAAAGAAAGAGCTTAGTTTAGAAGGAGGGAAAAAGAAGTGGGTCAAAAAGTTAATCCTCATGGCCTTAGAGTAGGCGTTATCAAGGGATGGGACGCAAAATGGTTCGCAAATAAAAAGAACTTTGCTGATAATCTTGTAGAAGATAACAAAATAAGAAAATTCGTTAAAAAAGAACTTTTTTCAGCTGGTATTTCTAAAATAGAAATTGAAAGAGCTGCTAAAAGAGTTAAATTAAATATATACACAGCTAAACCAGGAGTTATAATTGGAAAAGGTGGAGCTGGAATAGAAGCATTAAAGAATAAATTAACTTCATTCGTAAGCAATAAAAATGTTTTAATAAACATTGTTGAAGTTAAAAATGCAGAAGCTGATGCTCAATTAATGGCAGAAAACATTGCTGCACAATTAGAAAAAAGAATTTCATTTAGAAGAGCTATGAAGCAAACAATGCAAAGAGCTATGAAACATGGAATTAAAGGTGTTAAAACTGCATGTTCAGGAAGATTGGGTGGAGCTGAAATAGCAAGAACTGAACAATATCATGAAGGAACAATACCACTACAAACATTAAGAGCTGATATCGAATATGGATTTGCTGAAGCAGATACTACGTATGGTAAAATCGGAGTTAAAGTATGGGCTTATAATGGAGAAGTTCTTCCAACTAAGAAAGTAGTAGAAAAGGAAGAGGCTAACGCATAAGAAAGGAGGAATAAATCATGTTAATGCCTAAAAGAGTAAAACATCGTAAGGTACAACGTGGTAGAATGAAAGGTAAGGCTACTAGAGGTAATTTCTTAGCTTATGGAGATTACGGAATCCAAGCAATGACTTGTGGATGGATAACAAGTAACCAAATCGAATCTGCCAGAATTGCTATCAATAGATACATCAAAAGAGGTGGAAAACTTTGGATAAAGATTTTCCCAGATAAACCAGTAACAGAAAAACCAGCTGAAACAAGAATGGGTTCAGGTAAAGGATCACCAGAATATTGGGTTGCAGTTGTTAAACCAGGTAGAGTATTATTTGAATTATCAGGAGTACCAGAAGCTACTGCAAGAGAAGCAATGAGACTTGCTTCACATAAACTTCCTGTAAAGACAAAGTTTGTTACAAAAAGAGATTTTGAGGAAATGGGTGGTGAAGAATAATGAAGGCTAGAGAATTAAAAGAATTAAAATCGAGCAATCCTCAAGACTTAGTAGTTAAGTTAGGAGATCTTAAAGCAGAATTATTTAACTTAAGATTTCAATTAGCTACAGGACAATTAGAAAATCCAATGAGAATAAGAGAAGTTAAGAAATCTATAGCCCAAATCAAAACCATCTTAAGAGAAGAAGAATTAAAAGCATTGGAACAATATGAGTTGGAAGGAGGTATTCCTAAATGGAAAGAGCTTTAAGAAAAAAGAGAATCGGTAGAGTTGTTTCTGATAAAATGGAAAAGACTATTGTAGTTGCTGTTGAAACTAAGGTTAGACATCCATTATACGGAAAGACTGTTAATAAAACTACTAAATTCAAAGTACATGATGAAAATAATGAAGCTAAAATTAATGATAGAGTATCAATAATGGAAACTAGACCTTTATCTAAAGATAAGAGATGGAGACTTGTTGAAATAGTTGAAAAAGCTAAATAGGCTGTAAAACTGAAAGGAGGGTAATTCAATGATACAACAACAAACCTTATTAAAGGTTGCAGATAATTCAGGTGCAAAAGAAATCATGTGTATCAGAGTTTTAGGCGGATCTAAGAGAAAATTTGGTAACATCGGTGATGTTATAGTAGCTAGCGTTAAAAGTGCAACACCAGGTGGAGTTGTTAAAAAAGGCGAAGTTGTAAAAGCAGTTGTAGTTAGATCAGTAAAGGGTGTTAGAAGAGCAGATGGTTCTTACATCAAATTTGATGAAAACGCAGCAGTTATAATCAAAGAAGATAAGCAACCAAGAGGAACTCGTATTTTCGGACCTGTTGCTAGGGAGCTAAGAGATAAGGAATTTAATAAAATATTATCATTAGCACCAGAAGTTCTATAAGAGGAGGTGGCTAACTTGAAGATACATGTAAAGAAAAATGATACAGTTATTGTCGTTTCAGGAAAAGATAAAGGCAAAACTGGTGAAGTTTTAAAAGCATATCCAAAGACAGGAAAAGTTCTTGTTCAAGGAATTAACATAGTTAAAAAACATCAAAAAGCTAATAGAAGTCAAGTTGAAAGCGCTATTATTGAAAAAGAAGCTGCTATCAATAGCTCAAAAGTTATGTTATATTGTAACAAATGCAAGAATGCAACTAGAATTAGTAATAAAATCTTAGATGATGGTACTAAGGTGAGAGTTTGCAAAAAATGTGGAGAAACATTCTAAACTTTGAAAGGAGGTAACTAATATGACAAGACTTCAAGAAAAATACCAAAAAGAAGTAATTCCAGCTATGATCGAAAAGTTCGGATACAAAAATATAATGGAAGTTCCAAAGCTAGAAAAAATCGTAATTAACATGGGAGTTGGAGAAGCTAAAGAAAACCAAAAGGTTTTAGAATCAGCTGTTGCTGACTTAACTTTAATTGCAGGTCAAAAACCTGTATTAACTAGAGCTAAGAAATCAGTAGCTAACTTCAAAATTAGAGAAAACATGCCATTAGGATGCAAGGTTACTCTAAGAAAAGCTCAAATGTTCGAATTTGCTGATAAATTAATGAGCATTGCTTTACCAAGAGTTAGAGATTTCAGAGGAGTTTCAAGCAAAGCATTTGACGGTAGAGGAAACTACTCACTAGGAATTAAAGAACAATTAATATTCCCAGAAATCGAATATGATAAAATAGATAAAGTAAGAGGAATGGATATAATCTTCGTTACATCAGCAAATACTGATGAAGAAGCTAGGGAATTATTAAGATTCCTTGGAATGCCATTCGCTCAATAATAAGGAGGGAACACAATGGCACGTAAGGCTATTATTGAAAAGTGGAGCAAAACTCCTAAATATCAAACTAGAGCTTATACAAGATGTAGAATTTGTGGAAGACCACATGCTGTATTAAAGAAATACGGAATCTGCCGTATTTGTTTTAGAGAACTTGCATATAAAGGTGAAATCCCAGGTTGTAGAAAAGCATCTTGGTAATATAATAAACGTAACGAAAGGAGGCACATTAAATGGTTATGACAGATCCTATAGCAGATTTACTAACTCGTGTAAGAAATGCTAATTCTGTAAGACATGAAGTGGTAGAAGTACCTTCTTCAACTGTAAAGAAGGAAATTGCAAATATATTATTACAAGAGGGTTATATAAAAGAAATAAATGAATATAACGATGGAGTTGTTCCAATGTTAAGATTATCTCTTAAATATGGAGCTAACAAAGAAAGAGTTATAACTGGAATCAAGAGAATATCTAAGCCAGGTTTAAGAGTTTATTGTAAGAAAGATGAAGTACCAAAGGTTCTTAATGGATTAGGTATCGCTGTTGTTTCAACTTCAAAAGGAATAATGGTTGATAGAGAAGCTAGAAAGAACGGTTTAGGTGGAGAAGTTATCTGCTACGTTTGGTAGTATTTATATAAATTAACATATTAGATTGTTTAAGACAATTTTGAATAATTACAGGAGGTGCAATTATGTCAAGAGTAGGTAGATTACCAATAGCTATTCCTGCTGATGTAACTGTTACTGTAACACCAGACAACGTTGTTACAGTAAAAGGACCAAAGGGTGAATTAGTTAAGACTATGCATGCTGATATTAGCATTGCGGTTGAAAACAATGAAGTAATTGTTACAAGACATAGTGATCAAAAAGAACACAGAGCTCTTCACGGTTTAACAAGAGCATTAATTAATAACATGGTAATTGGAGTTAAAGAAGGTTACCAAAAGACTTTAGATTTAGTTGGTGTTGGTTACAGAGCTCAATTACAAGGTAAGAAGCTTGTAATGAACCTTGGATATTCACATCCAGTTGAAATAGAACCTATTGATGGAATCACTTTTGAAACTCCAGCTGCAACTAAAGTTGTTGTTAAGGGAATCGACAAGGAAAAAGTTGGATTTGCTGCAGCAGATATTAGAAAGTGGAGATTACCTGAACCATATAAGGGAAAAGGTATTAAATACGAAAACGAAGTGATTAGACGTAAAGAAGGTAAAACTGGTAAGAAATAATAGGAAGGAGTGACACTATATGTTCAAAAAGGCAGACAAAAAAGCAAGCAGAGCAAAACGTCACCTTAGAGTTCGTAAGAAGGTTTCTGGTACTGCGGAAAGACCAAGACTTTCAGTATTTAAGAGTGAAAAGAATATATATGCACAAGTTATTGATGATATAAACGGTGTTACTTTAGTAGCTGCTTCAAGCTTAGACAAAGATTTCGCTGCTAAAGGTGGAAACAAAGAAGGCGCTAAACTTGTTGGAGAAACAGTTGCTAAAAGAGCTATCGAAAAAGGAATTCAAGAAGTAGTATTCGACAGAGGTGGATACGTATATCACGGAAGAGTTCAAGAATTAGCACAAGCAGCTAGAGAAGCAGGCTTGAAATTCTAATAAACGAGGAGGGAAATAAATGAGAATCGATCCTAGTACACTAGACCTTAAAGAAAAGGTAGTTTTTATAAACAGAGTTACTAAGGTTGTTAAAGGTGGTAGAAACTTCAGATTCAGCGCTTTAGTTGTTGTCGGAGACGAAAACGGACACGTAGGCGTAGGAATGGGTAAATCTATCGAAATTCCAGAAGCAATCAAAAAAGGTATAGAAGATGCTAAGAAAAACTTAGTAAGCGTTTCTATAGTTGGAACTACAGTTCCTCATGAAATCCATGGTAAATTTGGAACAGCTGATGTTTTAATTATGCCAGCTAAAGAAGGTACAGGAGTTATTGCTGGTGGTCCAGCTAGAGCTGTATTAGAATTAGCAGGATTAAAGGATGTAAGAGCTAAATCATTAGGTTCAAACAATCCAAATAACATGGTAAATGCGACAATTAACGGATTAGCTAACTTAAGAACAGCAGAAGATATTGCTAGATTAAGAGGAAAATCTGTAGAAGAAATATTAGGTTAGGAGGTTTTGCAGAATGGCTAAAGTAAAAGTTACGTTAGTTAAGAGCTTAATAGGTAGAAAGAAAGACCATATTGCTACTGCAAACGCTCTTGGACTTAGAAAAATAAGAAATACTGTTGAAGTTGAAGCTACTGCTCCAATTCAAGGTATGATTAAAAAGATAGACTACTTATTAAAAGTAGAAGAAATATAATGAATAAGGAGGTGCACTGAGCATGAAACTTCACGAATTAAAACCAGCAGAGGGTAGTAAAAAAGCACCTAAAAGAATCGGTAGAGGTACTGGTTCTGGATTAGGAAGAAACGCTGGTAAGGGTGAAAAAGGTCAAAATGCAAGATCAGGTGGTGGCGTAAGACCTGGTTTTGAAGGAGGTCAAATGCCTTTATTTAGAAGACTTCCTAAGAGAGGATTTAAGAATCCATTCTCTAAAGAATTTGTTTGTATCAACTTAGATAGATTAAATATCTTTGAAAATGGTACAGAAATAACTCCAGAAGTTTTACTTGAAAGAAGAGTTATAAGTAAAGTATTAGATGGAGTTAAGATTCTAGGAAACGGAACTTTAGAAAAAAGCTTAACAGTTAAAGGATGTAAGTTCTCTAAGTCTGCTAAAGAAAAAATAGAAGCAGCTGGAGGAAAAGTTGAGGTGATGTAACGTGCTTCAAACCCTACGTAATGCATTCAAAGTTCCTGAACTTAAGAAAAAAATTTTATGGATGGTATTACTAGTTGCAGTTTTCAGGATGGGAAGTCATATTCCTCTTCCTGGAATAAACTCTGAATATCTTAAAAGTCTTTCATCAAATGGAGGATTATTAGGGTTTTATGATATGATATCTGGAGGTGCATTTAGTAGATCCAGTATATTAGCATTAGGAGTTATGCCGTATATTAATGCATCCATAATTATTCAATTACTAACAGTTGCAATTCCTCAATTAGAACAACTTTCTAAAGAAGGAGAAACTGGAAGAAAGAAGATACAAGAACTGACTCGTTATGTATCTCTTGCAATTTCTTTTGTATTAGCTTATGGAATTTTTGCAACAATTTCAAGTAGTGGTGCAACATCAAACCTAAACACTATTCAACAAGGTATTGTTATTTTTTCTTTAGTAGTAGGAACAACTTTTTGTATGTGGTTAGGAGATCAACTTACAGTTAAAGGTATTGGAAATGGTACTTCAATATTGATTTTTGTAAATATTATTTCAAGAGTTCCAGTAACAATCAGTTCAATGATTACACTTAAGGAAGCAGGAAGTGCAAGTATTGTTGAAATAGTTTTATTTGGAGCATTTATTGTATTTTTATTAGGCGCTGTATTATTTTTCTCATTGTCAGAAAGAAGAGTGCCGGTACAATATGCAGGAAAATTTGCTAGTGGTAATGCCGCAATGGTAAAATCACAATCAACACATATTCCTTTAAGTATTATAGGATCAGCAGTACTTGGAATTATATTCTCAATGTCAGTTATGGAGTTTCCTAAAACAATAGCAACATTATTCGGTGGCGATAGAGAATGGGCAAAATGGATATTGACAAATAAAACATGTATATTTAATCAAGGTAGTTGGAAATACATTGTGTTATATGCAGTATTAACTATTTTCTTTAATTGGTTTTATACTCAAATTACGTTTAAGCCTGATGAGATGGCTGAAAACTTACACAAATCTGCAGGATTTGTACCAGGTGTAAGACCAGGAGATGAAACAGCAATTTATTTTGAAAAGCTTCTTAATAGAGTATCATTTATTGGTGGTGTTTTGGCAGCAATTCTTGCTGTAACTCCAGTAATGATTGAAAATTATACAGCATTTCAGAATACCGCTTTTTCAGGAACCGCATTATTAATTGTTATAAATGTTGCATTAGATTTTACTAGAAAAGTAGAATCTCAAATGGTGGTAAGACATTATAAGGGATTCCTTAAATAGATTAAAATAAATGGAGATGAAGCCAGTGAAGATAGTATTACTAGGTCCTCCTGGAGCTGGAAAAGGAACACAGGCTAAATCAATCAGCAATAAATATTCTATACCCCATATTTCTACAGGAGATATTTTTAGAAAGAACATTTCTGAAAACACTCCTTTAGGGGTAGAAGCAAAAAGCTACATGGATAAAGGGCAATTAGTACCTGATGAAGTAACAATCAACATGGTTAAGGATAGACTTCAACAAGCTGATTGCAAAAATGGATATTTGCTAGATGGTTTTCCTAGAACTGTGGCTCAAGCTGAAGCTCTAAACAGTTTTCTTATAGGAAGAGATGAGCAATTAGATACTGCATTATTAATAAAGGTACCTAATGAATTCATTTTAGAAAGAATGACTGGAAGAAGGGTATGTCCATCATGTGGAGCAAGTTATCATGTTAAGTTTAATCCACCAGCTAATGGCGGAAAATGTGATTTATGTGGAAGTGAAGTAATACAAAGAAAAGATGATACAGTTGAAACTGTGAAAGAAAGACTTGATGTGTATGAAAAAGAAACTCAACCACTAATTGATTTTTATGATAATAAACAATTGCTTTCTCAAGTTGATGGTACTAAAGCTATTAATGAAGTTTTCAGAGGAATATGCGAAATATTGGGGAATAATTAATGATTATTCTTAAAAGTAATGAAGAAATAGCCCTAATGAAAAAGGCAGGTAAAATAGTAGGAGAAACATTGCTATTGCTTGAAAAAGAGGTAAAACCCGGTGTGACAACTGCAAAATTAGATATAATGGCAGAAGAATTTATAACTAAGCATGGAGCAAAACCTTCATTTAAAGGCTTATATGGTTTTCCTTCGTCACTGTGTATTTCAGTAAATGAACAAGTAATTCATGGATTTCCAGGAGCATATGTTCTCAAAGAAGGTGACATTGTCAGCGTTGATTGTGGAGCATGTATTAATAGTTTTCATGGAGATGCAACAAGAACATTTCCAGTAGGAAATGTTTCAAAAGAAGCTCAGAGATTGATTGATGTAACAAGAGATAGTTTTTTCAAGGGCATCGAGTGTGCAAAGGTTGGAAATAGATTATCGGATATATCATATGAAATACAAAGCTACGTAGAAGCAGCAGGTTTCTCTGTTGTAAGAGATTTTGTGGGTCATGGGATTGGACGTAATGTTCATGAAGATCCTAATGTACCTAATTTCGGAAAATCCGGTAGAGGTCCAAAATTACAGGAGGAAATGGTATTAGCTATAGAGCCTATGGTTAATGCAGGAACTTTTAAAGTAAAAACATTAAAAGATGGATGGACGGTTGTAACAGCAGATAATTCTTTATCAGCTCATTATGAAAATACAGTTGCAATTTTATCAGATGGACCTGAAATATTGACACTGATTAAGTAGAAAAAAGAGTGTTGCTTAGTTATAAATTTGCATAATACCATGTGGTAGTGTTAATTTATACTAAGGTAATCATAGAGGTGAAAAATTTGCAAAACAATGACTTGATTGGAAAAGTAGTACTTTCAAAAGCAGGAAGAGATATAAATCATTTATATGTTGTTGTTAGGCAGATAGATAAAGATTATGTTTTGCTTGCTAATGGTAATACAAAATCAATTAATATGCCTAAGAGAAAAAAGATTAAACACTTAATTATTTTAGAAGATATAGATGAAGAAATTCTACCATTGATAAAATCATGCGATTTAAGTTGTGATTTGGAGATAAAGAAATTCCTAAAGCTTAGAGGCATTGTTAAGGAGGGTTGATTACCTTATGTCAAAAGATGATGTTATAGAAATGCAAGGTACAGTGTTAGAAGCTTTACCAAACGCTATGTTCCAAGTTGAACTAGAAAGTGGGCACAAGATTTTAGCACATATATCAGGTAAATTAAGAATGAACTTCATAAGAATTCTGCCAGGTGATAAAGTAACAGTTGAACTTTCACCTTATGATTTAACAAGAGGTAGAATTACATGGAGAGCTAAATAAGGTAGAATAACAATTAAAATCTACCACAAAAGTAATATGAGGAGGGTTAGCTATGAAAGTAAGACCATCAGTTAAGCCTATTTGTGAAAAGTGCAAGGTTATCAGAAGAAAAGGAAAAGTTATGGTAATCTGTGAAAATCCTAAGCACAAGCAAAAACAAGGCTAATGATCACTTTACAATATTATTTAATGTAAATAATATTGACATTTCAGCAAAAGTCAAATATGATTATATAGTTGTTTAATTAATCAACAAATAAATTTTAGGGCGGCTGACAATAGAGGATTCTATTGACCTAAAATTTTATTATAAAAATAAAATAAAAAACTAACTAACACATTTCAATTATCAGGAGGTGTAAATTTCAATGGCAAGAATAGCAGGCATTGACCTACCAAGAGAAAAAAGAGTTGAAATAGGTTTAACTTATATATATGGAATAGGTTTATCAACTTCACAAAAAATCTTAGCTGTAACAGGAATTAATCCAGATACAAGAGTTAAGGATTTATCAGAAGACGAAGTTAATGAAATCAGAACTTATATCAACAAAAACTTAATGGTTGAAGGTGACTTAAGAAGAGATGTTGCTTTAAACATTAAGAGATTAATAGAAATAGGATCATATAGAGGAGTTAGGCATAGAAGAGGTCTTCCAGTAAGAGGACAAAAGACTAAGACTAACGCTAGAACTAGAAAAGGTCCTAAGAAGACAATAGCAAATAAGAAGAAATAGTAAGGAGGTAAGATAATGGCAGCTCAAAAAGTCAAAAAGACTAGAAGAAGAAAAGAAAGAAAAAATGTTGAGCATGGTGCTGCACACATTAAATCAACTTTTAACAATTCAATTGTTACTTTAACAGACGCAGCAGGAAATGCTTTATCATGGTCAAGTGCAGGAGCATTAGGCTTTAGAGGATCAAGAAAGAGTACACCATTTGCAGCTCAAATGGCAGCTGAAACTGCAGCTAAAGCAGCTATGGAACACGGCTTAAAAAGTATAGAAGTTTATGTTAAAGGACCTGGTTCAGGAAGAGAAGCAGCTATCAGATCCTTACAAGCAGCAGGATTAGAAGTGACATTAATTAAAGATGTTACTCCAATACCACACAATGGTTGTAGACCACCAAAGAGAAGAAGAGTCTAGTCTAACCGTAATAGGAGGTGTAATTTAATGGCAAGATATACTGGCGCTACATGTAGATTATGTAGAAGAGAAGGCATGAAACTTTTCCTTAAAGGTGATAGATGTTTCACAGACAAATGTGCTTTTGTTAGAAGAAGCTATGCACCAGGACAACATGGAGCAAACAAGAAGAAAATTTCTGGTTATGGAGTTCAATTAAGAGAAAAGCAAAAAGCAAGAAGAATTTATGGCATTTTAGAAAGCCAATTTAGAACATATTATGAAAAAGCTGAACACATGAAAGGTGTTACAGGTGAAAACTTACTTAAATTATTAGAGATGAGACTTGATAACGTAGTTTACAGACTAGGTTATGGTGCATCAAGAAATGAAGCTAGACAATTAGTTACTCATGGACATTTCTTAGTTAACGGAAAGAAAGTAGATATTTGTTCATACAATGTTTCAGTTAACGATGTAATTACTGTAAGTGAAAAAAGCAGATCAAGTGAAAAATTCAAAACTTTCGTTGAAAATCCAAAGACTTTACCAAAATGGTTAGAAGCAAATGTTGATAACTTTGAAGGAAAAGTTTTAGCAGTGCCATCAAGAGAAGATATAGATGTGCCTGTTAACGAAACACTTATTGTTGAGTTATACAGTAAATAATATTAATATATTTGTTAGAGAAATTTATCACAATATATGCAAATATAGAATCAGTTGCCCTCATAATAAGGTTGCCATTTATAATATAGGGAGGGTTTGTCAATGTTAGAAATCGAAAAGCCAATAATAGAATGTATAGAATCTAATGAAGACGGTACGTATGGTAAATATGTTGTTGAGCCACTTGAAAGAGGATATGGTATAACTTTAGGAAATGCCTTAAGAAGAATATTGTTATCATCTCTTCCAGGTGTTGCGCCAACATCTGTTAAAATTGACGGAGTGCTTCATGAGTTTTCTACTGTTCAGGGAGTTAAAGAAGATGTTACTGAATTAATTCTTAACATTAAATCATTAGCTTTAAAAATGAATGGTGAAGGTCCAAAGGTTATTTATATCGATGCAAAAGGACCAGGAGAAGTTACTGGAGCTGATATAAAGACTGATGGAGATGTTGAAGTTGTTAATAAGGATTTACATATTGCGACTTTAGATGACGATGGAAGACTTTATATGGAAATAACAGTCAATAATGGTAGAGGATATGTTACTCAAAATAAAAATAAGAGTGATGAATTGCCAATATCAGCAATAGCTGTTGATTCTATCTATACACCAGTAAAAAGAGTTAATTTTACTGTTGACAACACAAGAGTTGGTCAAATTACTGATTATGATAAATTAACTTTAGAAATTTGGACTAATGGAACTATCAAAATTGATGAAGCTATTAGTTTATCAGCAAAAATTCTTATTGAGCACTTTAAGTTATTCATGTCATTAACAGATAACACTAATGATATTGAAGTAATGGTAGAAAAAGAAGAAGATAAGAAAGAAAAAGTCCTAGAAATGACTGTTGAAGAACTTGATTTATCAGTTAGATCATATAACTGTTTAAAGAGAGCAGGAATTAATACAGTTCAAGAACTTGCGACTAAATCAATGGATGATATGATGAAAGTAAGAAATCTAGGTAAAAAATCTTTAGAAGAAGTTGAAAGAAAACTTAAAGAATTAGGTTTATGCCTAAAATTAAGTGATGAGTAAGGAGGTAAATCCATGGCAGGTTATCGTAAATTAGGTCTTCCTACAGATCAAAGAAAAGCTATGCTAAGAAATCTTGTTACTAGCTTATTAAAACATGGTAAGATTGAAACAACTGTGACAAGAGCTAAAGAAACTAGATCAATAGCAGAAAAAATGATTACTCTTGGAAAAAGAGGAGATTTACATGCTAGAAGACAAGTTTTGGCTTATGTTCAAGAAGAACTAGTTGTTAAGAATTTATTTGACAATGTAGCTCCAAAGTACGCTGAAAGAAATGGCGGATATACTAGAATGATTAAAAAGGGTCCTAGAAGAGGGGACGGAGCTGAAGTAGTAATACTTGAATTAGTATAAATGTTTAAGGGATTAAGTATAACTTAATCCCTATTTTGTTATATGTGCCTAGCATTACAGATACCAATAATTGGTGAAATATATTTTTTAACATTTGGTGATATGATGGATACATACTAAATGAATTGAATTTATAGATTACAATATATATGTGAAATGTGATAAGTGATAGTATTTTCATAAATTTATTAATTTTTACTGAACTGAAAATTGTAAATATTACTTATATATTGTTTGTATAAAATATACAAATTAATATATTATAGAGCTTTTATTACAAAATATGATAAATTTAAGTGGTTATTGTTGATTATACATAAAATTAGTATATAATAAAACTATTAATTGTAAAGTATATACACTGCGATATTATAGAAAGTTGTATAATATATTAAAAAATTTTATATGCATGGAGGTATAAGATGGATAATGCAATGATTAAGTGCATTAATGTTTCATATAAATATATAAGGAATACTGAAAATGGCATTAAAGAGAAATATGCATTAAAAAATGTTAATTTGAATGTTAATAAAGGCGAATTTTTAGTTGTACTTGGTCATAATGGATCTGGTAAATCAACTATAGCTAAACATATGAATGCATTACTTATTCCAACAGAAGGAACTGTAATTGTTGATGAAATAGATACACATGATAGTGAAAAAATATGGGATATTAGAGCTAAGGTAGGAATGGTTTTTCAAAATCCTGATAACCAATTGGTTGCAACAATTGTTGAAGAAGATGTTGCATTTGGACCAGAAAATTTAGGTATAGAACCTTCTAAAATTAGACAGAGAGTTGATGATAGTCTTGAAAAGGTTGGAATGAGCGAATATAAAAGGCATGCACCACATCTTTTATCTGGTGGTCAAAAGCAAAGAATAGCAATTGCTGGGATACTTGCTATTCAACCAAATTGTATTATTTTTGATGAACCTACAGCAATGTTAGATCCATCAGGAAGAAAAGAAGTTATGAAAACAATAAAAGAACTTAATGAGAAACATGGTATTACTATTGTTTTGATAACTCATTATATGGATGAAGCTGCTCAGGCAGATAGAATAGTAGTTATAGATGAAGGGAAAATTAAAATGGAAGGTACTCCACGAGAGATTTTTCCACAAGTGAAATTAATGAAAGAAATAGGATTAGATGTTCCACAGGTTACTGAATTAGCGTATGAGTTAAAAATGGAAGGAATAGATATTAATACTAAAATACTTAATGTAGATGAGATGGTGAATGAATTATGTCAATTAAAACAAAAAATTTAACACACATATATATGCCAGGGAGTCCTTTTGAAAAGACTGCATTAAATAATGTTTCTATCGAAATTAAAGACGGGGAGTTTGTAGCTTTAATTGGTCATACTGGTTCTGGTAAATCAACATTAATACAGCATTTTAATGGTTTGTTAGAAGCAACTAGTGGAAGTATAATTGTAGATGGTGTTGATATAACAAATAAAAATATAAAATTAACTGATATAAGAAAAAAAGTAGGCCTTGTATTTCAATATCCTGAATATCAATTATTTGAGGAAACAATAGCAAAAGATATTTCTTTTGGACCAAGAAATCTTGGATTATCAGAAGATGAAATTCTAAAAAGAGTAATTAAATCAATGGAAATGGTAGGTCTTGATTATGAAACATATAAGGATAGATCACCGTTTGATTTAAGTGGGGGGCAGAAAAGAAGAGTTGCTATTGCGGGTGTTGTTGCAATGGAACCTACGACACTTATATTGGATGAGCCTACTGCAGGATTAGATCCTAAGGGAAGAGATGATATATTAACTCAGATCAAGAAACTTCATGATAATTATAAAATGACTATTATAATGGTAAGCCATAGTATGGAGGATGTTGCTAATATTGCAGAACATATAATAGTTATGAATCATGGTGAAGTGGCGCTTGAAGGAACTCCAGCTAATGTATTTAAAGAAGTAGATACATTAGAGAAGATTGGTCTTGCGGTACCTCAGGTTACTTATTTGGTTAAAAGCTTGAGGGAAAATGGATTTGATATATCGGATAATATATTTACAATTAATGATGCTAAAAAAGCATTAATAGATATATTTAAGAGTAATCAGATAAAGGGGGATAATTAGGTGTGTTAAAAGAGATTACAATAGGACAATACTTACCAGGAGAATCTTTTATTCATAAATTAGATCCTAGAACTAAGATTTTAATATCATTACTTTTCATTGTATGTTTATTTATAGTCAATAAGTTTATAGGATATACAGTTATAATTGCATTTTTGATTGCAATAATTACTATAGCGAAAATTCCACCAAAATTTATTTTTAATGGATTAAAACCTATATTTTTTCTTGTACTTTTAACTGCTGTTTTAAATATGTTTATGATTAGGGGAACAGAAGAAACTTTAATATTTAAGCTTGGAATTTTATCTGTTTATGTAGAGGGACTTCAGACAGCTATTTTTATGGCTATAAGGCTTATATTGCTTATAGCAGGAACTTCAATATTAACATTGACTACATCTCCAATAGAACTTACAGATGGTATAGAGAAGTTATTAAGACCTATAGGAAAGGAAATAGCACATGAACTTGCTATGATGATGACAATTGCTTTAAGATTTATACCAACATTAATAGATGAAACTGATAAGATAATGAAAGCACAGAAGGCTAGAGGTGCGGATTTTGAATCTGGTAATATAATTCAAAAAGCTAAAAATCTTGTTCCATTATTAGTTCCTTTGTTTATAAGTTCTTTTAGAAGAGCAGATGAACTTGCTATGGCTATGGAAGCAAGAGGTTATAGAGGTGGAGCTGGCAGAACTAGAATGAAAGTTCTTAAATTCACTAATAAAGATACTATTGCATTTGTAGTATGTGTTTTTTTAATTATATGGAGTTGTGTTGTTAGATTTGTTTTATAGTATTATTTTTCTATATTAGAATTAATAAATTTTATGTCATAATATTTAAAAATATATAGATTACATTAATAGATATGATTTAAAATTAGTTATATACTAAAATGGTTTTAGATAAAATTTAAATAGTAAGAGGAGTTAGGTTATTTTCAAAAATGAAATTTAGCATAACTTCTTTTATTTTTAAAGAAGAGGAGAAAAATGAGAAATATTAAATTAATAATTGAATTTGATGGAAGTAATTTTTGTGGATGGCAGAGGCAGCCTAAGGGAAGAACTGTTCAAAAAGTAATAGAAGATGCTATATATAAAGCTACTGGTGAAAAAATCACAATAAATGGAAGTTCAAGAACTGATGCAGGAGTTCATGCTAGAGGATTAGTTGCTAATTTTTTTACTAATAGTACTATTCCTGGTGATAGGTTTAGAGAAGCTATTAATGTGAGGCTTCCAGTAGATGTATCAATTGTTAAGTCTGAAGAAGTTGATGAAAATTTTCATGCAAGATATTCATCTAAAGGAAAGACGTATTCATATACAATTGTGCATAGATATGAAAGATTATCTTTGGGGCATCAATATTTATATCATTGGAGGTATGATCTTGATGTAGAAGCTATGAAGAAAGCTTGTAAATATTTTATTGGTAAACATGATTTTAGAGCGTTTATGTCTCCAGGTAGCTCTATAAAAACTACAGTTAGAACGATTAGTGAATTATATATAGAGCAGGAGGAGGATAGAATAAAAGTATTTATAACTGCGGATGGATTTTTATATAACATGGTAAGAATAATAGTTGGAACTTTAATTAAGGTTGGAAATAAAAAATTGAATCCAGAAGATATGGAAAGTATAATTGCTGAAGGAAGTCGGAAACGTGCTGGAATGTGCGTTCCGCCTAATGGGTTGATACTGGAAAAAGTTTTTTATTAAATACTATAAAATTGTTGACACGCCCGTAAGCGTGTATTATAATAATATATGTTTGTTAGAACATTTATGTATATAAGATCCACTAGCCCCGGGTCTTGACATAAAATAATTACTTTAGATTTAAAGTAATAACGAATGTAAGTTCAGGGAGGGAAACAGATGAAATCATACATTGCTAAAGCAAGTGAAATCGAAAGAAAATGGTATGTTGTTGATGCTGCTGGTAAACCACTAGGTAGAGTTGCTAGCCAAGTAGCTTCAATTTTAAGAGGAAAAAATAAACCAACATTTACACCAAATGTTGACTGCGGAGATCACGTTATCGTAATTAATGCTGAAAAAGTTGTTTTAACTGGTAAGAAGTTAGATCAAAAATTAATGAGAAAGCATAGTCTTTACCCAGGCGGATTAAAGGAAACTCCATATAGAGTTGTATTAGATAAGAAACCTGAATTCGCTTTCGAAGAAGCAGTAAGAAGAATGCTTCCAACTGGAGTATTAGGAAGACAAATGTTAAAGAAATTAAATGTATATAGAGGTGCTGAACATAATCATGCAGCTCAAAAACCAGAAGTACTTGAGTTAAGATACTAATATAAACTCGGGAGGAGGAATAAAAATGGCAAAAGTTCAATACATGGGAACTGGAAGAAGAAAGAAATCAGTTGCAAGAGTAAGACTAGTACCAGGAAATGGTAACGTAGTTGTAAATAATAGAGAAATCGAAAACTTTTTTGGTTTAGAAACTTTAAGAGTTATCGTAAACCAACCATTAGTTTTAACTGGAACTAAAGATAAGTTTGACGTTTTAGTAAATGTTCACGGTGGTGGATTTACAGGTCAAGCTGGAGCTATCAGACATGGTATAGCTAGAGCATTAGTTAAATCTGATGAAGCTTTAAAATCAGACTTAAAGAAGGCTGGATTCTTAACTAGAGATCCAAGAATGAAGGAAAGAAAGAAATACGGTCTTAAAAAGGCAAGAAGAGCTCCACAATTCTCAAAGAGATAGTATTTGGAGTGTTCAAAATCCTACAAACAATATGTTTGTGGGATTTTTTTTGCAGAATTATATTCTTAAATAATTAAAGAGTTATATTTCGCTGGTATATTTTTAAAATATTAGTAGAAGTTATTTTGTATTTTGCAAATGATGGTATGGTAAAGATACTTTATAAAAAAGTGTATTGTAGCATAATTCCGACAACATATATGTCACAGAGTAATAAATATAATTGCAATACCTATAACACTGTTTATTGTTTTGCTATTTTATGTAAGCTTCATTCTAAATTTGAATATTTTATTATATAACAGGATTTATTTATAATAATAGGTTTATAGCTAATATAGTCATGTTCTTTAAAATGTTTTAATTTTTATAATTATCACTTTAGCATGAGCATGTTTGTATGGATTATTTTTAGTGTTGTAGTTGATATTGCAATTTATTTTATAAAAAACTAATAATAGTAATTAAATTGAACAAAATATAGAAGGATATATATTTTTGTTAATGATAAATTTGCATTATTAGCATTTAATTTAATAAAAACTTGGGTTGTATTGAATTTATATAAAAACTACTATAAGATTGTTAATACGAATTTTTAAATAATATAAACTAAATTGACTAATAAATTAATAATTAACCAAAGGAGAAAAAATTGTGGATACATTTAAAATTATTATTCAGTTAATGGGTGGATTGGGATTGTTCATCTATGGTATGAAATTAATGGGAGATGGATTAGAAAATGCAGCGGGAGAAGGATTAAAGCGTATTCTTGAAAAAGTTACAAGTAATCGTTTATTAGCTGTAGGAATTGGAGCTATAGTTACAGCGATTGTTCAAAGCAGTAGTGCTACTACAGTTATGGTGGTTGGATTTGTCAATGCTGAACTTATGAGTTTGGCACAGGCGGCTGGCGTTATTATGGGAGCTAATATAGGTACTACCATTACAGCTCAATTAGTTGCTTTTAAATTGGATGAAATAGCTCCATTATTTGTATTTATTGGAGCAGCGTTAGTTATGTTTGCTAAATCTAGAAAGAAAAGAGAGATAGGAAATATTCTACTTGGCTTTGGTATATTATTTACAGGTGTGAGTTTTATGAGTGAATCTATGAAACCATTAGCGTCATTGCCAGTGTTTTCAGATTTATTAGTTTCAGTAGGTGGAAATTGGCTAGTAGGAATTATTGCAGGTGCAGTTATTACAGCAATATTGCAAAGTTCATCTGCTACTACAGGAATATTGATAGCATTGGCATCCACTGGAATTATAGATATATATCTTGCATTACCAATAGTATTTGGGTGTAATATAGGAACTTGTGTTACTGCTATGTTAGCTAGTATTGGAACAAATAAGATTGCACACAAAGCAGCTTTTTTACACTTAATATTTAATTTGGTTGGGACAATTGTATTTTTACCTTTTTTAAGATTGATGGCTAATTTTGTTCAAATTACAAGTCCAGCAGATGTAGGCAGACAGATAGCAAATGCACATACAGTATTTAATATTGCCAATACAGCTTTATTGCTTCCATTCACAAATTATATAATTAAATTTATAAACAAATTAATTCCAGATGATAATGAGATTGAAAAAGTAGGACCTAAATATATAGATGAAAGATTTTTAGAAACACCAGTTGTTGCAGCAGGTCAGGTGGTTAAAGAAACTATAAGAATGGCTAATAAGGCTAAGAAAAATGTAGAGCTATCTATGAGTGCTTTTATGGATGGAAATGAAAGTTTGATTAAACAAGTGTATGATAATGAAAAAATAATTAATATACTTGAAGAGAGTTTAACTACATATTTGGTGAAACTTTCAAAGTGTGATTTATCCGATAAAGAAAAAGACATAGTAGCATCAACTTTTCATGTTATTATTGATATAGAGAGAATTGGAGATCATGCTGAAAATATAGTGGAACTTGCTATTGAGAAGATAAACAGGAATTTAAAATATAGTAAAGATGCTATTGCTGAATTATATGAAATTTATAATGTAACAATAAAAGCTTTAGAAATATCAATAGATGCATATGTAAATAGGGATACAGAAAAGGCAAAAACTATTGAGAAGATAGAAAATAAGATTGATACATATCAAAGAAATTATAGAGATAAGCATATCAAGAGATTATATGATGGAAAATGTAATGCATATGCAGGAGCTATTTACTTAGATTTGATAAGTAATTTTGAAAGAATAGGAGATCATTCTACTAACATTGCAGAAAGTGTATTGCCCAATGTTTCTTTTTGAATAATTACAATTTGAAAGCAAATACTAATAACAAACGGTGAAAAAATGTGGAGAGTGATAATATGAGATTAAAAAGGACATTAGCAATTGTAACTACGTTTTTGTTATTTTTTTCACTTCCAATGAAATGTATAGCAGAAGAAGAAATTAAAAGTGAGAATAATTATATAGTTTTGATTGATCCAGGACATGGTGGAATTGATGGAGGGGCTAAGTCTAAACAAGGAACTATAGAAAAAGATGTAAATTTATCTATTGCATTAAAACTTAAAGATTTTCTTGAAAAAGATAATTACAAAGTTTTTATGACAAGACAAGAAGATACTCAACTTGACAGGAAAAAAGTAAATGATTTAAATGCTAGGTGCAAGATGAAAAATGATACAAATTGTGATATATTTATTTCTATTCATCAGAATATGTTTCAACAACCAAAATGTTTTGGGGCACAAGTATGGTATGCGTCTAATGAAAAAAGTAAAGTATTAGCAGAAGATGTACAGGATTCATTAAAGGAAAAATCAGAAGATAACAATAAGAGAATTGCTAAAGCAGCTAAAGAACAATATAAAATATTAAGAGATGGATATGAAGGCGCATGTATTTTAGTTGAATGTGGATTTTTATCAAACTATGAGGAAGAGCAGAAATTAAAAACAGATGAATATCAGAATAAAATTGCTGATGGAATAAAATGTGGTGTGGATAAATATTTTCAAGAAAATAATAATATATAATTAAGGAATAGAAAGACTGAAATGCAGAATAAAATCTATATTTCAGTCTTTTATATTATTTTCATTTTTCTATTAAAGTAAATGGTGCATATATTAGTGATTATTATATTCTATAAATTAGGATAATATTGATTTTGTAAAATAATTAGATTTAAAATTTAAAAGTGAAATGTTAAGCTTAATTTTAAGCTTTTTGTATATATGTTGGACTTGCTTTAACACTGTTTTTTGGAACTTTAGATGATGGATTATTTTGAGTAAAAAGCAGGAATAAGTTGTAAAATATAAGACAGATTAAAACAATTAATAATATATAAATTATAGTATCTGTAATTTTATTTATATTTTTATGATCCATCAAAGAATGCCTTTCTAAATATAGATTGCTTATACTTTAAATATAGTAGGTATAGTGTATAAATATGAATTTTTTAATTTAGATTAAATTAATGTAAAGATATTTATCTATTTCTTGTTGTAAATATTGAAAAATAAATTTAAACTAAATTATAGAAAAGAAAAGGAGTTGAAATAATGCGCGAAGTTAATGTTGAACAAATAATAGAAACTGTTAAGAAACTTTCTATTGAAGCAAATTACTTTTTGGGGAGTGACATTAAAGAAGCCTTAAAAAAATATAGAGAGGAAGAAACATATGAATTAGCAGGACAAGTTTTGGATAATATAATTTTAAATTCTCAGATTGCTAAAGATGAGCAAATGCCTATGTGTCAAGATACTGGTATGGCATGTGTGTTTGTAGATATAGGACAAGATGTGCATATTGTAGGAGGAAGACTTGAAGATGCTATTAATGAAGGCGTTAGAAGAGGATATTCTGAAGGATTTTTAAGAAAGTCTGTTGTTGAAGATCCTATACGAAGAATAAATACAAAAGATAATACTCCAGCTGTAATATATTATAATATTGTTGATGGAGATAAAATTAAAATTACGCTAGCACCTAAAGGATTTGGTTCAGAAAATATGAGTAGGATAGGTATGCTTAAGCCATCTGATGGACTTGATGGAGTTAAAAATTTTATAATAGAAACTGTTAAGATGGCAGGTGCTAATCCATGTCCTCCTATGGTTATTGGAGTTGGAATTGGTGGAACTTTTGATAAAGCTGCTTATTTAGCCAAAAAGGCTCTTATAAGACCAATAGATACAAGTAATAAAGATAAATTTTATAAAGATTTAGAAGATGAGTTGCTACAAAAAATTAATGAATTAGGAATTGGACCTCAAGGATTTGGAGGAAGAACTACAGCACTTGGATTAAATATAGAAGTTTATTCAACTCATATTGCAGGACTTCCAGTAGCAGTAAATATAAATTGTCATGCAACAAGGCATAAAGATGCTATTATATAGAATGGGGGAAATATATAATGGAGATTAAATTACATACTCCGCTTACTAATGAAGAAATTTCACAATTAAAAGCTGGAGATTCTGTATTATTAACAGGAACAATATATTCTGCTAGAGATGCAGCACATAAAAGGCTTATAGAGCTTTTAAATGAAGGAAAAGAACTTCCTTTAAATATAAAAAATGAAACAATATATTATGTAGGACCATCTCCTGCTAAACCAGGAAAGGTGATTGGATCAGCTGGACCTACTACAAGTTATAGAATGGATGCTTATGCACCTAGACTGATGGATTTAGGTCTTAAAGGCATGATTGGAAAGGGAGTAAGAAATCAAGAAGTTATAAATTCTATAATAAAAAATAAATGTGTGTATTTTGGTGCAATTGGTGGAGCGGCAGCACTTATTGCCAAAAGTATTGTAAAATCTGAAATAATTGCGTATGAAGATTTAGGAGCAGAAGCTATAAGAAAAATGGAAGTTAAAGATATGCCTTTAGTTGTAATAATTGATTCACAAGGCAATAATTTATATGAATTGGGACAAAAAGAATATTTGAAGTCTATAAATAAGTAGAAATTGATTAAATAGAATATATAAAGTTGAATATTTTATAAAAAGTTATGTATATTAATGAAGAGTTATAAACAGAAAAAAGAATGTATTGTGAATAAAAAATACATTCTTTTTTATATTTGTGGATAATTTTTTATATTAAAGTGATTTTATATATTTATGAATCCTTTTCCTCTTACTTCTGAAATATCTACTATTGTTATAAATGCAGATGGATCTATTCTTTGAACAACATTTTTTAATTCTATCATTTGTCTTCTTGTTACAATGCAGTATAGCATTTTTTTTCTATCATGAGTATATTCTCCTTCAGCTACTAAAGAAGTAACTCCACGATGAAGATCTTGAATGACGTAATTTATAATATCTGTTTCCTTTTTAGTAAGTATAAGTAGAAGTTTTTTACTGTTAAATCCTAAAAGCATTTTATCTAATACAAGATTTTGAATAAATAATGAGATAAAAGTATAAAGTGCTTGTGGAAGACCAAATATGTATGCTCCTGTAAGTATTATTAATATGTTGACAGAAAAGCTTAATGAGCCGATATTAAAGTTGGAATATTTCTTTCTAATAAGCATTATGACAATGTCTGTTCCACCTGTTGAACCGTTTCTTAAAAAGACTAATCCATAGCCTATACCACATAGTACGCCACCGTAAATACAATATAAGAGAATATCAAGTCCATCAATAGAAATCAATGCTGCCCATGGTTTTGTAAGCATAAGAGAAAGTGATAGACATAGCATTCCTATTGTAGTATATATGGTAAATGATTTATTTAATTTTTTTATACTTATTAATAATAGAGGAACGTTTACTAATAAGACAGTTATACCTGTTGGAATATTTAAAGTATACTCTAGTAATAGTCCTATTCCTGTAGCTCCGCCACTAAGAAGCTGAGCATGTGATAAGAAGATATTTACACCTAGTGAGGCAATAAGACATCCTATAAAAATAATTATTACATCTTGGATATTAGCTTTATATTTGTAATATGTATCCATATGCAGACTCCTTTTTTATTTAATACTCTATATATTAATACACTTTATAAAATAAAAATCAAGAAAAATAACAGCTGGTGGCATTTGTTGAAAAAATACTTTTAATAAGAGATAATGAGTTTAGAGGATATGTGAAAAAATATATTATAATATTAAATCATTTTTTTGTATTTGTATAAAAAAATATGAGTTTTACAATTGAGAGTAATTTTGCAATTATTAGGCATTTAATTTTGATACACTTTGTTATATATTTGTTTTATAAGCAGGAGTTGATTATTTTATGAATATAAAATTAATGGGAAGTTTGAGAATTAAAAAAGTAATACTTATAATTTTAGTAATAATATCAGTATGTGTATTATCTTATGAATTCATTCAAAATAAAAATAATATAAAAAACAGGAATAATTTTAAGCAGCAAGAAATTATTAAAGGAGATATGGTTAAAAACTAAAATACAGATAAATTAGAATCCTAAAGTGGTATAATAAAAATTTAGAGGTAGAATAGTGTGAATTGACATATTATAAAGAAGAGGCTATGACAGAAAAAAGATTTTAATTTGGTACTAGGTTTAAAATTTTATTAATAGTTACGTGGAGGATAATTTTAGGAGGGATGATATTATGTTTAATGTATTAGTCGTAGATGATGAAAAAGAGATAAGGGATGCAATAGAAATATATTTGAGAGGAGAACATCTTAATGTTTTTAAAGCAGAAGATGGAATAGAAGCTCTTGAAATACTTGAAGAACAAAAAATACATTTAATTATATTAGATATAATGATGCCTAGATTAGATGGAATTAGAACATGCTTAAAAATAAGGGAAAACCAGAACCTTCCTATAATTATGCTTTCAGCTAAGGGCGAGGATTCTGATAAGATATTAGGATTAAATGTTGGAGCAGATGATTATATTACAAAGCCATTTAATCATTTAGAGCTTGTGGCAAGAGTAAAATCACAGCTTAGACGCTATGAAAAACCTTTAAATGTTGAAGCTGGAAAGGATATTATAAAAGTAAAAGATCTTGTAATAGATACTATTGCAAAAAAGATTACTGTAAGAGGTGAAGAAGTAAAAGTTACAGCTACAGAATATAAGATTCTGCACTTGTTAGCATCTAATCTTGGAAAAGTATTTTCTATTAAAGAAATATATGAAAAAGTATGGGAAGAAAATTTTTATAAGAGTGAAAATACAGTTACAGTTCATATAAGAAGAATAAGAGAAAAGATTGAAATAAACACAAAAGAGCCTGAATATATTAAGGTGGTGTGGGGAATTGGTTACAAAATTGAAAAAGATAATTAAATCATATGTAACTAGTATATATTTTTTAGATATTTTGATTATTGCATTAACAACTTTAGTGTTATTATCTACACTTGGAAATTATGCTCAGGCTAATAGGATACAGCATGAACTTGCAGTAAAGGAAATACAAACAAATATCTTGGAGCTGATTACACTATTTATAGTTGATTCTGCATTTATAATTAAAATTACACTTATAATTAAGAAAAATCCTAAGTCGCCTAAAATAAAATCCAATATTATAAACAATGTACTTTTTGTACTTAAAAATGGATTTAAATATAAAGAAACTCGTCAAACATTGCTTATATCAATAACTCTTGGAATAATAGTTCTTATAACATATTTATATTTTTTAGCAACAGGAGGATATGAGAATAATATTTTTGTTAGGTTTTTTCAGACATATCCATTTAAAGGAAGTCTTATAATGATGGCGCTTTTGTTTTTGGCACTTATATATGGAATTAAAAAAACACTTGATATATGTGTAGTAAATGAAGCGCTTAAAAAAGTAAATGAAAGAAAATTGCAAGAGGAAATAAAGCTTAAAGGTTCACCAGCTATAAAAGAACTAGTTAAAAATATAAATTTAATTAAATCTGGATATAAGGAAATATTGGAAGAAGGAGTAAAGAATGAAAAATTAAAAACAGAACTAATATCAAATGTATCTCATGATTTAAAAACTCCGCTTACTTCTATAATAAATTATGTCAATATATTAAAAAGTAATGATATAACTGAAGAAGAGCGTAAAGCATATGTTGGTATTTTGGAAAAGAAATCACTGAAGCTTAAATCATTAATAGAAGATTTATTTGAAATGTCTAAAATTAATAGTGGTAAAATGACACTTAACAGAGAAAAGATTGATCTTCTATCTCTTATTCATCAGGGAGTAGGAGAATACAGCACACTTTATTATGACAAGAATATTTCATTTAAAGTTAACTGTGAAGAAGAAGTAATATATATGGATCTAGATGGAAGACTTATGTCTAGAGCTATTGAAAATATAATAATTAATTCATTAAAATATTCATTAGACAATACAAGAGTTTATATTAATATATATAAAGATAAGAAATATGTAACAATTGCTATGAAGAATATAGCAAACTATGAAATGGATTTTAATGAGGAAGAAATATTTGAAAGATTTGCAAGGGGAGATAAGTCTAGAAATTCAAAGATTGAAGGTTCTGGCTTAGGTCTTGCAATAACTAAAAGTATAATAGAACTTCATAGTGGAATAGTAAAAATAAAAAGAGAAGGAGATATGTTTAAGATATATATATGCCTCCCAATAACTGATGGAAATTATTAATGAATAAAAGATATTGATTTGGTAGTTGATCTTATAGAAAAAGCGAGATCAACTACTTTTGTTTTAATTGTGGTGAAAATTTATTTTTGTTAAATCAACAATTATAATGCACTATATGTTGTATAAAATAATAAAAAAGTGTGCAAATACATAACGTATAGCTGATAAGATAATGATGTTAAGTTTGAATGAGTTTGTAGTATAATTTATTAAATATGACTATTAATTATTAATTTAAAACTAAAAAACGTTTAAATTAAGTTAAATTTCAAAAAAAATATGGTATAATTAAAATGGTTTAAATGCACTTAAGAACTCATTACTAATATTATGAGCTAAAATGAAAATATATTTTAATAAAATTTACAATCAAGGAGGAGTTCCATATTATGAAAAAAGGTATTGCGGCTTCTAAAGGATATGCAATAGGAAAAGTATTTTTACAGGAGCATGAAGAAATCGTTGTAACTGATGCTAAAATTTCTGATGTAGCTTTAGAAAAGGAAAAATTACAAAAGGCATTAGATGATTCAAAAAGTCAATTAGAAACTATAAAGGCTAAAGCATTAGAAGAAATGGGAGCTGAAAAAGCAGAAGTATTTGAAGCTCATATAACATTATTAGATGATCCTGAATTTACAGGAGCAATGATGAGTGAAATAGAAACAAATAGCGTTAATGGATTAAAGGCTATTCAAAGCGTTGCAGATAGTTTTGTTGCTATATTTGAATCTATGGATAATGAATATATGAGAGAAAGAGCAGCAGATATTAAAGACGTATCTAAGAGAATATTAGCTAACTTTGCTGGTAAGGGTGGAGATGGATTTGCTATTACTGAAAATAATACTGTAGTAGTTGCTCATGATTTAACACCTTCAGATACTGCTGGATTAGATAGATCTAAAGTTGTAGGATTTATTACAAATATAGGTGGAAGAACTTCACATGCTGCTATTATGGCTAGAACATTAGAAATTCCAGCTGTACTTGGATTAGGTGATATAACTGATAGCGTTAAAAATGGAGATACAGTTATAGTTGATGGTATAACTGGTGATGTTATAATAAATCCTTCAGAGGAAGTATTAGCTGAATACCAAGCTAAGAAAGAAAAATTCCAAGCTGAACAAGAAGAATTAAAGAAGTTAATAAACGTTAAAACTACTACTAAATCAGGTAGAAGAATAGAAGTTTGCGGAAATATAGGTAAGCCAGAAGATGTACTTGGTGTTATTTCGAATGGAGGAGATGGTGTAGGATTATTCAGAACTGAATTCTTATACATGGATAGAGAAAGTGCACCAACTGAAGAAGAACAATTTGAAGCATATAAATTCGTTCTTGAAAAAATGGAAGGTAAGCAAGTTGTTATTAGAACATTAGATATTGGTGGAGATAAGACTCTTCCATACTTACCATTACCACAGGAAATGAATCCATTCTTAGGATATAGAGCAATCAGACTTTGCTTAGATAGAAAAGAAATATTTAAGGTTCAATTAAGAGCATTACTTAGAGCTTCAGTTTATGGTAAGCTTGCTGTAATGTTCCCAATGATTTCAGGATTACAAGAATTTGAACAAGCAAAAGAAGTTGTTGAAGAATGTAAGGCTGAATTAAAGGCAGAAGGAAAAGAATATTCTGATAGCATTCAATGGGGTATTATGGTTGAAATTCCAGCTGCTGCAGTTTATGCTGATGAATTAGCTAAACATGTTGATTTCTTTTCAATAGGAACTAACGATTTAATTCAATATACATTAGCTGCAGATAGAATGAGTGAAAAAGTATCTTACCTTTATAATCCAATGCACCCTGCTGTACTTAGATTAATAAAGATGACTATAGATGGAGCTCATAAACATGGTAAATGGGTTGGAATGTGTGGAGAAATGGCAGGAGATGAAGCTGCTATTCCAACATTAGTTGAATATGGTTTAGATGAATTTTCAATGAGTGCTACATCAATCTTAAATGCTAAGAAGATAATGTTAGAACAAGAATAATCATAATTTTAATTATGTAAAAGCTGTTACAATTAAATTGCGACAGCTTTTAATTTTTGACAAACTTAGTTTTTTGGATTTACAATGATTGGTAAATGCAACTATAATAGAATGTATTAAAGTAAATTATGTATTGATAGTTAAGGAGAGGTATGGATAATAAAAATAGAAAGATATATAACAAGGCTTTGTTTTTTCATGGAAAAGGTGAGATAAATAAAGCATTAGATTTGTGTGAAAATGTTTTGGCAGAAAATTTAGGAGAATCAGAAATATTAAATTTTAAAGGTCTTATGCTTTATGAAAGAGGATTGCTTAAAGAAGCTGTAACTGTATGGAAGATAAATGTTGATTTAAATAATGATTCAATGGCGAAAAGTTATATAAAAGATGCAAAATATGATGAGGAAAGAATTGAAATTTATAAGTCTGCAGAGAAAGCATTAAAGAAATCTGATATAGATAATGCAATAAAATTATTTTTACAATGTGCAAAAAGTGATTTTAACTGTATTAAAGTTAATACTGGTATTGCGTGGTGCTATCAGAAAAAAGGCGATTATTATAGAGCAAAAGAATATGTAGATAAAGCATTAAAGATAGATAAGCATGCAGTTACTGCAAATGAAATAAAAAAGCAACTTGATAATATGGACTTATATTATGCAGAAAATAAACAACATGCAGGTATTGGAAAAATAATAGTTACATTTGCACTTATTATTGTATTATTTGTAGGAGGATATTTTGTTTGGAAAAATTATATTAAAGTAATGAATAATACTGATAATGAATTAGCATACAGTATTGAATCAACGGAAGAAGATAATATTGTTGATTCTAAAGAAAATATAAATGGTAAAAATAATTTAGGAGAACAAATTGAGAATAATACTAATAAACTTGAATATGAATCGTTAAATACTGCAATTAACGATAGTGATTACAATTTGATTTATGAGAAAATAAATGGTATACAGGCGAATCAGTTAAATGATGATGAAAAGAAAATATATGATAAAGCTGTTTCAATATTGAAGGAAGCGGGAGTTTCAAGTTTTTATGAATATGGATTATGGTACTTTAATCAAAAAGATTTTCCTAATGCAAAAAATCAGTTAGATAAAGCGTATGAATATTGTGAAGGGAACAATCTTGAACAACATATTATATTTTATAGAGGAAGTACTGCTTCTGAACAAGGGGATAAAGATTTAGCTTTAGAGATGTATAAAAAATATGAGGAGTTATATCCTAAAGGCTCATATATAGAAGGAGTTTTATATGAACTTGCACTTCTTTTAGAAGATAATAATAAAGAAGAGGCAAGATTATATGCAGAAAGATTAATCAGTAATTATCCTAAATCTATATATATTAATGATAGGATTATGAATATAGTAAATACGGCTAATTAATTTACATAAAAAATAATTACAGGAATAATTGTTCTTGTAATTATTTTTTTAGATTTTTGGGTTAATATTTAGATTAATAATATCAAGACTGCGGGGAAAGATATTTATAAGAATATTTTTAGATAGGTGAAGTAGTTATGATAACAATAATAAAAGGATGTAATATATATGCACCAGAAAATTTAGGAGTAAAGGATATTGTTTTAGCAGGTGGCAAGATACAAGGAATATATAAAAATGCTGATTTTAGTAGTAAAGAAATAGAATATGAAGTAATAGACTGTAGAGGTAAACTATTATTTCCTGGATTTATTGATAATCATGTTCATGTTATGGGTGCAGGAGGTGAAGGTGGATATAGTACAAGAACACCAGAAATATATTTGTCAGATCTTACTAAAGCTGGAATAACAACTGTTATTGGATGTATTGGAACAGATGGAATATGTAGAAGCATGAAATCTTTAATAGCAAAAGTTAAGGGACTTAAAGAAGAAGGTATTTCAGCATATGCTTATACAGGATCATATGAAGTACCAGTAATTACACTTACTCAATCTATAAAGAGTGATATTATGTTAATTGAAGAAATAATAGGAGTGGGAGAAATTGCGTTATCTGATTATAGAAGTTCTCAGCCCAGTTTTAATGATTTTGCTAGTTTAGTAGCGCAGAGCAAAGTAGGAGGATTACTATCAAATAAATGCGGAATAGTTAATGTTCATTTAGGAGATGGAAGGAGAAAACTTGAATATCTTTTTGAATTGATTGATAATACAGAAATATCATTGGAACAATTACTTCCAACTCATATTAATAGAAACAGTGAACTTTTTAGATCTGGATTAGAATATGTTCGTAAAGGTGGATATATAGATTTAACTACAAGTTGTGATTTGAATCACATGCAAAATGGTGAACTTAGGGCTAGTGATGGATTAAAAGCATTTATTGATGAAAAACTTCCAATAGAACATATAACTTTTTCTTCAGATGGAAATGGAAGTATGTCTGAAATTGATACAAATGGCTGTTTGACAGGTCAGGCAATTTGTTCAGTATCAACATTGTATAAAGAGGTTAAACATGCTATTAAATGTAATAAGATTCCTATAGAAAAAGCTATAAAAGTAATTACATCAAATGTAGCTAAAATCTTAAAACTTAAGAATAAAGGAATTATAGAACAAGGAAAAGATGCTGATTTAGTAATAGTTGATGAACAAACATTAGAAATTGAAATGGTTTTTGCAAATGGCAGAAAAATGATTGAAAATAAAGAAGTTATAGTTAAAGGTACTTTTGAATAAAGTAAATAAATGTAAGAAAAGCTACTTAAGAATATGTATTATTCTTAAGTAGCTTAATTTTAAGCTTTTAATTTAAAAAAAGTGTGATGTCCTATAGTTTTTTCGTTGATTTTCTTTGTTGTTTTCATCCAGTTACATGTTGCGGTGGCTGGATTGTAAAAAAACAAAGCTTCATTAGAAGGATCATATCCTTTTATTGCATCATATACTGCATTGTAGCAATCTTGATTTGCTGCAGATTTGATTTTACCATTTTTTACACAAGAAAATGCATTTTTTTGAAATATTACTCCTTTAATAGTATTAGGAAAACTTGAATTTACTGTACGATTAAGTACAACAGAAGCAACAGCAACTTTTCCTTCATAAGGTTCACCTATACTTTCAGCAGCAACAAGTTTTGCCATTAAATCTATATCTTCACCCGTTATATAAAGCTGTTTTGAGTTATGATTAAAAACTTCAACAACTTGATTGCTTTCTTTGGCAATTTGATTAGTAGATGACTTATTATTAGCTGAATACTCAGAAGTATGTGCATAATTTATTTTTTTAATAGTTTTATCTGATTTGCAACCAGTACCTAAAACCTTAGCATTTGCTGGATTTATATTAGTAGCGGAAAGATATAGTATCAATGCAGTTACAAAAATACTAAATATTCTTTTCATAAAAAACCTCCTTCGGTATAGTGCAACAAATAATATTATTACCAAAGAAAGCAATTATATTCACATAAAAAATTATTATAATTTAAACAATATATATGTAATGATAATATTGTTATTTTTATAAATTACGGTTAATACTATTAATAAAAGTGTTTAGTTTACTTATGTAGATTATTTGTATATATAAATTAGAATAGCAAAATGAGTGATAGTAATAAAAAAGTAATAAAATAATAATTCTCTTATATATTACGGTGAAAAAAATTGTTGTATAATTTTAGTATGAAGAAAAGAGGTGAGCATTATGCAGGAATTATTATCAATGTTTGAAAAGAGCTTTGCTAATATATCATTATGGTCTATTTTAGATATTTTGGTGGTATCATATATATTTTATAAAGGATATATGCTTATAAAAGAAACAAGAGCTGAGCAGTTACTTAAAGGAATAGCATTAATAATTGTATTAATCCCTATAAGTTATTTATTAAAATTAGATATGCTTTATTTTATTTTAAATAAGACTTTAACAATAGGTGTATTATCAGTAATTATAATTTTTCAGCCAGAAATAAGAAGAGCATTAGAACATTTAGGAAGATCTGCATTTGATGATATGCATGGGATACGGGATGAAGAAATATTACATAAAGTTATAGATGAAATATCAATAGCAGCTGAAAATCTTTCAGAAAGCAAAACTGGTGCGCTTATTGTAATAGAGCAGAGTACAGGATTAAATGAAGTTATGGGAGCAGGAACATTGATAGATGCTAATGTAACATCAAGTCTTTTAGAAAATATTTTTGTTGTAAATACGCCACTTCATGATGGAGCTACAATAATAAGAAATAATAGAATATGGTCGTCAGGTTGCATTCTGCCACTTACTAATAATGTTACTATAAATAAAAAATTGGGAACAAGACATAGAGCTGCAATAGGTCTATCTGAAATTTCAGATGCACTTATAATAGTTATATCTGAAGAAACTGGAACTATTTCTTTGGTTATAAATGGAAAAATAACTAGAGGATATGATGGGGAAAGATTAAAAAAGGTTCTTACAAAAATAATTGATAATAGAAATAAGAAAAAGGTTAAGACTGCTGGGGAGAAGGTGAAATCATGGATAAGAATAAAAACAAAAATTTAATGGTTAAAATTATCTGTGTATTGTTATCCTTTGGTTTGTGGTTATATATAACTAATGTTGAGAATCCAGCTAGAAGTTATGAGGTTAAAAATATACCAGTAGAACTAGTGAATTTAGATGCAGTTAAAAGCTCTAAATTTGCAATTGTAGATGGACAAAAGTTTACAGTAGATTTAAGAGTAGAAGGACAGTCAAGTGAAATAAGTAAAATTAAACCTAAAGATTTTAAGATAGTAGCAGATATGTCTAATTACGTCCTTAAGATTGGAGAAAATACTATACCAGTTCAAATAATGAATTATCCTCAAAATATAACTATAAAAAATACAGGATTTTTAGGCGTAAAAGTAAATTTGGAAGAACTTGAAACAAAAGAGTTTGCTATAAAATCAAATGTAAAAATAAGTTATAAAAATGGAATTCATGAATCAGATACAAAAATAAGTCCTAAAACAGTTAAGGTTATAGGAGGAAAGAGCTCTGTTGATAAAATTAATAGTGCAGTAATAAGTGGAGAAGAAAAAGATATTAGCAAAGATACAGAAAATAATTACGTAATAAAGTTTTTAGATTTAGATGGTAATGAGATAACAGGGGTAGAACCAGATGTATCTGTTGCAAAGCTATCTATTATTGTAACTGAAGGTAAAAAAGTAGCTATTAATTTGAAGACTACTGGTAATATCCGACCTGGATATGAAATAAGCGGATATGATTTAGAGACTAAGTATGTTGAAATTTTGGGTAATGGTTCACAAAATATGGAATCAATAGATACAGAAATTTTAGATATATCGTCATTTACTCAAGATACAGAGCAAACTGTTAAATTAAATTTGCCAAAAGATATTACAGTAATTGGTGGAGATGATACTGTAAAAGTTAAGATTAGTGTAAAAAAGAGTGATGTAGTAACTAAAACATTAAATTGTGCAGTAAAGTATAGCAATTTAAATGAAGATTTTATTATAGATTCTTCAACTGAAAAAGTGAACATAATATTAAGTGGAACACAGAGTAGTTTAGATAAGATATCGGAAAAGAACCTATCTGTATCATTAGATTTAAGCAACATAACTCAAGGAGGAACATATACTTACAAACCTGATGTAGTTATAAATGATGGAAATGCCACTATAAATAGTATAGATAGTGTTACTTTAGTTATAAAAGCAAAATAAGAATAATTAAAAAAATGTGTATTAAATTGAGTTTTTATATACATTTTTTATTTTTATGGACAATATATAAATAGAATTAGTTAAGTTTAGTTAGAAAGTATTTTTGTGATATAATCTTTTTGAATTGAGAGATATATTAAAAATAACTATAGATTGATAAAAAGAATTTAATTGAATAAGGCTGGTACTTATTTTATTTATGAAAGGAAAACGGTGACAAAATGGCCATAAGAATAAATAATATACATTTATCATTAGATGAAGATGAAAAAGCAATAAAACATAAAGTATGTAAAAAATTAAAAATATCTGAAAATGATATTAATGAGTTAACTATTATAAAAAGAAGTTTAGATGCTAGAAAGAAAAATGATATTAAATTTAATTACTGTGTTGATGTAATATGTGAGAAAGAAAAGAAAATTCTTTCTAAAATTCATGATAAGGATGTTAAGTATGAAGTAATAGAAAAAAGAGAACTACTTAAAAGAGGCAATGAAGAGTTAGAAGCAAGACCAGTAGTAGTTGGATTTGGTCCAGCTGGAATTTTTGCTGCACTTACTCTTGCTAGAGAAGGTTATAAACCAGTTGTATATGAACGTGGAGAAGATGTTGATACTAGAACAGAAACTGTAGAAAAATTTTGGAAAGATGGAAAACTTAATCTTGAATCAAATGTTCAATTTGGAGAAGGTGGAGCAGGTGCATTTTCAGATGGAAAGCTTACAACAAGAATTAAAGATCATAGATGTGCATTTGTATTAGATGAACTTATAAAAGGTGGTGCACCTAGCGAAATAAAATATGAAAGTAAAGCCCATGTTGGAACAGATATTTTAAAAGGTGTAGTAAAAAATATAAGAGAGGAAATAAAAAAACTTGGAGGAGAGGTAAGATTCAATTCTAAAGTAGAGCAGATTGATTATGAAGGTGGTGAATTAAAAAGTATTGTTGTAAATGGTAAAAAAATTCCATGTCAGGCTTTAGTTCTTGCAATAGGACATAGCTCAAGAGATACATATGAAATGCTTCATAAAAAAGGTGTATCTATGGAAGCAAAAGCATTTGCTATTGGTGTAAGAATTGAACATTCACAAGAATTAATTAATAAAAGCCAATATGGAGAAAGTTATAATCATCCTAAATTAAAAGCTGCTGATTATAGGCTTACATATCAAAGTGAAAGATTGAAAAGAGGAGTATATTCATTCTGTATGTGTCCAGGTGGTGTGGTAGTTGCGGCTGCATCAGAAGAGGGGAGGCTTGTTTCTAATGGAATGAGTTATCATGCTAGAGATTTAGCTAATGCAAATTCGGCTTTAGTTGTAACAGTTTCTCCAGATGATTTTAAAGGTGATTCACCACTTAGAGGGATGGAATTCCAAAGATATTATGAAGAACTTGCATTTAAACTTGGTGGCGGAGATTATAAAGCTCCAGTTCAATTAGTTGGAGATTTTATGAAAGATAGAATATCAACTAAACTAGGTTCTGTAATTCCAAGTTATACAGCAGGATATGTATTTAGAGAATTAAAAGATTGTCTTCCTGATTATGTTATTGAAGCACTTAAGGAAGGAATACAAAATTTTGATAAGAAGATAAAAGGATACGGAAGTGATGATGCAGTATTAACAGGGATAGAAACAAGAACTTCAGCACCAGTTAGAATACATAGAACTGAAACATTAGAAAGTGTAAATGTAAAAGGGCTTTATCCAACAGGAGAAGGTGCTGGCTTTGCTGGAGGAATTATTTCTGCTGCAGTAGATGGGATAAAGGTTGCTGAACATATAGTAAATAGATTTAAACAACCTAAGTAAATAATGTAATTGTTAAAAATATTGCATTTAATAATTAAAATTAAAAAAAATAATATTTAGTGAAAAACATATAAAAAGCTGATATTTGCACAAATATCAGCTTTTTATATACACGCAACTTGAATATTAAAAAAAATATACAAAAAAATTTTTAGAAAATTGCAAAATTAAGTTAATTTTTGATATAATATACTTATAAGTTTATATTTACATAAATGTGATTGATATAAATTTAACAAGGTTTAATAAAAATGTACTATTTGAAAAATTATATAGGTAAGAGGTGCGTAAAAAAATGAGTAAAAATTTTGATGATTTATTCTCAAGATTAAAGGAAGTTCCAACTAAAAAAGTTGCAGTTGCAGTAGCACAGGATGAACCTGTACTAGAAGCTATAAAAAAGGCAGCAGAACTCAATGTAGCTAAAGCAATATTAGTAGGAGATAAGGAAAAAATACAAGAAATAGCTAAAAAGATAGATTTAGATTTAGCAGGGTATGAAATTATGGATGTTAAGGATCCAAAGAAAGCTACACTTGAAGCTGTTAAATTAGTTTCTAGTGGACATGCTGATATGTTAATGAAAGGTTTAATAGATACAGCAACTTTCTTAAGAAGCGTATTAAATAAAGAAGTAGGACTTAGAACTGGAAAACAGATGTCTCACGTTGCTGTTTTTGAAATAAAGGGATGGGACAGATTATTCTTCCTAACAGATGTAGCATTTAATACTTATCCAGAATTAAAGGAAAAAGTTTCAATAATAAATAATGCAGTTTCAGTTGCTCATGCATGTGGAATTGAAAAACCAAAGGTAGGAGTTGTATGTCCAGTAGAAGTAGTAAATCCTAATATGCCATCTACAGTTGATGCAGCATTACTTGCTAAGATGAGTGATAGAGGACAATTTAAAGGATGTACTGTTGATGGACCATTTGCATTAGATAATGCAATATCTTTAGAAGCAGCTACTCATAAGGGTGTAAAAGGTGAAGTAGCAGGTCAATCAGATATATTAATGTTACCTAACATAGAAACAGGTAATGTTATGTACAAGACTTTAACATATTTTGCACCATGTAAAAATGGATGTCTTTTAGTAGGTACATCAGCACCAGTTATATTAACTTCGAGAGCTGATACATTTGAAACAAAAGTAAATTCAATAGCATTAGCAGCATTAGTTGCAGATAGAAATAAATAATTATTAATTAAAAATTGAATATTGAAATTAGATGTTAAAAAGTTGTTATAGTTAGTTAAAAAATTAAATGCTTAGAAAATTTAAAATTTGGAGGTAACAACAATGGCTTATAAGTTATTAATAATCAACCCAGGATCAACATCAACAAAGATAGGTGTGTATGAAGATGAAAAGGAGTTATTTGAAGAAACTTTAAGACATACCAATGAAGAATTAAAGCAATTTGATACAATTTTTGACCAATTTCAATTTAGAAAAGACCTTATTTTAGAATTTATAGATAAAAAGAATTTTGATATAAAATCATTAGATGCTGTAGTTGGAAGAGGCGGCTTACTAAAACCAATAGAAGGTGGAACTTATTCTGTAAATGATGCAATGATTGAAGATTTAAAAGTGGGAGTACAGGGACCACATGCTTCAAATTTAGGGGGAATTCTTGCAAGATCAATAGCAGATGAATTAGGAATACCTTCATATATAGTAGATCCAGTTGTAACTGATGAATTGGCAGATGTAGCAAGACTTTCAGGGGTACCTGAATTACCTAGAAAAAGTATATTCCATGCATTAAATCAAAAAGCTGTGGCAAAGAGATATGGTAAGGAATCAGGAAAAGGATATGAAAATCTTAATCTTGTAGTAGTTCATATGGGTGGAGGAGTTTCTGTAGCTGCTCATAGTAATGGAAGAGTAATTGATGTTAATAATACTCTTGATGGGGATGGCCCATTCTCACCAGAAAGAGCAGGTGCAGTTCCAGCAGGTGAATTAATTAAGATGTGCTTCAGTGGAGATTATAGCGAAAAAGAAGTATACCAAAAGATCGTTGGAAAAGGTGGTTTTGTAGGGTATTTAAACACTAATGATGTAAAAGAAACTATTGATAAGATGGAAGCTGGAGACAAAGAATGTGAAAAAATATATAAAGCATTCTTATACCAAATTACAAAATCAGTAGGAGAAATGTCTGCTGTATTAAAGGGTAAAGTTGACCAAATTATATTAACTGGTGGTATTGCATATTCACCAACTCTTGTACCAGATTTAAAAGCTAATGTTGAATGGATAGCTCCTGTTACAGTATATCCAGGTGAAGATGAATTATTAGCATTAGCTCAAGGAGCAATAAGAGTTCTTAGTGGAGAAGAAAAAGCAAAGATATATTAAAAATTAGTTAATATGATTGTATAAAACTCTATATATGTTATTAAAAAAATATGTATTTTGTAATAGTAATATTATAAAATGCATATTTTTTATACATAATTTAAATTTTCAAGTTTTGTAAAAGAATTTATTATAAAAAGAGTATTGTAAATTTTGAAGAATAAAAAGATATAAAATTATATCTTTATTAATTGTTTTATAAAAGCATAATTATTTCTATAAAAAGCGTACAATAAATAAGAAAAAAGTATCCGTTGACAGAAAAAGGCAATATTGATATACTAAAAATAATAATAAAAAAATAAAGAATTATCAAAAAAGCGAAATAAAAGTTAATGAATTAATATGGGCTTAAGTGAAAAGTTGATATTTAAATAATGTTTTAAAGTTACACGGTTTGTAAAAAAGGATGTATTAACGTTGTTACAAATTATGTAAGTTTTATATAATATTTTATTTTGGGGGTTGTATAAACATGAAAGAAGCAAGAATTTTTTATCAACAAGACTGTGATTTATCACTTTTAAAAGGTAAGAAAATAGCTATTATTGGCTATGGAAGTCAGGGGCATGCGCATGCATTAAATGCAAAGGATTCTGGATGTGATGTAATCATTGGTTTATATGAAGGCAGTAAGTCATGGGCAAAAGCAGAAGCACAAGGGTTCAAAGTATATACTGCAGCAGAAGCAGCAAAACAGGCAGATATAATTATGATACTTATAAATGATGAATTACAAGCTACAATGTATAAAAAGGATATAGAGCCAAATCTAGAACCTGGAAATATGTTAATGTTTGCACACGGATTCAATATTCATTTTAATCAAATTATTCCACCTAAGGATGTTGATGTAACAATGATTGCACCAAAGGGACCAGGTCATACAGTAAGAAGTGAATATCAAGAAGGAAAAGGAGTTCCTTGTTTAGTAGCGGTACATCAAGATGCTACAGGAAAGGCATTGCAAATGGCTTTAGCATATGCTGCAGCAATTGGTGGAGCAAATGCTGGTGTTCTTGAAACTACATTTAGAACTGAAACTGAAACAGATTTATTTGGTGAACAAGCAGTACTTTGTGGTGGTGTTTGTGCATTAATGCAAGCTGGTTTTGAAACATTAGTAGAAGCAGGATATGATCCAAGAAATGCATATTTCGAATGTATCCATGAAATGAAATTAATAGTTGATCTTATTTATCAATCAGGATTTGCTGGAATGAGATATTCAATTTCTAATACAGCAGAATATGGCGATTATGTAACAGGACCGAAATTAATTACTGAAGAAACTAAGAAGACTATGAAGAAGATTCTTAAGGATATTCAAGATGGATCATTTGCTAAAGAGTTCTTATTAGATATGTCACCAGCTGGAGGACAGGCTCACTTTAAAGCTATGAGAAAGTTAGCTTCAGAACATCAATCTGAAAAAGTTGGAGAAGAAATACGTAAACTTTACAGCTGGAACAATGAAAATGATAAATTAATAAACAACTAGTAGTTTAAATTTGTATTATTAAAGTTTTAACCGTTGAAAGAGTTTTATATTTCAACGGTTTTTTATAAACAGTTATATTTAGAAGACTGATTATTATTAATGATAAAAACGTCATTATAATAAATTAGTCTTTTTTTGTTACAAAAAATACCAGTGTGATTTATAATAAATATTAAGTAAAAGTGATAGGGGAATAATATGTATAAAGTATTAGTAATTGAAGATGATAAAGAAATTAATGATTTGATATGTGAAGGTCTTAAACGTGAACAGTATGAAGTTAGGCAGGCATTAGATGGAGAAGAGGCTTTAAAAAAATATTCAGATGATATTAATTTAATAATCCTAGATTTAATGCTTCCTAAAATTGATGGTATTGAAGTTATGAGAAGAATTAGGGAGAGAAGTAATGTTCCTATTATTATATTATCTGCAAAAGATGATGAGTGTGATAGAATAGTGGGATTAAGCATGGGAGCAGATGACTATATGGTCAAGCCGTTTTCTGTGAGGGAACTTGCTGCAAGGGTAAAGGCACAGCTTAGAAGATATGTTGATTATAATAAGGAGGAAAATGAAAAGCATATTTTAATCCATAATGATTTAAAAATGGACACTTTAAATTACAAGGTTTTTAAAGATAATTCGGAAATTTTACTAAGACCTAAGGAATTTGAAATATTAAAACTTTTGATGTCTAATCCTGACAGAGTATTTACTAAAGAACAGATATTTGAGTGTGTATGGAAAGATGATTATTTAGGTAGCGATAATACTGTTATGGTTCATATAAAAAGGCTTAGAAATAAAATAGAAGATGATTCTAATTCTCCCCAATATATAGTTACTGTATGGGGAATAGGATATAAACTTGGTGAATAGATTATGGTTATTAATATAATATTTATAAGTGTTATATGTATTTTGATAGGCATTATTTTTTCTTTGAGTAGTAAATTGAGATATATATGTTCAGTATTAGATGATGTTTTAAATGGAAATTTAAATCAAAGGATAAGAATTCAGAGTGAAATTAATCCAGTAAATAAGCTTGTAATAAAAATAAATATAATTATTGAACAATTACAGCAGGTTAACAAGAAGAGTATAGTAAATGAAGAATCAAGAAAAAAGATGATATCTAATATATCACATGATTTAAGAACACCTCTAACATCTATGCTTGGATATATGGAGCTTATTTTTGAAGATGACTCTCTTGATGAGGATAAAAAGAACGAATATTTAAAAGTTATATATAACAAAGGAAATTCTCTTTATGGACTTATGGAAGAATTTTTTCAAGTATCAAAGCTGGATTCAGAAGATATAGCGCTTAATTTTAAAAAGTTAAATTTATCAGAATTAATAAGACAGAATATAGTTTCATTTTTTTCTGATATACAAAAGCTTAATATTAAGCCTAAAATCAATATTGGAGAAAATGATATTTATTTTGTAAGTGATGAAAAAGTGATAAACAGAATTTTAAGCAATCTTATAATTAACATAATAAAACATGGAGCAAGTGCTACAGAATTGGGGATTGATTTAGAAGAAGATGATAAATTCATTTTAATTAATGTATGGGATAATGGGGTTGGTATATCAAGTGATGAAATAGATCATATATTTGATAGACTTTATACGGTGGAGAAATCCAGAAGTACAAGCTTAAAAAATAGCGGTCTTGGATTAACAATAGTAAAAAAATTGGTTGAATCATTAGAAGGAACTATATCTGTACAGAGTAAATCATATGAAAAAACTATATTTACTATAAGGCTTCCAAAAGGGAAAATGAAAAAGTTAAGAGATATGTAAGATATTATTAAATTGGGTGTAAAGACTATGATGTATATTAAAATCATAGTCTTATTTGTTTTAAGAGGATTTGAAGTTCCTAAGTTCTATAATTATTTAGAACTTAAGAATTATAGAACTTAGGAACTATTTTTTGTATAGAATAAAAAATAGTTGTTTATAGTGGAGGAATGGAAAGTGGGGAATATATTAAAAACTTATAATTTAACAAAGATATATAAAAACTGTACTGCAGTTGAAGATTTAAACATGACAATAAATCAAGGAGATATATATGGATTTCTTGGGGAAAATGGCGCAGGGAAAACAACTACTATAAGAATGATAATGGGGCTTATAAAGGTGACAAGTGGAGAAATAGAATTATTTTCGAAGAAGTTTTCAAATAAGAATAGAGAAGTGCTTAAGAGAATTGGAAGTATGATTGAATATCCAGGTTTTTATCCTAATCTTACAGCAAAAGAAAATCTTGATATTCACAGAAGAATGATGGGAATTCAAGATAAGACTTGTATAATGGATGCACTAAAAATAACAGGAATTGAAGATGTAAGTAATAAAAAAGTAAAAGAATTTTCACTAGGAATGAAGCAGAGACTTGGAATATCAAGAGCAATATTACATCATCCAGAATTTTTGATATTAGATGAACCTACAAATGGATTAGATCCAAAAGGAATAAAGGAAATAAGAGAGTTGATTTTAGATTTAAATAAAAAGCAGGGAATTACATTTTTAATATCTACACATATTCTAAGTGAAATTCAGCAGATGGCAACCAAAATTGGAATAATTAACAGAGGAATTTTGCTTGAAGAAGTAAGTTATAAAGAACTTCAAAAAAAGAAATAGACATTATATAAATTTGAAAGTTAATGATGATAGAAAGACTTCATTCGTTTTAGAAAATAAATTAAATATAAAAGATTATCAAATATGGGAAAAGGGTGTTATACGAGTATATGAAAAATTGGACAAGATTTCAGAAGTGAATAAAGTTATGGTATCAAATGATATTGAGGTAAAAGAAATCGCTATTAAACTTGATAGTTTAGAAGATTATTTTTTAAAGTTAGTAGGAAAAAATCAAATAAGAACTTTCCATATTTCAGATGAGAGAGGTAGTTATTCATGATAAATATAATATGTTCTGAATTTATAAAATTGAAAAAGTCATTTATAATTCCTGTTGTTTTATTAGGAGCAATAGTTGTACCAGCAATATATTTTTTATCAGATTTGGATATGGATTATGATACTTTAAGCAAAAGCATTTCAGCAATGAGTACTTTAGCCAATATACATATATTTCAAATGCAAGTTTTAAATAACATAATTTTTTCTCTTATTGGAGGATATGTTTTTTCAAGAGAATATATAAATAAAACTGCTAATGTATGGTATTCTTATCCTGCAAGCCGAGTGAAAATTTTTATTGGTAAAGTTACGGTTATATTTATACTTATAGTGGCAATATATTTTATTAATTTTTTTGCATCATTAATTACTATTGGATCTTCATTTGGATTACAGGAAGTTAAAAATATATTTGCAATAGAATTTAAGACATGTTTGATTTCAGCATTACTTCAGATATTAATAATGCCAGTTCCAATACTCATAGGAATAATAAGTAAAAATATAATGTTTCCAGTTATATATGGAGTTGTAGTTTCAATAATTTCCATACCACTTCATGTGGGAGGTACATGGATGCAATTAGCACCATTTATGATACCAATAGTACCATTTTATTATTTTTTTACAGGTGATCCTATTGATTATATTGCTGTTTGTTTATCAGGAGGAATTACATTTATTGTAACAATTACTGGCATTATAATTTATTTAAAAAAATGTGATATTAATTAGAAAGAAGGCTGAATGATGTTAAACATAATTTATTCTGAAATATTGAAATTGAAAAAATCAAATTGTATATTTATAGCTTTAATTTCAGCTTTAGGAATGGTAAGTCTTATGAATATTGCAATATTAATAACTGGAGATAAAAAGAGGACGTTTGAAAGTTATAGTTACAATATAGAACAAGTAAATTTTACAGTGGTATTTCTAATAATGTTTTGTATGATAGCAAGCTATAGTTTTATGCGGGAGTATAATGATAAAACTGCAAGTACATTATATTCATATCCATTTTCAAGGATAAAAATATTTATTGGCAAATTGTTTGTGATTTATATGATAATTTTGATTGTGTATTGTATTCAATGCCTTTTTATGTATTTAAGTTACTATGAATTATTTGGGAGTTTAGAAAAAGACAAGATTATTAAAGATATCCAAGTTAATATTTATTCAATGTTTTTTCAAATGTTATCTATTCCTATTGTTATTTTAATAGGAAATTTAAAAAGAAATATAATTATACCAATAGGATATGGTGTATTAACAGTAATAGCTAATGCTTTATGTGATAATAAATATATTTCACAAATAAAATACAATCCATTTATAGGATCAGTTTCTGTTTGTAAATATTTTTATGGAAAAGAAAATTTAGATATAAGGAGCATAGTAGTAGCTTCAATTATATTTTTCTTAGTTTCTACATTAATCTGTATTTATCATTTTTATAAAATAGATATGAATTAATTATTAGGGAGGAGATGTATTTGAAGAAGACAAGAATATTAGGATTTATGCTTTTAATAATAATTATAATTTATATGTTTTGTGGATGTGGAACTCAATATCTTGGAGGAAGTAGAAATGAAAAATGGACAAAAGATTTAAATTATTTAGCAGAAGCACTTCCTAATAAACATCCAAATATATTTTTCAAAATGGATAAAGATGAATTTTATAATGATATAGATTGTTTAAAAAATAATATAGATACTATGACTGATGAAGAGATTATTGTTGAAATATATAAAATTATTGCAAAAGTAAGTGATCCTCATACAAAAGTATATAGGGACTATGAAAAAAGATTTCCAGTACAGTTTTACTATTTTGGAAATGATATGTATTTAATACATACATCTGATGAATATGAAAAAGTAATAAACTGTAAACTTAAGGCGGTAAACGGAATTAAGGTAGATGAAATAAAAAGAAGATTAAATCCATTAGTTTCACAGGCAAATGAATCAAAAATTAAAAATACATCGCCTTCATTTTTAGCTAGACCAGATATATTGAAAGGATTGCATATAATAGAAGATGAAGATTCGGCTATATTTACGTTGGAAAATAATGATGGTAGTGATATTGAATTGGATGTAAAATCTGTAATTCCTGAAGAAGGAACTATAAACACAGATGATAATTATGATGAAAGTAATCCGTTATATCGACAACATTCTGATTTGAATTACTGGTATAAGTATCTTGATAATGATAAGTTATTATATTTTAAATATAATAGCTGTACAGACCATGATAAAAAAGTTGGAGATTTAGATTCTGTTATTGATGAAATGAATGAGTATATAGATCAGAATAAAGTTGATAAAGTAGTAATTGATATTAGAGATAATAGTGGAGGAAGAGATAATTGTTTGCATTCATTTATTGATAAGATTTCACAGAGTAAATTAAATAATCCTGATAAATTTTTTGTTATAGTTGGAAAAGCCACTTTTTCTGCACCAATAATTGATGCATGTCTTATAAGACAGACTACCAATGCAACATTTTTAGGAGAGCCAACAAGTGGTAGCCCTCGTCATTATGGAGCAACAAGAAGTTTTGAACTTCCTAATTCAAAATTGCATATATCTCATTCTACTTTATTTGTGGATATGTTTGATGATTATAATGAAAGTTTTATTCCAGATAAAAATATTGAGGTTACTATAGACGATTATAAAGAGAAAAGAGATCCTATTATAGAGTATATAAAAAATAAATAAGTTTAAAGAAAAAAGGACTAAACTTGACATTGTATCAAGGATACAATAAAAAAGATTATATCTAAATTTACTAATTAATAAATAAAATTATAGAAAACCTAGGCGTTTTAGTGCAAGATGTTTAGTCTTTTTAGTTTTAGTTAATAATACTATATAGAATTACTTTTTGTATGGTAGAATATTTTATAAGAGTTAGAAATTAAAAAGGACGTGTATAGAATTTGAGAAGCTCATTAAAATTTACTAATAAATTAAAGATGCTTTGTGAAATGGAAGGAGATTCTAAATTTCAGATATTACAGTATGAAAATTTAGAAGGAGCTTCAGATGTAGCCACAGCATTTGGACTTAATATAATAAGAGAAAATGGAATAAAGCTGAAGCAGATAAGAATAATGCTTGATGAAAGTTCAGTAATTCTTGAACCAGGATCACTTAGTTACATGAAAGGTGATATAAGTATAGAGAGCAACACAGGAGGAGTATTTGGCCTAGGTAAAAAATTCTTAGCTAGCAAGTTGACAGGAGAAACTGTTTTTAAACCAACATATAGTGGAAGTGGAGAAATATTTTTAGAACCTTCATTTGGAAATTTTGCATTAGTTGAACTTGAGGATGACGAAATAATAGTTGATGATGGAATGTTTTTTGCATGTGAAGACGGAATTGAAGTAGGTGTATCAATTCAAAAAAATATATCAGCAGCATTGCTTGGAAATGAAGGATTATGTCAAACTAGAATTTCAGGAAGTGGAATAGTTGCTTTAGAAGTTCCGGTACCAGAAAGTGAAATATTTAAATGTGTATTAATAGATGATACATTAAAAGTTGATGGTAATTTTGCAATATTAAGAACTGGAAATATTGAATTTTCAGTAGAAAAATCATCAAAATCCATTGTTGGAAGTGTTACTAATGGTGAAGGATTAGTAAATGTTTATAGTGGATCTGGTGAAGTGTGGCTTGTGCCAACTCAAAGTGCATATAAGAATTTAAAAGTACGTGGATTAGGGGAAATGAAAAAGCCACAAAGAAAAATGAATACTGAAGAATAATAATATAAAAAGCGAGTGTCTTTATAAATGTGACATCGCTTTTTATTGTATAAATTATATTTAATTTTATCTATAAGTTTAAATTTGTATAATCAAATATTAAGTATGAATGTAGTTTTATACTAATAAAATTAAGAATTATAATAATAATTTGAATTTAGAAAATCAGCAAAATGTGAACTGACTTTAGCAGCTCCGTATATGTTTATATGACCATTATTATTCATATCATTTTTAAAATCAAAATTAATTTTATTTATTGTAGAAAATATTATTTCTATTTATACGAATAATTAGTAAAATTAAAAATAATGTAGATAATTAATGTAGGATTATATAGAAATTTAAATTATTATAATTGAATAGGTAAAGAAAAATATCTAAACGTGTGTTACTTTTATATATTAAAGTTGTAAAGGATAAGGGACATAGTTATAATTAAAGATAATGAAATTAAATGAGGTGATATAGTGAGCTCTATAGAGTCTAAAATAAAAAGTAAAGAATTAGATTTGTTTTTTGAAGCTATTTTAAAGCTTAAAAATATAGAAGAATGTTATATGTTTTTTGAAGATGTTGCAACAATAACAGAAGTAAAAGCTTTAGCACAAAGGCTTCATGTAGCACAACTTCTTAAAGGTAAGAATACATATTCTGAAATAGCTGAAATAACAGGGGCGAGCACAGCAACAATAAGCAGAGTTAATAGATGCTTGAATTATGGAAGTGATGGTTATAATTTGATATTAGACAGGTTAGATAAACAAGAAAATCAATAGTTTATTTTTGGTAGTTATTTTTAATAAGATAGAAGATTGTAAATATTAGAGAAAGATATTATACTATTTAAGGTAAATAAATGTAAATAAAAAGAATTATTTTTTATATTATAATATTTGAAGAACAAATTTGTGTCATGATTGATGTTTATTATAATGAAAAAGCGAGGTAAAATTTATGAGTAGAATGTTTGGAACTGATGGAGTTAGAGGAGTTGCAAATACAGAATTAACAGCACAGATTGCATATAATTTAGGTAGAGCTGGAGCATATGTATTAACAGAAGGAGCTCATAAACCTAAAATATTAGTTGCTAAAGATACAAGAATTTCAGGAGATATGCTTGAGGCAGCATTAATTTCGGGTATATTATCTGTAGGAGCAGAAGCTGTAGTTCTTGGAGTTGTACCAACACCAGCAGTTGCATATTTAACAAGAAAATATGGAGCTGATGCAGGGGTTATGATTTCAGCATCTCATAATCCAGTTGAATATAATGGAATAAAATTCTTTAATGATAAAGGATATAAACTTTCAGATGAATTGGAAGATGAAATTCAAAGAGTTATAGAAAGTGGATTTGAAGGAGTTCCAAGTCCTACTGGAATAGATATAGGAAGAGAAACTATTGAAGTATCTGCATTAGATGATTATATAGAATTTGCAAAAAATACAATTCCGTATAGTTTAAAAGGATTAAAAATAGCTTTAGACTGTGCGAATGGTGCTTCATATAAATCATCAGTAAAAGCTTTTAGAGATTTAGGTGCAGATGTATTTGTAATAAATGATAATCCTGATGGAACAAACATAAATGAAAATTGTGGTTCAACACATCCAGAAGAATTAATGGAATATGTCGTTAAAAAGAAATGTGATTTAGGATTTGCATTTGATGGAGATGCAGATAGATGTTTAGCTGTTGATGAAAAAGGAAATCTAATAAATGGTGATTTTATATTAATGCTTTGTGCTAAATATTTAAAAGAAATTGGTAAGCTACGAGATAATACTTTAGTTGTTACTGTAATGAGTAATTTAGGATTGGATATAGCATGTAAAAGAGAAGGTATAAATGTTGTAAAAACAAGTGTTGGTGATAGATATGTTCTTGAAGAAATGGTTAAGGACAAATATGTTATAGGTGGAGAACAATCAGGACACGTTATATTTTTAGATCATAATACAACTGGTGATGGATTAGTTACTGCACTTCAAATCGCATCAATTGTTAAAAAGAAGGAAACATCATTATCTGAATTATGTACTATAATGAAAGAACTTCCTCAAGTTTTAGCAAATGCAACAGTACCAAATGATAAGAAAAACTTATATTTAACTGATGATGAAATTCAAGGGGAAATTAAGAAAATAGAAGATGCTCTAAATGGTGTTGGAAGAGTATTAATAAGACCATCAGGTACTGAACCATTAGTAAGAGTTATGCTTGAAGGAGAGAACCAAAAAGAAATAGATAAAATGGCTCATGGATTAGCTGAATTAATAGAAAAGAAATATTCATGCTAACAGTTTAAAATAGTGTCAAACAAACCACTTTGCAATAATTATATGAGGTTATTGTAAAGTGGTTTTTTAGTTTATGAATAACAAATACTTAAGGAGGGGATAAATAAATTTGAAAAATAAATTTTAAGGAGGTAGGCAATGAACAATATACCTTGTAATGAATATTTGTTAGTTATGCCAAATGGAGACTGTAAAGGATTTAATGATTTAAGAGAAGCTAAAGCTTACATAAATATATATTATGAAAGAAAAATTGATGCAGATGTACATGAAGATGATTACAATGATGCAACAGATATTGGTGGAGGGGAAGCTAGAAATAATATCTGCACACAACTTGGTGTTGAAGAAGGAAAATGTGAAGTGTATAACTTGGAACAATTTATCCAAAAATTAGAAGAAGAACTTGTGTTTGATAATGAAAAGGATGAGATAATATCTAAATTAATGGAGGAAGATTTAGATATAAATATATATAATTATAATCTTGATATGATTTTAGCTGATGTAGATTCAATTGATATGATGGAACCTTATGGTGAAATAAATTGATGAATAAAATAAATTATAATGTAATAGATATAATTAAATAGAAATTTTTTTAGTCGTCATATTAAATAAATATATTTTTGAATGATAATCAGATAAAGTGTTAGGAAAAAGCAAATAATATTTTGAAAATGTTAAAATAATAAAGAGTTTTATGATAAAATCATAAAATAATAAATGAAAAAATATGACGGGAAATCAGATTGGTAAAAAATGCATTATATTGTTGACAATGGCAATTGTGCGGGGTAAAATTTATTTTAACAGAAAAAGTTAATAGGTCCTTAAGTAAAGTAAATGCAGTGATGGAGACAGTTTTTAAGCGTAATAAAGTTTAAGAGAGTCGATGGTTGGTGAAAATCGATACTTTAGTTTTTTAATTATCACTCCTGAGCAGAGTCGAGAAAGAGAATAATATGATTTTTATTCTTAAGTAAAAGATATCCGGTGTGCATCCGTTATATGCAAGGGTTTGATGGAACCTAGTGATATTTATAAGGCGGAGTATATAATCCCACTTCTTATGATTTGTATCATTAAGGGTGGACTTTTTTTAACTATTTTTAGGAGGGGAGTTAATGGAAAAACATGTTTTATCGGCTTTAGTTAGAAATTCATCGGGGGTATTAAGTCGTGTTAGTGGTTTATTTTCAAGAAGAGGATATAATATTGACAGTTTTACTGCAGGTATTACAGATAATCCTTTATTTTCAAGGATGACTATTACACTTACAACTGATGATGATGGATTGGAACAAGTAAAAAAGCAATTTGAAAAACTTGAAGATGTAGTAAGGGTTGTTAGCTTTAAAGCTAATGAATGTGTTTATAGAGAACTTGTATTAATAAAAGTAAGAGCTAATGCAGAGAATAGAGCTGCAATTAATGAAATAGTAAGTATTTTTAGGAGTAAAATAATTGATTTATCGACAGATACTTTAACTATTGAACTTACAGGAGATGAAGAAAAAATTTCAGCATTAATTAAGCTTATGAAAGAATATGGTATTGAAGAATTAGTAAGAACAGGGGTTACTGCACTTCAAAGAGGGGAAAAGACAATAAACAATTCATTTGATGGTTTTGAAATGTAGTATGTTAAAAAGAAGTAATTGGCCAAAAATATTGTAATAAGCAATGGTAATAGTAAAAAGGGGGAGAAGAATATATGATTCAGAATCAGGTTCAAATATTTGATTCAACTCTTAGAGATGGGGCACAAGGTCAAGGAATATCATTTTCTTTGGAAGATAAATTAAAAATAGTAAAGGTGCTTGATGATATTCAGGTTGATTTTATTGAAGCTGGTAATCCGGGATCAAATCCAAAAGATATGGAATTCTTTAAAAGATTGAAAAATATTAAATTGAATTATTCAAAAGTTGCAGCATTTGGCTCAACAAGAAGGCCTGATATAAAAGTAGAAGAAGATAAAAACATAAAGGATTTATTATCATCAGAAGCTGAAGTTGTTGTTATATTTGGAAAGTCATGGGATTTTCAGGTGACAGATATCATAAGGACATCATTAGAAGAAAATATTCAAATGATAAAAGATACTATTAAATATTTATCTAATAAAGGTAAAAAAGTAATATTTGATGCTGAGCATTTTTATGATGGATATAAGTCAAATAAGGAATATGCTGTTAGTACAATTAAAGCAGCTAAAGAATCTGGAGCAGAGACAGCAGTTTTATGTGATACAAATGGAGGAACATTGCCTCATGAAATATTTGAAATTACAAAGGATGTTTCAGAACTTGTAGATATAAAACTTGGTATTCATAGCCATGATGATATGGGGATGGCAGCTGCAAATTCAATAATGGCAGTTAAAGCAGGAGTTAAGCAAGTACAAGGCACCTTTATAGGAATTGGGGAAAGGTGTGGCAATGCAAATTTAAGTGCTATTATACCTACACTAAGTTTAAAAATGGGATATAAAATTTTAAATAATAATAATCTTAGTAATTTGACTAAAACAGCTAGATATATTGCGGAAATATGTAATATAACTCTTGCTGATCAAAGTCCATTTGTAGGTAATTCATCATTTGCACATAAAGGTGGAATGCATATTGATGCAGTTACAAAATGTTCAAAATCATATGAACATATAAAACCAGAATTAGTTGGAAATAAGAGAAGATTTTTAGTATCAGAAGTAAGTGGAAAAAGCACAATACTTCAAGAAATACGTAAGGTATTTCCGAATGTATCAAAAGATGATAGTGCAGTTCAAAAAATAACTGATAAATTGAAAGAATTAGAATATGAAGGATATCAATTTGAAGGGGCAGAGGGCACAGTTGAGTTAGTTATGAGAAAAATAATAGGAAAGTATAAACCTTTTTTTAAATTGAATCACTTTAAAATAATTGGGGAGCAGCCTTATGGAAGTGAAAAATTTATTTCTACAGCAGTAATAAATATTACAGTTGATGGAAAATGCGAAATGACAGCAGCAGAAGGAGAAGGACCAGTAAATGCATTAGATAAGGCTATTAGAAAAGCACTTGAAGTTTTTTATCCAGAACTTAAAGAAGTAAGACTTGTTGATTATAAGGTAAGAGTTCTTGATTCTGAAAGTGCAACTGAAGCAAAAGTAAGAGTATTAATTGAATCAACTGATGGAATAGAAAGCTGGAGTACAGTAGGGGTTTCAAGAGATGTTGTACAAGCTAGCTGGATAGCATTGGTGGATTCAATAGAATATAAATTAATAAAAGATATTGAAAGAAAAGTAAAAGCATATTTTTAAGGGGGATGATTATACAATGGGAATGACAATGACGCAGAAGATTTTAGCAGCACATACTGGTTTAGAATCGGTTAAAGCAGGACAATTAATTGAGGCTAAACTTGATTTAGTATTAGGAAATGATATTACAACGCCAGTTGCTGTAAATGAATTTAAGAAGTTTGGAGTAAATAAGGTTTTTAGTAAAAGCCAGATTGCTATAGTTCCAGATCACTTTACTCCAAATAAGGATATAAAGGCAGCGGAACAAGTTAAATATATAAGAAGATTTGCTAAGGATATGCAAATAGAAAATTTCTTTGAGGTTGGAGAAATGGGCATTGAACATTGTTTGATTCCAGAAAAAGGATTGGCTGTAGCTGGTGATGCAGTTATAGGTGCTGACTCACATACTTGTACATATGGAGCACTTGGGGCATTTTCTACAGGTATAGGTTCAACAGATATGGCTGCTGGTATGGCAATAGGAAAAGCATGGTTTAAGGTTCCAGGAGCATTAAAATTTGTATTAAAAAATAAACCAGCTAAATGGGTAAGTGGTAAAGATATTATTTTACACATTATAGGAATGATTGGTGTTGATGGAGCTTTATATAAATCAATGGAATTTGCAGGTGATGGAATACAACATTTATCTATGGATGATAGATTTACAATTTGTAATATGGCTATTGAAGCAGGTGCAAAGAATGGTATATTCCCAGTAGATGAAAAAACCGTTGAATATTTAAAAGAACATGCTTTAAGAGAATGGAAAGTATATGAAGCTGATGAAGATGCTGAATATGAAGAAGTATATGAAATTGATTTAAGTAATTTAAGACCAACGGTTTCTTTTCCACACTTGCCAGATAATACTAGAATTATTGATGATGTTGGGAACGTAGAATTAGACCAAGTTGTAATTGGATCATGTACTAATGGAAGAATTTCAGATTTGAGAATTGCTAGAGATATTCTTAAAGGAAAAAAAGTTAAAAAAGGAATTAGATGTATTGTTATTCCAGGGACTCAAAAAATTTATCTACAAGCTTTAGAGGAAAATATAATTAAGGATTTAATTGAAGCAGGAGCAGTTGTCTCTACACCAACATGTGGACCATGTTTAGGAGGACATATGGGTATTTTAGCAAAAGGGGAAAGAGCATTATCCACAACAAATAGAAATTTTGTAGGAAGAATGGGACATGTTGAATCAGAGGTTTATCTTGCAAGTCCAGCTGTAGCAGCAGCATCAGCTATAACAGGAAAGATTACTGACCCAGAAACAGTTTAGGAGGTATTAATTAATGAGCGTAAAAGGTAGAGTATTCAAATATGGAGATAATGTAGATACAGATGTAATTATACCTGCAAGATATTTAAATACATCAGATGCAAAGGAGCTTGCAGCACACTGTATGGAAGATATTGATATTGATTTCGTGAAGAATGTACAACATGGAGATATAATAGTTGCAAATAAAAATTTTGGTTGTGGTTCTTCAAGGGAACATGCGCCACTAGCAATTAAGACTGCTGGTATAAGTTGTGTCATAGCATCAACATTTGCAAGGATATTTTATAGAAATGCAATTAACATAGGACTTCCTATTTTAGAATGTGATGAAGCAGTAAAGAATATTGATGCTGGGGATGAATTGGAAGTTGATTTTAAAACTGGTTTAATTAAAAACTTAACTAAAAATCAGCAATATCAAGGTCAAGGATTCCCTGAATTTATGCAAAAAATAATAGATAGTGATGGATTAATAGGATACATTAAAAATAGTTAGCAGTTAACTTGTTAAATATTAACTGAAAAGCTTTGGGGGGATTAAAATGAAATATAATATAGCAGTAATAGGTGGAGATGGAATAGGTCCAGATATAGTTGCAGAAGCAATTAAAGTTTTAAAGGTAATAGGAGAAAAATTTGGGCATAGATTCGAATATGAATATGCAATTGCAGGGGGATGTGCAATTGATAAATATGGAGTAGCACTTCCAAATGAAACTTTAGATATATGTAAGAAAAATGATGCAGTGCTTCTTGGAGCTGTTGGAGGTCCAAAATGGGATGATCCAAATGCAAAAGTAAGGCCAGAACAAGCACTTATGGGATTAAGATCAGGATTGGGATTGTATTGTAACTTAAGACCAGCTACATTATATCAACCATTAAAAAATGCATCACCACTTAAAGATAGTTTAGTTGATAAGGGAATTGATATTGCTATAGTAAGAGAATTAACAGGTGGTATTTATTTCGGTAAAAGAGGAAGAGAAGTTGTTGATGGAGTTGAATCGGCATATGATACTGAAAGATATAATGTTAATGAAATTAAGAGAATTGCTCAAATTGGTTTCAATACTGCAATGAAGAGAAGTAAGAAATTAACATGTGTAGATAAAGCAAATATTCTTGAAAGTTCAAGACTTTGGAGAGTAGTTTTAAATAAAATGTCAAAAGAATATCCAGAAGTAGAATTAAACTACATGTATGTTGATAATGCTGCAATGCAGATTGTAAAAGATCCATCTCAATTTGATGTTATTGTTACTTCAAATATATTTGGTGATATTTTATCAGATGAAGCAAGTATGGTTACAGGATCAATAGGAATGCTTCCGTCAGCATCATTAGGTGAAGGTTCAATAGGAATGTATGAACCTATACATGGAAGTGCACCTGATATTGCAGGAATGGGAATTGCCAATCCGTTAGCTACAATTTTATCAGCAGCACTAATGCTTAGATACAGTTTCAATATTGAAGAAGAAGCAAGAGCAATAGAATCAGCTGTTCTTTGGGTATTGGAAGAAGGATATAGAACAGCTGATATAATGAGTGAAGGTAAGAAAAAAGTTGGAACAGTTGAAATGGGAGATTTAGTTTGCCAAAAATTAAGGGAATTAAAGTAGTTAAATTCTAATATAAGGGAGCGACAAAAATGAAGAGTGATGTGATTAAAAAAGGCCCAGATAAAGCAGCTCAAAGATCGTTGCTTAAAGCATTAGGACTTACTGAAGAAGAATATTCAAAACCATTAGTAGGAATAGTTTCAGCACAAAATGATATTATTCCAGGACATATAAATCTTGATAAAATAACTGAAGCAGTTAAAAAAGGAGTATTAATGTCAGGTGGAACGCCATTAGTATTTCCATCAATAGGAGTATGTGATGGTATTGCAATGGGACATGAAGGAATGAAATATTCTTTAGTTACAAGAGAACTTATTGCTGATTCAATAGAATGTATGGCTAAAGCTCATGCACTTGATGCTTTAGTATTTATACCAAATTGCGATAAGATTGTACCAGGTATGGTTATGGCAGCATTAAGAGTAAATGTTCCTTCTGTTATGGTAAGTGGAGGCCCAATGCTTGCAGGAAATTTCAAGAAAAAGGCGGTTTCACTTTCATCTATGTTTGAAGCTGTTGGTTCTTTTGAAGATGGAAAAATGACTGAAAAAGAATTATGCGATTTAGAAAATTGTGCGTGTCCAACATGTGGGTCATGTTCTGGTATGTTTACAGCAAATTCGATGAACTGTTTGTGTGAAGTTTTAGGCTTGGCGTTACCTGGAAATGGAACGATTCCAGCAGTGTTTTCTGAAAGAATAAGACTTGCTAAAAAAGCAGGCATGGCTGTAATGGATATGTTTAATAAAGATATAAAACCAAGAGATATAGTAACTAAGGATGTTATTGATAATGCTCTTAAAGTTGATATGGCTCTTGGATGTTCTACAAATAGTGTACTTCATATAACAGCTATTGCTCATGAAGCAAAAATTGATATTAATTTAGATACTATAAATGATATGTCTTCAAAGACTCCAGATTTATGTAAGTTAGCACCAGCATCTGATATTCATATTGAAAATTTATATGCTGTTGGTGGAGTTGCAGCAGTAATGAATGAATTATCTAAAAAAGATATTTTGAATTTAGATTGTATGACTGTAACAGGGAAAACTCAAGGAGAAAATATAAAGGGAATTGAAGATACTGAACATAAAGTTGTAAGGGCTATTAATAATCCATTTAGTAAAACTGGTGGAATTGCAATATTAAAAGGAAATTTAGCACCAGATGGAGCAGTAGTTAAAAAAGCAGCAGTACTGAAATCAATGCTTAAACATGAAGGACCGGCAAAAGTTTTCAATTCTGAAGAAGATGCGAATGCAGCAATATTTGCTAAAAAAATTAAACCAGGAGATGTTGTTGTTATAAGATATGAAGGTCCTAAAGGTGGACCAGGTATGAGAGAAATGCTTCAAGCTACAGCTGCAATTGCAGGAATGGGTCTAGATGATTCAGTTGCGTTAATTACTGATGGAAGGTTTAGTGGTGCAACAAGAGGAGCATCAATTGGACACGTATCTCCAGAAGCAGCATCAGGTGGAGTTATTGGATTAATAAAAGATGGGGATATTATTTCAATAGATATTAATGAATGTAAGCTTGATGTTAAATTAAGTGATGAAGAAATTGCAAAAAGAAGAAAGAACTTTAAACCACTTGAACCAAAAGTTAAAGAAGGATATTTAGCTAGATATGCTAAGTTAGTAAGTTCGGCATCTGAAGGAGCAATACTTAAATAGTTGTGATCTGATAGTGGAAAGTTAATTTTTTTACTTTCCACTATTAATTAAATAATGTTTTATAAGCAAAGGAGTGAATAAAATGTTGTTAACGGGGGCAGAAATTCTAATTAAATCTTTATTGGATGAAGGTGTTGATACTATATTTGGATATCCTGGAGGAGCTGTTCTTAATATTTATGATGAATTATATAAATATAGAGAAAAAATAAATCACATATTAACATGTCATGAACAAGGAGCAGTGCATGCAGCAGATGGATATGCAAGAGCTACAGGTAAAGTTGGGGTTTGCTTAGCTACGTCAGGACCAGGAGCTACTAATTTAGTTACAGGAATAGCAACGGCATATATGGATTCAGTGCCTATTGTAGCTATTACAGGGAATGTAACAACGCAGCTTCTAGGTAAAGATAGTTTTCAAGAAGTTGATATTAAGGGTATTACAATGCCTATAACAAAGCATAATTATTTGGTAAAGGATGTAAGGGAACTTCAAAATGTTATAAAAGAAGCATTTTATATAGCAGCATCAGGAAGACCAGGACCTGTACTTATAGATATTCCTAAAAATATTACAGCTAATAAGGCTGAATATGAAAAAATTATTCCCAAGGAAATAGTGAGAAATTCTAAACATATTACTGATGAATCTCTTAGAAAAGCTATTGAACTTATAAATAATAGTGAGAGACCATTTATATATGCAGGTGGAGGTACAGGAATTTCAGAAGCAACTGAAGAATTAGTAGCATTTGCTGAAAAGATAAATTCTCCTGTTTCAACATCACTTATGGGCATGTCATTTTTCCCTAATAATCATGAATTATATACTGGAATGATAGGGATGCATGGGACAAAAGCATCTAATATAGGAGCTACAAAATGTGATCTTTTAATAACACTTGGTGCTAGATTTAGTGACAGAGTTATTAGTAAACAAAGTCATATAAAAAATGCAAAGGTTCTTCATATTGATGTGGATCCAGCTGAAATTAATAAAAATATAAAAGTTGATGCTTGTATAATAGGAGATTTAAAAGTTGTGCTTCAAAAGCTTACCCCTTTAGTAGAATGCAAGAATAATTGTGAATGGACTCAATCAATTAATGAACTTAAAGTAAAAAATATTTCAGTACCGCATAATATAACTACGCCAGAATTACTATTTGAGAAGTTAAATGACTTAAATAAGGATGGGAATTTTGTGATTTCAACTGAGGTTGGACAACATCAAATGTGGGCTGCTCAATATTTTAAATTTATAAAACCGAGAACATTTATAACTTCAGGTGGTCTTGGAACTATGGGATATGGTTTAGGAGCAGCAATTGGAGCTCAAACTGGAAGAGTGGAGAGAAGGGTTATAAACATTGCTGGTGATGGAAGTTTTGGTATGAATTGTAATGAATTTGTTACTGCTGTTAAAAACAAACTTCCAATTATTGAAATAGTAATAAATAATAATAGTTTAGGTATGGTAAGGCAATGGCAGACGTTATTTTATGAAGAAAGATATTCTGAAACAACTTTGGATAGACCTATAGATTATGTGAAACTTGCTGAAGCATTTGGAGGCAAGGGATTTAAGGTGACAAAGTATGAGGAACTTGAAGATGTATTAAAACAAGCATTAAATGAAAAAGGACCTGTATTAATAGATTATTTAATTGATACGGATAAAAAAGCATATCCTATGGTTGCACCAGGAGAACCTATTGATCAGATAATAACAGAATAATTAAATAATGCTGCTGTGATTCTAATTTTTTATATATTTAATTATATGATAAATTACAATACAGCAGTTTTTTTATTTATTAAAGATTTTACTGTTTTAATAAGTTTAGTATTATATATTATGGAAAACAATTAATAGAACGGAGAAGGAAAAGTGAATTACGTATATATATTAGAATGTTCAGATGGAACATTTTATACAGGATGGACTAATAATTTAGATAAGAGAATAAGAATGCACTCTGAGGGAAAAGGAGCAAAATATACAAAAGGTAGAGGACCTCTTAAACTTGTTCATTGTGAAGAGTTTGATGATAAAAGAGATGCTATGAGAAGAGAATATGAGATAAAACAATTAAAAAGAAGTGAAAAATTATTATTAATTAAGAATTTTAGAGAGTAAAAATAATTAAAATTTTTTTCGATTTCTGATACAGATGAAAATTTTAATTTTGCTAAATATAAAACAATATTATATGCGAAAGTGGAAGTTAAAATTTATAGTGATTTTTTAAATGATTTTTTCAAAAGTGCTTAAATATGTGTCTTTTTGTGAATGTATTTTGAATAGAAAATAAGCTAAAAATAACCTTAAAACAATAGAATGATTATTGACTAAGAATATTTATAAAATTATAATTAATTGAAATTGAAAAATTTTCAAATTTAAATAAAAAATGATAATATATTATTATATTGTTTTATCTTAGAAAGTTGAACATAGATAAAAGAAATTTAGGAGGCATTATGAAGAAATTTTTAATTATAGCTTTAACATTCATATCAATTTTGCTTGTTGGATGTGGAGAGAAGCCGGTTGAAGAAGAAAAATCCATAGCAGTAACGGTACAAGCTGCTAAAAACCAAGGAATACAAAATACTAATGTATTTTCAGGAATAACTAAAGTTAAAGATGATATATCATTAACTACTGAAATTGGTGGAATTGTTGAAGAAATGTATGTAAATTTGGGTGATGAAGTAAAGGCAGGACAGCAATTACTTAAACTTAAAGGAACAGATACTGAAAATAGTATAAAGACAGCTGAAGCTGCTTTAAATTCAGCAAAGGCTGCATATAAAGATAGTGATATTACAATTGCTAATTCACAAAATCAATTAGAGAGTTCGTTAAATAATGCTAAAATTGCTTTAGATAAAGCTCAAGCAAGCTATAATGAGACTCAAAGACAATTTAATAATCAAGAACAATTATATCAAGCTGGTGCTATTTCAGAAGATGCTTATAAGCAATCAAAAGCTGGATTAGATCAATCTAAAAAAGGAGTTGAACAGGCTCAAGTTGCATTAGATACTGCACAAAAATCTTATGATATTGGTGTAAGCAACAGAGAGCAGGCTAAGGCAGCAATTGATCAGTCTAAAGTAGCTTATGATAATGCAGTAAGCGTTAGAAATAAGCTTACATTAGTTTCTCCTGTAGATGGAGTTATTACAAGTAAAAATTATGATGTTAATGAAATGGCAGTACAATCTCAACCTGCATTTGTAATATCAAGTTTAAATACTTTAGAAGTAGATATAAGTGTTACTCAGGCTGATATTAATAAATTTAGTGCTAATCAAACAGTTAATGTAACAATAGATGGACAAAAAGTAGAGGGTACAGTAAGATATGTTCCAACTGTTACTGATTCTAAAAGTTCATTATATGTAGTTGAAGTACTTATCGATAATTCAAATGGTGATTTTAATGCTGGAATGGCTGCAGAAGTAGAAGTAAGTACAGAAAAACAAGATGATACAATTACTGTACCTAAAAAAGCTATTTTTGAAGAAGATGGACAAAGTTATGTATATATAGTTGGAGAGGATAGTAGAGCTGTAAAAACAGAAATTACTAAAGGTATTGAAACAGATAGTCAGGTAGAGATTACAAGTGGAGTACATACAGATGATACTATTGTTATTGGAGGATTATCTCTAATTGGAGACAATACAAAATTATTTCCTGTAGAAAAGAAGGAGGACTAAAATTATGAATTTAACTAAAACATCGGTTAAGCGTCCTCTTACTATTTTGATGATATTTTTAATTGTTATTATGTTTGGGGGAATTGGATATAAAAAAATGCCTCAAAACTTAATGCCAGATATAGATATGCCATTTGTATTAGTTCAAACTACATGGGTAGGAGCAGGCCCAGAGGATGTTGATGAACAAATTAGTAAAAAGATAGAAGAACAACTATCATCAGTATCAAATGTAAAAATGACTGTGTCACAGTCGTTAGAAGGATATTCAATGGTTGGTGCTCAGTTTGAGTATGGAACAGATTTGGATGAAATATTAAATGATGTTAGATCGAAAGTAGATTCAGTTCAATCAAGTCTTCCGGATGATGTTAAAAAGTCTACTGTATCAAAGATGGATATGAATCAAGAGGCAATTGCATCTATAGTGGTTGGGGGAAATAGTGATCCTGATGCTATAATTAAATATGCAGAAGATGTAATACAGCCTAAAATAGAATCAGTTGATGGAGTTACTTCAGCAGAAATAAGAGGTGGAGATAAGTCTCAGATAAATATAGTAGCTGATCCAGTTGTACTCTCAAGTTATGGTGTTACTCTTGATACAATAAAAAGTATATTATCGGCATCAAATAAAACAATGCCATATGGAACAATAACTCAAGGTGAAGATAAAATAACATTAAGAGGAATAGATAAACTAGAATCTTTAGAAGATGTTAAAAACATTCAAATACCATTAGGACAAACTGGTCAAACAATAAGGCTAGATAAAGTATGTGATGTTCAATATGGAAAGGCAGAAAAAACAGCTATTTATAGATATAACGGAAAAGAAACTGTATTACTTGCTATACAGAAACAACAAGATGCAAATGTTGTTCAAGTTATGCAGAAGGTTAAAAACACTGTTGATGAATTGAATAAAGAAAATTCAGCATTTAAGCTTGAAGTTATAAATGATGAAAGTACTTATATTGTAAGTTCAATAAATGATGTTATAAAAAACTTAGGTATTAGTTCAGTGATTGCATTTATTGTTATTTTTGCATTCTTAAAGAGTTTCAGAGCATCTTTTGTTGTAGCAGTAGCAATTCCTACATCTATAATAGGAGCAATAGCATTATTATATTTTACTGGTGAAACTATAAATGTAGTAACATTAAGTTCGCTTGTTATTGCTGTAGGTATGGTTGTGGATAATGGAACGGTTGTTATTGAAAATATATTTAAATACAGGAAAAATCCTAATTTAGATTTAGAAGATGCGACAATAGATGGAACTAAAACAGTTACAAATGCAATTATAGCATCAACACTTACAACAGTTGCAATATTCCTTCCAATATTATTTACAGAAGGATTTACAATGATAATGTTTGGTGCATTAGCTAAAACTCTTATTTTTGCATTATCTTTATCATTAATAGTTGCAATAACTCTTGTACCAAGTGTATTTGCAAAGTTAAGTGGTGGTAAAAATGGAAGTAAGCTTATAGAAAAACCTTCACCTATATTTGATAAAGTAAGCGAAATATATCAAAAACTTATTAATGTAGCCTTAAAACATAAGATAGTTGTTATAGTAACAAGTATTGCTATGCTTTTTGGATCTTTGGCTATTGTAGCAACAGGTGCAATTGGTATGGAATTTATGAACTCTGGTGATGAAGGTAAATTAAGTATTTCAATAAAATTGCCTGATGGACTTGATTTAGAGCCAAGTAATTACTATGTTTCAATGGTTGAGGAAAAAATTTCAGATATACCAGAAATAAAATCAGTAATGACTAACTTTTTTTCGGGTAATAAGAAGGCTAATATAGAATTAGAATTAGTATCTACAGATGAAAGAAAGAAGACTACTGAAGATATAGAGAAGGAAATTGATAAGTTAGTAAAAACAGTACCAGATTGTGAAATATCGGTTTCTGCAAATAACAGTGTATCGGGAAATGGAACAGGAGATGTTTCTATAAAACTTTTTGGTGAAAATTTAGATGTTCTTGAAGAAATATGTAATCAAGCAGAAACTAAATTGAAAAAATTAGATGGATTTAGAAATGTATCTAGTACATTATCGGATGCAAGTAAAGAAGCTCAGTTTAAAATAGATAAGAAAAAAGCACAAGAATATGGAGTTAATACAGCTGGTATTGCAGGAATGTTACGTTTAGCTATTAATGGTGATAATGTTACAACTGCAACAATAGATGATTATAAATTAGATGTTAATTTAAGACTTAAAGACACAAGTGTTGATAACTTAGAAGATATAAAACAATTAAAAGTTCAGTCAACAAAGGGGCAGCAGGTTCCTATAGGAGCATTTGCTGAAATAAAAATAGCTGATGGATTAAAAGCTGTTTCTAAGAGTGATGGTAAGTATTCGGTAACAGTATCAGCTAAAGTTGATGGAAAAGACTTAAATACAGCTAATAAAGAAGCAATGGCAGCAATAAATGAAATTGATATGCCTAAGGATTACGGACAAGAAGTTAGTGGTGAGGCTAAAATGATGAATGAAGCTATGGAAGGTTTAGTGTTCTCAATGATTATTGCAATCATATTAGTTTATATGGTAATGGTTGCTCAGTTTGAATCTTTCAATAAACCATTTATCATTATGTTTAGTATTCCATTTGCATTTGTTGGAGTAGTATTAGCATTACTTGTATCACGTATTTCATTAAATGTAGTAGGAATGCTTGGAGCAATTTTACTTGTAGGTATAGTTGTTAATAATGGTATAGTTCTTATAGATTATATAGGTCAGTTAAGAGAATCAAGATTAGCACAAGAAATATCTTTAGAAGATTTAGTTGCTAAGGGATGTGCAACAAGATTGAGACCGGTTCTTATGACTACAGCAACTACAATTGTGGGCATGATTCCAACAGCTCTTGGATTTGGTGATAGTGGAGCAATGATGCAGCCTCTTGGAGTTGTTATTATTGGAGGACTTACAGTATCTACATTAGTTACATTAGTATTAATTCCGACAGTATACTTGATTTTTGAAAGGATTGGAAATAAATTCTCAGGAAAATTAAAAAAAGTTTCAGGAAATATAGTAAATAAATTTTCAAGAAAAAATAATAAAATAGAAGCAAAGACTATTTCGTCAAATGTTGATTCTAATGATAAAAATAATAAAATACAAGATAAATAAAAGAATAAGGGTTATATATGGTATAGCCCTTATTCTTTTAATAAAATGTTATGAGCTTATAATTTATAGAAGAGGTGAAGAAAATGGGAAAGAATTTAAATAAAATAATAGCTTTTGCAATAGCTATTAGTGTAATTTCGGGAAGTACTATTCCTGCAATGGCTGCTGAAAAAAAAGTGAAAATTTTAGATGAAATATCAACTGGTGTTGTAACTAATAAACCTTTATTAACAGTGGAAAAGGCAATGGAAAGTGCAATTTCCAATAGTGAAACGTTAGCTTTATTAGATAAGACTATAAGCTATAATAAAAAAATAAATAACATACAAGAGATGGATGATAATATAACAGATTATAATAAGGATATTAATGATTTATCAATTAAGCAGTTAAAACAAAAACGAGATTATGAAGAAGATATTTTAAAGGCTAAAGTTAAAAAAGCATATAATGAATTAGTTATAAGTGAATTAGATTTGGATAATATGAGGCTGCAACTAGATAGTATAAATAAGAAATATTCAGATATAAAATTAAAGAATAAGTTGGGATTAATTACTAAATTAGATACAAGTGAATTTGAACTAAATGTGAGAAAGTTAAAAGATGGAATACAGTCGGCTGAATCAGCATTAAAAGTTGCACAATATAGTTTTAATAATTTAACTGGACTTAACGTTGAAAATTATAAATTAAGTGAAGATATTGAATATGATAAATTTGAAATAGATGGCTGTGTAGATGATTATTTAGATGAAATTGTTGAAGACTATATAGAAGCATCATTAAAGCAAAAAATGATAGATAAAAATAAAGAACATTTAGACGATATTAAAAATGATGTAAAGGTAACTAAAGATGATAAACCGGACAAAAAGGACTATAATAAAGCGATTGAGGATAAAGATGGAAATATAGTTGGTTTTAAGTTTGATGAAAATAATTATAATAATGCTTTATCGGCATATAATACAAAACTTAAAATTTATATAACTTATTTAGGAGATAGGTTAAGTAATATATCAAATCAAACCACTTTAAATGAAACAAAGAAATTATTTAAAGAAGCATTAAGACAATATTATGCTACATTAATTAATCAGGAAAATATAATTGAAATGGATAAAAGCAATTTTGAATTAAACAATCAAAAATTAAAAAATTTCAAATTACAATATGATTTAGGACAAATTACAAAGAATGCTTATGATGATAAGGTTATAGAATGTCAAAAGCTTAAATTACAAATAAGAAAAGATATAAAGGCTTATAATGAATATAAAGAACAAATTCAAAAGCCTTGGATTTCACTTACAATTAAATAGTAAAAATAAAAATGTGCTCCTATTGGCAATATAAGTTTTATGATAGGAGCATGTTTTATTAAATAAATTTTTTAAATAAAAGTTTTTATACTATAATAAAAATAACTATTATGGGAGGATTAAGATATGAAAACTATTTGTAAAAGTATTGTAATTGTAATGAATTTATTAATGATTAATACAAGTTCAGTTGCATTTGCGGCTGAAGACAATAATCTTGAAAATCAAATTTATAATCATATGAAGAATAGAGAAACAAAATTTAATTTTGTATATAATGAAAAAAGTGCATTAAATTTATTGCAAGCGGCTGCTAAAAAGGATGATTATTTAGAAAGATCAATTTCTTTGTATAAAACTTTAAGAGTAGGGAATTTATACGAAGCGGATATAGAGTATAGAACTACTAAAGAGCAGGAAGCGTTTATTGATAGTGAAATATCAAAAATAGTTAATAATTTAATTGAACCTAAAATGAGTGATGTAGAAAAAGTACAAGCAGTTAATCAGTATTTAGTAAAAATTTATAAATATGATGAAACATATAAGTCTGATAATGTATATACTGCTCTTACAACAGGTACAACTATATGTCAGGGATATGCAATGACAGCGTTTAAGATGTTTAAAATACTTGGAATTAATTGCAGAATAATAAATGGTGAAAAAAGTGGTGTGAGTCATGCATGGAATTTAGTTAAACTAGATAATAAATGGTATCATCTTGATTCAACTAACAATGATAATACTGTTAGAGATAGATATCTGCTTAAATCAGATGAATTTATGAAAGAAAATAATTATATTTGGAATTCAAATGATTATCCTGCATGTATTGAAAATTATTATAATACAAGAACTGAATTTTTAGATTACAATAATGATAATGATAGATATTATAAAGAGTGTTATAGTGGAGGATCATGGTATACAGATAATAATAAATGGCACTATTTAAGATTGAATGGAAATATGGCTTCAGGATGGATTGCTTATAATAATAAATGGTACTATTTAAATAAAGCTGGAGAAATGCAAACAGGTTGGATTAAAATTGATGGGAAATGGTATTATTTTTGGTCAGATGGGTCGTTAGCTACTGATACTGTAATTAATGGATATACCGTTGATAAGAATGGTGTCTGTATATAAAATTTATTAATAAAATTTTTTGAAGTTATAATATTATAGACAAATAAAAATTATATGATAAAATATATCAGAGGGTATGAAGTATGGATTTGAAAGGTGGGAAGTAGTATAAACAAAAAAGTTAAACAAAATAATTAAAGCGCCAGAACTTGAGTGAATAGAGCGAAAGAAATAAAGAATTTATTTAATAATGAAAAATAAATCATGTAAAGATTTTTTTCTATGTAACTTAGCGCATATACATTTGCTGAGTAAGTTAGATTAACTAAATCAAAGATTTAGAATCTCACTTAAGTTGACGAGGTTGGGGAGTTATCGAAACTTCGGCGGGTGCCCCACGGTATAGCACTACCGTTAACGGCTGGCAAAACTTTAAAGCGATTTGAAGTACAAATTCAGTCTGGTGTAAAAACCTTCTATAGTTTAAATCTTTTAGAGGTACTAGGATTATTATACCCTTTTAGAGAGTATACCTCTCTAGCACAGATATGTAACAATGTGTATATATTTGTATAGGAAGCTAGTATAAAGTATTTGAACTTAGATAAAAATTAAATTATAAAGATAAGCACTTTTATAGTTGATTAATTTTAAATGTTGGTATAAGTAAATGTAAATTTAAATTATTTAGCATATGCCTGTGTTTTTATAGAACTATATGAGTGAAATAAGGAAGGAAGATTATAATATGTGCGGAATAGTTGGATATTTAGGAAGCGGAAAAGCAACATCATTTTTAATTAATGGATTGTCAAAATTAGAATATAGAGGATATGACTCTGCTGGGATTGCTGTTGTTGATAATGGATCACTAGAAGTAAGAAAATTTAAAGGAAGATTAGCTAATTTAGCTGAAAATATAAAAGAACATCCAGTTGAAGGAAATATGGGAATTGGTCATACAAGATGGGCTACTCATGGTGCTCCATCAGATGTAAATTCACATCCACATTTAAATAGTAAAGAAACAATTGCTGTAGTTCAAAATGGTATTATTGAAAATTATTTACCACTTAGAAACTGGTTAAAAGGTGAAGGTTACACTTTTAAATCAGAAACAGATACAGAAGTAATACCTAATTTAATTGATTACTACTATGAAGGTGATTTATTTAAAGCCGTAACTAAAGCACTTAAAAAGCTTGAAGGAAGTTATGCTTTAGGTGTTATTTGTAAAGATGAACCAGATAAATTAATTGCAGTTAGAAAAGAATGTCCATTAATAGTTGGACTTGGAAAAGATGAATCGTTCATAGCATCAGATATTCCAGCAGTATTAAGCTATACAAGAGATGTATATCTTTTAGAAGATCACGAAATTGCAGTTTTAAATAAAGATGGAGTTAAACTTTACAATATTGATGGAGAAGAAATTTCAAAAGATGTTTACCATGTAACTTGGAGTGAAGATGCTGCTGAAAAAGGTGGATTTGAAGACTTCATGTTAAAAGAAATTCATGAACAGCCAAAAGCTATAAGAGATACTATGGCTGGAAGAATATCAATGGAAAAGAGCATGATTTTAGATGATTTAAAAATCACTAAAGAAGATTTAGAAAATACTGATAGAGTATTTATAGTTGCTTGTGGTACTGCATATCATGCTGGTCTTGTAGGTAAGAATGTAATTGAATCACTTGCAAAAATTCCAGTTGAAGTTGATATAGCATCTGAATTTAGATATAGAAATCCACTTGTAACAGATAAATCTTTAGTTATAGTTGTAAGCCAATCTGGTGAAACTGCTGATACATTAGCAGCACTTAGAAACTGTAAGACAATTGGAGCTACAATTATTGCATTAACTAATGTTGTTGGAAGTTCAGTTTCAAGAGAAGCAGATCATGTATTATATACACTAGCAGGTCCTGAAATATCAGTTGCTTCAACTAAAGCTTATACAACTCAAATCATAGGAATGTATATGATTGCTATGACATTTGCTAAGATTTTAGGAAGATTAAAGAGCGACAGATTAGATAAATTAAAAGAAGAATTATTAGATTTACCAGGAAAGGTAGAACTAGTTTTAGAAGATAAAGATAAGATAAAAGCAATAGCTCAAAAGATTTATAAAGAACAAGATATGTTCTATTTAGGAAGAGGATTAGATTATGCAGTTGCATTAGAAGGTTCTCTTAAATTAAAAGAAATATCATATATTCATTCAGAAGCATATGCTGGTGGAGAATTAAAGCATGGACCAATAGCGTTAATTGAAGATGGTACTAAAGTAATAATTTTATTAACTCAAGAAGCTTTAAAAGAAAAGATGGTAAGTAACATTGTTGAAATTAAAGCAAGAGGAGCTAAAGTTACAGGTATATGTTATGAAGGAACTAAAGGAATGGAAGAAGTTTTAGATGATGTAATTTACATTCCAAGAACTTTAGATATGTTTGCACCAGTATTAAGTGTTGCGGTTCTTCAATTATTATCTTACTATATTGCTAAAGATAGAGGATGCGATATAGATAAACCAAGAAATCTTGCAAAATCAGTTACTGTAGAATAAAAATTAATTTAAGTATAGATATAAACGTAGTAGTTTAATAAATTTGATAAAAAGAGAATTCATAAATTTGAATTCTCTTTTTTCGCATAATATTAATTTTATTGTAAAATTATATAATTTTAAATTTATGAACATTGTATTGCAAATTATAATAAAGCCTTGTTAATTGTCATTTATAGTATAAAATGAGATAATTGTTATGAAATAAATTAGGTACCATGAATGCTTAAATTTAATATAAATAATACGATTTATATAGATAGATGGTGAGTGAGCAAATGATTAAAGTTAAACTTGAATTTAGTAAAAATAAAAAGATAATATTTAAAGTAAAAATAGATGAAAAACAAAAAAATAATGTTTTATTTAAAAGAGCATTGATAGAAGGCAAACCTATTAAAAAGAATAGATTATATAATTATGAAATACCACTTAGATATTTTATTCCAATATGCAGCAATGTAAATAAAGAGGAGCTGGTGTTGGATAAGAAAAGTATTTTATCGTATCTTGAATTTTCTGATTACTATGATGCAAATTATTATACTGAAGTAAATGCTACACCTTCTTATATGAGAAAATGGAGAGAAGAAGGATGTCCAGATATTTATAAAATAACTATAGATAAGGATACATATGAAGTTAAAAAGGAAATTGCATTTAGAAAGCCAAGTATGTCTATAGGGGAATTTAAGTTTTAATAAAGTATTATTAAAAAAGCATCAATTTAAAGGGAGAATTAAAATGAATGAAATAAGCAATAAGAAGAAATATATAAGAAGAAAAATGCTTGAAATTAGAAGAAATATGAATTTAGAAGAAAAAAATAATTACGATAAAATTATTATGGATATGTTTTTTAGGAGCAATTATTATAAGGAAGCTAACAATATATTTATATATATTTCTTATGATTCAGAAATAAATACAAAATATATAATAGAAAGGGCTATAAAAGAAGGCAAAAATATATATGTTCCAAGAACTGAATTTAGCACAAAACTTATGAACGCAGTAAGAATAGAGAACTTTGATAATTTGATTGAATGTAAATATGGGATATTAGAACCTAAAAAGAAAGAACCATTTATAAATCCTAATGATTTAGATTTAATTGTTGTTCCTGGGGTGGCTTTTGATAAAAATGGTGGAAGAATTGGATATGGAGCTGGATTTTATGATAGATATTTTAAAAGAATAAATAATGACAATAATACAAGAATTAAAAAATTAGTTCTAGCTTATGATTTTCAGTTAATAGATAGAGTTCCTATTGATGAGGAAGATGTATTAATTGATGCAGTAATTACGGAAAAGCAGTTTGTGAAATTGCAAGGAAATGTATAGAGGGGAAAAATGATGAAATATTATGAAAGTAATTTTTGTTATTTAAAAAATACAAAACTAAGTATATATTACGAAGATTTAAAAAAGGCAGAATATGCAAGTGAAGGATTTTCAAAAGTAACTAAAATAGTACTTCGAAAGGTTCTAGAGAGATTTTTAAGGGATATTGCTAAAGATAATGGAATGAATATTAATATTCCTACAGGTGCCCTTGTAAAAAAAATAAAGGTTGATGAAACAATAAATCTGCCAGAAGAAATTTATGAATACATACAGATAATAAGAATAAATGGAGTAGGTATAACTTTATATAGAAGCAGAGATAAGCAAGTGACAAAACATCCAATTGAACTTCTTGAACTTATGCATAGGATTTTTTGCTGGTATTTAAGCAAAGAACACCCTGACTTTATTAATAATGTTAATGACTTGGTTTTTGATGCACCTAGAACTATGAAATTTGAATTCCTTGAATTAAAAAAGATTCAAAATGACATTTATATGAAGGATAGTCAGATTAATAATTTGAGAGAAAAAATATTAGAAATAGGAACTAAGCCTCATGATATTTCTCAGTTGAATAATATAATAATGGCTATAAAGAAAGAAAGAGCTGAACTTGAAAATAAGAGAAAATTTATACTTAATGATATTAATGTACGTAAAGAATCATTGAGTATTATAGATTTATCTTATGAAGCCTTTACAAAACCTATAGACAGAGTTAAGAATGAATGTTCAGAAAATCATCAAATACTTGCGCAGAAAGAAAGTATTTTAGTTAGGTGTGAACTGGATAATAAAAATATAAAAAATAAAGTAAACAATCTTGATGAAGATGATTCAGAAATAATTTCTAATATGAAGTTTATAGAGAGTCTTCTTGAGAAGATAAGAGAACAGTATAAGAGTGCTCTTAATTTGACTAATAAATATCAGGATATATTAGAAACATGTGAATTTACAAATGATAATATCTTAAAGAAGAGTCTTATTATAGATAAAGCAAACGTAAATAGAGAATTTAATTTTCAAAATAAAATATTTTATAGTGAAGTGGAAGCATATAACAAGGCTTTGAATGATTTACGTAGGAAAGTTAGCGTATTTGAAGTTATTTTAAGAGATAAGCTGAAAGCGGAAATAGATGAAAAAGAATTTTATAAGAGTTTTTTAAATCTTAGAGGTAGGCAGCTTAGAGTATTATATTGTCTTATAAACAACTATAGTACAGTATATAGTTCTTTTGATAAATCAAGGAAATGGATGTTTAAGTATGGTCTAGTCGAATCTAAATTTGTCAAAGACTTAAATAAAAATATGCAAGAATTAAGTTCAGTAAGTGATGATCAAATAAAAATAATATTATATTATAAACTTGCAAAAATGACTGGGGTTAAAAATGCATCTATATGTAATAGAAAAAAGTTTGTTAAGAGCACAGATGAAATTATAAATGCTGCATATAATTGTTTGATGCCAGAAGAAGGCTTTAATTATATTGGCAATAAGCCACATTCTATAAAAACATATTATCTTCAAAAACTAATAAATGAATTGAAAAATAGATATAAGAATATAAAGATAAATGATGCACTTTTATCTAAAATATATACAGATATTATAAAAATAAGAACAAATTCTAACATAATGTTTTATGATAGTGATAAGTTTAAATTTTTATCTATGAATGAAAATGAACTTTTAAATTCCATAAAGAAAAATCCGTTTGAATATTTAAGTATAATTGTTGATTTTGGAAATTCAAAGGAATATATAGATGTATATAAAGTAATATTGGAAGTATTAAAAGATGCTACTAAAGACAGTAGTGTGGTGTTGGATGTATCTCAAATATCTCTTGAAAATTTTATTTCTGGGTCATTTAGAATAATGTTGTTTTTATCAAGTGGAGCTATAAATTTTAATAATAAGGATGAGCTTATTCCATTAATTGTGGCAGAAATTTTAATTGGAAGATTAGATTATGAAACTCAGGAAGAGAATATAGTAAGTTATCATAATATGAGTGATATATGGAAGAGAAATCAAAGCGTGTATAATGATATTTTCATTCAGAAAAATGAACTTATAAAACAGCTTGATATATTAGAAAAAGAAAAAAATAGTCAGAAAGCAATTTTGGATAAATTCATTGAAGAAAAGAAAAAAATAAAATTAAATTTAAAGAAGTATGCAAAGCAGTTTGATCATTTGGTGCTTACTTCAGGGAAAAGCAGTATATTACCATCATATAAAGTTTACATGGAATATAGGAATAAGGCAGATGAATATAGAAGTGAAACCAAATCATCTAATACTAGTAGTCTAAAAAGTACACTATCCATTGAGTCATGGGTGGATCAGGTATCCAAGAAAATAAATAATAATAACTTAATTGAAGCTAGAGAAAAACTTTTAAGAGAAGCTAGAAATAGTGAATTTTATAAAAAAGAATATAATATCCTTGTTGATTTACAAGATGAGTTAGAGAATATAAATAAAGATGTGTATAATAATCAAAAACTTTTAGGGGAAAAGAACAAATATATTAATGAAATAAATTCTAAAATAGAGTTATTAAATCAAAAAATGAATAATATAAAAGATATATATATTGATATGCATGAAGATAAATAATAAAAAATTTTATTTCAGCAAAAAATTGAGATAAAATTTATTAACTTATATGCAAATTTAATGTATAATTAAAATAAATTCATTAACATCATAGGGGGCATATAAAAATGAAAATTGACACAAAATGTTTACATGAAGGATATAAACCAAAAAATGGGGAACCAGTAGCGCTTCCAATATATCAAAGCACTACATATAGATATGATAATACTGCATCTATAGGGCAGCTTTTTGATTTAGCAGCTGATGGACATATGTATTCACGTATTTCTAATCCTACAGTTGCATATGTTGAGGAAAAAATAGCAGCTTTAGAAGGTGGGGTAGGGGCTTTATGTACTACATCTGGACAGGCAGCTTCATTAATAAGTATAATGAATATACTTAGTGCTGGGGATCATATTGTAAGTGCAGCAACAATTTATGGAGGAACAATTAATTTATTTAATGTTACTTTAAAAAAATTTGGAATAGAATGTACATTTGTAGATCCTGAAGCTTCAGAAGATGAAATTCAAAAAGCATTTAAGCCAAATACAAAAGCCGTATTTGGAGAAACTATTGCAAATCCTGCAATATGTATATTTGATATTGAAAAGTTTGCTCAAATTGCTCATAAGAATAATGTACCACTTATAGTGGATAATACTTTTGCAACACCAGTTCTTTGTAGACCAATAGAATTTGGGGCAGATATAGTAATTCATTCTACTACAAAGTATATGGATGGACATGCAGTTCAAGTTGGTGGTGTTATTGTTGATAGTGGTAATTTTAACTGGGCAAATGGCAAGTTCCCAGATTTTACTGAATCTGATGAATCTTATCATGGGGTAGTATATACAAAAAATTTCGGTAAAAAGGCATATATTACTAAAGCAAGAGTTCAATTAATAAGAGATTTAGGATGTTATCCATCAGCTCAGGCAGCATTTAATTTAAATATGGGATTAGAAACATTACCTGTAAGAATTGAAAAACACTGTAGAAATGCTGAAAAAGTAGCAGAATTTTTAAATAGTAATGAAAAAGTTGAATTTGTAAATTATCCTACACTTGAAAATAATAAATATCATAGTCTAGCTGAAAAATATTTACCTAATGGATGTAGTGGTGTTATTTCATTTTCAATTAAAGGAAGCAGAGATAATGCAATTAAATTTATGGATAGCTTAAAATTAGCTGAAAATGTTGTACATGTTGCAGATATTCGTACTTGTGTACTTCATCCAGCAAGCTCAACTCATAGACAATTAACAGATGAACAACTTGTAGCTGCTGGAATTACACCAGGCCTTGTAAGATTATCTGTTGGACTTGAAAATATAGAAGATATTTTAGAGGATATTAAGCAGGCTCTTGATGAAGTTTAAAATTAACAAATAGTCTTATATATATTAAAAAAATTAAGCTACAGTATTAATTCTGTAGCTTAATTTTATTTTTATTAATAGAAGATGATTAAAAAAGAGAATGTCATAAGAAGGCACTAGGATTAACTATTCAATGTATAATACAAATAGATATAAAAAATTCAGAATTTAAGAAATTTAAAGAATTTATTTATGACTATCCAGGTATAAGTTTTTGCTATAGGATTACAGGACATTCATGTATAATAGCGAAGTTAAACGTAAAAACAGTTGAAGAAATAGAAGCATTTGTAGACTGTATTTCTGAAATGAATGGAACAACATCTACAAATATTATATTCTCAGAAATTAATATAAATAAGGATATTGATAATATGAATTTTTAGAAATTTAATTTAATCTAAAGGATACAGGAATAAAATAAATCCCTATCTCAGAGATGAGATTAGGGATTTATTTTAGTTTGTATGTTAATTTTTATCTTTCTTTATTAGCAACTTCAGTTACGATTCTGTCTATGAATGCATTTAAGTCCATAGCACCTTCATCGTCATTCTTTCTGCTTCTTACGGAAACAGTGTTGTTTGTAGCTTCTTGTTCACCTACAACTAAGATGTAAGGAGTTCTTTCAAGTCTAGCTTCTCTAATCTTGTATCCGATTTTTTCAGTTCTGTAGTCACATTCAACTCTGATTCCTTTATCTTTTAATGCTTTAGTTACTTTTTCAGCATAATCATTGTACTTATCTGAAAGTGGTAAGATCTTAGCTTGAACTGGAGATAACCAAGTTGGGAATGCACCAGCATATTTTTCTATAAGCATAGCTAAAGTTCTTTCATAACATCCAATAGAAGATCTGTGGATAATGTAAGGACGTTTCTTTTCACCATTCTTATCAATGTAAGTCATGTCAAATCTTTCAGCAAGAGCAAAGTCGATTTGAACTGTGAATAAAGTATCTTCTTTTCCGTGAACATTTTTAAATTGTAAATCAAGTTTTGGACCATAGAATGCTGCTTCATCATCAGCTTCAACATAGTTGATCTTTAAGTGATCAAGGATAGTTCTCATTGTATCTTGAGTATGGTTCCAAGCATCTGGATCATTGATATACTTTTCAGTGTTGTTTGGATCCCATTTAGAGAATCTGTAAGTTATATCTTCAGCAATTCCTAAAGTTTCCATGATGTATTGGATTAATTGAACAACTCCTTTGAATTCTTGTTCTAATTGTTCTGGAGTAACAATTAAGTGACCATCTGCTAAAGTAAATTGTCTAACTCTTATAAGACCATGCATTTCTCCTGAAGCTTCTTTTCTGAATAGAGTAGAAGTTTCTGCATATCTTATAGGAAGATCTCTGTAGCTGTGTTGTTCTGCATTATATATAGTGTATTGGAATGGGCAAGTCATAGGTCTTAATGCTAATACTTCATCGTCTTTTTCTTCATCACCAAGTACAAACATACCATCTTTGTAATGATCCCAGTGTCCTGAAACTTTGTATAAATCACTCTTAGCCATGTATGGAGTTTTTGTTAATACATAACCTCTTTTTTCTTCTTCATCTTCAACCCATCTTTGAAGAGTTTGAACTATTTTTGCTCCCTTAGGCATTAATAATGGAAGACCTTGACCTACTTTTTCATCAGTAGTGAATAATTTTAATTCTCTTCCTAGTTTGTTGTGATCTCTTTTCTTAGCTTCTTCTAAAGCTTGTAAGAATTCATCTAATTCTGTTTTCTTTAAGAATGCAGTACCATAAATTCTAGTAAGCATTTTGTTTTTTTCGTTACCTTTCCAGTAAGCACCAGCACTTCTAGTAAGTTTTATAGCTTTTATATTTTTTAATGACATAACGTGAGGTCCTGCACAAAGATCAGTGAAATCACCCATTTTGTAGAATGAGATTACTTCATTTTCAGGAAGATCATTTATTAATTCTACTTTGTAAGGTTCATCTTTCATTAATTCTAAAGCTTCGTTTCTTGGAAGTTCAAATCTTTCTATTGAAGGATTTTCTTTTATTATCTTTTTCATTTCTGCTTCTAATTTTTCTAAGTCTTGAGTTGTGAAAGCAGTATCTCTATCGAAATCGTAATAGAATCCATTAGTAATTGATGGTCCAATAGCTAATTTTGTTTCAGGGAATAATCTCTTAACAGCATAAGCTAAAACGTGAGATATACTATGTCTTACAGCATCTTTTCCTTCTTGAGAATCGAATGTGCATATGTTAAGTTCAGCATCCTCATTAACTATAGTTCTAAGGTCGCATACCTTACCATTTAAAGTTCCGCAGAAAGCATTTCTTGCTAAACCTTCGCTTATTGATTTTGCAATATCTAATACTGATATTCCGGCTTCAAATTCTTTAATAGATCCATCTTTTAAAGTTATTTTTATCATTGTTAAATTCCCCTCTCAGTTTTTTTATTATTTAATATTGATTAAAAATAATCAAATATAGAAAAAAACTTCGTCTCTAAAATTATAGAGACGAAGTATAGTATCCGTGGTTCCACTCTAATTACCTTAAATAGATATAAGGGTAAATAATACCATTATAAACTAAAATAAAGGTCACTTAAAATTATCATAACGTGATAATAACGGGTCTTATTAGGACCACTCAGAGGTAGTTTTCAGTCTAAATTTATTTAAGAATACTTACACCAGTGTATTCTCTCTCTGAAAAATAAGGTTTTAGCTTACTGTCCTCATCAACGTGTTGTTGTATTTATATTAAATTATTATAAGCACTCAATTTTCAAGTGTCAACAATATGAAACAAAAAAAGTAAATTTATTTTTATTTTTTTGTATTTTGTAGAATAGAAAATTAAATAGAGGTTTGATAAAAAATAGATATTAGAAATAATGTCAAAAACACATGGAAAATGTTTACAAAAATTACATGGCAAAATATTGAAATTTAATTTTAAAGATGTATAATAATGGTATGCAGATGTGGCGGAATTGGCAGACGCACTAGACTTAGGATCTAGCGCCAATTGGTGTAAGGGTTCGACTCCCTTCATCTGCACCAATTTTGATACAAGCTATATTTATTTTAGTATCGGTTATTTTTTATAGATTTGCGGAAGTGACTCAATGGTAGAGTGTCACCTTCCCAAGGTGGACGTTGCGGGTTCGAGTCCCGTCTCCCGCTCCAAAAAATTTTATAAGCTAATACAAAAAACACCATTTCATTTAGAGGAAGTGGTGTTTTTTGCGTTAGTGTAAGAATAGCTGTTCTTTCTATAGGTGCATATTTTTTATTAGATTATCTAATGTTAGATTTACTAACATTTCTTCTGTATAAAATTTATTACCCATGATTTTTAATATTATATCTGATTTTTTGTAACCTTCTTTGTATAGTTTTAAATCTTTTGTTATTCTTTTTAAAGTATTGTTTGGAATATTTAGTATTTGGGATAATTCTTTAAAAGAATAATAGTCTTTGTTTAATATTTCGTATAGTTTATTTTGAAGATCTATCTTATATCTAAGATCAGTTTCTTTAGAATGATGTGGTCCTGATTTACCACGATGGTGATAAGGACATAAATATTTATAATTTATTTCTATATCAAATCCGCCTTCACTTCTATGAACAATGTGATGAATATCGGCTGGCGCATTACATATTTCACATAAAAGCAATATTTCATCCTCCTTAGTTTATATAAAAACTTATAATTTAAAATAAATTAATATATAAATTTGAAAAGGTTGTCTGACTTTTCAAATTAGTCATATAAATCCTAATAATTTAGGATTTATATGACGTATATTTATTATAAAGTAAGAATTTGCAAATATCAATTTTTATATTACATATCAGAAAGTGTTAAAAAAGTTATAATATTCAAGAAAAGCGTTTATAATAAAGGATAGTGTTAAATATATAGTAGTTTATAGTGATTTATTTTTTGGAAATGATTAAATAAATGGTTTATAATATACATGAAGGGGTAAATAAAACACTATATAGTCTTATACAATATTATATAAGATTAATTTGAGGAAGGTGATTTTATGAGGGAAAATTATAATTCTTTTAGTTATTGGGAAAACGTTATCAGAAAAAATAAAACAATTAGAGGACATATTTTTATGCAGAACCCCCCAACAGATAAGTGTTTATATTTTCATACTTTAATATTTAGTAAAACTAATGGAATCAATAATATATGGGGGTACTTCCCTAATATTAGAAGTTTAATAGGATATATTAAATATTCTTTTTTACAAGAAGCATTTTATAAATGGATAAATGGAAAAGATAAATTAGTTACTAAAATTCCAAGTATTAGTGTTGATAAAATAATTCAAGATGGTGAAAAAGCAAAAGCAATTACTAAAGAAATTGCTATTAAAATGAGAAAGGACTATGAATTTTTTGATAAATTATGGGATATGTCATCTAAGAGAGCAGAGTTGGAATTACGAAAATTTGTAAATGATTTCAATAAGAGATGGATGGGTGACAATAAGGAATTTATTTATATTAAATTATTTAGTAGTCCAGAAGAAGTAGGAGATTTTGTAGTATCGTCAGCATTATTAACAAGTACTGAAGAAGAAATTGAAAATAAAATAGGAATGAAAATTAATGAATGGAAAAATGTTTGTCAGAATTCATTAAAAGACAGTGCCAAGGGAGAAATATTTAGAGATACTTTATTAAAGAGGTTAAGTGAAGTATTTTGATAAATAATAAAAAAGTGCCTTTGGCACTTTTTTATATAACAGAAGCTATACTTTGTGCGGAAATTCCGAGCATTTTTCCAGTAAAACCAAGTCCTTCTTCGGTTGTTGCTTTAATATTTATTTGGTCAATATTTATATTTAAAGCTTTTGCTATATTGGAACGCATAGTTTCAATATGAGGAAGCATTTTTGGTTTTTGTGCAATTATTGTTGCATCTATGTTATTTATAGAATAACCTTTTTCCATAATAAGTTTTTTGGTTTCTTCTAGTAAATGTATACTTGATATTCCTTTGAATTTATCATCTGTATCAGGAAAATGTTTTCCAATATCGCCAAGTGCGCAGGCTCCAAGAAGGGAATCCATGATTGCATGAAGAAGTACATCAGCATCAGAATGCCCTAAAAGGCCTTTTTCAAATGGAATTTCAACTCCACCAATTATTAATTTTCTATTTTCAACTAATCTATGCACATCATATCCCATTCCAATTCTCATAAGAATCACCTCTAAATCTATATAATCATTTAATATATATTTTATCATAAGATAGTATTAATATATATTGCAATAATTATATATATCGTATATTGTTTGTTTTGACAGCTGGGAAGTTAGAAGTGCTATTTTGGTTATTTGAATTCAAATTATTAAATATATAGTTTTTTATTTTATTTATATGGAAGTGTATTCGGTTTACCTTACGTTTTTTTATAAAATCTACATATATAATCTTACTTTTCATAAATATAATCTCCGAAAAATTGATTTTAAATTACTATAAAAGTAAATAAAGTTTTATAGTCAAATAAATTTCTATGCTATAATATATAGTATGAAAATTGTATGGTTTTGATAACAAGGTTTAGTATTATTAAAGGGGGAAATTGTTGTATGGAGAGGTTAGACTTTAATAAAAATAAATATGTATTTACATCGATTCCAACAATGACGCTTTTGAGTAGAAATTCTAATATTGATTATACTAAAGAAATGTCAGCTTTTTTATCTGAATTAAGGTCATATAATGTTATCTTTAAGGATTTATTTACTCATAAATTAGATGAAGATAATCGAAATATTGTTTTAAATTTAGCTTATTATCTTTTAGAAGATGAAAAGTTAAATGAAAAGTTAGTAAGAAGAAAGAAAGTTCCTGTAAAGGAATTAAGTATAGCAACTAAAATTGGAAGAAGTAATATAGAAGATTGGAATGAATATATAATTGCATATTATATAATATTAAGTAATCCTAATTACAAATGTATACAGGATCATTTGAAGATTAAGTTAAAGGACGAAGATAATGTACTTAGCATTGTAAATAAGAAATATCCAATTAATAAGGGAGTTGCTATAAAGATTTCAAAAAGAAATGCTTATATAGTTACATCATCAGGTGAATTTTTGAAGATTAGAACTAATAATGAAGTTTATCCTGGTAATGTATGTGAAGGGAAGAGCTATAGCATTGCAAGTAAATTAAAAATACCAGTTGCATTAACGCTTGTAGTATTATTGTTTATAGCGTGTGCAACTATTGTTGAATTTAGAAGAACTGAAAGCATTATATTAATTAATACTACATCAAAAGTAAAATTGCATATAAATAAGTTTCATAAAGTAATTTATACATATTCTTCAACAGAAAAGGGTCAACATCTTATAGATAGTATAAACATTGAAAATAATAATGTTGATGATTCTATAGCTAAGGTTTTTCAATATGCAATTGATAATGATATGGTTGATAAGAGTACACAGACTCTAATAACAATAACGGGGAAACCAATAGAGTATGGTTCATTACCAGAAACCAATAAAGTAATTTCTGAAAATAAGATACCTATAGTAATAAATAATTGTGGTAGTCAGCAAAAGTTACCTGAATATAATTCAAGTAGTGAATAAAAATAGTAGTTAACAGTTGTTAACTACTATTTTATTTTTCAGATTTTTCTAAGACAGAAATGAAGGTGTTCATATCATAATAGGAACTTATATAAATTCTATTTAATTCTAGTGGATTATCATTTCTATCAGCAAAACCTTTATTTGTTGTAAAGGCTAGATTATATCCACAATTTTTTGCTGCATCTATAGAATTTTTATTATAATCTCCAAAAGGAAATGCTATTGCTGTTATTTTTTTACCAACTATACTTTCTAATTTAGATTTTGATTCAGAAAGTTCTTTTATTTGTTCATCATAAGTAAGTTTATTTAAATGAGTGTGAGTTACTGTATGACTTTCTATATCTATATTGTTTTGAGACATCTCTTTAATAGCATCTTCTGATAAATAATAAGAACCATCTAATTTTGAAGTTATGCAGAATATAGTGGCTTTCATATTAAGTTCTTTTAATATTGGATAAGCATTGTAGTAATTATCCATGTAACCATCATCAAAAGTTATTAATATGCTTTTTTCTGGAATTGGCTCATTATTAAGTATGTAATTTTCTACTTCATTCATTGAAAGAGTAATATAGCCTTGATTTTTTATGTATTCAAGTTCCTTTCTTAGAAGAGCTGGTGAAATGGTTACTTCATTAGTTATTACATCGTTAACAGAATGATAATATAATACGGGTATGCCCCTATTGTCATTAACTAATTTAGTATTTGTAATTGGCATTTCAATTGGAGTGTTGTTTGATTCATTAAGATTTGAAATATTAATTTTAGGTTTTAAGATAAAAGAAGAGCTGAAAATAGTTGTTGTTATTAATCCTAATGCAATTGGTAAGTTTGTTTTGAACATTTTATATCCTCCTGAATATTTATATATATTACATTATTTAAAGGTTGACTTGAAATAGAGAATAGCGTAGTGATATAAGTTTATACAATATTGAATAAAAGTATAAAAAGTATATCATAATAAATATAAAGTACAACTTATTAACATTATCCACAAGGGGGTGTGGATAATGTGTTACAAATATGTTGATATACATTAATTTACAGTAAGAAAGTGTGGATATTTGATGAAAAACAGCAAAAAAAAATATATGTTGAAAAGTGCTGTAATAAAAGTAATCACAAATAGTGTGATGATATTGTGGATGAATTTTGTTATATTTCCTTTTTATCCACAGTGTATGTGTAAAAACAGTGGAATATTAGTTGATAAAAAAATTGATATTAGTGAAAAAACAGTGAATAAAAATTTGGATTATTTGAAGATCGATATTAAAGTTCCTGTATTTATAAATGGAAAAGATGAATCTAATGTTGAAAATATAAATAATATAAGTAAAGATATTATTAATAGAGCATTTAAAACAGAGAATGAGATAAAAGAAGAATTTAATAATAAAGAAACATTACTTTTTCCTTATGAAATAAAATCAGTTTATACAGTAACAGAAAAAAATGATAATATTATAAGTTTATATAATGATTATTATGAATATTTTGGAGGTGCTCATGGAAGTACAATAAGAAATGGATATACAATAGATAGAAATAATGAGAAAATTATTGGGTTGAAGGATTTATTCTTAGATAATTATGATTATAAAGATATTATCAATAATAAAATTAGAGAAGAGATAGGAAAAAACACTAATGATTATTTCTATACTTCAGAAAGTTTTAAAGGAATATCAGACGAACAAGGATTTTATATAAATAATGGTGATATAGTTGTGTTTTTTAATCAGTATGAGATTGCTCCATATGTGGCTGGAATTCCAGAATTTAAGATTCCAATAAAAGAGTTTGGTACAAATTTTAAGTATTTAGCTACTTAGGTAAATTGCAATTAGATAATTTATAATACATAGGGATAGCCATAAAATGATATCCTTATGTATTATTTAAGATAAAAAATAGTTTTGAATAATAGTTTATTTATCATGAGCATTTTCATTACTGTTTCCTCTGAATCCATATCCGTCAGAAACTTCTCTACCAATACTTTGAATTTTTTTTGTTATATAGCTTCGGTAATGTTTTGGATTATCTTCTGTGCATATTTTACCTGGGTAAAGAGCATACAGTTTTCTGTATTCACCTTCTGCTACATTAAGCATTACAACATTAGCACCACTTTGAAGAGCTTTTATTCTTCCGTTTGGAGCTAATGATTCCATTGCTGTTGTTGCAGGGATATTTATATCAGGAAGTATTAGTCTTGTTAGAGCCATTACTTTAAGAGATAAAATAAGATTTTGTCCATTAGCATTTTTTAGTGGTGTATCTTGATTTGGTATAAAAGGTCCTATGCCAATCATATCAGCATTTATTTTCTTAAAGAATAATATATCTTTGGCAATGGATTCTAAGGTTTGTCCTGGAAGTCCTACTAAAATACCACTTCCAACTTCGTATCCAAGTTTTCCTAGGTTTCTTAAGCATTCAAGTCTGTTTTCAAAACTCATTCCAGGATCCATATCTTCATAAAGTTTTTTATTTGTAGTTTCAATACGTATTAAATATCTATCTGCACCAGATTCTTTAAATGCTTTGTATTCATCATAAGTTTTTTCACCTAAGCTTAAAGTTAAAGCTATACCTAATGATTTTATGTTTTTTATTATTCTAGTCATTCTTTCTTTTGTATAATAATCGTCTTCTCCACCTTGAATAACTATTGTTTTATAGCCATAGCTTACTGCTTTTTTTGCTAAATCGATTATTTCTTCTTCAGTTAGTCTATATCTTTTTAAATTATTATTATCACGTCTAAGCCCACAATACATGCAATTTCTTTTACAAATGTTTGTGAATTCAATAAGTCCTCTAAGGTGAACAGAATTGCCAAGATACTTTTCACGGACTTCATCTGCAGCTTTAAATAAATATTCATTAATGGAATCATCTTTTAATAATTGAAAAATTTCTTTTTCGCTTAAATCATGAGTTTCTTTTGCTTTTTTAATGATGTTTTTCATGTTTTCCTCCTATAGTCAGATATAATACAATTATATAATAGAATGGATTAGATTTACAAAATTATGTGAATAATATCTATAAATAAGCTATAATATAAACATTAAATTTATAAAGGGGGAACCAATAATGGCAGGACTTGTACTAGAAGGAGGGGCATTCAGAGGGTTATTTACTGCTGGTGTTCTTGATGGGTTGTTAGATATTGGAGTTGATTTTAAATATGTTATTGGAGTTTCTGCAGGAGCCACTAATGCATATTCATATATTTCTAAGCAAAGGGGAAGAAATTTAGAAATAATGGAAAGGTTTATTCATAATAAGAGATACATAGGATATAGAAATCTTTTAAAGTGTAAGTCTATTATGGATTTACATTTTTCATTTGATGAAATTCCTAATAAACTATGCGTATTTGATTATGATGCTTTTTATAAGAATGATGCTAAGATGCTTGTTGGGGCTTTTAATATTGAAAGTGGAGAGGTTGAGTATTTTGACAAGGATGCATTAGATGAAAAAAATTCAATTTTAAGAGCAAGTTGTGCAATACCATTTGCATTTCCTTTCTGTGAAATAAATGGGAATTTATATGCAGATGGTGGACTAAAAGATGCTATTCCTATAAAAAAATCAATTAAAGATGGAAATGAAAAAAATATAATTGTTGTCACAAGAAATCAAGGATATAGAAAGAAAAAATCTAAGATAAATGAGTTTGCATATAAGTTTTATAGAAAAAAATATCCTAAATTAGCAGAGGCATTAAGAAATAGATATATAGAATATAATAATCAGCTTGATTATTGTGATAAACTTGAAAAGAGCGGTAAGGCAATAGTTATAAGACCTAGAGTAGATATGAATATAAGTAGGTTTGAAAAGGATAAAAATAAATTGAGGAAAATTTACAAAGATGGCTATAATTTTGTAATTGAAAATAAAGATAAAATTATTAGTTTTATATAAAATATATTTTTCGAGTGGAGTATTAAAATGACTGAAGTAAATGATTCAAAAGTTTATGAAAAAATTATTTATGAAATAAAAGATAAAATAAAAAAAGGTGAATTGAAAAAAGGTGATAAATTGCCTACGGAAAGAGCAATGGCAGATATGTTTTCAGTATCGCGTACGTCTGTTAGAGAAGCTGTTAGAGCATTGGAAGTAGTAGGGTTAATTGAAAAAAAGCATGGAGATGGAAATTATATTAGAACTGAATTTGCAAATTCACTTTTTGAACCTATATCTATTATGTTTATGCTTCAAGAAAGTTCATTAAATGATATAATTGAGCTTAGAGAAATGCTAGAAATTTACTGCATTAAACTGACAATTAAAAATATATCTGAAGATGAAATAGATTTGATGAACGATATTTTAAGTAAAATGTATGAAAATAATGAAGAAGAAAATATACAGCTTGATGTAAAATTACACAATTTAATTATTAGAGCTTCAAGAAATGTTTTGCTTATAAATATAATTTCTGTTATATCACAGATAATGAATGAATCAATAAAAGAATTCCGAAAAAAAATTATTTATGAAAAAGATAATAGAATTAATTTACTACATATTCATGAAAGATTGGTTGCTGGAATACAAGAAAAGGATTATGATAAAGCAGTTGGAGCATTAAAAGATCATTTTAAGTTAATAAGAAAATAGAAAATATTTTTAATAAGCTTACAAAAGAACTTATGAGAATTTTTATGTATATAGTGAATAAGTAAAAATAGATATTTACAATTTTGAATTAATATTATAAAATAAACAGTAAATGAAAAATAAGCTCTGGTAGCCGATTGGACCAGAGCTTATTTATTGTAATTAGTAAACGTAAGAATAATAAGATAATATGGTTTTTAATGGGATAAATAAAATACAAAGGAGATATATAATTGAGTAAGAACGATAATAAGGTTACTGAAAATGTTATTGAAATGAATAAAGTAAATAAAAACAGAGAAGTTCATATGTGCAGCAAGTGTGAAAAGGAAGCATTATATTATAACTCTGATACTAAAACATGGTTATGTGAAGATTGTAAAAATATTGAAGATGAATTTGAAAAAGAATCATTAAAATTTGAAAAAAAATTAAGTAAAAGAGTATATTCTTTTGATTTAGGAGAACTTGTTGATTGCTTATCAAAAGATGAAATATATAATATTGCAAGAAATCTTGGAGTAAGCAAAATTTCAGGATTAAATAAAGATAAATTAATAGAAAAATTAAAACAAGAATATAAAGAGCTTATTGAAAAAAGAGTTGAATTATTTGATAAAGAAAGATATTTAATATTAAAATCTTATGTTGGCAAAAAAGGAGTAAAAGCATTTGCAGATATAGATGAAGAAGAAGCAGAAAAAAGTGCTTATTTCATACAACAAGGTATGCTTTTTCCAGTATTAAAAGATGGAAAGTCATTATTTTTAATGCCTAAGATAGTTCAAGAAATAATAGATAAAAATAATACTATTGAATATAGACGTACAATAAAAAATAATACACAGATTATAAATACATATAGAGGTATGAATAATGCTTACGGTATATTAGAAATAAAGAAAGCTACGGAACTTTTAAAGAAATATTATGGTGAATTAAATTCTAAAGATACAGAAAATATGCTTAGAGAAGCATCTTATTATTATAATGAATTTAGAGAACATAGTGGATTATTTATTCATAATGAGATTGATAACTATGAAGAAGTTATTAAGGATATTGAAAAAGAAGATGTTAAAGAATATGCTCATATTTCTAAAGAAGAGTTATTAAGTATGTCAGAAGAAAATTGGGTATTTAATAGCAAAGCAGGTAAGTCGTTTTATAAAGAGTTTACTTCAATGTTCAGTGTAGATAAAGATATGACAATTGCAATGATGGAAGATTTAGTTTTAGATGTTCAAGAAAATGAGCCTAAGGAAGCAGTAGATAAGATGATTGAGCTTATCAATATAGAAAATGAAGATGTAAGATTTGTTGCAGCAGGTATGATGAACAAGTTTGTAAATAAAATCAGACTATGGAGATTTAAAGGTGAATCATTTAATGATAAAAAAGAAATTGATATTACAGCAAAAAGTAAAAAAGTAGTTGGTAGAAATGATCCATGTCCATGTGGTAGTGGACGTAAGTATAAAGTCTGTTGTGGTAAATAATTCTGTAAGTCCGCATAAATAAAGCTATTGCGGGCTTTTTGTGATTACAATTTTGAAGCAAATAATCTCGAAAAACTCGATAAAATAAGGGTTTACGAGATTTTTTTTTTATTGTAAAATAGCATAAATAGTAAAAAACAGCACTATCTACATATTATTTTACATGTAACAACTTTTAGAAAATGAGTTAAAAAACCTTATAAACAAGGTAGCAATTAGTGTTTGTTCACTTCTAAAGTTGTATTGGTAAAAATGTAATACGATAAACATAGGAGTTGATAGTTATGATTAAACCAAAAATCTTAAAAAAAGGAGATAAAATAGCTATAGTTAGTCTTTCATGGGGAGGATTAGGAGATAAAGAATTAATCCATAAATATTATATTGCTAAAGATAGATTAGAAAATGATTTTGGATTAGAAGTAGTGGCTATGCCAAATGCATTAAAAGGAAGTGAGTTTGTTTATGAACATCCTGAAGCAAGAGCACAAGATTTAATGGATGCATTTAAGGATGAATCAATAAAAGGAATATTCTGTGCAATTGGTGGTGATGATAGTATAAGGTTATTGCCATATATAGATTATGAAGTAATTAGAAATAATCCTAAAGTATTTATGGGATATTCTGATACTACAGTTAATCATTTAATGCTGAATAAAGCAGGACTTGTTTCATTTTATGGACCTTCAATAATGTGTGAATTTGGCGAATATGTCAAAATGTTTGATTATACTAAACAAGCAGTTGAAAATATTTTATTTACTGATTGTAAAAATTATGAAATTAGACCGAGTGAAGTATGGTCAAATGACTTTGTATTTTGGAAAGAAGAAAATATAAATAAAGCTAAAAAATTAATTCCAGAAGAACATGGTTATGAAACATTACAAGGTGGCGGAATAATAACAGGTCAATTATTAGGTGGATGTATTGATGTATTTCCAATGGTGATTGGAACAGAAATATGGCCTGCAAAAGAAGAGTGGAAAGATAAGATATTATTATTAGAAACAAGTGAAGAAAAGCCAAGCCCAGATTTAGTAACATATTATCTTAGAAATTTAGGAGCACAAGGAATATTTAATGTTATAAAAGGAATTATAGTTGGAAAACCACAAGCTGAAAAGTACTATGATGAATATAAAGAAGTTTATAAAAAAGTAATGAAAGAATTTAATTGTGAAAATCTTCCGATTTTGTATAATATTAATATAGGTCATGCATATCCAACAGGAATACTACCACTGGGAACAGATGTACAAGTTGATTTTGATAATAAAAAAATACTTTTAATAGAAACTCCTACAAAAAATTGAGTTTCACCAATCATTAAAAGATAATTTTTATCTATGTTTTAGTAGAATTATATCAATTATGATTTAATAAGAATTAATGTTAAATAACGTGTTTTAAAAAAAGTAGGCAGAAAAGGAATTCAAAAGATTATCTTAATATAGACATTAAATTTTTAAGAGAGGAAATTTTTAAATGAAAGAAAAAATAGAAATAATCTCGGAAAAAAACAGAAGTTTAATAAACCAATTTTTTATAAATAATTGGTTTTCAACTGATATGGTTTTACGCGGAAAAATTATAGATTGTACTAAAGTAGATGGTTTTTTAATAAAAGAAGATGATGAAATAATTGGATTAATTACATATAAACTATTTGGTGATATATGTGAAATTGTTTCATTAGATAGTAAAAAAGAAAATATAGGAATTGGAACATCTCTTTTAAAAGAAGCAGAAAATATTGCAATAAACAATCATTGTAAGAAAATGAGATTGATAACTACAAATGATAATGTGAGAGCATTACAATTTTATCAAAAAAGAGGATATTGTTTAACAAAATTATATTCAAATGCAATGGATGAAGTTAGAAAAATAAAACCTGATGTACCAATGGTTTCAGAAAATGGTATACCTTTAAGAGATGAAATACAATTGGAAAAAGATTTGAAAAATGATGATATAACTATTATTAAGGTAGATGAAAACAAATATGATTATATGAATCTATTATTAGAAGCAGACCCTGATAAAGAAGTTATAATGAAATATATAGAAACTGGAGATATGTATGTTTTAAATAGCAAAGGGAAAACATTAGCTGAAATTATTATAACAAAAGTAGATTCAAAAACCTGTGAACTTAAAAATATTGCTACATTGCAAGAAGCTAGAGGAAAAGGATTAGCTAAAAGGTTAATACAATATGTTTCTAGAAAATATAAAGGAAAATATAAAAGAATGATTGTAGGAACCACAGAAAATATGATACCATTTTATGTTTTAAATGGATTTACTAGATATTATAAAACTACTAAAAATTTCTTTATAGATAATTATTCAGAAGAAATATGGGATGGCAATTTACAGTGTATAGATATGTATTATTATTACAAAGATTTATAAAAGCCTAGAATATAAAAGTATTAAATAATATACAAAATCACAGTTTTGTGGAAATGTATTGAAATTATCTGAATGCTTTTTTAGATAACTTGTTATGGTGAAATATTGAATATATATATTTAAAGATATGGTGATTAAAAAATATACCATATCTTTTTTGATGTTTAAATAATAGAAAATATTTGTTTATTTTATAAAAAAAGAATATGATTTTTCACCAATAATAAATTATAAACATATAATGAATTAACAAAGCATTACATGGAGTTGAAAAGATGTGATATACGGGCTTATTTTAGCAGGGGGAAAAGGCAGCAGGCTATATCCTCTATCAAGAGTCTCAGAGCCAAAACAATTTTTAAAATTGATTAACGATAAAAGCTTTCTAGTCAATACAGTTGAGAGAATATCTCCGATTATAGATAAAGAAAATATTTATGTAGTTACTAACACTGACTATAAAGAAAAAGTAAAAAGAGAATTGGACGGTATTGATGAACAAAAGATTTTTGTAGAACCTGCTAATAAGGAAACTGCTACTTGTATAGGTTTATCTGCAATAAAGCTACTTAAACAGGATGCTAATGCAGTAATGGTAGTATTACCATCAGACCATTATATAAAAGGAGAAAGCAATTATGTGGATACCTTATCACAAGCAATAGAGCTTGCAAATAGAAGACGGTGTATTGTTACATTGGGAATTGAACCTAATAGGCCTGAAACAGGATATGGATATATTGAAATGGGAGAAAGGACTGCAGGCAATGTACCGACTTATAAAGTGGCAAGGTTCACTGAAAAGCCAAATTTAGAAGTAGCTAAGGATTTTTTGATAAAAGGTACGTATTTATGGAATTCGGGAATGTTTATATTCAGAGCAGATGTCATACTTAGAGAAATAGAAAAATATCTGCCTAAATTATACAAACCATTAATGGAGATATATAAGAGTTTAGGTGAAGAAAATGAGGAACAAGTAATAAAAGATCAATATGAATTAATCGACGGAATTTCTATTGATTTTGGTATTATGCAGAAAACTAGAAAAGCATATGTTTTAAAATGTGATTTTGAATGGGATGATATGGGCAGTTTTGGAGCGTTAAGCAGATTGCTTAAAATTCAGAAGAATAATAATATATCAAATAATGTGTACGTAGATGAGTGCGAAAACTGTTCTATATTTGGAGACAAAAATTTGATTATTGGTTTTGGAATAAAGGATTTGGTTGTAGTAGATGCTGGAGATGTAATACTAGTAATGGATAAAAATAAGGATCAAGAAATTAAACATCTTTTAAATAAGTTAAGCAAAAATGACAAATTTAATAGATTTTTATAAATCAAAAAGATAATATGATCTATATGACAAAAATTGAGAATAAACAACATTTTCATATAGATCATATTTATATAGAATAATATATTTTTTTAGAGATAAAATATTGATTATAAGAAAATTAATAATTTAAAAAGAGTATACATAATTAATTTATGTAATTATTTAATTTGAGCTAAAATACTTATAGAATATTAAAATCAAATTTGTTTTTTTTGTAATTGAGATTTTTATGTACTAAATATGAATACATAAAAGTTATTATGTTTTACACAGAATTATGAACAAGTTAAGAGGATGTGGTGTGATTTTGATGATGAATACGCACAAGATCTTAGGTGAAAATATTATAAAGTATGCTAATAGTAAAAGTATTTATTTAATCAGTAAAAAAAAATTTATATGGGGCAATATAAAACCAGATTGTACTTTAAAATATAAAAGGATGAAGCATTATTATGATGAAAGTATAGATATGGTTATAGAAAATATTCAATATTTATCTTCGTTAAAATTAGAAGATGTATATTATAAAATGACTATTGATAAGTTTTCTGAACAGTTAGGTGTAATATGTCACTTTTTATGTGATTTTTTTTGTGCACCGCATTTTTATAGGTGGGAATTTAAAAGTACAACAGCTGTAAAACATCATATGCTATATGAACAGAAGTTAGCAAAGCTAGCAAAAGATTATAAGCCTAAACTTGCAATTGATACAACAATTAACCCTAATAATGTAAGAGAATTTATAATACAGTTACAAGAAGAATATGACGGTTGTCTTGATTGTGAAATTGACCTTGCGTTTTCATATTATGTCTGTGATAGTATTATTAATATGATTTTAGATAATATATTTACTAATAAATATAAAACTGATAATAACATTGTATTATAAAGTTTATAAAAGATATTGTTGATTAAAACAGTATCTTTTTTGTTGTTAGAGTAATTATTTTTTTATTACTACAGATAATAAAACTAAATACAATATTAAAGTTAAAAATATTTATATTTAGTTGTCAAAATGTAAAATTAAGAATATAATAAAAATAAACATATGAACATATGCTCATGTGTTTATAGGAGGAGTAATATGAAAATTGTAGATAATAATATAGAAAAGTGTAATTGCAATATTATACATGAAGATATTGTAACTAATGTATCGAAAAAATTACCTGAAGATGAAGTATTATATGATTTAGCAGAATTATTTAAAGCTTTTGCAGATTCCACAAGAGTTAAAATATTATGTGCATTATTTGAATCTGAAATGTGTGTCTGTGATTTAGCTGCAATATTGGGTATAAGCCAGTCAGCTGTATCACATCAACTAAGAACTTTAAAGGCGTCTAGACTTGTTAAATTTAAGAGAGTTGGAAAGGTAGTTTATTATTCTTTAGAGGATGAACATATTAAACATATATTCAATGAAGGCTTTAAGCACATTATTGAGTAGCACATATAGAAAATTAGATTAAATTACAATAGAAAGGAGAAATAAAAAATGGAAAGAGAGTTCAAATTATTGTTAGAGGGGCTTGACTGTGCAAACTGTGCAAACAAAATAGAGAGGAAAGTTAATGAACTTGAAGAAATAGAAGAAGCAAGTGTTAATTTTTCTATGGGCAGAATGCATGTAAGAATGAAAGAAGAATTAAATAAAGAAAATATAATTGGGAAAATTACTAAAATAGTAAAAGATCTTGAACCTGATGTAAAAGTAAAAGAAACAAATACTTTTGTGCATCAAGATAATAAATTTAAACTTATTTTATCAGGACTTGATTGTGCCCATTGTGCAAATAAAATAGAACAAAAGGTAAATGATCTTCCAGAGATTAAGGAAGCTAGTATGAATTTCTCTATTGGAAAATTAACTATAGAAAAAATTGATTCTGTACAGAAGCAAGTTGTAATAGAAAAAGTAAAAAGTATAGTAAAAGAACTTGAGCCAGATGTTTTAGTAAGTGAAAGTGAAGAAAAACATTCACATTGTCATCATGGAACATGTAGCTGTGATCATGAACATCATCATCATGAACATCATCATCATGAGCAACAACATCATCATAAAGAAACTAATAAAAAAATGGATGTATTAGAAATTATAAAAGAAAATATATTACTGATAGTAGGAATGATTGTATATTTAGTAGCTATGCTAATGAAGGATTCAATTCATTATGTATCAATGCTATTTATTATAAGTTATATACTTGTTGGATGGAAAGTTGTGTTAACAGCATTGAAAAATATAAGAAGAGGTCAGATTTTTGATGAAAATTTCCTTATGAGTATAGCCACAATTGGAGCTTTAGCAATAGGTGAATATCCAGAAGCTGTTGCTGTTATGGTATTTTATGAAATAGGAGAACTATTCCAAGGGTATGCTGTAAATACTTCAAGAAAATCAATCGCAGAACTTATGAATATAAAAGCAGAATATGCTAACTTGCTTACTGAACATGGAGAAATAAAAATAGAGCCTGAAAGTGTAAAACTTGATGATATACTTGTAGTAAAACCAGGTGAAAGAGTACCTTTAGATGGTATTATTATTGAAGGAACAGGATCAATAGATATTTCTGCTTTAACTGGTGAATCAATGCCAAGAGAAGTGGCTGAAAATGATGAAATTTTATCTGGAAGTATTAATTTGAATTCTGTTATTAAAATGAAAGTAACAAAGAATTTTGGTGAATCAACAATATCTAGAATTTTAGAAATGGTTGAAAATGCAGGAAACAGAAAAGCAGAGACAGAAAAATTTATTACAAGATTTTGCAGATATTATACACCAGTAGTTGTTTTTTCGGCAATTGCATTAGCTATAATTCCACCATTTATATTTACAGACACAAGTTTTTCTATATGGTTGTATAGAGCATTGTCATTTTTAGTTGTATCATGTCCATGTGCATTGGTTGTTTCTGTTCCATTAGGATTATTTGCTGGTATTGGTGCAGCAGCTAAAAAAGGTGTTTTGGTAAAGGGCGGAAATTACCTTGAAGCTATGAAGGATATAGATATAGTTGTTTTTGATAAAACTGGTACTTTAACAAAGGGAAATTTTAAGGTTGCCGAAATAAATGCAAAGATTATATCAAAAGAGGAACTTCTAAAGGTTGCAGCAATTGGAGAAAGCTTTTCAAATCATCCTATTGCTAAGTCTATAGTTAAGGAATATGGAAAAGAGATAAATAAAGATGAAATTAGAGGTTATGAAGAATTATCTGGTCATGGAATAAAAGCTGTTATAGATGGTAATGAAACTTTAATTGGTAATTATAAACTTATGAAAAAGTACGATATAAAATGTAGCGAAGTAGATAATGTTGGAACTACAGTATATGTAGCTATTAATGGTCAATATTCAGGGAATATAGTTATTGAAGATGAAATTAAAGAAGACTCTAAACAGGCAATTGAAAGATTGAAGCAAATAGGGATTAAAAAGACTGTTATGTTTACAGGAGATAATAAAAAAGTAGCAGAAAAAGTAGCAGGACAGGTTGGATTAGATGAAGTATACTCAGAACTTTTCCCAATAGATAAAGTAACAAATGTAGAAAAACTTTTATCATCAGAAAAAAATAAAAAATTAGCATTTGTGGGTGATGGCATAAATGATGCTCCGGTTCTTGCAAGAGCAGATATAGGAGTAGCAATGGGTTGTATAGGTTCAGATGCAGCTATAGAAGCAGCAGATATTGTTTTGATGAAGGATAGTCCTATATCATTAGCAGATGGGATAATCACTGCAAGAAAGACAAATAAGATATTATGGCAGAATATATCATTCTCATTAGGCGTAAAAATATTAGTTTTGATTTTAATATCATTTGGTATAGCATCAATGTGGGGAGCTGTATTTGCTGATGTTGGAGTTACATTAATTGCAGTATTAAATTCTATGAGAGCATTAAAATAGAAGTTGCAATATATTTAGAAAGTTAATTTTTACTTGCTGAATATTAATATTCAGCAAGTTTTTATATTGTATAATAAAAAATTATAGATGATATAAAAAGTGATTTTTTATTAGAATTAATTATTATTATGTAAAATAATGATTAATTTTAATGTTTAAGGGAAGTATATGTATTGAAAAGTATAATAAGCTTGTCTTATGAGAACAGTGTCTTATTAAATATATTTTAAATTTTACATTAATAAAACAAATAAACATATAGGAGGAAATGATGTCTGTATTATCATTAATTTTTACTGCAATAGGTCTTGCAATGGATGCATTTGCTGTATCAATTACAATTGGGCTTAAAGGAAAGCCAGATGAAAAAAAGAGTTTAGCTTTAAAAGCTGGAGTATATTTTGGAGGATTTCAAGCTTTGATGCCATTAGTAGGATGGCTCTTAGGAATTAAATTTATAAAATATATAGAAAGTATTGATCATTGGATTGCATTTATATTATTAGGTGCAATAGGTGTAAAAATGATTATAGATTCAATAAAAGGTCAGGAAGATGACATAGATGTTAATACGAATAAAAAGTTTTTATTGTTGGCTATAGCTACAAGTATTGATGCACTTGCTGTAGGAGTTAGTTTGGCGGTTTTAAATATAAATATTTGGTTATCTATAGCTATTATTGGTTTAATAACTTTGATATTGAGTAGTGTAGCTGTATATTTAGGTGAAGTGCTTGGAATATTTTTAAAGAAGAAAGCTGGTATATTTGGAGGAATAATATTAATGTTTATTGGTATTAAAATTTTACTAGAAGATTTAAATTTATTTTAGTTATGTTTACAATATTATTAACATAAAACTAAAAAATATGTTATTATAGAAAGCGAGTAATTTGTGTAATATATAGATAAAAATATATCAAACATATATATAATATGGATGATATAAATGGATTAAAAAAGAAAAGTGATTAATGAGAGATATTTTAAAACAATGATGTATAATTGTTTTAAGCATTAAGTGTATATGAGAAGTATTGTTAAAAAATAGACTAAATTATAAGGAGAATAGAAATGGAGAAGAATAAGAATATATCTATGGCAGTAATAAAGAGATTGCCAAAATATTATCGATATCTTGGTGAGCTTATGCAAAATGATGTTGACAGAATTTCTTCAAAAGAATTAGGAGAAAAAATTGGTTTTACTGCATCACAAATCCGTCAAGATTTAAACTGTTTCGGAGATTTTGGACAGCAGGGATACGGATACAATGTTACTGAACTTTATAATCAAATAAAATCTATACTTGGATTAGATAGAGGATATAAAGCGGCATTAGTAGGAGCTGGTAACATAGGTCAAGCGGTATCAAATTATTCACGTTTTGAAAATTTAGGATTTAGAATATCAGCAATATTTGATGCAAATCCTAAGTTAATAGGAATGAAAATAAGAGATGTTGAAATTAAAGATATTGATGAAATGCAAGATATAGTTGAAAAAGAGAATATAGAAATCGGAATAATTTGTGTTCCAAGAAAGAATGCTCAAAATGTTGCTGATGATCTTATTAAAGGCGGAGTAAGAGGTATATGGAACTTTGCACCAGTTGATTTAGTTGTACCAAATCATGTTAAGGTTGAAAATGTTCATTTAAGTGAAAGTTTATTAACACTTATATATCTATTAAATGATCAAGAAAATCAATAAAATATAGTTTATATAATATCAAGAATAATTTACGTAAAATATCAAAAGATATTTATGTAAATTATTTTTATATTTTTGAGTAATTATTTTAATAAAAACTTAGAAAGTATAAAAAATCTATAATTAAAAAAAATACTTAAAAATGGAAAAAATTATTGCAAAAAATTTAACAAAGTATTATAATTCTATTTGAGGAGCAAGGCTCCAATTTATTTTATAATTGTTTGTTATAATATTAACAAGAGATGAGTAAAATTTTTTTAATTGAAATATTTAGAAAATTTTAAAAAATATAAAATCTATCAAATTCAAGGGGGATTCATTATGGAATTAGAAAATGTGATTCTTGAAAAAGAAGGACATTTAGCTGTTGTTACAATTAACAGACCAAAAGCATTAAATGCTTTAAATTCTAAGACATTAAAGGATTTAGATACAGTACTAGATGATTTAGAAAAAGATAATAACATATATGCTGTTATCTTGACTGGTGCAGGAGAAAAATCTTTTGTGGCTGGTGCTGATATTTCTGAAATGAAGGATTTAAATGAAGAACAAGGAAAAGAATTTGGAACTTTAGGAAATAAAGTATTCTTAAGATTAGAAAATTTAAACAAGCCAGTAATTGCTGCTATTCAAGGCTTTGCACTTGGTGGTGGATGTGAAATTTCTATGGCATGTGACATAAGAATTGCTTCTGACAAAGCTATATTTGGACAACCTGAAGTAGGTCTTGGAATTACTCCTGGATTTGGTGGAACTCAAAGATTAGCAAGAATAGTTGGATTAGGTAAAGCAAAAGAAATGATTTATACAGCTTCTAATATTAAAGCTGATGAAGCTTATAGAATTGGATTAGTAAATAAAGTTGTTCCTTTAGAAGAACTTATGAATGAAGCAAAGAAAATTGCTTCTAAAATAATTGCAAATGCTCCTGTAGCAGTAAGACTTGCAAAGGATGCTATAAATAGAGGAACTCAAGTAGCTATAGATGAAGCTGTTGCTATAGAAGCTGAAGATTTCGGTAAATGCTTTGCTACAGAAGATCAAACAGAAGGTATGACTGCTTTCTTAGAAAGAAGAAAAGAAAAACATTTTAATAACAAGTAATTTATGAATACAAATCAATTTATGATTTATATATAAGTTTAGGTTTAAAAAGGTTTTAGGTTTAATTAATAAGGAGGGTAATTTAATGAATTTTAAGTTAACTAGAGAACAAGAATTAGTACAACAAATGGTTAGAGACTTTGCAGTAAATGAAGTTAAACCAATTGCAGCTGAAATTGATGAAACTGAAAGATTTCCAATGGAAAATGTAAAGAAAATGGGTGAACTTGGAATGATGGGAATTCCATTTTCTAAAGAAGTAGGAGGCGCTGGTGGAGATGTTCTTTCTTACATAATAGCTGTAGAAGAATTATCAAAGGTTTGTGCAACAACAGGTGTTATTCTTTCTGCACATACTTCACTTTGTGCTTCAGTAATAAATGAAAATGGTACTCCAGATCAAAAAGCTAAATATTTACCAGACTTATGCTCAGGTAAGAAAATTGGAGCTTTCGGTTTAACTGAACCAGGTGCTGGTACAGATGCAGCAGGACAACAAACTACTGCAAAACTTGAAGGAGACCATTATGTATTAAATGGTTCTAAGATATTTATAACAAATGGTGGAGTAGCAGATACTTTCATTATCTTTGCTATGACAGATAAATCAATGGGAACTAAAGGAATTTCAGCATTTATCGTTGAAAAATCATTCCCAGGATTTTCAATTGGTAATTTAGAAAACAAGATGGGTATTAGAGCATCTTCAACTACTGAATTAATAATGGAAGATTGTATTGTACCAAAAGAAAACTTAATTGGAAAAGAAGGAAAAGGATTCGGTATAGCAATGAAGACACTTGATGGAGGAAGAATTGGTATAGCTGCTCAAGCATTAGGTATTGCAGAAGGAGCTTTTGAAGAAGCTGTTGCATACATGAAAGAAAGAAAACAATTTAGAAAGCCACTTGCTGCATTCCAAGGTTTACAATGGTATATTGCAGAAATGGATGTTAAGATTGAAGCTGCTAGACATTTAGTATATAAAGCTGCATGCAAGAAGCAAGCAGGAGAAAAATATACAGTAGATGCTGCAAGAGCAAAACTATTTGCTGCTGAAACTGCAATGGAAGTAACAACTAAAGCATTACAAATATTCGGTGGATATGGATACACTAAGGAATATCCAATGGAAAGAATGATGAGAGATGCTAAGATAACTGAAATTTACGAAGGAACTTCTGAAGTTCAAAAGATGGTTATTTCAGGAAACATTTTAAGATAGGAGGATTTTTAGAATGAATATAGTAGTTTGTGTTAAACAAGTTCCAGATACTACAGTAGTAAAGATAGATCCAAAGACAGGAACATTAATAAGAGATGGTGTTCCATCAATAATAAATCCAGAAGATAGACATGCATTAGAAGCTGCATTAAAAATAAAAGAAGAAATTGGTGGTAAGGTAACAGTTATAAGCATGGGACTTCCAATGGCTAAGGCTGCTTTAAGAGAAGCACTTTGTATGGGAGCTGATGAAGCTGTACTATTAACAGATAGAGCACTTGGAGGAGCAGATACTTTAGCTACTTCAAAAGCATTAGCAGGAGCTATAAAGACATTAAATCCTGATATAGTATTAGGTGGAAGACAAGCTATCGATGGTGATACTGCACAAGTTGGACCAGAAATAGCAGAACATTTAGGTATCCCACAAGTAACATATGTTCAAGATGTAAAAGTAGAAGGAGACACATTAATAGTAAACAGAGCATTAGAAGATGGACATCAAGTTGTTGAAGTTAAGACTCCATGTCTATTAACTGCAATTGAAGAATTAAATACTCCAAGATATATGAATGTTGCAAGAATATTCTCAACTAACGATGATGAAATCAAAGTTATGGGAGCAGCAGATATAGATGTACCTGTTGAAGAATTAGGACTTAAAGGTTCACCAACAAAAGTTGCTAAGTCTATGACTAAAGAAGTTAAAGGTGCTGGTGAATTAGTAAAAGAAGAACCTAAAGAAGCAGTAGCTTACGTTTTAGGAAAATTAAAAGAGAAACATTACATCTAGGATAATAGGAGGTTAAGTAATTATGAATATAGCAGATTACAAGGGCGTATGGGTTTTTGCTGAACAAAGAGAAGGTAAATTACAAAAAGTATCTTTAGAATTACTTGGAGAAGGTAGAAGACAAGCTGACAAATTAGGCGTTAAATTAACAGCATTATTGTTAGGAAGTAATATTGAAGGGTTAGCTGATACATTAGCTAAACATGGAGCTGATGAAGTATTAGTTGTTGATGATAAAAACTTAGAACATTATACAACAGATGCTTACACTAAAGTTATTTGTGACCTTGCAAATGAAAGAAAACCAGGAATATTATTTGTTGGAGCAACTTTCATAGGAAGAGATTTAGGACCAAGAATAGCTGCCAGATTAAATACAGGACTTACAGCTGACTGTACATCTATAGATGTAAATGTTGAAGATGGTGGATTATTAGCTACAAGACCAGCATTTGGTGGTAACTTAATGGCTACAATTGCATGTCCAAATCATAGACCACAAATGGCAACAGTAAGACCAGGAGTTTTTGCTAAGGTTGATTCTGATGGATCTAACTGTAAAATCGAAAAAGTTAATGTAAATTTAACTGCTGATGATGTTAGAACTAAAGTTATAGAAACAATTAAAACTGCTAAAGATGTAATTGATATATCTGAAGCAAAAGTTATTGTTGCTGGTGGTAGAGGAGTAGGTTCTAAAGAAAACTTTGCTATGTTAGAAGAATTAGCTGGAGTTTTAGGTGGAGCAGTAGCAGGATCAAGAGCAGCAGTTGAAAAAGGATGGATAGATAATGCTTACCAAGTTGGACAAACTGGAAAAACTGTAAAACCATCTATCTATATAGCTTGTGGTATTTCAGGAGCTATCCAACATGTAGCTGGTATGCAAGATTCTGATATGATTATAGCTGTAAATAAAGATGAAACAGCTCCAATCATGAAAGTTGCTGACTTTGCTATAGTTGGAGATTTAAAGAAGGTATTACCTGAATTAATAGCTCAAGCTAAAGAAGTAGTAACTGCTGAATAAATTTGGTTGACAGTTAGTATATAACAAATTTCTGCGGGATTTGTTTAAGGTTGTTTTTAATAAGATTACGTAAGATTTATTCGGTTTATATAAAAGAAATATTAAAAAGAGAGATTTGTATAGATTTATTTTGACTTTAGGAGGATGTAGTTATGAAAAAAGTATTTGTACTTGGTGCAGGAACAATGGGTTCTGGAATAGTTCAAGCTTTTGCTCAAAAAGGATGCGAAGTAATCGTTAGAGATATTAAGGATGAATTTGTTCAAAGAGGACTTGATGGAATTAAAAAAGGTCTTGAAAAGAGAGTTGCTAAAGGAAAAATGTCTGAAGAAGACAAAGATGCTATACTTTCAAGAATTTCAGGAACAACTGATATGAAATTAGCTGCTGACTGTGATTTAGTAGTTGAAGCTGCTATTGAAAATATGAAAATCAAAAAAGAAATATTTGCAGAATTAGATGGAATTTGTAAGCCAGAAACTATTTTAGCTTCAAATACTTCATCATTATCAATTACAGAAGTTGCTTCTGCTACAAAGAGACCTGATAAAGTTATCGGAATGCATTTCTTTAATCCAGCTCCAGTAATGAAATTAGTTGAAGTTATAAGAGGTGCTGCTACTTCTCAAGAAACTTTTGATGTTGTTAAAGAAATAGCTGAAGCTATTGGAAAAACTCCAGTAGAAGTTGCTGAAGCCCCAGGATTCGTTGTAAACAGAATCTTAATTCCAATAATTAATGAAGCTGCATGCATACTTCAAGAAGGTGTTGCTAAAGCAGAAGATATCGATGCTGCTATGCAATTAGGAGCTAATCACCCAATGGGACCTTTAGCATTAGGTGACTTAGTAGGATTAGATATAGTAGTTGCTATCATGGATGTTTTATACAATGAAACTGGTGATAATAAATATAGATGTTGTACATTATTAAGAAAATATGTTAGAGCTGGATGGTTAGGTAGAAAGAGCGGAAAAGGATTCTACGACTATTCTAAATAATATATTAGATTAATTAATTCGATTTTTATTAAAAAGGGCTGTATCAAAATTAGAGTTTTTAAACTCTGGTTTGATGCAGCCCCTTATTTTTTGGAATTAAATCATCTAAATATGTAGTATCATTAATGTTTGAAAGTTCATAATATTTAGGAGATTTATAATTAGAACCAAAAATTGAAATATATTTATTTCCAAAGATAGATATTTCTAAACTATCACCATTATTATTATAAAGAGATATATAATAAGCACCTTTGTCATGTTTTGAAATATCAAAGAAATGTTCTGTTATTTTTAATTTATTTAGATTAGATAATATAGATTTTATATCCTCACTATTTTGTAATGAAATATGAGTATTGGGAACACTTGTTGAACGGACTTCAATTTCAGTAATATTTTCAGTTTTAAATTCTTTAGAAACAAAATTACTAAGAATATCTGTTTTTGGATAAGATAAGTATGCGCTAATACCAATACAGATTATTAGAATTAATAAAAAGATAAAAGTATATTTTTTTTTCAAAAAAATCATCACCACCTAAATTTATAATAACCTATTAACCAAAAAAGGTATATATAAATGGATTATTATTTAATCCATTTTTTATACTATTTGATTTTTGGTTTTACTTCTTCTAGGTACTAATGTATGGTAGACGATAACGAAAAAATAATTTTATATAAATCTTTCATACATTTGCAACCTAAATCTTTAAACATTTTACATGTAATCTAAGAAGCATCTGTTATGCAGATTGTTGGTTAGAATCAAAACTAGTAACGACTACAAGTAGTCAAGTTAGTATAAAATTAGATGTAGGTCTATCCGAAAAAGATATATAGAATATCAAGTCAAACATTAATGATATTTCATCTTCAAAACATCAAATAATGGAAAAAGGAGATTGTACAGCCTGAATTTTTTTTATTTTTTTTAGAATAATTTTGTTAATTTCTATTTATGTCCATATATATTAGGTGAAAACTTAAATAAATTATGTTAAATAGAAATTTATTTGAGAAATTATTTATAAAAATAAATTAGAAAGAGGGTATTAAAAATGAGAGAAAGAAAAAATATTAAATTAAGAACAGATATGTATGAGGATACTAAATTTAAAATAATAGATACAATGGTTGAAAGAGATACTATAAATTATATTTGGACTAGACTTTTAACATTGTGTGGAAAAGTAAATGATATAGAAGGCAGACTATTTGTGACTAAAAATAAGCCTTATACTATAGAAATATTAGCAATTGAATTTAATAGGACTATTGAGCAGATTGAAAATGCAATTAATGTATTTATAGATTTAAATATGATAGCTAAAGATGTTAATGGAACTTTAAAAATTATCAATTGGTGTAAATATCAGGGGAATAGTAAAAACAACAAGAATTGCCAAGAAAGTAATGAGATTCATGAAAAAGTAAAGCAGACTAAAAGTTATAAAGAGGTAAAAAATAAAGATAAAGAAAATGCTATAGAAATAACTGACACTAATTTAGTAAAAGATAAAGTTGAGAAGGAAGAACAAAAATGCAAACCAAATTTAGATATAAAAAAGAAAAAGACAAAATTGAAAAAGAAGAAAAATTCTGTAAGGAATAATTATAGTGATATCATTGAGGAAGATGAAATGGAAAATGAGATAATTGAATTTACAGAGCCAATGCCAATATCGGATGATTGCAGACGGATAGCAGTTTTTGATTTTACTTAATAATATATTTACACAGCAACAAGGCAAATGGTGAAAAATATTAAATTATGTAATAATTAATTATATGATAAAAACTTTTAAAAGATAAAAATTATTATTTATATACAAGGTGGTAAATAGATGGATTATAAAAACATAAAAATAAATGAAGATAACATAATAATTGAAGGTGTAAAAAATTTTAAATTAAAACAAACCTTTGAATGTGGCCAGTGTTTTAGATTTTATAAGATAAGTGATATAAATTATATTATTGTGGCATTTGAAAGAGTAATTGAAGTAAAAGAAGATGAAGATAACATAATAATTTATAATTCAAATGAACAAGATGTGAAAAATATATGGATAAAATATTTTGATCTTGAAAGAGATTATACTAATATAAAACAAGAACTAGCCAAAGATAAGCTCTTAAAAAAAAGTGTTGAATTTGGACCAGGAATAAGAATTTTAAATCAGGATCCATTTGAGATTCTTATAAGTTTTATAGTATCAGCGAGAAACAGTATTCCTTCAATAATGAAGACTATTAATAAAATATCTGCTAAATGGGGAAGAAAAATAGACTATAATGGAAAAACTTATTATGCGTTTCCAACAGTGGAACAGATTAAAAATGCCTCATTAGAAGAAATACAGGGGACAGGAGCATCATTTAGAAGCAAATATATAATTGATACAATAGGAAATGTATATAAGAGTTTGAGCACAGCTGAAAGTGGAACAGAAGAAGAAAGAGAAAAATATAAGAAATATGATCTTGAATATATAAAAAGTTTAAATGATGATGAATGTCATAAAGCATTGCAGGAATTTAAAGGTGTAGGTGCAAAGGTTGCTGATTGTATAATGTTATTTTCTATGGAGAAGTATTCTGCATTTCCAGTAGATGTATGGGTAAAGCGTGCAATGATATATTTTTACGGAGCAGAAGATGCTTCTTTGAATAAGATTAGAATATTTGCGAGAAATAAATTTGGAAAACTTTCAGGATTTGCGCAACAATATTTATTTTATTATGCAAGAGAAAATAAGATTAAAGTTGAATAATATAATTTTGTTATGGGTTAACATGATAAATGATAAGTTTTAAAGCTATGGTAATAAAGAGGATGCTAAGTACTATAGCATCCTCTTTATTTTAATTTAGCCGCTTTTACGAACGCGACGTGATTTTTTTATTTCTACAGGGGCATCCCCCGGAATGTTTTCAATAAATTTAAGGAATTTAATAATTTTTTGATCCCTTTTTAATAGTTCTAATGAATTAAATCGTGAAGCTAATTCTTTGTTTGTAAACAGTGAATGGATTGCAGTGTGACAGCTTGTGCATAAGTGGATTGTGTTAAACTTTTTTCCGCCTTTTTCTAAAGGTATTAAATGATGTTTTGTTATGATAGAAACATTCCTATTGCATAATTCGCAAATATGTTTTTCTGTCATAAAGTCCTCCTTTTATATTAAATTAACTCCTTAGATAATTTTATTATAACATATATAAATTTAGATGTAAAAAATAAGAAATTTGAAAAGCATGAATTTAAATACATTAAAGTATAATTTGAATATTTTATAATAAGTATATAATGTAAAATATTCAAATTATTAAGGAGGACCATAATGTTTCAATTCGAAAACCGCCTTTTAAAGCTTAAACATAATGTGCTAACTAGAATTGCAATTCTTGCTAAAGAAAATAAAGTGAATTTGGATGAATTTAAAAAGATTCCTTTTGAAATAATACCAGGAAATATACCAGAATATAGAGATACAGTTGATCATGAAAGACATGTAGTTTTAGAAAGAGTAAAGATTGCAGCAGGATATTCTCCTAATTTTAATGACGATGATTTAAAAGATATTTCTGAAGAAAAACAGATTATGTATGTAATAAAAAGTGCATGTGATAGATGTCCTATAAAAAAGTTCGAAGTAACTGATGCTTGTAGGAACTGTATAGCACATAAATGTCAGAGTGCATGTAATTTTGGAGCTATAACATATATTAATGGAAGAGCACATATTGATTCAGACAAATGCAAAGAATGTGGTATGTGTAGAAATGCATGTCCTTATGATGCTATTGTTGATGATATGAGACCATGCAAAAAGTCATGTCCTACAGGGGCTATAAGTTTTAGCAAAATAGATTTATCATCTGAGATAAATGAAGATAAATGCATTAATTGTGGTTCATGTATGGCAGCATGTCCGTTTGGCGCTATAGAAGATAAGAGTCAAATAGTACAAGTTGTAAATAGACTTGTTGAAAAAGAAGATATTTATGCAATAGTAGCTCCAGCAATAACTGGACAATTTGGTATAAAGGTAACTTACGGACAGATAAAGAATGCTATAAAGGAACTTGGATTTAAAGAGATGGTTGAGGTAGCTTGTGGAGCGGATGCCGTTACAGTTCATGAAACAAATGAATTTGTTGAGAGGATGCAAAAAGGGGACAAATACATGACTAATTCATGTTGCCCTGGTTTTGTCAATTATGTAGAAAAAATTATGCCAGATCAGAAAGAGAGAATATCTAGGACTGTATCTCCTATGACTGCAACAGGAAGATATATAAAGAATATTAATAAGGATGCGGTAGTTGTTTTTATCGGCCCTTGTACAGCTAAAAAGAATGAGGCTATGAAAGATGAGGCAAAAGATTCAGTTGATTATGTTCTTACTTTTGAAGAATTATTAGCTATTTTAGATGCATTTAATATTGATCCATTACAATGTGAAGATGAAGTAGTAGATGAAGGTTCTATATTTGGAAGAGGATTTGCAGTTGGTGGCGGACTTACTGCAGCTATTAAAAATTATATAGGTTCTAAGAATATAAATGCAGAATTTACACCAGTAAAAGTATCAGGAGGAGCAGAAATAAAGAAGACTATGATAATGGCTAAAGCAGGAAGACTTAAAGGGAATTTCATAGAAGGAATGATGTGTGAAGGCGGATGTATAAATGGAGCAGGAAAGGTTATATCACCTAATAAGGCTAAAGTTTCCTTTAATAAAATAAATTCATTAGGAACAAAGAAAACAGTAGCATCAAATGAATACTTAAATGATTATGAAGATATTAATATGGAAAGATAGAATGTATTAATTTAATAGTTATAATAATTGCAAATTGATTTTAATTAAGAAATATTTATAAATATAAAAAAGTACTTACATAATTAATAAAAGATTTTTAATCCTTTGTTTTATTGAGGTACTTTATTATTTTTTAATATTACTATAAATAAAATAAGGAAGGTTTTAATTGAATTTATAAAAAACATAGTATTTTTGTAAAAAATATTGAGAATATTATTTGATATATTAATAATGTGTTTGCTGGAAAAAACATTGCTTACAAATTTTAAAGATACAGAGAGAAAAAATGAGCAATTAAACAATAATTTTGAATAAACGCTAATATTTAAGCTAAAACGGGATATAATGTTAGATGCAAAGTTTGAATTAAATGGATATAAAGGATATTATAATTATATTAGCACTCGATGATAGTGAGTGCTAACAAAAAATAAAAATAATTAGAATATTATATATATTTTTTTAAGGAGGGTTTTTCATGAATATTAAACCACTTGGTGAAAGAGTAGTAATTAAAAAATTAGAGGCAGAAGAAAAGACTAAAAGTGGAATAGTCTTAACAGGTAGTGCTAAGGAAAGACCACAAGAAGCTGAAGTTGTAGCAGTAGGACCAGGAGCAATGGTAGATGGTGCTAGAGTTGCTATGGAAGTAAAAGTAGGAGATAAGGTATTGTATTCTAAATATGCTGGAACTGAAGTTAAAGTAGATGGAGAAGAATATACAATCTTAAAGCAAGAAGATATTTTAGCAATAGTTGAATAATATCAGTTTTATAAATTAATTTTAGAAACTTAAGTTTGATTATATAAAAAATTAATATGAGGAGTGTGTTTTAAATGGCTAAGATGTTAAAGTTCGGAGAAGAAGCAAGAAAATCAATGCAGATTGGTGTAAATAAATTAGCAGATACAGTTAAGGTCACTTTAGGACCTAAAGGAAGAAATGTTGTATTAGATAAGAAATTTGGAGCTCCATTAATTACTAATGATGGTGTTTCAATTGCAAGAGAAATTGAATTAGAAGATCCATATGAAAATATGGGAGCTCAATTGGTAAAAGAAGTTGCTACTAAAACTAATGATGTTGCTGGAGATGGTACAACAACTGCTACATTATTAGCACAAGCAATTATAAGAGAAGGCTTAAAGAACGTTACTGCAGGAGCTAACCCAATTCTTTTAAGAAATGGTATAAAGATGGCAGTAGATAAAGCTGTAGAAGAAATTAAAAAGATTTCTAAACCAGTTGAAGGTAAGGAAGATATAGCAAGAGTTGCTTCAATTTCTGCTGCAGATGAAGAAGTTGGTAAGTTAATTGCTGATGCCATGGAAAAAGTAGGTAACGAAGGAGTTATCACTATAGAAGAATCTAAGTCAATGGGTACTGAATTAGATGTTGTAGAAGGTATGCAATTTGATAGAGGATATGTATCACCTTACATGGCTACAGATACTGAAAAAATGGAAGCTATCTTAGATAATCCATATATCTTAATTACAGATAAGAAAATTTCTAACATACAAGAAATATTACCATTACTTGAACAAATAGTTCAATCAGGTAAGAAGTTATTAATCATTGCTGACGATATTGAAGGTGAAGCAATGGCTACTTTAGTAGTTAATAAAATCAGAGGAACATTTACTTGTGTAGCTGTTAAAGCACCAGGTTTTGGTGATAGAAGAAAAGAAATGTTACAAGATATTGCAATTCTTACTGGAGGTACAGTAGTATCTGAAGAATTAGGAAGAGAATTAAAAGAAGTAACTATTGATATGCTTGGTACTGCAGATAGCGTAAAAGTAAGCAAAGAAAATACAGTTATAGTAAATGGTAAAGGTGATTCTGCAGCTATTAAAGAAAGAGTTGGACAAATCAGAGCTCAAATTGAAGAAACTTCTTCAGAATTTGATAAAGAAAAATTACAAGAAAGACTTGCAAAACTTGCTGGTGGTGTAGCAGTTATCAAAGTTGGTGCAGCTACAGAAACAGAATTAAAAGAAAAGAAATTAAGAATAGAAGATGCTTTAAACGCTACAAAAGCTGCTGTTGAAGAAGGTATAGTAGCAGGTGGTGGTACTGCATATGTTAATGTTATAAATGAAGTAGCAAAATTAACTTCAGATGTTCAAGACAGTCAAGTTGGTATCAACATAATTGCTAAAGCTCTTGAAGAACCAGTAAGACAAATTGCTGTAAATGCAGGAGTTGAAGGTTCTGTAATAATTGAAAAAGTTAGAAATAGTGAATCAGGTGTTGGATACGATGCATTACATGATGAATATAAGAATATGATTAAAGCTGGTATAGTTGACCCAACTAAGGTTACAAGATCAGCACTTCAAAATGCAGCATCAGTTGCATCTACATTCTTAACTACTGAAGCAGCTGTAGCTGATATTCCATCAAAGGAACCAGCTGTACCAGGAGCTCCAGGAATGGGAATGGACGGAATGTACTAAAATAAAAAGTAATTCACTATATATTAAGTAGTGTTTATAAAAGGCTATGTGAATCAGTTTTTGCTGATTTACATAGCCTTTTTATATTACAATATTCATTTTTCAATAATACATATAATTAAAAATTAGCATAAAAATAGAATTAAATCATAGATTGTTTTACTAATATTTGAATAATACTTTTGTGTTTAGTCTAGAATCATAAATGTTATTCTAATTAAAATAAAAGGATGTGTTTTATTGAAAAAAGTAGAATTAAAAGCAATTGATTTACATAGGCATAGAAATTATTTGAAGAAAATAAATAGAAAAAAGAAAAATGGATTTACTCTAATTGAAGTAATTGCAGTAATAGCTATTATAGGAATTATGGCATCTGTATTACTTCCTAAATTTACAAATTACATAAATGAAGCAAAAAAGCTTAAGGTAGTAGAACAAAGCAGGAAAGTAGTAATGGCGGTTGAAGCTTATGATATGAAATCAGAAAAAAGTATTAATAAGGAAAATGATACTGTAAATAAGGTTAAGGGGATTGCAGGAGTGAACAAGTATTTTGAAAATATAAATAATGATACAAATAAGCTAGTTGGTACAATGAAGATAAAAGAGTGTTACGATATAGTAAATGGTGCGGAATTTAAAATAAATGAACAAGGTGTTTTCCAAAGTATTGTAAGTTCAAGTTCTGCTGATATATCAGATGTTAGTGAAGGAGAATAAATAATAAAATCAGTGAATATATAAGAAATAGTTATATCAGTGTATTATTTATGACAAAATATAAATTCGATTGTAAAAAAAATCAAAAACAATTTTTTTTACAATAAATATATTAAAATATAAAATATAAATGCAATTTTAATGTCATTTTTGTTGACTTTGTTTTGTACATACATTATAATGAGTTTAATTCAAAAACGGAAGCACATAAATGCTCATATATACCTTGGATATGGCAAGGAGTATCTACCGGGAACCAATAATTTCCGACTATGAGTGATATTAAGTACTAAATAAAGTTATATACTTTATTTGCACATTAGCATCACTTAGAGGAGTTAATGTGCTTTTTTTATATAAAAAAATAAAATGGAAATGAATAAAAATAATTCAAAAAAATGTAATGATGAAATAAAACATTCAAAAAACAGGGGGAATTAAAATGGCAAAAATTATTAAAACAGCTTACACTTATGATGATGTATTATTAGTACCAAATGAATCAAATGTATTACCAAAAGAAGTATCTACAAAAACACAATTAACTAAAAAAATTAAATTAAACATACCTTTAATGAGTGCTGGAATGGATACAGTTACTGAATCAAAAATGGCTATAGCTATGGCAAGAGAAGGTGGAATTGGAATTATACATAAGAATATGTCAATTGAAGCACAAGCAAAAGAAGTTGATAAAGTTAAAAGACAAGAAAATGGAGTAATTACAGATCCTATATTCTTATCAGAAGATCATTTAATTCAAGATGCTGAAAATTTAATGGCTCAATATAGAATTTCAGGGGTTCCAGTTACTAAAGAGGGAAAGTTAGTTGGAATTATTACAAATAGAGATATAATATTTGAAACAGATTATCAAAAGAAAATTTCTGAAGTAATGACAAAGGACAACCTAATAACTGCAAGAGAAAATACAACAGTTGAAGAAGCAAAAGAAATATTAAAGAAACACAAAATAGAAAAATTACCTTTAGTAGATGAAAATGGATACTTAAAGGGATTAATTACAATGAAAGATATTGAAAAAGTTAAAAAGTTCCCTAATGCTGCTAAAGATAGCAAAGGAAGATTATTATGTGGAGCTGGTGTTGGAGTTACTGGCAATATGATGGAAAGAATTGATGCATTAGTAAAAGCTAGTGTTGATGTTATAGTTCTTGACACAGCACATGGTCATTCACATGGTGTTTTAGATGCAGTAAGAAAAATAAAAGAAGTATATCCAGATCTTCAAGTTATAGCTGGTAATGTTGCAACTGCAGAAGCAGTAGAAGATTTAATAAAAGCTGGTGCGGATTGTGTTAAAGTTGGTATTGGACCTGGATCAATCTGTACTACAAGAGTAGTTGCAGGTATTGGTGTACCACAACTTACAGCTGTTATGGATTGTGCTGAAATGGGAAGAAAATATGGAATACCAGTAATTGCTGATGGTGGTTTAAAATATTCAGGAGATATAGTTAAAGCATTAGCAGCAGGGGCTTCTACAGTAATGCTTGGTTCATTACTTGCAGGATGTGAAGAAGCACCAGGAGAAATGGAAATATATCAAGGAAGAAGCTACAAAGTATACAGAGGAATGGGATCTTTAGCTGCTATGGAATGTGGATCTAAAGATAGATATTTCCAAGAAGGAAATAAAAAACTTGTACCAGAAGGTGTTGAAGGAAGAGTTGCATATAAAGGTTATGTAGCTGATACTATATTCCAATTAATTGGTGGATTAAGATCAGGTATGGGATACTGTGGATCAAGAAACTTTGAGGAATTATATGAAAAAGGAAGATTTGTAGTTCAAACTGCATCAGGATTTAGAGAAAGCCATCCACATGATATAAATATAACTAAAGAAGCACCAAACTATAGTGTAAGACAATAACGAACATTTAAGATAAAAACTAATTGAACGTTAATAAAAAAGAGTAAATATATACAAAAATAGTTGAAATTATTCTAAAAATAGGCAATAATAAGTATATATTATGAACGTTTTAGGAGGAAACCATGAAAAAAGAATTAGTATTAGTAATTGACTTTGGTGGCCAATATAACCAATTAATTGCAAGAAGAGTAAGAGAATGTAATGTATATTGTGAAGTACATCCTTATACTTTAAGTATTGAAAAAATTAAAGAAATGAATCCAAAGGGAATAATTTTTACAGGTGGACCTAATAGCGTATATGGTGAAGATTCTCCACTTTGTGATAAAAAATTATTTGAGCTTGGAGTACCAGTTTTAGGTATATGCTATGGATCACAGCTTATGAGCCATATGCTTGGAGGAAAGGTTGCTACAGCACCAGTAAGTGAATATGGTAAGACTGAAGTTGAAGTAGATGTAAATTCCAAACTATTTGAAGGGGTTTCGCCTTCAACAATATGTTGGATGAGTCATACAGATTATATAGAAAAAGTTCCAGAAGGATTTAAAATTACAGCAAAAACTCCAGTATGTCCAGTAGCTGCAATGGAATGTCAAGATAAAAACTTATATGCAGTTCAATTCCATCCAGAAGTTATGCATACTCAACAAGGAACAAAGATGATTTCAAACTTTGTATATAATGTATGCAAATGTGCTGGTGACTGGAAGATGGATTCATTTGTTGAAAGAACAATTGAAGAAATTAGAGAAAAAGTTGGAGATGGCAAAGTATTATGCGCATTGTCAGGTGGAGTTGATTCATCTGTTGCAGCAGTATTATTATCTAAAGCAGTAGGAAAGCAATTAACATGTGTATTTGTTGATCATGGTTTACTTCGTAAAAATGAAGGGGATGAAGTTGAAGAAGTATTTGGACCAAATGGACCTTATGATTTAAATTTCATCAGAGTTAATGCTCAAGATAGGTTTTACGGAAAATTAGCAGGAGTAGAAGATCCTGAAAGAAAGAGAAAAATAATTGGTGAAGAATTTATTAGAGTATTTGAAGAAGAAGCTAAGAAAATAGGCGCAGTTGATTACTTAGTACAAGGAACAATATATCCAGATGTAATCGAAAGTGGTCTTGGGAAATCAGCAGTTATTAAATCACATCACAATGTAGGAGGACTTCCTGATTATGTTGATTTCAAAGAAATAATTGAACCATTAAGATTATTGTTTAAAGATGAAGTTAGAAAAGCAGGTATTGAACTTGGAATACCTGAAAAATTAGTTTATAGACAACCGTTCCCAGGTCCAGGACTTGGAATAAGAATAATTGGAGATGTTACAGCTGAAAAAGTAAGACTAGTTCAAGATGCAGATGCTATATATCGTGAAGAAATTGCAAAAGCAGGACTGGATAAGAAAATTGGTCAATACTTTGCAGCACTTACTAATATGAGATCAGTTGGTGTTATGGGTGATGGAAGAACTTATGACTATGCAATTGCTTTAAGAGCAGTTACAACTAGTGATTTCATGACAGCAGAATCAGCTGAGCTTCCATGGGAAGTACTTGGAAAAGTAACAACTAGAATAGTAAATGAAGTTAAAGGCGTAAATAGAGTATTCTATGATTGCACTGGAAAACCACCAGCTACTATAGAGTTTGAGTAGCCTGTAACTGGTTTAGAGGTTGGCTCAACAAATCCAGTATTTTCAAGGTCTGAAGCCGTGTGAAATTGCACGGTTTCAGACCTTTTTGGTCATAGCTTCAAAATGATTCTAATTTTTCTAAAAGAAGCAGAAGCGAAATAATTCCCCAATAAAGTCCAATTTTGTTTTCTAATCTTTTATTTTCGGTAAATTTGAAAAAAATGAGAAAAATTTTTGCTGTGATTTAGTAATGAGCAAAAAATCACCCCAAATGTATTACGAAAGAAAAAATTTGTAATCGGAGGTGAGAGATATGTTTGAATAAAGAACTTGCTGAAAAAGGATACATGGTTATTCCGGGAAGAGTCAGCAGGAAATATTTCGAAAAACGTTTCTATGGAGTAGAAAACGAAACAGAAGCAAAGGAGATACAACATGCCAGCGAATAGGGACAAAAACACAGGCAAGTGGAACTGTCAGTTCTATTACACGGACTGGATAGGCAAAATGTCAAAAAGATGAAGCGTGGCTTTGAGACCAAGAAGGAAGCTCTCAGGATTGGGAGCGACACTTCAAATTGGAAAAGGCCAGCAGCCTGGATACGACCTTCGGAGATTTTTACAGACGATATGAAGCGGATGTAAAGCCTAAGGTCAGAGAAAGCACATGGCAGTCGAAAGTCTGGGGAATTGAAAAGAAGATATATTCCTATATGGCTTTTGAAATGCTTTATTGGTGGGGAATCCGTATGGGTGAATTATTAGCACTGACTCCGGCTGATTTCGATTTTGATAGTAATAACGTATCCATTACAAAGTCATATCAGAGACTTGGCGGTGAAGATGTCATTACAAAGCCTAAGACCAAGAAGAGCGTCAGGGTTATTAAGATGCCGGAGATGGTTGCTTTGGAGATGTAGGATTTCATTAACAGCATCTATGGCATAGAGCCCACAGACAGAATCTTTGTGATTTCAAAACCATATCTGCATCATGAGATGGACAGAGGTGTTAAACCAAGCGGAGTAAAGAGAATTCGTATTCACGATCTTCGCCACAGTCATGTATCACTTCTTATAGATATGGGATTCTCTGCTGTAGCCATTGGAAACAGAGTTGGTCATGAGAGCACAGAGATCACATATCGCTATGCACATATGATGCGCCTTCAATTCAGGACGATATGGCAGAGGCTCTTGATGAAGAGTGGAAGGAGGGATTCGATGTCAGCGAAGAACAATGATCCGAAAGGAAGATATCGTAGCGAGACGATTGCTTACAGATGTTCGCCGGAAGAAAGAAAAGAATTTGATAAACGCTGGAAGCTTATGGGTTATCTAACAAAGCAGGACTATGTGTTAGATGCGGTCCTTCACAACAAAGTGACTGCAAAAGGAAATCCGTAGATGTTAGTGAACTTCCGTAAAGAGCTATATATCATCATTAGAAGGGATTCTTTATCCTTCCAAGCGAGTTGTTCTGTAACGTGAAGGCTAAGACAGATAACGATGAGAATCTTAATGAAACTTTGGAGACAGTATTCCGTCATATTGAGGAGTCAGCTAAGGGAAGTGAGTCAGAAAGTGATTTCGAAGGCTTGTTTGATGATTTTGATGTAAACAGTAACAAGCTTGGTTCAACGGTTGCTAAGAGAAATGAAAAGCTTGCCAAACTTCTTGACAACTACCGCTTCGTAAATGGTTCATTGAGAAAAGGCGATATCGTTGATGTGTATGCCGTAGATCCGGCAAGTGAGATGTTTGTCCTTATGGCTGAAAACGTATATGTGAGTGCGGTATATGATAATGCCGGAAAAAAGATTACCGATGATGAAGGGGTAGCGACATCCTTTACTGTGTGGGTTACACCGGAAGAAGTAGAAAGTATCAATACGGCAGTTGTATATGGTGGCATTCAGATGTATTTGAAAACTAAATAAATGGCGTAGTGGTGCACCTTAGGAGAGAATCCGGGTGCACTTTTTGTGTTGACATTGTTCGTTATAATGCATAAAATATATAATAAGAGATTCTATCTCTATTTTGAGACTATTAACGGAACTTATCTTTATTGAGGTGTATATGGAAGGATATATGACAATCAAACAGGCAGCAGAAAAATGGAATGTAACACCACGAAGAATACAAAAGCTTTGTGTGGACGGAAGGATAGAGGGAGCTACGAAATTTGGAAGAGATTGGGCTATCCCTGCGGATGCCGTAAAGCCTGAGGATAAGAGAATAACGACCGGTGAGTATAAGAATTGGCGGAAGAAAGGTGAAAAATAGATTATACGTGTCCGTATTATGGGACAGCAATTTTGTTATTCTTAGATTGTAACAAAAGGATATTGGCTTTTTTAGCCATCTGTTCTAGAGGAGTTTAGTATGGAAGATAAAAAAGATTTTGAAGGAATAATGACAAGTATAACAGCCGGTCTATCTGGTGATTCAAAAAAGATATTGCTTACTTAGAGGAACAGTGTGAAAAGTATAAGGATCATGAGCTAGGAAAAAAATTCTTCGAGCTTGTGGAAGGCTTATTTACAGTATTCTTCCAGAGGACAAAAAAGAGGAGCTAAATAGTGGTTTTGGAAAGATCTGTATGGGATTTGATGCCACATTGGATGAGATTAGATTTAATATCCATGAAAAAAGATTTGAAACTGTGCTTAAACTAACGGAGGACATGATTCATAAATATGAAGAAATGGATATGTATGCCGATGACTCGGTTAGTGAATACTTCTGTTTTAAAGAGTCTATGGAGGAAATTCTGTATTGCAATTATAACAAATCAGAAAAGGATGTTAGAAGAGCTCCGGTTGATTATGCTGAAATGTACTTGTTGTATGGAAGCATATTGATTGATTCACAGCGTATTTAAGATGCAGCAAGAGCTTTAGAAAAAGCAAAGAGATGGAACCCTGCAAACACACGAATAGCCTTTGAATATGCAGAAACTTTTAAGATACGTGCCATGTTTGAAGATTTTGCAAGAATAACCAGTGAGACCTTTAAATATGCATTCCGTCCGTCTGACCTTGCGAGATGCTATCGCAATTTGGCATTTTATTACGTTGAAAGAAAGGACTATAAGGTTGCTGTTTGTTGTCTCTTGTTTAGTATACAATTTGCAAATTATGAAATGGTAAATTCGGAGCTTTATTATATAAGTCAGCAAATGGGTGAAATGTACCGACCTTCTAATGATGAGTTGGTTTCTTATTTTAAAGAGAATCAAATTCCATATGATGCTGATGAAGCAGTGTTAAAGATTGCGTATGCGTACGGAATGTATTTCTTTGAATCTAATGATATTGAATCGGCAAATTATTTTTTGCAGATAGTTGGAACTTATGTAGATGATAAGGATTTGAATCAGACGTTACAGACTATAGCTTCAAATTTGAAATAGTAGGAGGTTATATGCAAAAAGTAAAAGATTTTATCGAAAGACAGAATTGGATATTTGCTAAGACTTATGCACGTAAGGCTCCTCATGAATACGTTGTTAGAAATAAAGTAAATGGTTCTGATGAGGATTTTACGTATGTGGTGAATTATATTCAAGAGAAGGGAATTACCATGTATTTCTGGGATCATCCTAACAAGTATATATTTGTTGATGGTTATCAGTATTGGGGTATGAGAGATGGCGAGGATGCCCCGACTACTATTCTAAATCGCTGTGATTTAAGTTAATACAAGATTTCAATCACGTGGCGAGATGCTGATAACTGAGAATGAAGGGGGACGAAATGTCATATAGTTATGATAAATTCAGCAAAGATGTGTTGATAAGAAAAATTGATGATGAAATTGGCCCGGAAATCATACATAAGGATGATAAGCAGTGGAGCCGTCTTAGAACAAGGGAGGACTATCGGGATGAAGAATACTGCATGGCAATATACCTTGGACAGGAATGTTGGGAAGACTTACGAAGGATAGATGAATCGGAGGCACTTGAAATATTACGTGAATGGGGATATGTTGATAATCCGCCATCAGAAATCTAAGTATTAGGAGAAGCTTATGAAGAATCAGTACGTTGGGGATATAGGGGACTTTGGAAAGTATTCTATGCTCCGGGCATTTATAGATGCTGGAATAAAGGTTGGTGTGAACTGGTATCTGACGGAGGACGATGGCTCTAATGATGGTAAGTTTACGGACTATTTGAATAAAGGTGTAATGCGAAGATATTGCCCTGAAGTATTTGATGCTTTGAAGGGTGTTGTAGGAAACCGTAATAAATCTATTTTTGACATTGAAAAGAGTGGCATTCTTTCTGGAACCCTGTTTTATTCTGAGATTCTTAAGCCGGAGGGGACGCCTAATGACCGAGAGCAGGAACGTAGCAGTTGGTTTCAGCAAAGCATGTATGAATTTAAGGATGCAGAACTGATTTTTATGGATCCGGATAATGGTCTGCTGGAAAGTGATGATGCCACAAAGCTTGGCGGAGAGAAGTATGTGCTTCCGAGCGAGGTGGAGAGCTACTTTTTGGGTGGACATAACGTCGTTTACTACTGCCATAAGGGAAGAAGAACATACGATCAATGGGAATCCTACAAGAGCCTGATGTTTAACAGAATCAAGGATGCAAAACCCGCTATTCTGACTTATCACAAAGGCTCGCAACGTTCTTATATCTTTTTGATTCATGATAAGGATTTTGTGAAATATAGAACAGTTATAGATGGAATCTTAAGAGGCTGGTACAAGGTGTTTTCTGAAGAGTACACATCTAAAGGCATCACTGCAGGTGAATCTGTTGGAGATGCTTTTGAAATTGAGTATTCCGGAGCAAAGTATACGATTGAAAAACGAGCTGATGGAAAAATACAGATGAAAAGTAGCAAGGAGCCAAACACGACTCGGATAGTTACGGTTGATATGTTTTTAAGGTACATTGGATTTTAAGGAAGTGATTTAGTGTCGAATGGAAGGTATTCTGACAATCCGCGAGAAGATTCATTGTTTAGGGATGATGAATGCGCTTGATGGAAGAATTGGAAAAACAAGCGAGCAAAGAGAATAGCAAAGCCCCTGCAGGAGCCGTGATGTTATTCTTTGTGATAGCGGGCTTATTTTTGTGGTGGTTCTTTTGCGGATAAAGGAAAAGGTGGTTATATAAATGCAACTTGGCTGGGTGGATTATTCCAGAGAAGAAAGAGAAAAAATTAAAGAATTACTAAAGGTTCTTGGGGAATCAGGCTCTCTGGATGAACTTGGCGTTGGTATTGTAAGAGATAGCATCTCGGATCTATTATATCCGGGAACCTCTGTCTTACATACTCGCGCGAAGTATTACATTCTGATTCCGGAGCTTTTTAAGAAAGCCATGAAGAGTGGTTTGACAACAGGGGTTGAGGTTCGAAACCTTATCGATACAGATCAGGATAGAATCGCAAGTGTGCTTAGACGTGCTGTAGATGAAGAAACAGGAACAAAGGCAGCAGGTATTATAGGCGGGCGTTCTGATCGTGGCGTTAAGATGAAGCCAACAAGAATCTACTGGAATGCTTTACGAACAACAGAGATTCTGTGTAACGGAAATATGTCCTTTGATGACGCTTGTAGTGCAGTGGCTGGATATAACAGAAAGATGCAGAATATTGTAATTAAGTATGAGAGCGAAGATGATGGTGGTGATGCTGATGATGCAGGAGTAGGCAACTTCGCATTGTTTAATGCACCATGCAAAGAAAGAATAGAGGACTATTTAGATAATCCGACTTTACATCTTAGAAGAGATGAGGCGGATTATTTGCGTACTCAGTTTTTGCATGTTCCGGTTATGAAAAATACTTTAATGGAGTATTGTCTTAAGACTAAGACTTCATTTGATGGAGTTGCACTTGATGATATTCCTACAGGTGATATGCCGGAGGTGTTACGCCATAATCTTGAACTGGCTACGGAGTTTGCTAACTTTATTTATGGGGCTTATATTGTGTATAATCTGCTGTTTTTTGAAAATGGCGGTGAAAATGCAACTCCTGACGAGAAGGATAAGTTGGAAGAAAAGTATCGAACATGGAAAAAGAACACACTGGGTTTACCGCATAGAGATGAGATTTTGAAGATTGTTAGAAATCATGAGCATTATAAATCTGCTATCCGTGATTTTCTAACGAAGTTTGAAAATGCAGTTAAATCAAATCCGTCTGATATCTGTTCTGATGAGGAAAAGAGGATTATCAGACAGCGTGAGCAGGCGTGTAAGGCTGTTAAGTCTAAGATTGGGAAAGATTACCCATTTCAGGAGATACAGACATCTCCTATGAATTACAGACATGGTACCGGTCAGACTATAATTTCTGATATTTTGAAAGGAATGGTGAGAGACGATGCCTAGACGAAGATTTGATCAAAATAATGACCGTGTAGATTACGGTGAACTATTAAGTGCAGATGCATATTATGAGTTGGATCAGGCGGTAGGGCTTACATATTCCCTTGATATGGAAGCATTGATGGGGATTCCTCTCTGCCTTGGCATGCATGGAGAGATGACAACGGGACAGAAAAATAACCCACTCTATGTACTTGAAGCAATCAGAAGAACCGGGAAAAAGCTTTCTATCTTTTGTAATGTGGGTTGTATTAAAGTCCCAAAGGCGGAGAGTAGACTATATGCACTTTTGGAAGACAGCATCCATGAGGTAAGGATGCCAAACTATACAAATAACTTTCATCCTAAGTTATGGGTTCTTCAGTATCATAACATTCATGACGGAAGAGTTCTGATTAAGATCGTTACGTTAAGCCGTAACCTTACTTTTGATCAAAGCATGGATGTTGCTGTAGATATGGATGGTTTTGTAGGGAATACAATCAATCCTAAAAATCAGCCAATTGCGGATTTGATTACTTTTGTATCGCAGTTTGACAGTAACAAAAATCGGTATAAGCAACTGATTGAAAATGTAAGAAGGGTAGAAAGCTTCAACCTTTTGGATTGTTTTGATGATTATGAGTTCCATTCGTTTGGAATATACGGAAAGAATGTTAATAAAATAAAGAAAGTATCATCAAGTGTGTTGCAAAAAAGCCCTCGGGAGATGTTTCGGGATTGCTATGGTTTATTTATTGTTTCACCGTTTTTGTCAGAAACAGTTATTGGCGATTTGTTAGATGACTATAGTAGTAATCCGGAATCTGGTCCAGTAAAACGATGTTTAATTACAAGGGATACATCTGTTACAAAGAGGATATTTGATGCTTTTAATCGTAGAGAGGGCGATGGAGTATGGGTTATTAATCCTGCGCTGAGTTCAAATGATGCCTTAGAGGATGGTGATACATTTGGATATGACACCAGAGATGTCCATGCAAAGGTGTACTTTACGGACAAGTATAACGAACCAAAGAGACTGTATCTTGGTTCGCTGAATGCTTCCAATAATGCCTTTGATCATAACGTTGAGTTCTTGCTTGAATTGGTATATAAGCCTTATCACGCGAGCTATTTGAGCGTTATGAAAGATTTTATTCCTGTAAATGACGAGAAAAACGGATGTCCGTTTGTTCAGATGACCAGCTTTGAAGAAATTGAAAAGGTGGAAGAAGAGAATAATGTTGATTTCAGAGAGGTTGTATATGGCGTTAAATTTGCTGAGGTTATTGTTGAGGAAGGTGCGTTTACGGTAAAGATTTTTACTGATCAGTCTTACGAAGGCGTAACAATTAGACCATTTTATGTGAAAACCAATATTCAACCGCTGACAGAGGAAGTGGTATTCAAAGGGTTATCTTTGAATAACCTTAGCAATATGTTCATTCTTACAAAGGAAGGTTCGGAGTGCTTGGTTTGTTTAGAGGTAAGGGGAATGCCTTCTGAGGAAAGGGAAGATGCGATATTTAATGATATTATCAGCAATCGTCCTATGTTTATGACATACATGAGGTATTTGTTGGATGAGGATTTCTACGACAGTGTAAGCTTTGAAGAATTATTAAGTCAAAGCAGAGAAGCAGGCGATAATTCTGAAGGTTATGGTTTCGCGGTCGAGCCGGATATCTATGAAAGGATGCTTAAAGCTGCAGCAGAGTACCCGGAACGATTTAATTCTATGTATGAAGTTGTAGAAAAGATAGATGATGATAAGATAGGCGAAGAATTCAAGCAGTTGCTGGAATTGTTTATTAAGGCAGCAAGCGGAAAGGGGAAAGGCAGAAAATGATAGCTAAAGATTTTCAAGAAGCCACAGCGACACGAATTGTAGACCTTTTTCGCCAGGGGCATAATCGAGTGCTTCTTGCTGATGAAGTAGGTCTTGGAAAGACAATTGTTGCCAAAACAGTTGTAGAAAAGACTGGAGTTTGGCGTAAGGAGATTAATGATCTGGATTATGTGGTAGTTTATATTTGCTCTAATGCCGGTATTGCAAACCAGAATTGCAGCAAGCTTGGAATAGCAAAGGAAAATCGAGTTAGTATTTCGGAAGGTCGTCTTTCTATGCAGCACCTTATGCTTGCTGAGACGGAGAGCAGAACAAATGTAAGACTGATCCCTATGACTCCGGCAACATCATTTCAGATAAAAAGCGGTGCAGGTACAGCGCATGAAAGAGCACTGGCTTATCTGATTATTGATTACAGTGGAATGTGCGGTAGTTATTCAGAAGAGCTATCTTTCTTTATGCGTACATATTTTATTGAAAAGCCGGATTCGTGGCAGTGGTATCTCGATTATGAAAAATGGAGAATTGATCAACTTCCGGACAAATGCAGTTATTTAAAAAGAATGAAGGAAGAACTTCAAAACTACTTGAAGAAAGACCTTGTATCTGAGATAAAGTCAGTATGCAGAAAGATTAGAAAGCATTGGGATGAGCTACCTGACAATGCACGTTTGAATAAAATATTATCATGGCAGGAGCAGAAGGATCTAATAAATAAGATTCGGTATTGCTTTGCGGAAATCAGCCTTGGAATGCTGAACCCGGATCTTGTTATTATGGATGAGTTCCAAAGATTCAAAGATCTTATTGAGATAGATGAAAATGACCATAGTGATGGAGCACTGCTGTCAAAAAAGTTTCTGAAGAATAATACTGATAGCTGCGTACTTCTTTTGTCAGCAACGCCATATAAGCCATATTCGACTTTGACGGAGCTTACTAATGGAGAAGAGACACATTTACAGGGCTTCATGCGTGTGATGGACTTTCTGGTTAATGGTAAGCAGGAAAATGATAGATTCCATACAGTTTGGCAGGCTTATTCGGATCATTTAGCTGAAATACGTGGAGATAATCTAAGTGTACTGATTGCTTCTAAGAATGAGGCCGAGCATGAGCTATATGGTCATATGTGCCGAACAGAGCGTAGAGATTCGGGCATCATTAATACCGACAAAGCTCGTGCAATGGCAATAGACAATCTGTCCGTTGCAAATGTTTCTTCCTATATAGAATTGCAAACATTCATGTATAAGATGGGAATTGGTAATTTCCCGATTGAGTATGTAAAGTCAGCTCCGTTTTTGATGTCTTTTATGAACTATAAGGTAAAGGATAAGATTGATGGAGCAATGGCTGGCAAGAAATATCAGATAGATGCTTCCTATAGAAATAAGGCAATTCGTAATATGTCTATGTCTTTCCTAAAGAGATCGGAGATTAATAAGTACAAGCCGTTGCCTGATACGAATGCAAGGCTAAATACATTATTTGATGAAATCTTTTCTAAAGGTGAGGATAGAAAGGGGGATCCGGAACTGTTACTGTGGATACCTCCGGCAAATAAGTATTATAAAACCGGAAGCAAAAGTATCTTTGAGCAGTGCGAAGGTTATTCGAAGACTCTCGTATTCTCCAGCTGGGAGATGGTACCGAGAGTAATTGCAACCCTGGCATCATATGAAGCGGAACGTTTGGTAAATCGACGTATCGGTAATAAGAGTGTGGAGCAGCAGTCTTATTATGCTTTGCCAGAGGATGCTGATTTTGATGATGAAGTGGATCCAAAGAAGAATAAACGTGGTAAGACAAGATTCCTTATCAGAGAGCAAAGAGAACTTGTGGATTATCCTTCTGTATGGCTGGCTGAGAAATATGATTACAAGGCATATTATGGACAGGAACTATTTAAAATCCGCAAAGAAATAAAGCAACTTATAAAGGAAGATATAGATAAAGTTGCAAAGGAAACTGGCATTCCGACAGGAAGCCTCGGAGCTAAGCAGTTGCTATCTCTTCTTATGTATATGGATGCACTTTTATTTGAAGAAGAATGTGAACTGCCGGAACGTCTGCCATCAGATGAGGATATTGATACGTTGGTAAACATGGCGATAGCTGCGCCTGCGGTTTGTCTGTATCGTGCACTTGAAGAGGTGGATGACATTGTTCTAAGAATCGAATTGGCAAGGTCATGCTGTGATAAGAGCTTTGTTAGTATCTTCAATAGACCGGAATCCCGCAGTATTATGGATGCTGTATTTGAAGGTAGAAGGGGATCCAGTGAAGAGAAGCATTATGAACAGGTGTTTATTTACTGTGCTGATGGAAACTTCCAGTCTATGATTGATGAATACAAGTTTGCACTTGGTGTTACGGGTGAAGATTTTGTTGAAGCAATCAATGATTCCTTCTTGCAGACTTCAAATCTGCCGTATGTATCACAGGAGTACTATAAGGCAAGCTTTACAGATAAGCCTATGAAACGAGCTCCGAGATTAAGAGTGCATTTTGCAGCCGGATATTTTGATGCAAAGACCAGTGATAAGACGATTCAGCGTGTAAATAATGTAAGGAATGCTTTTAATTCGCCGTTCCGTCCGTTTGTTCTGGCAACAACATCGGTTGGGCAGGAAGGATTAGACTTCCATTTATATAGTAGAAAAGTTGTGCACTGGAATCTCCCCAATAATCCGATAGACTTAGAACAGCGTGAGGGTAGGATCAACAGATATATGTGTCATGCCATCCGTCAGAACGTGGCGGCAAACGAAGACAATCCGGACTGGAATGATAAGTTTGAGATGACAAGAGAGAAATACGGTGCCAATTCATCGGAGATGATTCCGTATTGGTGCTTGCCTGAGAATTATCCGTATAAATACCAGATAGAACGAATTGTTCCTATGTATCCGTTCAGCCAGGATAAGACGAAGTATGACAGACTTATAAATGTATTGGCTTTGTACAGGTTGACACTCGGACAGCCTCGTCAGGAAGAGATGATATCAATTCTGCAGAGAGAAGACTTATCATCGGAGCAGATGGAGGAATTGTTTTTTGATCTGTCTCCGTATAGCAGAAAACAGAAGAGTAAGGGGTGATATTCGGAACCAGAAGATATTCTTAACAAAACAGTATATAGTAATGGCCGTTGTACAGTATTGCGCAGAGCATAACGAGGATATGCCGGGTTTGGCGCAGATGTTGGACAATGGTGCAATGTCTATTGTCGAGTTTGCAGATGAAATGGTTATGGAATTTATCAGATATGCATATAATAAACATATGGAAAAAGGCTCTATTCGTAGTCATCTGATGCAGAATAATATGCTTGACGATAGTCAAAAGGCAGCATATGGGCGAATCCAAAAGTATGCGCAAAAATATCGTGACAGAGAAGCGGACTGGAGACTGTAAAATGGTGATCCGCTCGATAAGGAATCGCTTGAACTTATTCGTGGATTGTCAATGGACAGCATTGAAGCTAAAAAAGCGGGATATCAATTAAATGATATGCAGTTTTTTGAGCTGACACAGTTAATGGAAGTGAGGATACTTAAGTATTTTGTAGAACACAGACTGGAGAATAGTAAAAAGGTTAGTAATATTTCTTGTGGCTTATTGGTATGGTGTGTGTTATAATACTTTAAGACGAACGATGTCAAGTGCATCGGAAACAGGCTTTTGATTCTATCATTTTAACCTGTATGTATAGCTCCTAGAATCATAGTTAGAATCACTGATTCTAATGAATTATTCTAAAATGATTCTATTTTTCTGAAAAGCACAAGAAATACAGGGTGTTTCAAGGAAAATAAAAAAATAGAAACGCTTAATTTATTAGCATTTTACACGAGAAACAGATCTGGAACTATAGAGTTTGAGTAGCCTGTAATATCCCCAGGTACTCCAGAATATCCCCAAGGGTCACTTTGTCGTATTCTGAGCCTGTGGAAAAAATAGAATAAAACCCAGAAAAATTAAAGACCTTGAAACTGTTGAATCAGTAGTTTTGGGGTCTTGTTTTTTAGGATATGGAAGCTTTGAGAACCTTGAAAAATAGAGGTGGATTAAGTGGATTTTACAATAAATGAGATGTAGGAAATGCAAAGGAATTTGCAAAAAAAAGTATAAAGATAAATGGGAATTCATCGGTCTAGAGACAGGAGGAAATAAGGAATTATGAAACTTCAAGAAAAATGTATTCCGTGTATAGTTAATCAATCAATTAAGGTTGCTGACATGGTTGGAATAGAAGATAAGAATGATCTTTTAAAGGAAATGTTTAGGTATTTAAGCGGCGTAGATTTTTCCAAGATTTCTTCACCGGAGCTTATCGGAGAGAATTTTAATGTACTCAAAAGAATAACTGGAAATGGCGATCCATATAAGGAAACCAGAGAAAAATATAACAAGATGTTTCTTGATAGAATAGACTTATTCGAAGAGAAAATCGCAAAGTCAGAGGATAATTTTATGGAGGCAGTAAAGTATGCAATCATCGGAAATGTGATCGACTTTAATCCTATCCATGAGCTGACTGTCTCAGATGTAAATGAGAAATTCGAGATTCTTAAGACAGAGAAGCTTGAGATTGACGATACTAGAGAATTGCAAAAGGATATAGATCATGCAAAAAGCATCCTATACTTAGGTGATAACTGTGGAGAAATCTGTTTGGATAAGATTCTTATTAAGAAAATAAAAGAGAGAAATCCAGCATGTCAGATATTTTTTGCAACGCGTGGAGCAGCAGTTGTTAATGATTCTGTGGAAGAGGATGCCTACTTGGTTGGTATGGATGAATATGCAAGTATTATTTCAAACGGAGATTGTTCGCTTGGAACAGTACTTACAAGAACTTCAAATGATTTTAATAAGATATACTATAATGCTGATATTATTATTGCGAAGGGACAAGCAAATTATGAATGCATAAGTAATGAAAATCAAAATATATATTTCCTTCTGATGACTAAATGCGATGTTATAGCAAAAAGCATTGGTGTTCCGAAAATGAAAATGATATGTATGAAGTCGATATAAAAATTGAATATCGAAAATTTGCTCTGTCAAAGTTTATAAAATACAATGGCATAGAGATACTTTATGGGGAAGCCCAAAGTATTATGAAAGGAGAGCAGAAGCAAATCTGCACAGATGATAAATTGATACAGTTATAAACTGTTTTGTAGAAAAGTCAAAAGAAATCTTGCAAAGGATTATGTCCAATATATGGTGGGAGAGATTGCAAGCGTAAAAGAACAGTAAAGGCAAACTTGATAACACTCCCGTGATGACAATTTGATAACATTAGCTGATGCAGTCCGTGTGATATGGACAGCTGAAACCAAATGAAATCAAATCCAGTATTTTTAAGGTCTGAAGCCGTGTGGAATTGCACGGCTTCAGGTCTTTTTTTGGTCATAGCTTCTAAAATGATTCTAATTTTTTTAAAAGAAGCAGAAGCTAAATAATTCCAAAATAAAGTCCAATTCTGTTTTTTAATCTTTTATTTTCCACAGATTTTAAAAATAAAAAATTTTTGCTGTGATTTAGTAATGAGCAAAAAATTCCCCCAAATGTATTACGAAAGAAAAAATTCGTAATCGGAGGTGAGAGATATGTTTGAATATAGAACTTTTATCACAGTAAAAGAAATCGGCGAAGTACTCGGTGTTTCGGAATCTAAGTATTATGGTGTAGTTTGCTATTTGAATAAAGAACTTGCTGAAAAAGGATACATGGTTATCTCGGTAAGAGTCAGCAGGAAATATTTCGAAAAACGTTTCTATGGTATAAATGTTAAAATGGTAGCAGTGCTTAAGGTGATTGTGATTCCGGCGCTTTTTGCGAGAATTGTAGTCTGCGGATTATATCTTTCCATGCAGAATAAACTTGAGGTAGAAAGAATGTAGTGGCATCAAAGGATTAGGTGATGGATAAGTACAAGGGGTGATACGATATTACATCATTTGTAGCGGAATCATTTGATGATTCCGTAAATGGATTCCTTAGAAAAGGTGATATCGTTGTATATGTGGTTAATCCGGTAAGTGAGATGTTTGTTCTTGTGGCATAAAATGTATATTTAGGCGAAGTATATGATAATGTCGGAAAGAAGATTACCGATGATGAAGGGGGTGCGACATCCTTTACCGTATTGGTTACACTAGAGGAAGTGGAAAGCATCAATACAGCGGTTGTCTATGGTGGTATTTAGATGTGTTTAAAAACTGAATAAATAGCGTAGCGGTGCACCTTTGGAGGAATTCGAGGTACACTTTTTATATTGACATTATTTGTTATAATACATAAAATATAGGATAAGAGATTAAAATTTAAACGAGAAAGGCAAATTGTTATTTGTAAAGGACTTGACTATGGGAAAAGAACTATCGGATATGACGTTGAAAGAGTTGTGGGATTTATTCCCAATATTTCTTGTTCAGTCTGATAATCAGTGGAACGAATATTACAAGGAGATAGAAGCCGAAATTACTGACCTTTTGACAGGTTATCCTGTTAAAAGAATCAGTCACATTGGAAGTACAGCAATACATGGCATATGGGCTAAGAATATTGTTGATGTAATGGTTGAGATTCTTGAAAAAGCCGACATGGAAAAAGTAGCGCAAATTTTGGGACAGAATGGTTTTATCAAAATGTCCCATGAAAAAAGACGAATATCACTCAATAAGGGATATACAAAAGCGGGTTTTGCGGATAAGGTTTACCACATTCATCTAAGATATACAGGTGATAATGATGAACTGTATTTCCGAGACTATTTAAATGATCATCCTCAGATTGCAAAGGAATATGAAACCTTAAAACTGGAATTATGGAAGAGATATGAGCATGACAGAGATGCCTATACCGATGCAAAAACTGATTTCATTCGAAAATGGACAACAGAAGCTCGTACAATATATGGTAAAAGATACTGATAAATTCCAGTTTGTCATGATGAATGGCGGAATATAATAATTTTATTTGTGAGATTATTAACAGAACTTATTTTTGTTGAGGTGTATATGACAATCAAACAGGCAGCAAAAAAAATGGGATGTAACATCACGAAGAATACAAAAGCTTTGTGTGGATGGAAGAATAGATGGTACTACAACTTGGCAGAGATTGGACAATCTCTGCAGATGCTGTAAAGCCTGTAGATAAGCGAATAACGATCGTGGAGTATAAGAAATGGTGGAAGAATAAGGATAGCATGATATCGGTTGAAGTCTGAGAAAAGCCGGATTTATTTACCTTTAAGATATTTATGTTCGTCATACCAAAGTGGAGGATAGGACAAAGAATTAAATATAATACATAAAATATATGATAAGAGAATATGGATTGAAAAGAATTCAGTTTTTTGCTAGACAAGCAAGAAAGATAAGCGAGGAGATAAGATATGTTTTGGGATAGAGTTGCCAGTGTTTATGACATATTTGCAAATGTAATAAATGGTAAGACACACAAAGAATTAAAAAGAGTTGTTGCTGATCAAATCGATACTACTGATGTAGTGTTGGAATGTGCCTGTGGAACAGGGCTTTTGAGTACAGTCATAGCCGAGCGATGCAGGAGTCTTATTGCTACGGATTTCTCTGTCAATATGCTAAAGAAGGCAAGGAAGAATTGTGCTAGGTACGATAATGTAACATTTAAGCAGGCGAATATCATGTCACTGGAATATAAGAATGAGGAATTTAATAAGGTTGTAGCTGCAAATGTTATACATTTACTTGATGAACCGGTAAAGGCAATTCAGGAACTTGATCGTGTCTGCAAAGTGGGAGGAAGCATTATTATTCCTACATATATGAATACAAACAATTCTGGTAAGACTAGCGGATTTGCAAAGGCTGTAGGAAAGGCTGGAGCAGATTTCAAGAGACAATTTACATTCAGCACATATCAGGACTTTTTTAAAGAACTTGGATATGAAGATGTAAGCTATAGAATTATTGAAGGCCGAGTGCCTTGTGCAGTGGCTGTAATTAAAAAGAATTAGTTTTATATGAAGAAATATATTCCAAAAGAGATGGTAGTAATCAGCCCCTATCAAAATTTTTCCCCAACTTTGTATGCCAATATGCAGCAAGATTAAGGTCTTTATTAATGTATTTATGAAAAGTGGTTTTGCTTAAATGCCATATCTGGAAAGAAAAGCTTTCATTGCTCTATGTCCAGCAGTTCTATTGTTGTTATAGAAAATGTACTTTATCTTTCTCTTTTAAAAATTGATTAAGCCTTCTTATTTTCTTAGCTGACTCACTTTCTTTTAGTTGCAGCATATTGGCATTATTTTCCTAAAAGCATAATATGTGATATAATACTATAATATATTATATTTTAATATAACGTGGAACAACAAATCGGGATTTTACAAGGAGAAAAAATGGATATTTGGGAAAAGATGTATTATAAAGCAAAGGAGCAATACCATCCGGAGGAGGTGTCGCCATTCATATATGCACACAATGTAGTAGCTGCATTAGAAGCAGAAAATGGAGAAATTTTTATTGGCTTTTGTGTAGAAAGTTGCAGTGGTGTTATGAATTTATGTGCTGAGAGAGTAGCGGCTTTAAATATGTATGTAAACAGTGGGCAAACTAGGGTTAAGAGATTAATAGCATTCCGTGATCAGGCGCCAAATGGTGGAGGAAGCGGTATGCCATGCGGTGCTTGCCGAGAGTTCTTTTATCAGTTAAATGAAGAGAATGAAAATATGGAAATTATGGTTGATTTTGAAAAAAGAGAAACTGTAACACTTAAGGAGCTTATGCCAAACTGGTGGGGTAAAGAGAGATACGCCGAAGCTAGAGATGAATGACAACTGAAATTTTGTCTAGATAAGGCTTACACTTTTATATCGAAAGTTTAAATGACTAATGTTTCAGAAGGTTTGATAACACAAAAGTGATAACATTAGCTGATACAGTCCGTGCGATAGGGACAGCAAAAAACAAATGAAGTCAAAGCGTAACAGATAACCCTAACAAAAATGTTTAAGATACATGTTAAGTATAGGAAGATGGAATAGACGAAAAACTGCGGGAAACCAGTAAAATAAAGGCTTACCGTTTTTGTGCGTTTGTAAAATATTTGCAGTTTTTAGTACCGGATTGGAGGAAGATTTGTGAAAAAGAAATTAACGAAAATATTTATAGCAATTTTATGCATTATCTTGGTGGGATTTTGTGGAATGTCATATTATATTGGAATACAGGTATTTGAGGGCTCAACACAATTAGTTACATGTGAGGATACTTCTCAGGTAAAGGAAACTTTTTGGGCAAAATATGGAATAGACTACCAGACTTTCTGTAGTACATACCAAATCGAAAAAGTAGAGCTTACTTCAACATTTGATGGACATATGATACCGGCAGATTATATATATGCGGCGGGAAATGAGAATAATAAAAATAATCCAACGGTTATTATGGTACATGGTCTAGGCGGAAATCGTTATTCAAATTATCCGATAGCAGAAATGTTTTTGGAAAAAGGTTATAATGTTTTGACATACGATCAAAGAAGTAGCAATGAAAATACTGCTAGATATACGACATTTGGGTATTGGGAGAAATATGATTTGATAGATTATATTACATATATATCTGATTTGGCTCCCGATAAAGTGATAGGAGTATGGGGAGCTTCTTTTGGTGGAGCAACAGCAGGCTTAGCCATGGAAGATAAAGAAGCCGAAGAAAAAATAGATTTTTTAATCCTTGATTGTCCGGTCAGTAGCATGAAATTGATGTTAGAAGAGCAATTAAGGAATATGGATATTGGATTGTCGACTTCCTACATGCTGTTATGTGGAAATATTTTGAATAAGGAAAAATTAGGTTTTTGGTATGAGGATGCAAATGTGTGTCAGGCAATAACAAATGTGGAAATACCAGTGTTAGTCATTAATAGTAAGGTTGACACTGTTACACCACAGTTCATGGGGCAGGATATATATGATGCAATCTCAAACTCCAAGAAAATGATTTGGACGGTGGAGGATAGTGAGCATACTGACATGTGGCTGGATCACAATCAGGAGTATAGAGAACATGTTGACCAAGTATTGAGAGATATAGATGGCTAGCGTACTTTTGTCTGTTTACGCAGAAAGAGTTGATTAAGTGATAATTTACAAATCAGAAAATAAAAGATTATTATGTAATTACAGAAGAAGGGAGTCAAGAGATTGACTCTCTTTTGGAGGTGTAAAAAATGGCAAATGCTGATATAGAACAGAATTTTAAAAATATAAGAAATTTATTAGATGTTGATGCGCCAGAGGGTAATACTTTAGATGATATGTATGATGATGTGTTAAAACATAATTTATGGGGAATTCATATTAAAGCAGAAAATGACGCATTATCAGATTCGAATCCTCATGTTTGTATAGGCTGGTCACATATGGGGGATATGTCTTCATTATATTCAAAAGAAGATTTTATGCAAGAATACGATAAACATTATCAAAAAAACAATCGTGCAAAAGTCCAAGATGTTGGGATGCTAAAAAGATTTACAAGGGATGTAAAGGTAGGGGATTACATTATATTTGCTGAACCTAATAAATTTCACATAGGAAAGATCGAATCTGACTATTATTATGATAATGCAGAAAACCCTAATCAGAATCCTGATTACACAAATAATCGAAAAGTTACATGGTTAAAAAAGAATATTAGTAGAAAAGTACTCTCCAAGTCAATGCATAATTCACTTGCAACGGCAATGTCTATTTTTGGTCTTAATAATTATAGAACTGCTGTTGTGGACCTTCTTAAGGGGGTATATAAAAAGTATGGAGAGGGAGAAGTGTCAGGAGTAGACGATGTAATACTAAAATTTGAAACAGAAGTTAATATTCCTTATGATCGAAATCGAATCATTTTTGGAGCACCAGGAACAGGAAAGAGTTATACATTAAAAAATGATAGTGAGTCGGTACAAAATGAATACAATGGAGATTTTGAAAGAGTGACATTTCACCCTGATTATACATATTCACAATTTGTTGGAACTTATAAACCTGTAATGGATGATAATGAGCAGATTAAGTATGAATATGTTCCAGGACCTTTTATGAGAGTACTAGTAGATGCTCTTCGAAGTGCATTGGATAGTAATCCAAAACCATATATTTTATTAATCGAAGAAATAAATAGAGCAAAAGTTGCAGCTGTATTTGGCGATGTTTTTCAGTTACTTGATCGCGACGATAATGGTGTAAGTGAATATGAAATACAGGCATCTGAAGATATTAGAAAATATTTAGCAAAACCAGATGTTTTAGGCGGAAATCCGGATAATTATCGTAGACTTAGAATTCCAAACAATATGTATATTTGGGCAACAATGAATAGTGCTGATCAAGGTGTATTTCCAATGGATACGGCATTTAAAAGAAGATGGAGTTTTGAGTATTTAGGTATTAATCAAGGAGAAGATAAAATTAAAAATAAATGTCTTGTGGATATCCCAGGTTCTGATGAAGAAATAGAGTGGAATACTTTACGTAAAGCAATAAATGATAAAATGTCTTCTGCTGATTTTAGGGTAAATGAAGATAAATTAATGGGACCTTATTTCATTGCACGAAAAGTAATTGAAAGAGGTGATACGAAAGAGTTTATTAAAGTGTTCACAAGCAAAATTATTATGTATTTATATGAAGATGCTGTTAAACAAAGGAAGAATAGCTTTTTTGATGGTTGTCCAGATACAAGTAAATATTCCGCAGTTTGCGATTATTTTAGAACAAACGGTTTAGAAATCTTTGGAAAGAATTTTAAAACTGATTATTATGACAAGTACAAAGGGTGATTGATATGGATTTAGTTTCTAAGTATGTAAGAGAACAGAAACGTTATACCAAAAATGATTTGAAGCACCTTTTTGAATTTGATGAACATGGAATTGAGAAATTTTTGAACACGTTGAAATTATATGGAATATTAAAATGTGTTAAAAATAGTAATAAGCAATTGGAAATGACGGATTTATTGGATGAAGACATTGAGATTAAAGATGTGAGTGCTGGTAATGGGGACTGTCTTTATGTTTTTACATATGTTGGAATCATTGCTGTTGGTAATCGAATCGTGAAGGTTTATCCCAAATACATTTTATCCGAAGTTGAAGAACCAATAGCTGAAATGAAGCAAGTAATCAAGGTTTTGGAGAGGTATAGTCGTTCTGAAGAACAAATTATTAATTTGTTTAATGGAGACGATGAAAATAGAAGTTTTAATATTTTAGCAGTTATTTTGTTTCTATTACGCGATTATTATGATTATGGAATATATATAAATACAGATGATATTATTGAAGTAAATGGTGAAGGTTCAATTCTTTGGGGAAAAACCGTTGATGAGAACTTTGCACTAATTGAAGATAATAGACCTTATTATATGGAGCTCTATACAGAAAAAACCATAGATGATGAATTTGATTATTTTAAGAGACTTCATGAGTGTATATTAACTGATTGTTCAAAGATGCTCCATAATTCTCAACTAGACATGTTCTTTGATTTAGATGAAATAGTATTATCGGAAGAACAACTATCTGATTTTGGTGATAGAGAATATATTCTTGAACGTATTCAGAAAGAACTTAATATTCAGTTTAATACACGTAAGCGAATTTTGCTAAAAACATTATATGCATATATTACTCAGAATAGAAAACTAATTGATGAAAATGATGGAATAAGTATGTTTGGCACCAACGCTTTTCACATAGTTTGGGAAAATGTTTGTGCCGAAATATTTGATAATAAGTTGAAAACTCAATTATCACAATTGGGATTAACCAGTCCAATATCAGAAAATTACGATTTGAATCAAACATTGATTGAAGTTATAGAAAAACCAAAATGGAAACCTGATGAAGCTGAGGAGATAGAGGCAAGCGATACTTTGATACCAGATTTAATTAGCATATCAAAGATAGATAATGTGGATTACTTCTTCATTTTTGATGCAAAGTATTACAATATAAAACTTGAAAGAAATAAGCCATTAAAAGGAAATCCAGGTATTGGAGATGTGACAAAACAATACTTATATCAATTGGCATATAGGAAATTTATTACAGATCATAATATTGCAATGGTCAGAAATTGTTTTTTGATGCCGACTGAATTAAATAAAGTAGTTCATAAAGGTGTAGTTAAGTTAGAAATGTTAGAAGATTTGGGGTTGGAAAACATTCATATTTTTCAAATTCCTGTAAAAAAAGCATATGATCTTTATTTAGCAAAACAGAAATATGATATTTTAGAATTGAATTTAAATACTTTGTAAAGATTAAGAGTCCAGCATGAATCAGAACCGTGGAAGAAATAGATTGATAGATGATCGTTGGGATTTAACATTGGAATGTATTCGACGATATTATGAAGGAGAAAAGAGCCCTTTATATGAAACAATTCTTTCTGACAAGGATTTTTATGATCTTTTTGTGGATTTTAAAGGTTATGTAGACTATTTCTTTTTGCAGGATTGTGTTTCAAGTGATTATTCATCTGTGAATAAGTGGTGTGGTGATTTTAATTATGTTAATAGAGGATTGCCAAAGACGGTAGAGGAATATTTTGCCTTTATACATGCTAAGTATGATTTCTTGAGGAAGAGAAATCAGAGGATTAAGGAGTATGTAGAAAGCTTGATAGTTTAACTTGGAGTCTTCTGGACTTATAAGAATTCGCTTTGCTTAGCCACTTGATTATCTGTGTGAAAGCATAGTGTTTCTGCATTGCGACTTGTATGTATGGATTTTTTTAGTATAAAGTAGTGGGCACATTAAGTAAAGTTAAGTAAAATATATTACAATTTTGGAGGATAATAGAAGGCGAAATCAATATTACAAAGATATGAGGAAAGAAAGGAAGATATAATTGAGAACTAAGTTTGTAACTGTGCTTCCATACAATGAAAAATGGAAAGAAGATTTTGAAAATATAAAAATTGAATTAATCAAAGCTATTGGTGATATAGCAATTTCCATAGAGCATGTGGGCAGTACATCTGTAGAAGGACTTGCTGCAAAGCCTATTATTGATATTGATGTAGTTGTGAAAAAAGAAAACTTGCCAAATGCAATCAAAATGTTGGAAGGTATCGGTTATAAACATGAGGGAAACCTTGGAATTGAGGAACGAGAAGCTTTTACATATGAAGGGAAAGAGCATTTGCAGGAACATCATTTGTATGTATGTCCAGAGGATTCTAAAGAATTAAAAAGGCACTTGGCTTTTAGAGATTATTTGAGAAGTCATAAATATGCAGTAGAGCAATACGGGAAGATCAAGACAGAGGCAGCTAGGCTTTATCCAGATGATATAGATAAATATATGGAGTACAAATCACCTGTTATAGACCGAATATATGAGCAGATGAATTATAAGTTTAGACTCGCAACATTAAGAGATTTACCCATTCTTAAACAGATGTATATGGATATTATTACAGATATGTACAACCATGCAATTTATATTTGGGACGATATTTATCCATGTGTAATGTTTGAAGATGATATTAAAAATAAGCGTATTTATATTTTGCAAGATGGAGAAACAATTGTTTCAGCATTTTCTATAAGTTTTGAAAGCGCTGGTGCTAAAAGTGTTAAATGGAAATATAGTTTACAAAACTCTATATATATGGATAGGCTTGGTGTTAATGTAAATTATGCAAGAAAAGGTATTGGTAGCAGAATGCTTTCAGAATGTGAAAATATAGCCCAAAATATGAATGCAGAAACACTAAGATTTTTTGTGGTGGATTATAACGAGCCAGCAATAAGACTATATGAAAAATGTGGCTTTTCCAAGGCAGAAGGAACATATGAAGAAGTTATAGATAAAGACTTGGTACTTCATGAATATGGTTATGAAAAGATTATAAATGAGCGTTAAAAATATAAGTAATAGACTAGTTACAACACTTTTTATGCTTATGTTTGTGGAAGGGAAAATTAGTTCAGGGATATTAGATGAACTAGATGTAGATAAAGATTTTCTTATGTGTTTAAACTTCTGTACTGGTATGGAATAATATGTTATAATTGCACCTGTGATGTTTCGTTAAATTAGAATTTAAAGTACAATAAGGAAGATTATGGATAGAAATAAAGCGATTTCTTTGTATTTACTTGGCTCATTGGGACAGATATTTATAGTATGCGTTGTAGTTTCTTTCTTGAGACGAAGTGGATTTATTATGGATTATTCGACTTTGATAGGCATTGTAGCAATTGGAGTTGGAGGTATATCGTCAGCACTTTGGGGAACTATAGTAATTATTAATTATAAACATATAAACCTAAAGACTTTGGTTTGTGATTTTTTCAGAGTCAGACAGAGTTACAAGAATTATTTTTTTGTAGGATTATTTCTTTTACTTGATTTTGTGTATGTGATGTTTGGCGGAAAAATGATGATAAGTGTATGGTATTTGCCTTTTATATTGTTCTTGAAGCATATTGCTTTTGGTGGACTGGAGGAGATTGGTTGGAGATACTTGTTCCAGCCGTTGTTGCAGGAACGTTTGAACTATATTGTATCAACGCTTGTTACTTTTGTAATGTGGGGAATATGGCATTTCCTATTCTTTTATGTTGACGGGTCGCTATCAGAAATTAGCGTAATTCCTTTCTTGATTGGCCTGTTGGCGAATTGTTTTATACTTTCAGCTCTCTATATAAAGACAAAGAATCTTTGGATTTGTGTAATGACACATTCTTTGATAAATGTTTTCTCACAATTGGTGGATGGCGGAAATATTTATATGTCTTATGCGGGCAAAGTGTTAATTATTTTTTTTGCCATTATTATTTCTGTAAATGAGTTAAAGAAGATGAAGATTGCCCCCTAAAGAAGCCAAATGCACAAATTTCATTAACTGATACAGTTTAGGCAATATAAACAGTTGAAACGAAATGGAGTCAAATAGTAACAGGAAAACCTAATAAAAAAGTTTACGGCAAAGATTATATTAAGGAATTTGAATAATCTACGAAAGCTCAGAATCATTGTAAAATCAATGGCACTGGGCTTTATTTTTTACTATCATACAAATAAACTTATAAGCTAAATATCCCATTTAGTTTGCTTTATGTATGATCAAAGGATTCGCAAGAATTTAGAAGATATGTAATGTTTAGAGATTATATTAGATATCATGATGTAGCAGTTATTGAATGTAGTAAAGTGAAGATTGATATTGCTAGACTTTATTCTGAAGATGTTGAAAGTTATATTGAGTACAAATTATTAGTAATTGAAAAAATATATTAATAATTTGGGTTATCATAATTAATATGTGACTTTTTTTAAGTTTAAATCGTATTCGGTGTGAAAGGAGGAAAGGATGAGATGAAGGAAAAACTTGATGATGCTTTTCTTTTTACTTATCACCGGCATAAGGACATGGTCTATAGAATAGCATATACTTATGTAAAAAATGAAGAGGATGCCAAGGACATTTTGCAGGAGGTTTTTCTAAAATTCTATAACAGCAAAAAGATGCGGTTTGCAGGAGAGGAACATCAGAAGCATTGGCTTATTCGTGTGACAATTAACCGTGCAAAGGATTATGTTACATCAGCATGGTTTTCAAGAAGAAGTGAAATTTCCTCAGAAGATATTGTGAGTCCACTTTGTCATGAAAATATGACCATAATAGATGAGGTACGCAGTCTTCCTGTAAAATACAAAGCAGTCATTTATCTTCATTATTATGAAGATTATACATATGAAGAAATAGCAGAAATTCTTAAGTTGCGCTTGTCAGCTGTAAAGATGAGGGCAAAGCGGGGGCGTGAGATGCTGAAGTTAGAACTTTTGGATGATGTCCAGAAAGGAGAGGGGTATGAAGCAATCAGAATTAAAGAAAGCATATGATTCTATTTCAGTAACACAGAAAATGGATGAAGAAGTTCTATTTTATGTTCATAAGGGTAACAGCAAGACAAAAAGAGTGAGAGTTATGAAAAAAGGATTGACAGTAGCGGCAGCATTAGTATTGGTTATTGGTATATATAATGTTCCGCCTGTAAATGCAGTAGCAAATACAATTATTAGCAAGATTGTATACCAGTATTCGGGGGAAGATAAGGAACTTGATTTGGAAATGGACGAGCAAACAGGATTGAAATGTATCTCGAAGGAGTGGAAAAAATATAATACTCTTTCTAATATAGAAGATGAACTAGGGATAGATGTACTAACTTCTTCCAAGGAATGCACCATGGGTAATAACCATATTTTTTACGATCCGATAATAAATGATGCTGGTGATTTTACAGCTGTATTGATAAGTGATCCAATATATGAAATTGGAGACTTGTGTAATGTGGAGATAGAAACATATCCAAATGCTAATGATGCAAACAAAATCAGTTATGATATTGGGGAAAAGTACAAATCTCCTATTGGAATGCAAATTGCTGTTGTGGTAAATATGGATGGTTATAAAAATGGATGGTTGGGATCCGTTTATGGTAGAGATTATAATTATTCACAACAGGAAGGTTATCAAAATGTGGAGATATATGAGATGAAAGGAATCGGAGAAAAAGCATTTATTACCTTATACAATAGAGGAGATGAAGGAGAGGGAATTGGGCCACAAGCATGGGGGTGCAGAGATGCTAATATAAGCGATATGACGATGGCTGTATTTACACATAAGGGAATAGAATACAGGTATTATGGCGCTGTAAATATAAATGTTATGAAAGAATTTTTGGATACATTGGAATAGTAAAGCAAATGGATAATTTCGGACTTTATAATAAGAATTATAAATTAAGGAGAAATATATGGGGATATTGATATGTGGACTTAATGGAGTTGGAAAAAGTACAATTGGTAAATTACTTGCGAAGCGTATGTCATATAAATTTATTGATAATGAAGAATTATATTTTCCTAAAAATGATAAGTGGTACGAATTTTCTAATCCAAGGAGTAAAAAAGAAGTGATTCATATATTGGAAGAACGTATTAAAGATAACAATGAATTTATCTTTGCAGCAGTGAAGGGTGATTATGGTGAAAAATTAATATCATTATTGGATTATGTAATTTTAGTTGAAGTGCCTAAGGAAACTAGAATTGAGCGAGTTAAGATGCGTTCATTTCAAAAATTCGGGAATAGAATATTTATGGATGAAGATTTAGCAAAAAAAGAAGAAGCTTGGTTTTCTTTGGTAAGTAGCAGACGGGAAGATTTTGTTACGAATTGGCTTGAAAATATTAATTGTCAGGTGATTTGCATAGATGGAACTCTTCCTGTTGATGAAAATGTAGAGTATCTTCTTTCTGTGTTAAAATAGAAAAAACTAATATTTGAGGATAAATATTGGAATAGGTTAAGTTTGTGAAAATAAATTGAAAATGAATATATAGATTAGTACAATATATTATAGGAAATGACTATATTTGTTGTACTTTTTTAATTTATAAATTTAAAATAAGTTATAGGAAAATACATAATTAAGAGGTAAGAAAATGAAAACGCGTGTACCAGACTATTTTAAACAATTTAAATGCATAGCATCACAATGTGAAGATACATGTTGTGCAGGATGGGAAATTGTAATAGATGATGAAACATATGATATATATAAATCTGTTGAAGGGCAATTTGGTAAAAGATTAAAAGATGAAATATATTTAGATGGAGATAATGAACATATATTTAAGCTTAAGGGGAATGATTGTGCCTTTTTAAATAAGAATAAGATGTGTGACATTTATAGTGAACTTGGTGAAGAAGCTTTATGTTATACATGTCAGCAGTATCCAAGATATACTGAAGAATTTGGAAGCATAAGAGAAGTTGGACTTTCGTTATCATGTCCTGAAGCAGCAAGAATAATACTTGGAACATCTAAGATAACAGATTTTGAAACTAGTGAAGATGATGGAATGGTTCCTGCATATAATGATATAAGCTTTGATATATTTATGCAGTTGAGTAAATCAAGAAAAGTTATGTTTGAAATAATACAAAATCGTTCTATTGATCTTAATGACAGAATAGCAATTGTTTTAAGTTTTTCGCAGGAAATTCAGAAAAAAATTGATGATAATAGGATTGATGAAATAGCACATATATGTGAAAAATATTGCAGTAAAGAATTTATTAATAAATATATTGATGGATTAGATAAATATAAAAATAATTATGAACATAAATATAATAATATGAAGAAATATTTTATGTTTTATAAAAATTTAGATCATATAAATGAAAGATGGCCTCATATTTTAAATGATGTAATAAAAGATTTGTTTGGAAAAGAAACTAATTGTGATATTTATGTGGATAAACATAGAAATTTTAATTCTTATTATGTGGATAACTTTTATGAATATGAACATTTAATAGTTTATTTTATATTCAGATATTTTATGAAAGCTGTATTTGACTATGATGTATCTTCAAAAATAAAAATGGCAGTTGTAAGTTATCTTATGATAAAAGAATTAGGGGTACATAAATGGTCTATAAACAATAAAGAATTTGCTAAAGAAGATCAAGTAGTAGTAATGCGTATGTATTCTAAGGATATAGAGCATTCAGACGATAATATGGAAGCATTATATGAAACATTTGAAAGTGCTGATGTATTTAAGGAAGAGGAACTTTTGACAATGCTTATGAATTAATTATAAAAGGCAATTATAATAACTATATAAATTTTGCTAAAATATTATAATAAATTAATATCAAATGTTGTTTTTCATCATAGTATATTATCAGATAATTTTTGTGTTTATAAGCATATTTTAGTGAACAGAAAATAATTGTGGTTAATTACGGAGGAAAATAGAGCATGAAAAACAAAAATGATAATGATGATAATATAAATGTTTTTTCTGAAATCGACAGTGATACAAATCATAATTTGGATGATTATGAGGAATCTAATGATCTAGATAATAATGAAGAGTCACATGATTTAGATAATAATGAAGAATCACATGATTTAGATAATAATGAAGAATCTAATGAGGTAGATGATTTTTTGAGCAATAAATGTGATGAATGTTTTATTGGTGGAATTGAAGAAGGATATTCAGAAGGTTTCGATGATGGAAAAAGAGAAAAATGTAATCGTAAGTATGAAAAAGGATATAAAAAGGGATATAAAAAAGGCTATAAATACGGATTTAAAGACGGTTATAGTGCAGGATATGAAAGAGCAAAACAAGAAGTTATTGATTATATAAACAAAACAAGAAAAAAGTGCTGCTGTACAAATAAATGAAGATAACTTAATATTTATATATTTTTACAAAAGAATTAAAATATTATGCTAAATTAGATTGTTTAAGAAAAAAGGAGAACTTAATATTTAGTTCTCTTTTTTGGGGTATAATATCATTGGAGAAGATTTATATTAAATTTTAAAATTTTTTATTATTTATATGAAATAATAACATTGAATCTTGAGAAATAATAAAAAGTGTAAAGCTTAGTCATTAGTAATAAGATTTGTGTTATAATGTAACAATGAGGAAATATTTTTATTGTATATGGAGGGAATTAAAAAATGAACAAAGCTATATCATTAGACTTATCAAAAGTTGCACCTTATTTAGCTACAAGTGAAATAGACTATATGGAAGATATGGTTAAATGCGCACATAACACATTACATAATGGAACTGGAGCAGGAAATGACTTTTTAGGATGGATTGACCTTCCTGTTAATTACGACAAAGAAGAATTCGCAAGAATTAAGAAAGCAGCTGAAAAGATTCAATCTGATTCAGATGTTTTAGTTGTTATAGGAATAGGTGGATCATACTTAGGAGCTAGAGCTGCTATAGAAATGTTAACAAATAATTTTCATAATGCTTTAGATAATGATAAGAGAAAAGCACCTAAGATTTTCTATGTAGGAAATAACATAAGTTCAACATATATGGCTGAATTATTACAAGCTATTGAAGGTAAAGATGTAAGCTTAAATATTATATCTAAGTCAGGTACTACTACTGAACCTGCAATCGCATTTAGAATTTTAAGATCATATTTAGAAAAGAAATATGGCGTTGATGAAGCTAGAAAGAGAATTTACGCTACTACTGATAAAGCTAAGGGAGCATTAAAAACTTTAGCTGATGCAGAAGGTTATGAAACTTTTGTTGTTCCTGATGATGTTGGAGGAAGATTCTCAGTATTAACTGCAGTTGGTTTATTACCAATAGCTACTGCTGGAATTAACATAGATGATATGATGAAAGGTGCTGCTGATGCAAGAGAAGCATATTCGAATCCTTCATTAAAGGAAAATGATGCTTACAAATATGCAGCAGTAAGAAATGCTTTATACAATAAAGGAAAAGTAATTGAAGTATTAGTTAACTACGAACCATCATTACATTATTTCAATGAATGGTGGAAACAATTATTTGGTGAATCAGAAGGAAAAGATAACAAAGGATTATTCCCAGCTGCTGTTGATTTCTCAACTGATTTACACTCAATGGGACAATATATTCAAGAAGGAAGAAGAACTCTTTTTGAAACAGTTATTAACATAGAAAAACCAAAATATGAAATTAGTATTGAAGAAGATGCTGAAAATTTAGATGGATTAAATTTCTTAACTGGAAAAACTATGGATTTTGTTAATAAGCAAGCATTCCATGGAACTGTTTTAGCTCATAACGATGGTGGAGTTCCTAACATGATATTAAATGTACCAGAAATTTCTGCTTATTACTTTGGATATATGGTATACTTCTTTGAAAAGGCATGTGGAATTAGTGGATATCTTTTAGGTGTAAATCCATTTAACCAACCAGGTGTTGAAGCATACAAGAAAAATATGTTTGCTCTTTTAGGAAAGCCAGGATATGAAGATATGAAGGCTGAATTAGAAAAGAGACTTTAATTATAATATGAAAATTATTATTGATGGAGATGCCTGTCCAGGTATCTCCATTATTGAAAATATGGCAGAAAAGTATTTGATAAAGGTAATAATATATTGTGATTATAATCATTTTATACAAAGTGATTATAGTATAGTAAAAACTGTAGATAGTGGATTTCAAAGTGTAGATATGTATGTAATAAATGAAGCAAAAGCGTCAGATATTGTTGTATCACAGGATTATGGAGTGGCTGCTATATGTTTGTCTAAAAAATGTAGTGTAATAAATCCAAAAGGATATATTTATGACGAAAGTAATATGGATAGACTGCTAGAAGAAAGACATTTATCTCAAAAAATTAGAAGAGGTGGAGGAAGAACATCGAATCCTAAGAAAAGAACTAAGGAAGATGATTTAAGACTTCAGCATAATTTGAAAAAATTAATAGAAAATAGGTTGAATTTAGAAGCATAGAGCAATTAATGCTTCTTCTTTTTATTGAGATTATTTTTAGATAAGAACCATATTCGTTATAGTTGAGAAATAAATATTTTTTAAAATTATATTAAACTTATAATATATATGATGTTCGGTATCCATATATGATATAATTTAAAAAAAGAAAAAATTAAGTCTATTTACAAAAATTGGTAACTGTGTATAATATAATTATGGTATTTGGTTATGTTATGAATGAAGGGAGGCTGATTTTGTGAAGGGACTTCAGCTAAAATATATGGAGATTATTTTTGATAAGGAGAAACCACAGAATGTTGGGACTGATATAAAAATAATAGCAAAAGCTGAGAATGATACGAATTTAGATTATAAGTTTATTGTTGGTAAAGGTGGAGTTTGGACTGCGATTCAAGAGTTTTCAAAAAAGAATGAATGCATATGGACTCCAAGTGATGATGGGGATTATATAATAATGGTACAAGCCAGAGAAAGAAATAAGTTGAAGCCAATAGATTATTTAGCTAAGGAAGATTATTCTATAGTTAAAAGAGGGGTTAAAGATGGAATGGATAAGAATATTGAGAATAAAAAAACTAGCTATGATAGCATAAAAAATATTGAACAAAATATTACAGCTCCAGAAAATTCAAAAGATAATGCCATAGATGATTTTAAAGATTTTATTGAGAATAAAGAAAAGGATAATAGTATTTTATTTTTGGAAGCTGCAAGTATAACAGCAGATGAAAAGAAAGAATTAATGCAGGAAATTTCGAAGGCAAAAGATGAAGTAGCAGTTTCAAAGGAAACTGTTGATCTGTCAAATTATAACTTGAAGGTTCTAGATAATAAATCAAAAGAAAAGGTTTATATTACAGATATGGATACAACAAAAGATAATATTGAAAATATTCAACATAACAAAAAATTATTAACAGTAAATAATGATAATCATATTATAGATAAAATTGAACTCGATAATGATGAAATTATAGTTGGGGATAAATGTACTATAAATGTGAAAACATCTAAACAAGGACAGTTTTTATATAGATTCTATATTAAAAATGGAAATGACTGGAATATAATAAGGGATTATGAAAGTATAAGTGAATTAAAATATACAGCTAATGATAGCGGAAAAAAAGAATTTTTAATTCAGTGTAAGAGAATTGATTCTATTGAAAACTTTGATGATTTCAAAATTATAAATATAAATGTGAAGGAAAGAGAAAAGCTTCAGATAACAAATATAGCATGTGTTAGTGATGAATTAATAGCTGGGGAAGAATTGAAGTTTATAGTTAATATAAACTTTGAAAATAATGAAGATAATAAAGACGATAATAAAGACGATACAATACCTTTATATAAATTTTATAAAATATATAAAAATGGAAAATCCGTATGTTTACAGGATTACTCAACTAAAAATGAAGTTGAATATGTAGAACAGCATAGTGGGGAATATAGAATATTATGTCTTGTAAAGACTGTATTTTCTAATAATGAATATGATGATAGAGCAATTTTAGTATACAATGTTAAGCCATATAGAGATATAAAAATAAATTCTTTTGTGGCAGATTTGAATTCTCCACAAGCAAGTGAGACTGATATTAGGTTTACTCCAAAAGTAGAAGGCGGAAATAAGATTTTATATAGGTACAAGATAAAAGGACCTATAGAATCAGATACAGATTATGTTGAATCACCTGAATTTATATGGAATCCTAAAGAAGCAGGGGAATATGAGATTAATCTTTTTGTTAAAAATTTTGATTATGATGGTGAATATGAAGATACCAGCAAGATCGCATTTACGATTGAAAAAAGAGGAAAAAATCCTATAAAGATATTAGATGTAGTTGTTGACAAGGAAAAGAAAATAATTGTTAACGAACCAGTTAATATAATGGTAAATGCTGAAGGAGGTACAGGACTTTTATATTCATTTATAGTAAGAAAAGATGCAGAAGAATTAAAGAAAATAGATTATAATAAGCATAATTTTATTGATTTTACTCCAAAAGAAATTGGAAATTATGAAGTAGAAGTATGGGTAAAAGATAAATATTCAAATAAAAAGTATGATGTTAATACTATATTATATTTGAAGTGCTTGGAATATATGCCTGGAGAAATTGATTATATAATACTTCCATGTAAAGAAACTTATCTTATAGGGGATACTATTGAGTTTGAATGTATAATTCAAAATACTCCAGAAGTTTTAGTTAGATATGAGACTAAAATTAATGGACATGCAATAGAAGAAACTGAATTTTCTACAAAAAAGAAATTGAGATTTACTCCTAAAATAGCTGGAAAATATACAATAGAAGTTTACGCAAAAAATATTAAGTGTCAAAAAGAGTATGATTCGAAGAAGCAAGTTAATATTTATATAAATGAGGCTCTTCCTGTTATAAGTACTAAAATTATTCCTAATACTTTAGAACCTGTAGTAAATGAAGAATTTACTATAGAAGCAAAGAGTAGAGGGGGAAAAGATGTATGCTATGAATTTTACTTAATGGAGAATAATACGTGGAAGAAAGTTCAGGCATATAGTAGAAAGAAATTTTATAGTTTTATACCATTTACCTCTGGAAGATATAAGATTTTAGTTCTTGCAAAGAGTTATTATAAGAAAGTAAATTATGAAGATTATGCTGAAATAAGCTTTGATGTTAAAGAACTTAAAAAAATGGACGAAAATAACTAATGATGAATTTTAGGAAGAGGGTTAGTTACTATGGCTATAGATGGATTAGGATCAATGTCAACTGAACAGCTTTTAGCTATGTCAATGATGGGAAATGGACAGTTAACAAATGATTCAATAAACAGTTCTAGTTTTACATCAAGCGATGAAGTAAATTATGCATTTCAAGCTATGATGCAGAATTATTTAGAAAAATCTAAGAATTTGGCTAAAGAAAATGTTGATGCTATTACCAATAATGCATCTGATTCAGCTGAAAAAAGCAGTAAAGATTCAGAAAAAGCTGTTAATAATGATTTGAAGGTTCAGACTGCAAAACAAATTCAGCAGAGATATTTAGCAGGACAAAATTTACTTGATATACCTTTGGTTATTAATGGGGCAAGTGTTTATAAGGGCGGTTCTAGTTATACACCAAGTAATGCAAGTAAAGCTGAACTGGAAAAAATTTATTCTGCAGTTAAAAAGGCATCAAAGCAATATGGTGTGGATGAAAATTTAATTTATGCAGTTATTAAGCAAGAATCTGATTTTGATTCAACATGTACTTCGGGAGTGGGAGCTTCTGGACTTATGCAAATAATGCCTAGTAATTTTAAACACTTAGGAATAACTGATGCATATGATGTTAATCAGAATGTTAATGGTGGAACTAAGTTATTGAAAGAATATTTAAACCAATATGGCGGAAATATTCAAATGGCTCTTATGGCATATAATGGCGGACCAGGAACTATGCAGAGAAGAGGAGTACGTTCTGCAAATGATCTTTATAAAATGCCATCAGAAACTCAAAATTATGTTCCTAAGGTTATGGGATACTATCAAAGTCAAGTGCGTAGTTAAATAGAAAAATAGGATTAGTTTATTGATTCGTTAAAAGTTTTTAATAAATGTTATATTTTTTATTAAATATTTATTTATAAGGGGAAATAATAATATATAAACTGAAATCATTAGGGGTGATTTCAGTTTTTTTGTTTGTTAATATTAATTTATAAATAGAGTTATTTTTTAAATATGTTTTTATAATTTTATTACAATCAGCAAAGTAAATTTTAGAAATAATATTTACTTTATTACTAAATATCAGATACTATATATGAAGAAGAGTTTAAGATAAATTTAGGAAAGAGAAGTGAGTGACAGTGGAAAGATTAGATAAGATTATTTCTAATTTAGGATATGGAAGTCGTAAAGATGTAAAATCTTTTGTTAAAAAAGGTTTAATTGAAGTTGATGGAATAATTGCTAAAGATAATGGAATGGCAGTAGATCCAGAAAAATCAGTTATAAAGATAAATGGTGAAGAGATATTATATCGTAAATACATATATTTAATGATGAATAAACCAAGTGGAGTTATATCTGCAACTCATGATAATAGGGATGAAACAGTAATTGATTTATTATATGTAGATCATCAAGTATTTGAACCATTTCCAGTTGGAAGATTAGATAAAGATACCGTAGGACTTCTTTTATTAACTAATGACGGGGAATTGAATCATAGACTAATTTCGCCTAAATGGCATGTAGATAAAGTTTATTATGCGAAAATAGATAAGAAAGTTACTGAAAAAGATATTGAAGCATTTAAAAAGGGAATAACTTTAGATGATGGATACAAATGTATGGAAGCAAAGCTTGAAATAATAACTGCTAGCGATGAAGGTTCAGAAGTTAGAATAACAATTCAAGAAGGTAAATTTCATCAAGTTAAGAGAATGTTTGAAGCAGTAAACAAAACTGTTGTATATCTTAAGAGGGAACAATTTGGAGGATTAAGTTTAGATCCAGATTTAGAAGAAGGCGAATATAGAGAGCTTTCAGAAGAAGAAATCGCACTTTTAAAGAGTTATTAACGAATATTAATTAAAACTGCAATAAAATCATTCATTTTCTTGCAAAAAAATAAATTTTTTCTATAAATCACTTGCATTATTGAACATAATATTTTATAATATTTTTTGCAAGGATAAATAAAAGGAATATATAGCCCCCTTTTTATTTATTGCTTATTGCTTATTGCTAAAGCGCAACCTAGCCCCAAGGGTTGCGTTTTTTTATTTTATAAAATGAAAATGTTTAACTTTTGTGATTTTATATAAAGTACATAAAATATTAATAGAAAACTTTGTAAAAAATCATTTAATATAAAAATTATGGTAAATATATAAAATGAATAAGGAAATGAATGAAATCATTCTAAAGAAATATTTAGTGCATGATTTCGTTCATTTTTTTTAGATTTATTAAATAAATGAATTTGGATATTTTTTCGACTGAATTATATCTATTTAGATAGGCAATATTATATAAGTGTTATTATTAAAAAGATAAAAATAACAAAGCACAATTTATGTTGTAACTTAGGTATTTGTAGGGATTGCAATATACTCATATATGATATAATATTTAAGGATTGGGAAAGGAGGAAAAGTAATATGGATTTAAAAAAATTACTTAATAAAGAACAGTATGAAGGGGCAACTACTATCGATGGACAGGTGCTTATTTTAGCTGGAGCTGGATCAGGAAAAACTAGAGTTTTGACTCATAGAATGGCTCATATGATCGAAGATTTAGGGATTGCACCTTATAATATTTTAGCAATAACATTTACTAATAAGGCTGCAAAAGAAATGAAAGACAGAGTTCAAGCACTTATTGGTGAACAGGCTGAAAATATGTGGATATCAACTTTCCATTCAACTTGTGTAAGAATATTAAGAAGAGAAATAGATAAAATAGGATATAAATCAAGCTTTACTATATATGATACTTCAGATTCGAAGACTCTCATAAAAGAGTGTATGAAATCATTAAATGTAAATGATAAAGACATTACTGAACAAGAAATCATGGGTAAAATAGGCAAAGCAAAAGATAGAATGCAGTCTTCTAGAAGTTTTAAGTTAGAAAATGAATCTAATTTTAGAGAAAATAAGATTGCAGATGTTTATGAAATGTATCAAAAGAGACTTAAGGAAAATAATGCTTTAGATTTTGATGATTTAATTTTTAAAACAGTAGAGTTATTTAAGAAGAGTCCTGAAACACTAGAATTTTATCAAAGAAAATTTAAATACATAATGGTAGATGAGTATCAGGATACAAATGGAGCACAATATGAATTTGTAAAATTACTTGCATCAAAGTACAAAAATATTTGTGTGGTTGGTGATGATGACCAATGTTTAGTTGAAGGAACTCTAATTTCAACTAACGGAAATTCAGTAGAAGTACAAAATTTGACAAAAGGTGATATTGTAAAAACAGCTGCTGGAAATGGTGAAACTACATTATTAAAGGTTAGTGATATAAGTAAAAGAGAATATAAAGGTGAAGTAGTTAAAGTTACAACTAAAAATAATAGAATAATTAAAACAACACCAAATCATATTTCATTTGTAAAAATAGATGTAAAAGATAATAAGTATTATGTTTATTTAATGTATAAAAATGGATTTGGATATAGAATAGGGCAGATATCATCTATTTGTTCACTAGAAGAGAAAAGTACAAATGGTTTAGCTGTAAGTCTTAATAGTGAACAGGCAGATAAAATATGGATAATAAAAGTATGTGATACAAAGGATGATGCTATATATTATGAACAATATTATTCTGTTAAATATGGAATACCTACAATGGTATTTAATTCTGTAGGAAAAAATTTAACTATATCTCAGAATCATATAGAAAAAATGTTCAAAGAAATAGATACTTTTTCAGCTGCAGAAAGATTAATGAATGATGAACATTTATACAAGGAATATCCTCATTGTTTAAGTGATGTAGCAAGAACAAAAGATTCCATTAGCAAAAGAGTAAACTTAAGTTTTTTTGGAGGTAAGAAATCTCTTGAAAGAAAGTTATATTCTCATAGAATAGTATTAAATTCATCTGATGATGACTCAAAACAAAAATTTATAGATGCTGGCTTTAATGTGAGGAATGGTAATAAAAATACTTATATAGTTGAAACGGAAACAGCTTTATATGATGAAGCGGAAGAATTGTCAAGAAAACTTAGTCAGGTTGAAGATGAATTTGAAATTATAAAAAAAGCTAAACTTAGTACAGAAAACAGCTTTATGTTTATGCCTATAGGAAGTTTTAAAAAAGGTATGAGGATTGCCGTTCAAAATGGAGACTTGATTGAAGAAGATATAGTTGAAAGTGTTGAAATTGAACAATATGATGGTTTGGTTTATGATTTAAATATTGATAATGCTAGAAACTATATTGCAAATAATATAGTGGTTCATAACTGTATCTATCAATGGAGAGGAGCGGATATTCAAAATATTCTTGATTTTGAAAAAGATTATCCTAAAGCAAAGGTTATAAAACTTGAGCAGAACTACAGATCAAAGGGAAATATATTAGATGCAGCTAATGAAGTTATAGTTAATAATGCTAACAGAAAAAGTAAGGTTCTTAGAACAGAACAGGAGTCTGGAAACAAAATTAAGATATATAGAGCATATTCTGATTCTGATGAAGGTGATTTTGTAGGAAAGCAGATTATAGATATAAGAAAAAATGAACAAAAGAAATATAGTGATTTTGCTATTCTTTACAGAACAAATGCACAGTCAAGAATTTTCGAAGAAAGCTTTAGAAGAAAAGGAATACCTTATAAAATTGTAGGAGGAACAAAGTTTTACGATAGAAAAGAAATAAAGGATATTCTTGCATACTTAAAGGTAATAGTAAATCCACAAGATGACATCAGCATAAAGAGAATAATTAATGTACCTAAGAGAAGTATAGGAGACGCTACTGTAGCTAAGGTTCAAGAGTTTGCAGAAAACTTTGAATTAAATATATGGGATGCACTTTCAGAAATAAGAAGCATACCTACACTTACTAAGAGAAATATAACTTGTATAGAACCGTTTGTTCAGCTTATGGAAAACTTTATGGAAATCAGTGAAACAACTCCAGTATCTATGCTAATAGAAACTATATTAGAAGATACAGGATATATGGATGCTCTTAAAAAATCTAATGAAATAGAAGATAAAAGTAGAATTGAAAATTTAAAAGAATTAGTTTCAGATGCTGTTGATTTTGAAAGGAATAGTGAAGACAAATCATTATCTGCATATTTAGAAAAAGTATCATTAGTTCAAGATACAGATAAAATGGAAGAAGATGATGATACAGTTGTACTTATGACTGTACACAGTGCAAAGGGACTTGAATTTCCAGTTGTATTTATGGTTGGTATGGAAAATGGTATGTTTCCAGGAAATGCATCGTTTGAAAAAGAATCTGAGATGGAAGAGTCAAGAAGGCTTTGTTATGTTGGTATAACTAGAGCAAAAGAAACATTATTTATGACTTCGGCAGAAGTAAGAAGAGTATTTGGTAGAACAGTAGCTTATCCACAGTCTGATTTTATAAATGAAATAAAACCTGAGTTAAAAGAATATGTAGCAGTTGAAAAAGCAGGTATGAAGAGCAGAGAAGGATTTATAAATAAAAGTTATTATAATAATCCACATAGTCTTAGAAATTCTATGAATAGAACTGTTTCTGGAAGCGGGCTTTCAAGAAGTAGAGAAGGTGTTGCGGGATCAGGTGTAAATGGAATAAATGTTGCAGCAGCACATGTTTCAGTAGAAAACGGAGAATATATTACTTCATGCGAAGCTACTATAGGAAGAAAGGTAAGACATGAAAAGTTTGGTGTAGGTACTATAGTTTCAGTTAAAGATACAGGAAATGATAAGAAACTTACAATTGCTTTTGATAAGCAGGGTGTGAAAATATTATTATTATCTTTTGCAAAGCTTAAAATGCTATAATTAATTTGAGGAGAGATTATTTTGGATAAAAAAGAGAGAATTGAAGAATTAGTTGAAAAGCTAAATAGATATTCTTATGAATATTATTCTTTGGATAAACCATCTGTTACGGATAAACAGTATGATACAGAATATTATGAATTAGTAGAATTAGAAAAAGAAACTGGATATGTATTGCCTTACTCACCAACACAAAGAGTAGGAGATGTAGTTTTAGATGGTTTTGAAAAATATACTCATAAGGCTAGACTTTGGAGTTTAGATAAGGCACAAAGTTTGCAGGAGATAATAGAATGGCATAATAGAAATGTTAAGTTTGTAAATGAAGCGAGAGCAAATGGTGAAAATTTACCAGATCTTAAGTATGTTCTTACTAAGAAATTTGATGGACTTACAATAAATTTAACATATAATGAAGATGGAGTTCTTGAAATTGCAGCAACAAGAGGTACAGGAGCAATTGGTGAAAATGTAACTGCTCAAGTTAAGACAATTAAATCTATACCGCTTAAAATTTCAAATAATGATGTATTTGAAGTACATGGTGAAGCTGTAATGACTCAGGAAGCATTTGATAAATACAATGAAAGTGCAGCTGTACCTTTAAAAAATTTAAGAAATGGGGCAGCGGGTGCACTTAGAAATCTTAATGTTAAAGAAACTGCTAGAAGAAATCTTTCAGCATTTTTCTATGATGTAGGATATAAAGAAGGAAGTCAATTTACATCATACTTACAAATGATGGAGTTTATTAAAGAAAAGGGCTTTCCTGTAGATGATTATTTAAAAGTATGCACTACAATTGATGAAATTCAAGAACAAATTGATTATATAAAAGATATTAGATTTGATTTAAACTATGATATAGATGGTCTTGTAATTGCTATTGATGATGTTAGAACAAGAGAACTTATGGGATATACTATTAAGTTTCCTAAATGGGCAATTGCTTATAAGTTTGAAGCTCAAGAAGCCACTACAAAACTTTTAGATGTTGAATGGAATGTTGGAAGAAGTGGAAGACTTGCACCTACAGCAATACTTGAACCTGTTGAACTTGCGGGAGTTACAGTTAAGAGAGCAACTTTAAATAACATGGATGATATTCAAAGAAAAGGTGTGAAAATAGGTGCAGATGTATTTGTAAGAAGAAGTAATGATGTTATACCAGAAATTATGGGGACTGTACCTGAAACACTTGAAGGAGCTAAGGATATTAAGCCTCCTACAGAATGTCCAGCGTGTGGAAGTCATATTATAGTAGATGGAGCACATTATTTTTGTGAAAATACATTGTCATGTAAACCACAGATGGTTAAGAGTATAGTTCATTATGCTTCAAGAGAAGCTATGAATATTGCAGGATTTTCTGAAAAAACAGCTGAACAGCTATTTGAAAAGCTTAATATTAAATCTATTTCCGATTTATATAAATTAAAAGAAGAAGAACTTATTCAGTTAGAAAAATTTGGACCTAAAAAAGCTCAAAATCTTTTAGATGCTGTTGAAAAAAGCAAGGACTGTGAGCTTCATTCATTTATATATGCACTTGGAATTCCAAATGTAGGAGTTAAAACTGCTAAGGATATAGTTAATAAATTTAAGTCAATTGAAGGTCTTAAGAATGCTAAGTTTGAAGAATTAGTTGAAGTACCTGATGTTGGAGATGTTGTTGCTCAGGATGTAGTATCATTCTTTAAAGAAGAAAAAGTACTTGAAACAATAGATGAATTATTAGAACTTGGAGTTAACCCTAAATTTGAAGAAGTTGAAGTTACTGAAAATCCATTTATGGGTAAGACAGTAGTAGCTACAGGATCGCTTCAAAATTATTCTAGAAGTGAAATAAAAGAAAAACTTGAGAGTTTAGGTGCTAAGGTTGCTGGAAGCGTAAGTAAAAAGACTGATTATGTAATAGCAGGTGAATCAGCGGGTTCAAAATTAACAAAAGCTCAGGAACTTGGTGTAAAGGTGCTTTCAGAAGAAGAATTTGAAGAAATGTTAAGGGGGTAATGTAATGAAAAAGTTAATAAATCTGTTATCATTTGGATCAGCATTTATAACTAGTATCATTATAATATGTACATTTTTAACCACATACCAGTTTTTCTATGTGGACCAAATGTTTAATTCATATTTGCCTATACAGCTTGGTGTATGTATTACAATGGCTGTTTTATCACTAAGATTTCTTCTAAATGAAACGGGGAGTAAGAGATTATTTTATTCAGCAGTAAGCTTTGCTATATCAGTTGTATTAATATTTTTTATGGCAAGTTATATTAGATAAAAATTAATATGACTTAGAGTTGTTTTATAAATTGCACAAGACTTAGTTAACTATTAACTGAAAAGTTTTGTGTGATTTATAGGTATTATATAAAAAGTTAAATATGTTTATATATCAATACTGTGATATTCACATTTTTTACTGATGGAAAAATAGTAAAAAAGTAAATTTTATGATAGAATTTATTGTGTTCAAAGTTGATTTAAATTATCGCAGAATAATGCGTTTTAAATAGTTTTAATATGTAAAGGAGGATTTTAATATGGCAGTTAGCATTAAAGATGTAGATTATGTTGCTGAACTATCAAGATTAAGCTTTGATGAAAGTGAAAAAGAAGGTTTAGCAGAAGACTTAAATCAAATACTAGCTTATGTTGAAAAGCTTGGAGAATTAGATACTGAAAATGAAGATATAATAGTAAATCCTTATTATATTGAAAATAAGTTTAGAGAAGATGTAGTAGTTCCATCATTAAAACTTGAAGATGTAACTAATAATGCACCAGATACATTAGAAGAATATGTAGTAGTTCCAGCTATTATTAAAGGTTAGTCTTGATTGGAGGGTAAATTAATGGAGTTTTCAAATTATAAGGCTCATGAATTAAAAGAGTTAATAGCGAAAAAAGAAGCTTCTGTAGAAGAAGTTACAAAAGCTCATTTAGATAAAGTTGAAAGCGTAGACTCAAAAGTAGATGCGTTTTTATATGTTGCAAAAGAAGAAGCATTAAATGATGCTAAAGTTTTAGATGAAAAGTTAAGTAGAGGAGAAGACCTAGGAATATTAGGAGGGGTTCCTCTAGGAGTTAAGGATAATATTAGTGTTAAGGGAATGCAAAATACTTGTGCATCTAAAATATTAGAAGGATACATATCACCATATGATGCTACAGTATCAGAAGCTGTTAAATCACAAGGTGGAGTAATTTTAGGAAAATTAAATATGGATGAATTTGCAATGGGTTCATCAACTGAAAATTCAGCATTTAAAATTACAAGAAATCCTTGGGATTTGGATAGAGTACCAGGAGGATCATCAGGTGGATCAGCAGCTGCTGTTGCAGCTAAAGAAGTTCCATTAGCTCTTGGAACAGATACAGGTGGTTCTGTAAGACAACCAGCTTCATTCTGTGGTATAGTTGGTCTTAAACCAACATATGGAAGAGTATCAAGAAATGGAGTTGTAGCTTATGGTTCTACACTTGACCAAGTTGGTACTTTAGGAAGAGATGTTAAAGACTGTGCTATGCTTACTCAAGCTATAGCTGGTGTTGACCATAGAGATTTTACAACTGTTGATACAAAAGTTCCAAATTACTTTGATTCATTAAGCACAGATATCAAAGGTAAAAAAATAGCAATTCCTAGTGAATTTTTCAAAGATGGATTAGATGAAAATGTTAAAAAAGCTGTTTATGATGCATTAAAAGTATTTGAAGCAAATGGTGCAGAAGTTAAAGAAGTTTCACTTCCACTTGCAGATTATGCTATATCAGCTTATTACTTAGTAGCATGTGCTGAAGCTTCATCAAACTTAGCTAGATTTGATGGTGTTAGATACGGACATAGAGCTGATGCTGCATCTGATGCAGTAGATTTATACTTTAAATCAAGAAGTGAAGGATTCGGAAAAGAAGTTAAGAAGAGAATTATGCTTGGTACATATGCGTTATCAGCAGGATACTATGATGCATATTATAAGAAGGCATTAAAAGTAAGAAAACTTATTAAAGGTGAATTTGAAGAAATATTCAAAGACTTTGATGCAATAATATCACCAACTGCTCCAACTCCAGCTTATAAAATTGGAGAAAAGACAAATAATGCATTAGAAATGTACTTAGGTGATATATATACTGTACCTGTAAATATAGCAGGTATTCCAGCAATTTCACTTCCATGTGGTTTAGCTAATGGTCTTCCAGTAGGACTTCAAATAATGGGTAACTACTTCAAAGAAGATACATTATTCAATTTAGCTTATAGCTATGAACAATCAACTAATTGGCATGAAATGCATCCAAATTTATAGGGAGAAGGAGTGAAAACAAATGGAATTTGAATCAGTCATTGGATTAGAAACACACGTAGAACTTTCAACTAATACTAAAATGTATTGTGGTTGTGCTGTTGAATTTGGTGGAAAAGCGAATAGTCATGTATGTCCAATTTGTTTAGGACTTCCAGGTTCACTTCCACAATTAAACAAACACGTTGTTGAATTAGGAATTAAAGCAGGTTTAGCTTTAAATTGTGAAATAACTAAAATAGGAAGAATGGATAGAAAGAATTATTTTTACCCAGACTGTCCAAGAAATTATCAAATAACTCAAGATGAACTTCCACTTTGTAGAAATGGATATGTTGACATTGAGCTTGAAAGCGGAGAAATTAAAAGAATAGGAATCGAAAGAATTCATATAGAAGATGATGCGGCTAAGATATTACATACTAAAAGAGGAGCTTTAATCGACTATAATAGAGCTGGAGTTCCATTAATAGAAGTTGTAACAAAGCCAGACTTAAGAACTAAAGAAGAAGTTACTTTATATTTAACAAAACTTAAGAGTATACTATCAGCAGCTGGAATTTCAGACTGTAAAATGGAGGAAGGTTCTTTAAGATGTGATGTTAATATCTCAGTTAGAGAAAAGGGAACTGATAAACTTGGAGTAAGAACTGAGATTAAAAATGTTAACTCATTTAAATCAGTAGAAAAAGTTTTAGAATATGAATTTGAAAGACAAGTAAAAGCTGTTCAAGATGGCGAAGAAATGTTTGTTGAAACTAGAAAATGGGATGAAGCAAATAATTTAACTATAGTTATGAGAAGTAAAGAAGAAGCTAATGACTATAGATATTTCCCAGAAGGTGACTTAGTTACTTTAAATATTTCTGATCAATGGATTGAAGAAATAAGAAAAACAATTCCAGAACTTCCACATGAAAAGGAAGCTAGATTTAGAAATGAATATGGATTACCAAAATACGATGCTCACGTATTAACTTTAACTACTTCTATGGCAGACTTCTTTGATGAAGCAGCTAAGATTTCAGGAGACCCTAAGGCAGCATCTAACTGGATCATGGGTGATGTATCAAGACTTATGAAGATTGATAACACTTGGATCGAAGAACTTAAATTTGCTCCAAAGGATATAGCTGAATTAATTGAAGTTATTAAAGATGGTACTATATCATCAGCTATAGGTAAGCAAGTATTAGAAGCTATGTTTGAAAGCGGAAAATCACCTAAGACAATAATCGAAGAAAAAGGATTAAAAGTTAACAATGATGAAGGAGCAATCCTTGAAATGGTTAATAAAGTATTAGATGAAAATCCACAAATAATCGAACAATTTAAAGCTGGTAGAGATAGAATCTTAGGATTTGCTGTAGGTCAAGTTATGAAATTAGCTAAAGGTCAAGCAAACCCAGGAATAGTTAATAAACTAGTTAGACAAGAAGTTGAAAAGAGATAATTAAGTATAGATTTGACTCTATAAAAAATAGCAGCAATTATTTTAAGATTGCTGCTATTTTTTGTTAACAATTTTAAATTTTATCCATGTTCTTAGAATAATTTTAGGAGTAATATTAATAATTCTTTTGCATGTAGTTAACTGCATCATTTATATCAGCAACCTTAGGTAAAGTAATCTGCTTCATTGTATTAGGTTCGGTTATTGTTTTTTCTTTAGCAGTGGATACTAATATTTCTTTATACTGAGCAGGAGTAAGATTTGGATTTATACTTTTTAATATTGCAACAAATCCAGCTGTTACTGGAGACATAGAGGAATAAGACATATATAACTGACTAGTTTTATCAGTGCTTATATTATCATTGCCATACTTTTTGAAATTATCTATTAGAAGAAGATTATAATCATAAGAATATATAGTGAAGTCTGAAACTATTCCATCATTCTTATCATACATACTGCCAGGCTGAATATTTAATGGATTATCATAATGAATAAATGTTGTTACAATACCGTGTTCATTTGCTTTGGATACTGCATCATCTAAAATACTCCTATTTTCATCAGATTCTATTGGTGCATCTGAGTAGGTAAGTACATCAAGTTTATTATCTATGGCCCAGTCTATAGCCTCTGACATTGCTTTTACTTTATCTGATTCTCTTCGGGCGTGTGTGCTTAATGCATATATTTCACATTCAGGAGTAATTTCTTTTAGAGTGCTTGCCATCCAGTAACCATGCTGACTTTCTTTATTATGATTATGTGAGTTATTTAAAAAGTCTTTATTATCAGTATATAGTTCAGGGTGCTCACTGCATCCAAATCCCCAGTCAAGTATTCCGACTTTAATTCCCTTTCCCTTGCTGATTTTTTGAGCTTCACGGATATTATGAACAGTGAAGTAATTATCCCATGAGTTTGCACTGTTTAAATGCAGGTACCAGACTGTATTTGTTATATGCTTGTCATAAAGAAAAATAGCATTAAGTGCAACTGATATTATTAACAATGTAATAAATAATACTTTTGAAGATATCTTAAAAATTTTTTTCATAAATAAAACCTCTCTTTATATTAATTATATTTTCTTAATGGTTAATATTATAAAATTATATAATTAAGGAATTATTTGTAAAATATAAAGTTTTTCTTAAGAAGTTAATTAATGTTTATATAATGCATAGCACAGGCTATTGCATTAAATAATAAATATTATATAAGTAAATAGCCTTTGCGCATCCAAAAAAAGTTTTTATGATTTAGTAGGAGAGCATAAGTGAGTTATGTAAAGGCTGTAGATGTATTATCAGATGAAATTTTATCAATAATTCAAAATTACGTGTATGGGGAGTACATTTATATACCAAGAAAAGAAGATAATAAAAAATCATGGGGAGAGAATACTAATTCAAAAAAAGAAATTCGAATCCTATTTGGGTACTTAGTCTGAAATAGAAATAGAGAATATTAAATATCACTAATTTTGATGATACTTAATATTCTCTATTTGTTTATTTTAATGATGTTTATTTATATTTTTAACGTTATCTAATTCATTATTTTCATCTTCAGTATATTCGTAGTCTTCTTCACCAGTTAAATAAGCGTATTTATCATTGCTTTCTTCTTTAGGCGTAGAATTTGCAATAGAACTTAGTTTTTGACTTATCTTTTCCAATATATAATTTTGATAGCGTGTTTGACGATATGATTTTAAAAATACAATAAAGCTCCATATCCCAATGAACATAAATACACACATAAATAATATTGAAACTATTATAAAAGTGCCTTCTAAAAAATTCATTAAAAAAACCTCCATAAAAACATACTTTAATTATAACATATCTATATCGCAGTTAATAATTATTTACAAAATGTGAGTTGTTATACATTAAGTGTGAATAACTATTATGAAATGTATAAAAAATAATGAGAGTTGTGGATAATTTTTGTGAAGTTGTGATTAATTTTTTAGTATTATGTTAATACTTTTTATATAAAGCGATTATATAGTGAAGGATAAAAGCTGTAACAAATTATATTGAAAATATTAATAGAAAGACAAGCAAAGGTGCGTAGAATTATGAAAAAATATTTTATTATTATATTCATATTTATACTTATAATAATTTTAGGCATATGTTTTATTGACGTAGATGTAAGTAATGTGGTTAATTCAAATGTTGAAGAAAGTATAGCATATGGGGTAGAGGATATACCAGATGATTTTTCGACTATATCACAGCTTAAAAGTTGCGATATAGATATAATATGTGCTACAAGTAAAGGATTAGTTTATAAAAATGAAAAAAATGAGATTGTTCCATCACTAGCAAGTGAGTATGTAGTGAGTGATGATGGAATTCAATATGAATTCAAAATAAGGAATGATATTTATTGGAGTGATGATTCTAAAATAACATCAGCGGATATTGTAGAATATTTCAGACAACTCATAAAAGAAGAAAAAGAAGAAAATATAAGTGCAGTTTTAAATATATACGGAGCAAAAGATTATAAAAGAGGTAAGAATACATTTGATAAAAGTGTAGCTATAAAGGCAGAAGGCGATTCTGTTGTTATAAGGCTTAATCAAAAAAATGATAAGTTTTTAGAAGAACTTACTAATCCTCAATACAGGATAAGAAAGTATCTTGTATTATGGAAAGATATAAAAAAGAATTATGATTCATTGATTTATTCTGGAGATTATAAAATTCAAAGTGCAGGAAATAATAAGATTTTGCTTAAAAAAAACAATAGTAGTGATGCTTATATACATATTATAAATATATTTAAAGATTCTAGTACAGAACAATCTATGGCTTTATATGAAGTAGGAGAACGTGACATAGTTATAAACCCTCCTTCAAGTGAATTAAATAAATTAAGGAATGAAAATAAGCTTATAACTTTTTCAAATAATTTAGGAAGATACCTTATTATAAATAATAATGGTAATATCCCTATGCAAGGGAGAAGAGAAATATATAAAAATGTATATAAGTCTATAGAAGAATATCAAAAAATAAATAGCAGTGACTTTGATTTAGCAGAAGGATGTTATTTCAGGGAAAACAAAGATAACTTGAATTTAATTCAGGCAAGAAAAGTTAGTTTGAATAAAGATGGTAGTTGGTCAAGACCTAAGGTATTAACTATAATAGCTGAGGATAATAAATTAAACCGGATATTATGTAGAACTATAAAAGAATGGTTTTCTAAAAATACAGAAATTGTAGTTAAGTACAATCTAGCTTCAGATGAGGAATTTAGTGATTATGATTTTACAAAAAAATATGACATGATACTTATGAGCAATTATGCTGAATATTCTAATAAACAAGGTTTTTACACGAAATTTGAAAAATATTTTAATGATACAGATAAAAGTTTATTGGAAAAGATAAAAACTAATGATTATTACGGAACATATTATTCAGTGGAAGAAAGCTTGTTCAACAATTATAATATACTTCCCTTATGTTTTGAAAATGAAAACATAGCATTATCACATAAAATTACATCTGTAAATTTTGATGGTAATGGAAACATAGATTTTGTAAATATAAAATAATAATTTTAAAGTTCAAGACCTGGATGATGTTTTATCCAGATCTTGAATTATATGATTTTTTTATATTATTTTTTCTTTGTCTTTTTCGAGTTTTGATTTTTTTCAGTATTAGAAAGAGTTGCATTTAATGTGATTTTTTCATTTACAGGAGTAATTTCTGCAACTGGTATTTCATTAGCTGTAGTAAGGTCTACAGAGGATACATTTCCTTCGTCTTTATCAGAATTGATTAACCTATTAGAATCATTATCAATATTAATATTTTCAGTTTTTTCTACAGTTTCGGCAGTAATAGAATCTAATTCTGGAATATTAGGAGAATTAGTATTATCTAAATTGTTATCAATTTTTTTACGACTTTCTTTGTTGGATTTTTTATTTACTGAATCTTTTTCTGATTCAGTATTATTAAATTTATTTTTTTCATTGATAGTATTAGATAATCCAAATCCCATAAGTGATTTTATTTTATCTTTTAAAAGATAAATAATTAGATAAAAACTAAACATGTTTTTATTGCTGTCAAAAGAAAGTTTACTTGCTGTAAAAGTATCCTTTTTCTTTGAATAAGTTAAGTTTTTTATAAAAACAGAAGCAATTCCAGAACTTTTTGGACTAGTAAGCATAGGCATTCTAAAATAAGTTTCATCAAGCATATCATCTGCACGAAGGCTTAGATTTTTATATCTTTCTACTTCGTCTAAAGTAGGTGCATCAGGCCAGCTTGTTAAAAAACCGCTATTTACATAGAATTTTCTATAGAATGCAGAAAGTATTGGCTTTAATTCAGTAGTTTTATCTTCTTCCAATTCTGAATACATTAAAAGACATAGAAGATAAAAATTTATTTCTAAACATGAATATTTAACTTCTTTTTTATCAGAAATTTTCATGAACATGTTTTTGTCAGAATTATATAAACTTATTAGCTTATCAGTAATTTCTTTATAACTATCTTTGAATGAAATAATATTTGTATGTTTATAAGATTCCATAAGACATATAGAAAATAGAGAACAGTCATCTAAACTATCAATATAATAATCTTTTTCCTCAAATTTATTTATTAAAAAATCACCTAAATCGATTATAAGTTCTTTTGCAGCATGGTTTTTTGAATACTTATAATATATATTTAATGCTAATAAAATTTGAATATTTTCAGAGAATGATAAATCATATAAGGCATCTTTATAATCAATAAACAAACTTAATATTTCATTTGAAAATTTGCAGTATTCACTGCTTTCAGCATCATTTTTATTAAAATGCGAGTATAAAAAATAAGCATTCATCATAAAAGCTTGATCGGAAAATTTGAATTTATCATCTTTATTAATTAATGAGTAACCTTTTGAATTTGCTTCAGAAGTATTTTTTTTACTTACAAAAAGTCCTTCATCATTTCTCATATTTTCAGAATAAAATTTGAGCTGTTCCTTGGCTAAATATAAATAAGGCTTTTCTAGTGAAACAACATTACGGTAATCATCAGAATAATTCGAATAATAATCGCTCAATTCAAGTAGAGAAAGTGTCATAAAGGCATTTGTAGATGGATTAATTTCTTTCCTAAAGGATGATTCATCAAATCCATGGCTTGTTTTACTATGGATGAACATAGGTGAAGCCTTTCTATATAAGCATAATAGTGGAGAAAAATTATTCAGTATGCTAATATCATTTATAGAAGATTTTTTTGAACTTCTAATTTGTGCAAGTAGACCACATTTTGAGTTAAGTACTAGTGTTTTTACTGACTCTTTAGACAAGTAAAAAAGCTGACCGCTTATTTCATTTTGAGAAAGACTATTCATTCTAAAAAATGGTCCAATATATCTCAATGTATACACCTCTTATAAAATTCTCATCTTATTCATTAATATGAAGAAGGGATTAAAAAAGTGCATATAAAAAATAATAACTATAATTTAAAACCAAATTATAAGTGTTATAACAAAAGATTATAGGTATATAAGTAATAAATATTTGGGAAATATAATTTTTTATGAATGAAACAGGATTAGAAGTTTATGATTTAAGGAACATTATAATTTTATAGAAAATATTAAATAGTAATGGAGGAAAATAATAATGAAAAAACTTATTTTAGCAAGTAATAATCAGAAAAAAATTAAAGAAATAAAAGAAATATTGAAAGAGATAGATGTTGAAGTAAAATCTTTAAAGGATGAAAATATAGATATTGATGTTGTTGAAGATGGAACTACATTTGAAGAAAATGCAAAGAAAAAAGCGGGAGAAATAAGAGAATTTTTAGTTAAAAGGGGAGATAAGGATTTTATAGTATTATCAGATGATTCGGGGCTTATGGTAGATTATCTAAATGGTGCACCAGGAGTATATTCTGCCAGATATGCTGGAGAACATGGAAATGATTCTGAAAATAATAAAAAATTATTAAATGAATTAAAAGGTGTGCCTGAAGAAAAAAGAGGAGCTAAATTTGTATGTCAGATATCAATATTTAATGAAAATGGAGACTATTACACAGCCAGAGGTGAAGTTAAGGGGAAAATTATTGAAGAACTTCATGGTGCAGGTGGTTTTGGATATGATCCGCTATTTTTTTATGAGCCTTTAAATAAAACATTTGGACAATTAAGTGCAGACGAAAAGAATAAAATAAGCCATAGAGGAGAAGCTTTAAAACAGGTAAAGAATATAATTATTGAATTAGTTTAATTATATTTGTATTTATAATTAATATTAAATAGGGGGACTGTAACAGTGGTAATTGCAGTTATAAGTGACACACATAGAGTTAAAAAATATATAAATTTAGCAAAAAATATTATAAAAGATGCTGATATATTAATACACTTAGGTGATAATATTGAAGATGTTGAACTTCTTGAAGATGGATTTAGTGGAGAAGTATATGCAGTAGCAGGAAATTGTGATTTTTCAGCTAGATATCCTAAAGAAGGAATAATTGAGGTAAACGGAAGAAAGATATTCTATACTCATGGAGATTTATATGGAGTAAAAAACTCAATAAATAATATATATTACAGAGGATGCGAGCTGGAAGCTGATGTAGTGTTGTTTGGTCATACTCATGAACAGGGAATAGAAAAAATAGATAATCTTATACTTATGAATCCCGGAAGTGTATCTTTACCACGATTAAAAGGCAGATATGTTGGAATAATCAATATTGATGACAATGGTGAAATTGATACATATTTGAGGGAAATTAAAGAATAGGGAGTAGGGAGAGAGTATGTTTGTTAAAAAAGATACTCTCTGTTTTTAGGTTTTTATATACAAAAATATGGGGATTAATTTTAGTAAGTAATTTTTTAGTTATTTTTTGTTGCTTAAATAGTTTTTCGGTAAAGTATTAGAAAAGTATATTATTGAAAGGCGTATTATTACTAGTGTTTTAGAAAAAAATAAAAAAAGTTTAAAAAAAGTGTTGACGAAACGTAAATCATATTGTAGAATAATCCTTGTCGCTGATGAGTGTGACAAACTAAAGAGAAATGTTTAAGAAAATATGTCGGGGTGTGGCGCAGTTGGGAGCGCGCGACGTTTGGGACGTTGAGGTCGCAGGTTCGATCCCTGTCACCCCGACCATTAATCTTTAGTATGCAGGTATCGTATATCGGTAATACTCCAGCCTTCCAAGCTGGAAAGGTGGGTTCGATTCCCACTACCTGCTCCAATTTCAAGATATCAAACAGAGGTTTTGCAACAAAGATGTTTGAAAAAAATCTTGACAAAGTTTGAAGGAAAGTTTAAAATAATAAACGTTCTGAAGAACATAACTTGACATAAACTTGATAAAAGTTTATAATGATAAAGGTTTTGAAAGCAAGATGATATGCGTTTTTAGCTCAGCTGGATAGAGCAACGCCCTTCTAAGGCGTGGGCCAGGGGTTCGAATCCCTTAAAACGCACCATTCAAACCGGGGTGTGGCGCAGTTGGGAGCGCGCGACGTTTGGGACGTTGAGGTCGCAGGTTCGATCCCTGTCACCCCGACCATTAATCTTTA
>SVCE01000025.1 GCA_015058525.1 Clostridium butyricum
AATTTCTTTTATTACTTCATTAAAATCTCTACCTTCTTTTGCAACTAGTGATGGATTAGTTGTTACTCCTGAAATTACTCCCATTTCATTTGCTTCTCTAATATATTCAACATTTGCTGTGTCTAAAAAAAACCTCATTTTATTATCCCCTTTATAATAAATATTTTTGTTTATTAAAATTACATTTATTAAATAAATAGCAATAGATTTTACTTAAAAGATATTTCTTTATTAGATATTGTATTATTTTGACCATAATAAGCATTTGCGCCATGTTTTCTAAGATAATGTTTGTCCAATAATGTTTGTTTTACAGGCTTTACTCTGTTATTAAGCATCATTGTCTTATATGCCATTTCCGCAACCTTATCTAATACCACCGCATTATATACTGCTGAATCTGCATCTTTTCCCCATGCAAATGGTCCATGATTCTTAACTACTATTCCTGGAACTTCTAATGGATCTTTATCTCCAATTGTTTCTACTATTACATTTCCAGTTTCTTTTTCATACTCACCATTTATTTCTTCATCTGTAAGATCTCTAGTACATGGAATATCTCCATAAAAATAATCAGCATGAGTTGTTCCAAATGCAGGTATATCCATACCAGCTTGTGCAAATGTTGTTGCCCACTCAGAATGAGTATGAACAACTCCTCCAATTTCAGGATATTTATTATATAAAACCAAATGTGTAGGAGTGTCAGTAGATGGCTTATAATTTCCTTCTACCAAATTTCCTTGCAAATCAACAACTACCATGTCATCAGGTTTCATTGTGTCATATTCTACTCCGCTTGGCTTAATTACAACTAATCCAGTTTTTCTATCTATTTCACTTACATTTCCCCAAGTATAAATAACAAGTTTCTTTTCCTGAAGTTCCATATTAGCTTCATATACTTTTTTCTTTAATTCTTCTAACATATGCTACCTCCAATTCTAATTGATTTTCAAAGTAAACTTTGCATTATTATATTTTTAATAATTTTTCATCATCAATTTTTCTTTAGTTAAATTCTTTTACAAGAATCTCTTACTATAAGTTCTGCCGGATATACAAATTGTGGTTTATCAATTCTTCCTTCAATCATATCTACTATACATTTTGCTGCTCTTATTCCCATTTCTTGTTTAGGATGCTTTATTGTTGTAAGCTTTATATTAGATGACACTGCCAAATATGAATCATCAAAACTTACTATAGACATATCATCAGGTATCATAATATTTTCTTTTCTTAGATTATCTATTACTTTCAAAGCAATTTTGTCATTATAACAAAGAATAGCCGTAGGTCTGTTTTTCATTGCTGCAATCTTTTTAGTAAATTGATCAACATATATTTCTTCATTATCTGTTATATACTCACCTACAATAGACTTTTCAAAAGTTATGCCATATTGTTTTAAAGCTTTAATATAGCCACTTCTTCTTTTTTCCCCTTGAATATCATCAACTTTAAAAAGTGCAGCTATACTTCTATGCCCTAATTCCAATAAATAATGGGCTAATTTATAACTACCTTCTTCATCATCTACAACAATATATGCTGAATTTTCTTCATCACAATTTGCATTAATAGCAATATACTTTATATTATTTTTTTCTAACTTCTTTATACTTTCATGATGAAGATTATTAATACTACTTTGTGCTGGTTCCACTATTAATCCTGCAATATCTTGATTTATAATATTCTCAAAACATTTTTTCTCGCTTTCAATGTCATTATTGCTACTGAACAATAATAAGTTATAACCCTTTTTCCTAAGTTCTTCTTCTATTCCAGAAATGATTTTAGGAAAAATATAATCTGATATATATGTTGTCATAACTGCAACATTTTTTTTAATTTGGCTCTTCTTTTTATTAGAATAAAAACTCCCCTTGCCCCTCTCTTTATATATCCATCCTTCTTGTACTAAATAATTAAGTGCCTGCCTTACAGTATGCCTGCTGACATTAAAGATAGATGCTATCTCATTTTCAGAAGGTAATTGTTCACCTGCTGAAACTTTATTTTTTTCTATAAGGCTGATGTAATGCTTTTCTATAATTTCGTGTTTTGTTTCAGCTTCTTTCATAATTCTCAACTACTTTCTTAAAATAAAGTATATATCAACAATCTTTGTCACTTAATGTGCAAGTTGTATGCACTTGACGCTTAAATTATATATCCTAAAAATAACTATATCAATATTTTTTTGCAAATTTAGAATAATATACAAATTAATTGTATTAACATTTCTATTTCAGCGAAAACTCTATAAATAGCATATTTCCTTATATTATGTATTTATATTTTATTTTGTAACTCTCTGTAAAACAGCTTATAGTATTTACTTACTAACTTGTATGCACAAGATTTAAATATTTTGTATTGTCTTTGTTGTTTTCATTACCCTAATTAAAAATTTAGTTTTAAAATATGTTTTAGATAGATTATATATTTTAATTGTTTACATACTGGAACTGTATTATAATAGTCTTGTAAGTACAAGGTTATTTTTCAATTAATTGCGAAATATTTATTTAATTGATGGAGGTTAATTTATGGGAATTACGAAAAAACTATTTGGTACAATTGAAAACGAACACAATATATATATTTATACTTTAGAAAATTCTAAAGGAATGAAAGTATCTATAACTAACTATGGAGGTGCAATCACTTCATGTATAGTTCCTGATAAAGATAATAATTTTGTTGATGTAGTTCTTGGATATGACAACTTAAACAGCTACATTAATGGAGATAAGTTCTTTGGTGCTTTAATCGGACGTTTTGGAAATAGAATTAAAAATGGTAAATTCACTTTAAATGGACAAGAGTATTCCTTAACTTGTAATGATGGTCCTAACCATCTTCATGGAGGTCCAAAAGGATTTGACAAAGTAATCTGGAATGCTTCTACTAATGATAATAATACTTTAAAATTATCGTATTTAAGTGTAGATGGAGAAGAAGGATATCCTGGAAACTTAAATGTTACAGTATGTTACTCCCTTACAGATCGGAATGAATTAGAAATTAATTATTCTGCAGTATGTGATTCTGATACAATTTTAAACTTAACTAATCATACTTATTTTAACTTAAGCGGTCATTCTTCTGGAGATGTATTAAAACAAAAACTGATGATTAATGCAGATAATTTTACTATAAATGATAAATTATCTATACCAACAGGTAAAATATGTTCTGTAAAAAATACTCCTATGGATTTCACTATTGCAAAAGAAATAGGACAAGATATAAATGCTGACTACGAACAACTTGCTTTTGGAAATGGTTTTGACCACAACTGGGTTTTAAATACTAAAGGCGATTTAACCAAAAAAGCTGCACATGCCTTCTCTGAACTTACCGGAATAGCACTTGATATGTATACTACTCAACCAGGAGTTCAATTCTATAGTGCAAACTTCCTAGATGGTTCTGATATTGGAAAAGACAATACTTCTTATAACTTTAGAAATGCTTTTTGTCTAGAAACTCAGCATTTTCCTGACTGCATAAATCACCCAAACTTTGCTTCACCTATTTTAAAAGCTGGTGAACAGTATAATCAAAAAACAATTTACAAATTTTCTATAAATAAATAATCCTTATAACAATAAAAACAATGAAATCTTAAAGTTAATATAATACTTTAAAATTTCATTGTTTAACACATCTATTTATTTTGTTTTTCTATAACTCTATATATAGCTTTAGCAACACCAAAATTATCATTTGTATCTGTAATATATTTCGCTATTTTCTTGATTTCTGGAATAGCATTTCCCATAGCCACAGTTTCTGTAAATTCTGTAAACATAGAATAATCATTGAAACTATCCCCAAGTACCATAACTTCATCTTTTTGCATACCCATTTTCTTTGAAACCTTAGATAAAATCAATCCTTTTTGAGCAGAATAATCTGTAATTTCTATATTATCTACGAAAGAAGATGATACAGCTAATCCATCTATTTGTCCTATTTCTTCTTTTACTTTATTAATTAATTCTATGTTATTATTAAATGCAACAAATTTTCTTATCTGGATATCACTATTTAAAAATTCTTCTATATCAGTTATATACTTAAGCTGAGTAAAATAAGGATGATTTTCAGCTTCTTGTCTTGCTTGCTCTTCAGACATTTGTGGATTAAATGCTAATGTTCTATATGTCATTTCTTTTAATGCTTCTTCTTTAATATCACTAGTGTAAATCCCTTTATTAGTAAATATTCTAGCAGATATTTTTTCTTTATGTAATATATTTATTATTTTTTTACATTTTATATTTTCTATATTAATTTCTTCTACTATATTACCATCTTCATCTCTGTATTCTGCTCCATTCATAAGAATACACTGGCATTTTATATTATGCTTTTTTAAAAATGGTTCAACATTCTCATATTCCCTTCCTGTTGAAATTGCAAAAATAATACCGCTTTCTTCCACTTTTTTTATAGCCATTACAGTTTCATCATCAATATCATGTTTCTTATTAAGCAACGTTCCATCCATATCTGATGCTATTAATTTAATCATATATCGTCCATCTCCTTCTTTTATATGCATATTATTTTACTTTTGTTTATAATAAATCCAATATTATTATTTTATCATACTCTATATTTCATTATTGCCTCTTAACTTTATTCACCTTTGTACTTGCTATACTTATTGCAAAAAATAATTAATATAAAAACGAACTCTTATAAATTCTATATTTTATAAAAGTTCGTTTTTTATAGTAATACTCTATACAAATTTAATTTATTGTACTAGTTCGAAAATTCTTGTGTCCCCATATATTTCCCATTACCATATAGAACACCTATACCTACCTTTGTATATGAAGGATTCATCATGTTTTGTCTATGGCCTGATGAATTCCACCATTGATTGAATAATTCAACTGCATCATAACTATTATATGCAATATTTTCTGCTGTTGCTGTATAACTATATCCAATAGCCTTAAGCCAGTTAGTCCAATTAGTACCATCTGGATTAGTATGACTAAAGTAATTATTTTGTATCATATGATTACTTTTATATCTTGCAACAGTTAATAATTTATTATCCATTGTTAATGGTTTAAGCCCAGCTTCTTTTCTCTTTTCATTCATTAATTTTAAAATAGTTTGTTCTGCACTCTCTTGAACTGTAACAGAATATTTTTGAGTTATTTGTGGAAGACCACTTACATTTACACTTGAATTGCTATTTGATTTGCTTACATTATTAGTAGTTCCATTTGCTAAATTTCCACCACTTATGTTTCCTGCATTTGTTCCTCCATTTCCTGCTGTGACTTTATTTCCATTTTCACTTGCAGAATTATTATTAGAATTATTTGCAGAAGTTTCTTCTGAAGTAGTTGATGGTGTTTCCTCTGTTAATCCAGTACTGTTTGTTGAATCATCAATGTTTTTTAAGTTATCATTAGAATCAAATTCTTTATTAGAATCTAATATTTCCTCTATAGTTTGCCCGTTGTTTACGAAAGCATATATTGTATTTCCAATTTTCATTACACTAGATTTAATGAAATAACATGTTTTGCCACTTAGTTTAATGATAGTATTTTGCATTGATCCAAAACTTAAATTATAGTAATATTTTCCGTTTTCCCATACCCATCCTTTAGATGTATTATTATATCCTGTACAACTTGTAGTATTATCAGTAGACTGTCTCCACTGTGCCGATACTCCTAATGGAGTTAAAGTACTCATTATTGTCATTGCAACTACTGCACTTATTATCTTTTTTAAAAAAGCATTCTTCATTAGTTTTTCTCCTTTATCCTTTGTTTTTAAGTTTTTTCAATTAATCCTTTTTTTAAAATTCTTTTTCATAAATTCAAATTACTTGAAAAAACTTTATGTAACTATGGTAGCATATGTTCGACATTTTTTGAACATTTATAGTTAGGCTCTCATTACGACATTTAAAATTACCTCTATATAGCTCTTAAATCCTACGCAATCCCTCCATATTACAGTAGTATATCCCCCTCCCCCTTACAACCACTAACCTTAGAATACATTTTTTAAGAAAATAATAATTAATCAGATTAATTTTTTCATTTATAATTATTACATATTTTGTCATGCTTATTAGGATAATATTACATAATAACCAAATCAACATTAATAAAAAGCTAATCAAGATGAAGTAAAAATTCATCCTAATTAGCTTTTTCCTTTTTGTATCTATTAATTAATTCCAATATTTCATGTCCATAATTTTCGATTTTCTTTGTTCCTACACCTTTAATTTCTAAAAGTTCATCTAATGTTTTAGGTTTTGAATTACAAATTGATATAAGGCTTGTATCAGAGAAAATAATATATGGTTTAATCTTTTCCTTATAAGCTTTTTCTTTTCTCCAATTTTTTAATTTTCCAAATAGAACTGGATCTAAAACAGGTTCTTCTTTATTTAATATCTTAAATACTACAGTTTCCTTTCCTTTTAATACTTTTATTGAACGTGCATTTAACTTAAGCATAGAATAGGTTCCTTCTTTTAAATCAACATATCCTTCATCTAAAAGACTTTTAATCAAATCTCGAATAAAACTTCCAGCATACTCTTTCATAATTCCATATGTAGTAACAGCATCTAATCTATTTTGTATTATCTTTGGTCCCTTAAACCCTCTAAGTATATCTATTAAAACTGAAATTCCATATTTTTCTCTAGTTCTAAATACTGTAGATAAAATCATTTGAGTTTCTTTAGTAAAATCTTTAAGTTCATCATCATTTAAGCAATTACTACAGTTATTACAGTAATTAAGCTTTCTATCATTTCCAAAGTAATTTAATATAAATTTTCTATAACACTCATGAAGCCTGCAATAATGTACCATAGATTCAAGTTTTCTAAGTTGAACTTCTCTCCTTGTTATAGATGAACTTTTATTTATTATGTATTCAACTCTGCTTATATCACTTTCACTGTAAAATAAATAACATTTGCAAAGCTCTCCATCTCTTCCGCCTCTCCCTATTTCCTGATAGTAGCTTTCTATATTCTGAGGCATAGTAAAATGAACCACATATCTTATATTAGACTTATCTATCCCCATTCCAAAAGCATTAGTAGCTACTATAACTTCTGTTCTTTCATACAGAAAATCATCCTGAAATTTTTCTTTTTCTTTATCTTTAAGACCACCGTGATATTTTCCCACACTATATCCTAAATCTTTTAGATAATAATAAAGGCTATCTACTTCTTTTCTGGAAGCACAGTATACTATCCCTGATTCACCTTCATTTTCTCTTAATATATTCTTCAATTCTTCTAACTTATCTACTTCTTTTAATACTGTCAGACGTAAATTTTCTCTATTTATATCACCTTTATATATGTATGGACATTTTAACCCTAAAAGCCTTATTGCATCAGTTCTTACTTCCTGTGTTGCCGTAGCTGTAAATGCTGATACTACAGGATTACTTTTTAAAATCCCATAAAATTTTTCTATCTCAAGATAGCTTTTTCTAAAATCATGCCCCCATTGCGATACACAATGTGCTTCATCTATCGCAATTTGAGAAATATTTAAATCTCTTACCATATCTCTAAAAACCTTAGATTCAAGACGTTCTGGTGATACATATATTATTTTATATTCTCCCATTGATGCTTCAAGAAGAATTTTCTTTATTGTATCAAAAGTTTGAGTACTATTTATATAAGCTCCTTTTATTCCTGCATTTATTAAATTATCTACTTGATCTTTCATTAAGGATATTAATGGAGATATTACTATAGTTATGCCCTGCATTAATATTGCAGGAATTTGATAACATAATGATTTTCCCCCTCCTGTAGGCATAAGACAGAAAGTATCACGTCTGCTTAAAATACTATTTATAATTTCATACTGACCTCTTCTTAATGAATCAAATCCATAATATTTTTTTAAAGCATAAAAAATTCTTTCTTTATTTTCCACTTCTAATTACCTTTCTTTTTTTACCTATCATATCAATAATATTATTATAGACTAAAACAAAAGTTCTTAAAACTAAATACATCAACCACTTATATGATATATAAAAATATTTAAATTTCTATATTTTTAATTATAAACCTTTCTCTTTAACTCTGTACTAAATAATATATTTTGTGTTTAATTTATTTATCAAATTATATAAAAATTCCCCAAGTACAAGCATTATAAAATAATTTCCTACACCATGGACAATATCATACGGAATTCCACTTATCCAATATGCTATTCCCGCATTAATACCTCCAAATATAGCATAAGGAATTGCAAAAAAAGCTCCAAATAGCAATCCAAATATTCCTGAATACACTGATATAACAAGAAAATTCTTTATTAATATTTTTCTTAATTTTATAGTGAATATACATAATAATGGCCAAATTATAATATATCCCCACCACCATAATCCAAAACCATATACAATTCCCATTATGCTTACAAATACAAGTACAATAAATAATGTTTTTTCTTTATAAATAAATGAAAATACAATTATAAACAATGTTACAGTTTCCACATTAGGAATAAAACTTAATACTATCTGAGAAAGTGATACTATCCCCCCCATTATGCCAAACAAAATAATTTCTTTTACTGAAAGTTTTATTTTCTGTTTCATTTTTACCAACCTGTTGTAAAGACAAATTCAATTCTGTCTCCATTATTTATAACAGTATCATCTATACCAGTAGTTGAATTTTCACCGTTAATTTTTAAATTCCACCATTCTTGTTTTGAACTATCAGCTTTTTTACCATTAATAGCAGTAACAAATCTTGTAGTGCCTCTATTATCAGTTTCTATAATCCCCCTATTAGCCAATGCTTTTCCAAGAAAACTTTCTTCTGTCTTAAATTTATATTCATTATTAAAAGTATTGTCTACATCCCTGACTATAAAAGTATATTCTTTCTCCACATTTAATTCGTTTATATTTGTACTTACTACACTTTTATATCCTAATAAAGCAACTATTCCCAAAATAACAACAATAACAGATGCTATAAGTTTCTTGTTATTAAAAATAGTTTTTTTCATATTATCTTCCTCCTTTCATACCTAATAGTATATACAAAATTATGTAATTCTAAAATTTTTTATCTATAATATTTAACAAATAAATTTAAATAAAAAAGAATCCGCTAATCATTTAATATAGCGAATTCATTTTTATTATTTAAATTATTTCATAAAATTTTCTTTAATTTCTTGCGTAGCCTTACATATATCTTCTTGAGCAATAATAGCTGAAACTATAGCAACTCCATCTATCCCTATTCCATTAAAATCATTAATTCTATCTTTATTTATTCCACCAATAACAACTATAGGAATAGATACATTATCTCTAATTCTCTTAAGTTCATCCAAACTTGTCGGCTTAGCATCTTTTTTAGTTCCAGTTGCATACATTGCTCCAACCCCTAAATAATCTGCTCCATCCTCTTGTGCTTTTAAGGCATCTTTCAAATTTCCAGCTGAAACTCCTATTATCTTATCTTTACCAATTATTTTTCTAACGGCTGAACATGGAAGATCACTTTGTCCAACATGAACTCCTGCTGCATCTATAGCCAAAGCAATATCTAATCTATCATTTATTAATAAAGGCACATTATACTTATCTGTTATTTTCTTTACATTTACTGCAGTATTATAAAAATCTAATGATGAACAATTTTTTTCCCTTAACTGAATTAATGTGCATCCACCTTTTATTGCTTCTTCAACTGCTTCTTCTAAAGTTTCAGTACTCATCAACTCTCTATCTGTTACTAAATAAACACTATAATCTATTTGTAGTTTCATTTTTACACCACCTTTCTTATTTAATCTTTGCTCTGTTTAAAATTATTTCATCATTTAAATTACTTATGGCATCTATTATAGCTACGCGAAAACTTCCTAATCCTATACTTCCTTCTTTTTCTTCTGCTATTTCACCACATATACTCATAGATAAAATTCCCGAAACTGCCGCTGAAAAATATTCTTTCGAAGATTGACATGCTCCTAAAAATGCTCCCACAAGTGCAGTTGTCATACATCCTGTACCTGTGACTTTTGAAAGCATTTTAGTTCCATTTTCAAGAGTAACTGTTTTTTCTCCATCCGAAACAATATCTGTAACTCCTGTTATTGCAGTCACACATTCATATTTTCTAGCTAAAGCTTTAGCTGCTCTTATTCCATCTTCATTTCCACCTTTAATGTCTGATTCTGATGCATCTACACCTTTAGTTTCAGAACTTAATCCTGCAATAAATTTAATTTCAGACATATTTCCACGAAGAACATTAATCTTAACTTCATCTAATATTCTCTTTGTAGTTTCATTCCTAAAAACAGATGCACCAGCACCAACTGGATCAAATACAACTGGTATATGTAATTCATTTGCTTTTTTTCCTGATGCAATCATTGATTCTATTGTTCTTTCATTTAAAGTTCCAATATTTATTACAAGTGCAGATGAAATAGATGTTATATCTGCTGCCTCTCTAAAATCATCAGCCATAATTGGTGATGCTCCTATAGCAAGTAATATATTGGCACAATCATTTACTGTAACATAGTTAGTTATATTATGTACTAATGGATTTTTTTCTTTTAATCTTTTTAATAATTCAAGTACTTCTAATTTAATTTCATTGTTCATTATTTTCAGTCCCTCTATTTAAACCTTGTAATTATTTAAGTTCTACTTTTTCTCCATTAAGTATCATATTTGTTGTTCTTACTGCACACATTTTTCCACACATTGAACAACTATGTTTTTCTTCTGGTGGTATACTTTCAAAATATTCTTTTGCTTTCTTACCATCAAGAGCAATCTTAAACATTTCCTCCCAATCTAATTTATGACGAGCATCTGCCATTGCATTATCTCTATCTCTTGCTCCTGGTACTCCATTTGCAATATCAGCTGCATGAGCTGCTATTTTAGATGCTATAATTCCTTCTTTAACATCATTTATATCTGGTAATCTCAAATGTTCAGCAGGTGTTACATAACAAAGGAAGTTAGCTCCATGAGTTGCTGCTATAGCTCCACCAATTGCTGAAGTTATATGGTCATATCCTGGTGCAATATCTGTTACTAATGGTCCAAGTACATAGAATGGTGCTCCATGACAAAGTCTTTTTTCTATTTCCATATTAGCTGCAATTTCGTTCATAGCCATATGTCCTGGACCTTCAATCATAACTTGTACATCTTTTTCCCAGGCTCTCTTAGTTAATAATCCAAGTTCTATAAGTTCTGTAATTTGTCCTGCATCTGTAGAATCATCAATACAACCTGGTCTCATTGCATCTCCAAGACTTATAGTAACATCATATTCTCTAAGTATATCAAGTAATTCATCATAATATTCATAGAATGGATTTTCATTACCTGTCATTTCCATCCATGCAAAAAGTAATGATCCACCTCTTGATACAATGTTCATTCTTCTTTTATCTTCTTTAAATAATTCAATTGTTCTCTTATTTATTCCAGCATGAATTGTAACAAAATCAACACCTTGCTTTGCATGAGCTCTTACTACTTCTAAGAAATCTTCTGCTTTAATTTCTAAAAGATCTTTTTCTAAATATCCAATTGCATCATACATTGGAACAGTACCAATCATAGCTGGTGAATATTCTATAAGTTTTTCTCTAAACTCTTGAGTTTTACCATAATTACTTAAATCCATAATAGCTTCAGCACCATATTCTATGGCAAGCTTAACCTTTTCCATTTCTCTGCAGTAATCAACAGAGTCACCTGAAATACCTAAGTTAACATTTATCTTAGTTTTTAAACCATCACCAATTCCTTCTGGACTTATTGATTTATGATTAACATTTGCAGGAATTACAACTTTTCCTTCAGCTATAAGTTTCATTAATTTTTCTACCTGCATATTTTCTTTTTCAGCAACTACTTTCATTTGTTCTGTTACTATACCTTTTTTAGCTGCTTCCATTTGAGTTTTATAATTCATTTTCATCCCCCATTTAATTCAGTTATAATTTATAGTTAGCAATTACCATAATAATCTTTACAGAATATTTGTTGATTTTGCTCTGCTCTAAACATATTATGTTTTCTGCTTGCTATAAATATGAACTATTTTGTTATTTATGTTTATTATTGTCTACCTTACAAGCCTATTTGAATTTATAATTTATTTATATATTTAATTAAAAATTCTACTTCATTTAATTTTGTCCTATTTTTTCATTTCTCCAGTTAATTCTTCATATCTACCTGAAGCTTTATATAATTCATAAAAATGATTAGTAGGACCCACTCCTTTTCCAAGTTTAAATCCATGTTTTATTGCTTTTGTTATATACTTTTTACCTTCAATAACTGCATCTTTTATATTCATTCCTTTAGCTAGATTAGCTGCTATTGCAGATGATAGCGTACATCCTGTTCCATGTGTATGAATAGTATTTATTTTTTCCTGTGATAATAATACAAATTCTTTACCATCATACAATAAATCAGTAGCATCATCTTTTAAATGACCGCCTTTAACTAATACTGCTTTTGGACCAAGTTCCATAAGTTTTTTAGCCGCTGATTTCATTTCCTCAACATTTTCAATTTTATAGCTTAAAATTTCTTCTACTTCTGGTAAATTAGGAGTTATTAGTTCTACTAATGGAAACAACTCATTTATCAAAGTTTCTTTTGCATCTAACGACAATAAATTATATCCACTTGTAGAAATCATAACTGGATCTAAAACAACCTTTGGAAGATTACTTACATTTCTCAATGCTTTTGAAATAGCTTTAATTGATTCAATTTTAGAAACCATACCAATTTTGACAGCATCCACTCTTATATCTTCAAAAATAGCATTAATCTGACCTTCAATTATTTCTGGACTTATATCTTGAATCCCAAATACTCCCATAGTGTTTTGCACTGTAACTGCAGTAATCGCACTCATTCCATAAACTCCATTAGCCTGAAATGACTTTAAATCTGCCTGAATACCTGCACCTCCACAACTATCAGAGCCTGCAATAGTCAATGCTCTAAACATATTTTCCTCCTACTTATCTAGTTAGTTATTAACCCTTGTTTTATCACTGGTATCTTTAAAAAGCAGTAAGCTATAACTGCACCAGCACTACAACTCATTATGAATGGTGCTACAAACATAAATACAGCACCTTCTTTACCCATAACAAGAGCTGCTATTGGATAAGCTACTATCGCTCCTAATATACCTGTTCCAATAATTTCACCAATCACAGCAGAAATTAAACTCTTAATCTTTTTGTATATAATTCCTGCTAAAAACGCTCCAATCATGCTTCCTGGAAAAGCAAGAAGACTTCCAGTTCCTAATATATTTCTAATGAGTGATGCAACAAATGCATTTGCTAGTGCATAAACAGGTCCCAATGTTACTGCTCCCACAACATTTACAAAATGCTGAATAGGTGATATTTTAGCAGCACCTATTGGAATTGAAAATGTCCCAAATACTACAGCTATTGCTATTAAAATTCCACTAAATGCAATTTTTTGAGCCTTATTTTTCATTTTTTACTCTCCTTTCTTCTTGATAAAAAACTGCATAAAAGTAAAAAAAATGCAGTCCGTACAGGACTACATTTTGTTATATAATATCTAATTATATATCACATCTGTACTTCCCTACGTTGGTTCTAACCAAATCAGGTTTTAAGGGTTTAGGAATTTATATTCCAATCTCAGCTCTAACAGCGCTCCCCTAGTAATCTTTATTTTTTAATTAAGTAAATATACAAAATAATTTATTTTATATATAAATACTACAATTAATACAATATACCTTTGGGCAAAAAAGGTCAAGATGTATTTTTATGGAATAACAATTATTTATTCTCACATTTTATATAGTACTTACCAAATCTCTTAACTGATTTAATCACTTTAAATCCATTAAGATATTCTCCAACTTCCGCATTCTTAGGTACTTCAATTAAAATAGTTTCCTTTTTATTTTTAATGCTTCTATCTACAAATACTTTTTTCCCTCTTCTTGTCATTCTAATCATACTCCTAATACAATATGTTTTGAAATTATTATATTAAGAAAATATATTAAATGTTCTAATAAACCATTAATTATTTAATATATATCAACCCTCTTTTCCCAGCTGATGGTATATAATCCCAAAATATGTTAAAATATTATTAATCTAAAACACTTTTACTCATGTAAACAAATATTAATAAATATAAGGAGAAGAATTGTGAAAAATATAAAAAAAATAATTATAACTGTATTTACAGTATTATCAGTAACATCACCATTAAACGTATATGCTGTAAATTTAGTACAAGCATCTTCAATAAATGAAGAATTTATTGAAGAAACAATAAAAAATACTGAATCATTTTCCAAGTTAAATTCTAAAGAAAATACTATAAATGAAGGCTGGAATACTATCAATGGTTATAAATACTATTATGATTCAGATATGAAGAAAATAACGGGCTGGAAAGAAATTGATCATAAAAATTATTATTTTGATTCAAACGGAATACTAAAAATAGGATGGATACCATCAGGTGATAGGTGGTATTATACTAACTCTGACGGTAGTCGTGTATCAAATGAATGGATTATATACAATAATAAAAAATATTATTTATTAGAAGATGGTGTTATGGCATCTGGAATTACAAAAATAAATGACAATTTTTACTATTTTACCCCTAATGGAGATATGTTTAATCAAGGATGGATACATGCTAATAATAATGATGATTGGTATTACTTTACACAAGATGGTATTATGAAAACTGGTTGGCTTACAGATAATAATAAAAAATATTATTTAAATGATACTGGTATTATGACTGTAGGATGGAAAAATATTGATAATAAATCCTATTACTTTGATAAAAATGGAGCTATGAAAACTGGTTGGATAAGTATTGGAACTGATGTATTTTTCTTAGATAATACTGGTGAAAAAATAGTAAATACTACAATAAACGGTTACGCATTAGATGAAAATGGTAAACTAATTCTTAATAATGGCGATACTACTTTTGATGTTGATAAATATTTTGTAAATAATAATATAACTATTGATCTTACTGAATCTAACTATAAAAGTACAACTCATGGCATTACTGAAGATGTTTTCAATGGTATTGATATAAGTAACTATGATGGATATGTAGATTTTAATGCTGTTAAGCAGTGTGGAATAAAGGCAGTTTATATGAAAGCTTCTGAAAGTAACTATTTTGTAGATCAATATTGTGCTGGAAACTCAGTAAATGCAAAAAAGGCAGGACTTAAAGTTGGATATTATCATTTCTTAAAAGGTAATACTTCTCCAGAAGAACAGGCTCAATTATTCTATAACTGTATAAAGGACAAGCCAAATGACCTTAAGCCATGTATCGATGTAGAAGTTGATCCTTCAACAGCCTGTGAATATACTATAAGATTTATAAATGAATTCAAAAAATTAAGTAATATGGATGTTGTTATATATACTTACAGTAATTTTATAAATAACTTTGATTCAAGATTGTCACAATATTCTTTATGGGAAGCTAACTACAATAATACTCCGTTCAGCCTTCCTACTAACAAAATATGGACAAACCGTGCTGGGCATCAGTATTCAGCAAAAGGAACTGTTCCTGGTGTAAATGCTCAAGAAGTTGATATGAATGTATTTAATCACAATATATTTTTACAATAAAATTTAATTAAAAGTATGCTATAGGAATGTATTCTAATAGCATACTTTTTTAATACCTTTATTCCTTTATAATCAAATCACTTAGTTCCTGTAGTACCAAATCCTCCTCTGTTTGCATTCCCAAAACTTTCTACTTCTTCAAACTCAATTGAAGGCATGACTTCCATAATTCTGAACTGTCCTATCTTATCACCTTTTCTTATCCATGTTCCCTTTCCTTCAATGCTATCATTATCTTTACTTTGAATACAATATATAGGCATATGCCATTGATCATCATCACCTATATATGTATCATCAACAACACCCACACTGTTTGTTTGAATTATTCCCCAAGTCTTAAAAGTTGAACTTCTTGGTGCTAAATGAGCTTCCCACCCACTTGGAAGTTCTAATGCAAATCCAAGAGGAATCATTGCCCTTTCTCCTTGTTTTACAAAAACATCTTTATTAGAATAAACATCTATCCAGTTTCCTTTTTGGATTTTTTTTAATCTTACAGCATCTTCAAAATACTTAATTCTTATCTTCATATGTATACACCCATTCCTTACATTTAATAATTATTCAAATTATATTCTATATGATTATATATCATAATACTTATAATCATAAGAATTTTTAATTATATTTTCTATTTATCTAAATAAAATATACAAGAAGCCATGGTTTTGTTCACTTCCATGACTTCCATAAAAATATATGTGATTAATTATTTAATTAAGTATTATTCATACATACAATATAAATTAACTTTTACAATTTTTAATTTTATTAATTACTAATATTCTTTCTTGTTTATTGCTTTGACTAATAGTTATTTCATTCCATTTAACATATTTAGGTTTTTCAAAGTATCTCTTATCAACAATTTCAATAATCCTATAACTTCCTTCAAATATATTTTTAAAGATAACTTCTCCTTGCTTATTAGTTACGCCTGATTTAATTAAAACTGGAGATAATCCGTTTATTTTATATAAATTTATCTTAACACCAGAAAGCACTTCTCTTTTTCCATAATCAATAATTGATTTTACAATTATTCTTCCATACTTAAATTCTTCATTTTCTTCTTCTGTATCATAATCCTTTTTATCTTCTAAAACTTCAGCCTCTCCATCAGTATTATTATTTTCATTTCCTGATTCATTAAAATTTTCAACTTCATTATTGCAATTATTATCATTATCAGAAATTTCAAATATACAGTTATCATTTTCACACTCATAATATTTAATTTTATCAGTACCTGCTGATAAATTAACTGTTAATGAACTATTTTCCTCTTTATTCATATCAGTTTTTTTATCTTCCATAAAAAAGAACCTCTCTAATTTATATCTATATATATAATATGGAAAATAAAAATTTATGTGATTACTGATTTAACAAAATATAGGCACTGCCACATCTATAAAGCAGTTTAATATACTTAAATCTGATTCATTAAATTCTTTATTATTCACTGATACAGATAAATACAACACAGCTTTTACTTGACCATCATAAACAATTGGAGCTAAGCAGATAGACTTCCAATCGGGTACCCCGTGAATATTATGATTATCAATATTTCCCCAGTCAACTAAATACATTCCTTTTTTATTTAAAATACACTCATCTATTGCCTCAAAATTAAATTTTTCTGCAATATTGAACCCTTCCTTTGCTCTTTCTTTACTAAATGTATTAATTATATTCTCATTTTTTACTATAAATACAGTTGCTGTATCACATTCAATTACCTGCATTATTTTAGATATGAATTTATAAATCCTAGTTTCATTTTTTTCTTTAATTTTTATTAAATCAGATATATCCTTCATTGTAGAAAATAAATTATAATTCTTTGCTATATTTCCTGACAATAAATCTGCAAATTCATTATTAGATATTTTAGTATTTGATATAACGTAATTCTTTTTCCATACAGTACAGCGATTTTTCCCATCATGCTTAGACTTATATAATGCTTCATCAGCCATTTTTATAAGTTGATCTGGTGTTAACGAATGATCTTTTCCAATTGCTATTCCAACACTTATTGTAACTGCTCTCTTTTCCCCTAAAATCTTAGCATTATCAACATTTATACGTATTTTCTCTGCTAAATTTAATGCTTTTTCTTCATTAACATCAGGAACAAGGACTATAAATTCCTCTCCTCCATACCTTCCAATTACTTCTTTTTTAGTAATGCTTCTCTTTACTTCTTTGGTAAGCTTTATTAACACCTCATCACCAGTCTGATGTCCATATTTATCATTTACACCTTTAAAATTGTCTATATCAAACATTATTACAGCAAATTGTTTCTTCTCTATCCTTGAAGTATTAATTAATGAAATAAGCGCTTCTTCAAAGTATTTTCTATTATATACACCAGTAAGTTTATCCAATGTAGACAATATAGTAAGATTATACTTTTCTAATAAAAATACAAGAAATGCTTTAAACTTTTCTATTATCTTTTCAGAATCAGAATTAATATAATTTACTGCATTTTCAGCAACTAATATAAGCCTTGCATTTACTAAATTACTGTTTCTTGCATTAATATCTTTATTTCTTAGTTTCATATACAAGCATGCTTTTATACTACCTTTTACATTTCTATTACCAAGTTGTTCTAATGAATCATTATTATTTTCTAATAAAACTGTATCTTCTTCACTCTCAAATTTCCATGATAAGTACTTATTTATTTCATTCTGTCCAATTATTCTGTATGAACATACAGCTTTATTAACCCCTTCATTATTTTCTGCTATTATTACGCCCTTATTTGCAAAAGTTATTCTAGCCATATACTTCAAAATATTTTTTAAGTTTTCTTCAATACTATCAGAAAATCCATCAAATAAGTTATATATACTTGAAAAATCACTATAATAACAATTTTCATAAACTTTTTGAAGTAGTGAATATGCTTTCTCATTTTTTAATATCTTTTTTAAATCTAATTCATCTAAAATATTATTTAACTGCTCGCAATCTACGACAAAATCAACATTTGTGAATGTAAGATCTATATTTAAATAATTTCTTAAACATTCAATAATTCTCTTTCTACATTCTAAAAAATTGCTTTCATTTGCATAAATAATTTTATCTTCAGGTGGCAATGCATTTAGTATTCCAATGTGGATTGAAATAGACTCACAATAATAATTAACAGCTAAAGCATAACATTTTAGTTCTGAGTACTTCACTCCTACAATATACAAAAGATCTGAATTTACTCTCTTATCAGTAATATAATTAGATATTCTTAATGCTTTATTTATAAGAAAATTGTAATACTCCTTGCCCTTAAATGTTAATTCTAAATATAAGTATATACCTTGAGTATTATAATCCTTTAATTCTTTCTCTAAATTATTGAATATCTTTTTCGAAAAAGCATAATATCCAAGATCAAGTATTCTTTTAGCTAAATTAATTTTAATTTTTAATGTTTTCTCTTTATCATTTAATATATTGGATTCTTCTACAATCTTATTATAAATATTTTCAATTTCTTTCTCATTAGTGCAGGAATATAGCTTAAGTTCATAATATAAACCTATTGCTCTCCTATACTTATATAACTTACTAGTTTCAATCAGCTTAAATATATCATTCATTAGTTTAAATGCTGTCCTATAGTTATATATCATATCATTATATTCTGCTGCTACTATATTCTTATAAATAAAATCATCTTCTAGCATTCTTATTCCTTGCTGCATATGACAAGATAAATAATAATACTTTACAGCTTCATTAATTTTTCCCCATTTTACATATAATCTTGTTAAGGAATTACATATCCTAATTGAATATGAGTTTATGCCTTCCTCTCTCTGAATAGATAATATCTTTAACAAATATTTTTCAGCTGAATCATAGTCATTTTTGCTCAAATACAAAACTGCTATATCATTTAAAACTAAAATTTTCTTCTTATAATATTTTTTTTGAGCACATAATTGATCTAGTTCAAAATATTTTTTCAGAATACTCTGCATATCGCTATTTTTAGCTTCCAATTCAATATACACAAGTTCACTTATTATAATTCCATTAAAATTACTATTTTGCTTAAAATTTTCAATAGCCTTTCTAACTATTTGTTTGCATTCATCTATCTCTTTATATTTAGAATATATTATGCCTAAAGTAATTGTTATCCAACCATATATGTCTGAATCAATATTATTATTTTCACATATACTCAAAGCTTTTTCTGCATTTATTACTAATTCTTTACGATCATTAGTAAGTCTTAAATTTAAAGCTTTTGCATAATAATAATATGCCTCTCCTACAGGATAATAAATCGAATCTAGCATTTTTCTTATTTCTTCTAATTTTTTTGTGATAATTGCATTATTGGCTGGAAGAACATTTATCTTAATAATTATCATTTCTAATGCTACATAAATTTTAATCTTTAAATCATAATTTCCAGCTTCTATTCTTTTTATTGCATTTTCAAAATACTTATAGCTGTTCTCATGATTTGACATTTTCTCATACTGTTTAGCTATTATAATATCTATATTAACAGCTTCTTTATCATCACAATATTTCAAACATTCATTAAAATACTTTATTGATTTATTTAACTCTCCTCTATTTTCTAATTTCATTGCATATTTTTTCATATAAATAAGAAGCTTTTGTTTTTGCTCACATTTATTTAAATGCAATAAAAAATCTTCAATATAATAATCTGATTCTTTTATTTCTCTCTCCATAAATATACACGCATTATAGTGCATATTAATTCGCTCTTCACTACTTAGTTTCAAATATAGAATATTTCTTAATAAGTCATTTGCAAATCCTACCAACATACCTTGATCACTAATTTTATCAATAAAATATCCTTTATTTTTTAATTGTTTAAAAATATTAATTTCTTGTTCATCTATAAGTAAATCTTCATATATTATTTTTTCAGATAATGGTATTTGAAAAATAGATAACTTCTTTAATACTTTTACTTCATGTTCATCTAATTGTGATAAATACCCTTCAAGTTTTTGTTCCAATTCTCTTGGTATTAAAGTTTCCTTATCATCAATACTAAATTCCCATACCCCAGTAATATTATTAAAATATAATGATTTATTGGAATATAATTCATTTACTATCTCCTGAATATATTGAGGATTTCCAAGTGTTTCTGAATATATTCTATTAGTAAGCTTACTCAAATCATTATTAGTTTTCAGCATATTTCTTATCATTTTTGCTGTATCATATTGATTTAAGAAACTAATTTTATACTCCTCAAACTTATCCAAATGCTTTATTTCATTTATTTGCGATAAAAATTTTTCACTGCTTTCGCTTTCATTAATAGTAAAAATAATTATTAAATTTTCTATATTTTTTCCCCAAAATGATAAATATTTCAGAATACGTATAAACAACTTGTCTCGCTTTTCAAGATCATCAACCAACACTACTAACGGTCTACTCATAGTATATTCTCGTATAAGTTTTCCAACTCTATTAATAAGTTGCATAACCTGTGCATTATCATTCACTATTGAATCAGTATGTGTTATTAATTCTAAAAGTTTGTTTAAGTATATACCATATTTATCAATAAGATTCTTATCTAAATAACTATATATACGTTTTAAATATATATCATACAATTCATAATTAGTATATTTACCTCTATAGTCTGGAAAATATATTACATTTGCAAAATATTTTGCTTCAAGTATATGATTAACCTCATTAAGAAGTCGAGTTTTTCCACTTCCGCTATCTCCATTAAACTCAATTATTTTGTACTTTTCCCTATTTTCAATTATACTTGCATAAGATTTTTCTACAAATTTGACTTCATCTTCAAATCCAACCATGTCAATGTCATTAACAATAGTATTTAGTGCATCACTAGTAAATTCCTTATAATTTTTTTTACACTTTTCATTTATATATTTTATAAAATATTTTATTTTGAAAAAATTATTTATTGTATTAATTTTACTAAATACTTTTTTTATATCTTGTAATTCTTTTAATTCTTCTTTCAGTTCTTTCTTGGAAAATAACTGATTAAACATATGAATTATTTCAGAGATATTTCCACTTTTATATGTACTTTCTTCCCCTTTTTCTATATTAATTGAATAAGGAAGTTTATCATTAGATGCATTTACCACTGTAAATTTATTTATTTCTCTCTGAAGTAAGTTTTTTATTTTAACTTTTACTTTTCCATCTTTATCTGATACAAGCATAACATCTTTAAGACTAATATAATTAAAAACATATCCATTCATATTTAATGTATTTACTGCAGCCGCAAATTCCATAAATATATCTAACTTCTTACTAGCTGAATGTCTTTGCAAATATTTTAATGTATCAGATTTAGGTTTTATAAATTCTAATAAATACCCATATTGTGGTTTGTCCAATTTAATTCCATCCACATTATCTATTATTTCTATATCTAATACATTTACTACATTTTCAAAATTCAAATTTTTTATTGATTTAAAATTACTTAAAAGATATTGTCCAGTCTTTTCATATGTAAAATCGTTTTTTAAAATACATAATATATATCTTTTATTATTATCATTTTTTGTTACTGCATACTCTCTAAAATTTTCTTCCGAATTAATCTCATAATCTATTAAATACTTGTTATTTATCGTTCTCAATCAATCTCATCTCTTTTCATATCAATACTATTATGATCACCCTTTTTAATTGTACCATAATTTCCTATTTTTTAGAATTTTTCCAACGCCACACTTATAAAAATAATTAATCTAAATAAAAAATAAAAATTATTGATTCATAGATGCTGATAATGCTTTATTAATTGTTTATTAATGCTAAATTTACTCAATCTATTTCTAATAGTATTCTAAGTATAACTACATACCAACCTAAAATCACATACAAAAAGCTTCTAAGTATATACTACTTAGAAGCTTTTATATAATACATTAATTATTGTTCTTACTAAATCCATTCAAAATTAAATTTAATACTACACCAACTATAGCTGCAAAACTTAATCCTGAAATTGAAATTGTATCACTTATCTTTATTCCTATTACTACTCCATATTTGTCTCCAATTACTTTACCGAAAAATCCAAGAATTAATATTACAGCAATTACAATAACATTTTTCCAATTCATTGTAACTTTTTCATATTTAATTGTTTTAACTCCTATAAGTGCAATCATAGTGAATAACATTAAACTGATTCCACCCATTACTGAGGATGGTATTGTCTGAATAGCTTTTCCAAATTTAGATATAAAACTTAATAATATTGCAAACACTGCTGCTAATCTCAATATAGATGGATCATAATTTTTTGTTATAGCAAGTACACCAGTATTTTCTCCATATGTTGTATTTGCTGGACCTCCAAGTAATGAAGCAGCCATTGTTGCAAGTCCATCTCCTAGTAACGTTCTATTTAATCCTGGTTCATTTATAAAATCTTTCCCAACTACCTGTCCATTAGTTGTAATATCACCTATATGCTCCATAAATGTTGCAAGTACTACTGGTGCTATCATAACTATTGCTCCTGCATCAAATTTAGGTAATGAAAAATTAGGAACTGCTACTAAACTAGCTTGTGATATAGCTGTTGTATCAACTGCACCATATATAAGAGCTGAAATATATCCAATAATTACCCCACATAATATTGCAATTTGTGCTATAAATCCTTTGCCAAAATGTTTGATTAATAATGTAGCCCCTAAAGTAATTCCTGCTATTAAAAAATTAGTCTTTGCCATATTAAACGCTGTTGGTATTAAATTTAATCCTATTACCATTATCATAGGTCCAACAACTTGTGCTGGTAATACTGCTTTTAATCTATCAGTACCAATTTTCTTTATTAAAAATGACATAACTACGTATATTAACCCTGCTATCATAATTCCACCCTGAGCATAAGTTAAATCACCGTCATATGCTTTTCCTACTGCTACTATAACTGGAATAAATGCAAAAGATGATCCTAAGAATACCGGAACCTTTCCCTTTGTGCATAAATGAAAAATGAGAGTTCCAAGACCTGCACAAAAAAGTGCTACTGAAATATCAAGACCTGTTAAAATTGGAACTAATACTGTAGATCCAAACATTGCAATTAAATGCTGAAGAGCCATAACTACTTTTAAACTAGTTTTCTTTAATGAAATCTCTCCACTTTGAGATGTGACGTTTGTTAATTCTGACATATAATAAATACCTCCTCAATATTCGAAGAAGAAGAAAATATTATTTTTTCTCCCCTTTTCAGCCTCTCTGGACTAGAATTAAAAGGTGTCTTTTAGAATTAATTTTAAGTTTTATAGATTTAAAATATTATCTAAAATTCCCACTAAATCTGCATAAATTATAGCACCTTATTTAACTTACTTCAACATAATTTTTAATTTTTTTCTCATAATATCAAATTATTTAAAATAAATAAAATGCATGTATTTGTATATAATATGTGTATAAAAAAGATTTATGAAGGTGAATCATATGAAATTAAAAAACTTATTAAGACTGACACTTTTTCCATTGATAATAATTGTAGTACTTAGTTTATTTAACTTTACAGCCTATGCCAATAATAATTTTAAAAAAAGTGAAGACTGTAGTAATAAAACTATATACTTAACATTTGATGATGGTCCTGCTGGAAAAGTAACTAACAGCATTTTAGATATTCTAAAAGAAAATCAGGTTCATGCTACATTTTTTCTAATTGGTGAGCAAATAAAGGGCCAAGAAGAATTAGTAAAAAGAATTTACAACGAACAACATGCAATTGGACTTCACAGTATGACTCATAAAAAAAATTCACTATATTGTTCAGATGATCATTTTCTTAAAGAAATGCTAGAAACTCAAAAAGTGATAAATTCAGTAATTCCAATAGAACCCAAAATATTACGATTTCCTTTTGGTTCTAACAATAATAGTTACAAAATCTCTCAATCAATGGTAGATTTGCTTCATGAAAATAACTTAAAAATATACGATTGGAATACTGATAGTGGTGATGGTTCAAATCCAAACTTAGCTCCATGCCAAATGATTAAAAATTCTAAAAGTAATAAAAATAAAGTTATTCTTTTAATGCATTGCGGATATCAAAGCAAAAATTCAATACAAGCCCTTCCAGAAATAATAAAATATTACAAAGATTGTGGATATGAATTTAAAACAATAGATGAATCTACGCCTGAGGAATTCCATATTATAAAAAAATAAAATAAATTTATTTAAAACTTTTAATACATATTACTTCAAAATGGCTGTATCAAAATAAATTTTGATATCATCTACAAATAGAAAAATCAGGATTCAAATGTTTGAATCCTGATTTTTTGTACAAAATAAATATATGTATTTTAAGAATATTAATCCTATTCACCAAATAGGATTCCCAATCGATGTTGAAATTATTATTCCAGAAGATGATCCGGTAAGATTACTATATGAAGTTACGGAGGGATTAGATTATATATGTTTATATAAAAAGTACTCTACATTAGGTAGAAATCCAGTAATCGCACCAGAGAC
>SVCE01000026.1 GCA_015058525.1 Clostridium butyricum
AACACTCCTTCCCATTCCGAACAGGACAGTTAAGGTCTATAGCGCCGATGGTACTGCACGGGAGACTGTGTGGCAGAGTAGGACGTTGCCAGGTAAGTATAAGGATAGTTAGAAATAACTATCCTTTTTAGCGTTCAGAAATAATTTAAATATTTTACTGTGCAAAAGCATTCATTGTAATAGGAAGATATTTATAATTTATTATAGTTACTTTTTAGTATGTGGCGATAGTAATTATTATTTTAGCATGAACGTGTCTGTATGGGTTATTTCCTTAACTCATTAGTGGTTTGCGCTATATTACAATTTATTAAATTAAAAAAGTAGGTAAAATAAAATTATATAAATTATATAAAAACAAGTGAAATATATCTCAAAATTTGGTAAAATATATTTAAAGGCAAAATAAGTAAAAAATACAAAAGAAAGGTTAAAGACTATGAGAGGGATACTAAAATGGATGGGGGTAAGGATTAATGTCAGAAAAACCTAATAAAACTAATACAGAAGTAATAGAAGCTGAGGAGAAAAAGATAGAATCAGCTGAGAGTGAAAAGAAAGCATCTAGAAAAAGAAAATCTTCAGCATCTTCTGCAAAGGAAAAGACAACTAAGAAAAAACGTTCATATAAATCTAAGACAAAGATTGAGCCAAAAGAAATAGTAGAGGAAACTTTAAGCACTGAAAATGAGATAACTAAGGTAATTGATGAAAAAGATGAGAAGAATTTAGTTAAAGAAGAAAAGGAAGTTAAAGGACGAAAAACAACAAGAAAGACATCCGCAACTAAAGCAAAATCATCTAAAAAATCTACAAGTAAAGCTACTAAAACAACTAAAAAGGCAAGCACAAAGAAAGTAAGATCATCAAAGAATGCTGAGGTCTTAGAGAATAAAGAAACAGAATTAGATAAGAATATTGTAAAAGAATCAATAAATATAGAGAGTTTAAAAGATGCTACAAGAAGTGTTGCTGTAGAAGTGGACAAGACAGAATTAACAAACTTTAATGAATATTTATTTCATCAAGGAAAAAATTATGAAGCTTACAATATATTAGGATCGCATAAAAGAATAGAAAATGGAAAAACAGGTATACAGTTTGCAACTTGGGCACCTAATGCGAGAGCTGTTTATGTTGTCGGAGATTTTAATAATTTTGAAGTTAAAGATGAATATAAGTTAGATAGAGTTACTGACAATGGAATATGGAAAGGATTCTTCACAGATGCATCAATAGGTCAAAAATATAAATATTGTATTATAGACAATAATGGTAAACAAGGAGAATTTAAAGCAGATCCATATGCAATACAAAGTGAATTAAGACCTGGAAATGCTTCTATTATATATGATGCACAAGATTTTGAATGGAATGATGATAAATGGATTGCAAGAAGAAATAGAGTAAATGTTCTAGAAGAACCATTGAATGTTTATGAAATTCATTTAGGATCATGGAAAAGAAAAGAAAATGGGGATTTCTTATCATATGAGGAATTGAGTGAAGAACTTCCTGCATATATAAAGGAAATGGGTTATACACACATTGAGATTATGCCACTTGTTGAACATCCTTTAGATGCATCATGGGGATATCAAGGAACTGGATATTATTCTCCAACAAGCAGATATGGAAAATTGGAAGGACTTAAAAAGTTAATAAATAAATTACATCAAGAAAATATTGGAGTAATTATGGATTGGGCACCAGGACATTTTTGTAAAGATGCTCATGGATTATATAAATTTGATGGTACACCAACTTATGAGTATCAGGAAGAATGGAGAGCTGAAAATAAGGGTTGGGGAACATGCAATTTTGATTTGGGAAGAAGAGAAGTTAAAAGTTATTTAATTTCTAATGCTTTATATTGGTTCAGAGAATTTCATATTGATGGTTTAAGAGTGGATGCAGTATCTAGTATTTTATATCTTGATTATAGCAGACAGCCAGGTGAATGGGTTCCAAATAAATTTGGAGGAAATGGAAACTTGGAAGCTATAGATTTCTTAAAACAATTAAATGAAGCTGTTTTTAATGAGTATCCAACAGCACTTATGATTGCAGAAGAATCTACTGCGTGGCCTAATGTGACAAAAGAAATAGTTAATGATGGCCTAGGTTTTAATTTGAAATGGAATATGGGATGGATGAATGATACATTAGAATATGTAGAAATTGATCCAAAATACAGAAAGCATAATCATAGAAATATAACTTTTGCTATGATGTATAACTATGCAGAAAATTATTTATTACCATTATCGCATGATGAAGTTGTTCATGGTAAAAAATCTTTAGTTGAAAAAATGTGGGGAGATAAATGGAATAAATATGCAGGACTAAGAGCTTTTATGGGATATATGATGGGACATCCAGGAAAGAAGTTAACTTTTATGGGATGTGAATTCGCTCAAGGAATTGAATGGAGAGAATATGAAGGATTAGAATGGAATTTGATAAATGAAAATGACATAAATAAACAGACACAGTTGTTCTTCAAAGATATAAATCATTTATATTTAGAAAATAAGGCATTTTGGGAATTAGATCATAACTATAAAGGATTTAATTGGATTGAAGCAGATAACAGTGAACAGAGTATATTAATTTTTGCTAGAAGAAGTAGAAATGATGAAGATACTTTAGTGTTTATAGTTAACTTTACACCAATTGTTTATTATGATTATCAAATCGGTGTACCGTTTTTAGGTGATTATGAAGAATTATTCAATACAGATGATTCTAAGTATGGTGGTTCAGGTCAAACAATGGGAACTATTTTAGTTGCAGAAAAACAACCATTCCATAATCAACCATATTCTTTGAAAATTAAAGTACCTCCTATGGCTACTTTAGTATTAAAAGTAAAAGATATTAGAAAAGAAGAAACTAAAATCGATAATTTATTAGTAAATAATAAAGAACAAGATTAAATTAAATAAGTTCGAGATAGAATTTTGTTAGGTGTTATGAAAAGATAGCTTGATATTTATATAGTTATTTATTCTTGAGAATTATATAAGTTTGATTGATTCATATAACTTGACAGAACGACAGATAGTCTAAGGAGGATAAACAATGAGAGTTTTATTTGTAGCATCAGAGGCTAGTCCGTTTATTAAAACAGGAGGATTAGGAGATGTTGCAGGGGCATTGCCAAAAGCACTTGCAAAGAAAAATGTAGACATAAGAGTTGTAATTCCAAAGTATAAAGAATTAAACTGGGAAGTTAAAGATAAATTAAGATTTAATAAATGGTTTAATGTTTATGTTGGATATAGAGAATGTTTTTGTGGTGTATGGGAATGTTTCTATAATGGTGTAACATATTATGTTTTAGATAATGAAAGATATTTTAAGAGAGATGGAATTTATGGATTTTATGATGATGCGGAAAGATTTGCGTTCTTCGATAGAGCTGTTCTAGATATGCTTCGTCAGATAGATTGGCAACCAGATTTAATTCATTGTAATGACTGGCAAACAGGAATGATTCCGGTATTGTTAAAATTTCAATATAAGAGAAATGATTGGTTTTATTGGAATATGAAGATGGTATATTCTATTCATAACATTGCATTCCAAGGTGTATTTGATCCAAATATTTTACCAGAACTATTTGGATTCGATATGGAATTATACAATAACACATGTTTAAAGTTTGATGATGGTGTTAGTTTCATGAAGGGTGGATTGTATTATTCTGATATTATAACAACAGTAAGTAACACTTATGCTGGTGAAATACAGACAGGAGAATATGGATATAGATTAGATGGCGTTTTGAGAGATAGATCTTATGCATTAAGAGGAATTGTTAATGGTATTGATTATGATGAATTTAACCCAAAAACAGATAAATACATTTATAAAAATTATGATTTAAATTCGATTAAGAATAAAGCTGAAAATAAAATAGCACTTCAAAAAGATTTGGGTCTAACAGTTGATGAAAATATTCCAATGATTGCAATGGTTACAAGATTGACAAGTCAAAAAGGAATAGATTTATTGGTTAATATTGCAGACAGATTATTGCAACAAAATGTTCAGCTTGTAATTTTGGGTACTGGTGAAAAGAATTTTGAAGATCATTTCAAATGGCTTGATTATGCATATGGAAATAAAGTATCGGCTAATATAAGATTTGATAATGCTTTATCTCACAAGATATATGCAGCAAGTGATATGTTTTTAATGCCATCAAAATTTGAACCTTGTGGACTTGGTCAGTTAATAGCATTAAGATATGGTTCTGTTCCAATAGTAAGAGAAACTGGAGGCTTAAAAGATACTGTAACTGCATATAACGAATATACAGGAGAAGGAAATGGATTTAGCTTTAAAAACTATAATGCTGATGAATTATATAATATAATACAATACGCATTATGGATATATAGTAATAAAAATCATTGGAATACACTTGTAAATCATGCAATGAATTCTGACAATAGTTGGGAAAAATCAGCACAAATATATTATGATTTATATAGAGAATTAACTGGAAGGGATTAGGTACAATTTAACAAGGAGGAGTGCTAATGCTCAAAATGGATAAAAAGGCGTTTAAGAAGGCTTATGTAAATAAGTTTTTAGAAATGCATGGTATTGAGTTAAGAGAAGGTACCAATCAACAAAAGTATGAAGCTTTAGCCGGTCTTATAAGAGATTATGTTAGTAGAGAATGGCTTAAGACTAATAAAAAGTATAAAAAATCCGGAGAAAAGCAAGTTTATTATTTTTCTATGGAATTTTTGTTAGGAAGATTATTAGGCGATTTGCTATTAAATATGGGAATAAGAGATGTATGTGTGGATGCTTTAGCGGATTTGAAGATTGATTTAAATGAATTAGAAAAATTTGAGCAAGATCAGGGACTGGGAAATGGAGGACTTGGAAGACTTGCAGCATGCTTCCTTGATTCAATGGCATCATTAAATATAGCGGGAAATGGATGCGGAATCAGATATAAATATGGATTTTTTGAACAGAAAATTATAGATGAAAAGCAAGTTGAAGTATCAGATAATTGGTTAAAGGAAGGCAATGTGTGGGAAAAAAGAAAGTCTGAGAAAGCGGAAATAGTTAAGTTTGGCGGAGAAATTCAAATGAGTCAAGTAAATGGAAAGTTAAACTTTACTCATATTAATTTCGAACCAGTATTAGCAGTCCCTTACGATACACCTATAATCGGGTATAAAAATAATGTAGTTAATACATTAAGATTATGGAGTGCTGAAGTAGTTTCTAATGAATTTGATTTTTCATCATTCAGCAGGGGAGATTTTTTGCAAGCTATAAAGTATAAAAATTCTGTTGAAGCTATTTCACAAGTTTTATATCCAGAAGATTCTTTCTATGAAGGAAAGATTTTAAGGCTTAAGCAGCAGTATTTCTTTGTATCTGCAGGAGTACAGAGTATTATAAGGCATTACAAAAAATATAGCACTACAGGGATTGAATCATTAGATGAAAAAGTTGCTATTCACATTAATGATACTCATCCAACATTAGCAATTCCTGAACTTATGAGAATATTGTTAGATGAAGAAGGAATGGATTGGGATACAGCATGGAGAATTACAACTAATACTATTTCTTATACTAATCATACAATTTTGTCAGAAGCATTAGAAAAATGGCCTGTTGATATGTTTAGAAAACTTCTTCCTAGAATTTATATGATAGTTGAAGAAATTAATAAGAGATTTTGTGAAGAACTATGGAACAAGTATCCAGGAAATTGGGATAAGATATCAAAGATGTCTATAATAACTGATCAAGAAATAAAAATGGTTAATTTGGCTATAGTAGGAAGTCATAGTGTTAATGGAGTTGCAAAACTTCATACAGAAATTTTGAAAAAGAGAGAGATGACAGATTTTTATTATTTTTATCCCAATAAATTCAATAATAAAACAAATGGGATTACTCACAGAAGGTGGCTCTTGAAGAGTAATCCAAAACTTACAGAATTGTTGAGAGAAACAATTGGGGATAGTTTTATTTATCATCCGCTTGATTTAAAAAATTTTGAGCAGAAATTAAATGATAGAACTGTTTTAGAAAGATTAAATGAAATAAAAAAGAATAATAAGGAAAAATTGGCAAAATTAATAAAAGAAAATGATAAAATAAATGTAGATCCTAATTCTATATTTGATATTCAAGTAAAGAGAATACATGCTTATAAAAGGCAGATACTTAATTGCCTAAGAATAATGTATTTATATAATGAATTAATTGATAATCCAAAACTTGATATTGTTCCTAGGACATTTATATTTGGTGGTAAAGCAGCACCAGGTTATTATTTAGCAAAAAATACAATTGAATTAATAAATTGCATAGCAAATACAATTAATAATGACTCAAGAGTTAATGAAAAAATAAAAGTTGTATTTATGCAGAATTATAGGGTATCTCTAGCTGAAGAAATTATACCTGGAGCAGATATAAGTGAACAGATTTCTACTACTACCAAAGAAGCATCAGGAACATCTAATATGAAGTTCATGATGAATGGGGCTATTACAGTAGCTACTTTAGATGGAGCAAATATCGAAATAAGAGATGAAGTAACAGATGATAATATAATTATTTTTGGATTAACTGCAGATGAAGTAATTAATTACTATAGAAATGGAGGATATAAGTCTATAGATATCTATAATAGTGATCCAAGAGTTAAAAGAGTGATAGATGATTTAGTAAATGGTAAATATAGTAGAGATAAAAATAGATTTAAAAGCATTTATGAAAATCTAATAACCTACAATGATGAGTTTTTTGTATTAAGAGATTTTGATTCATATATAAAAGCTCATGAAAAGGTTGATACTCTTTATAGAGATATGAATAAATGGCAGAGAATGTGTGGAATAAATATCGCTCATTCAGGAATATTCTCATCTGACAGAACAATTGAACAATATGCAACAGGGATTTGGGGATCAGAAGTAATTTATAAGAATCTATAGGAGGGTTAATTAATGGTCGGCATACAGGTATTACACGACTCACAAGATTTAAAATTTAGAAAACCGTTTGGAGCAGTTGAACAAGGACAAAAAGTAAAACTGTCAATTGATATTAATAAAGAAATAATAGTTGCATTAGAGATAATACAATTTGATGGAACAAGACTTAATATGGGAATGCAGAAGGAATACTTAAATAATGGATCATATAGGTATTCAATAGAAATAGATACTAGCAATACATGTGGTATTTTAAAATATTATTTTATTCTTATTGATAAGTATGACAGATTGTATTATGGAAATAATGATGAACATCTAGGTGGAGTTGGGCAATTATATATGTATAATCCTGTACCGTACCAGATAACAGTATACAAAAAAACTAGTGTACCAGAGTGGTATAAGGAAGGAATTATATATCAGATATTAATAGATAGATTTTATAATGGAAATGATGATAAAAGGATAAATTCACCTAAAAAAAATTCTTTTATTTATGGTAGATGGACAGATGCTCCAATGTATATTAAAGATTATCAAGGAAAAATTATTAGATGGGATTTTTATGGTGGAAATATTAAAGGAATAGCTAAAAAGCTTGAATATATAAAATCATTAGGAGTTAATGTGATTTTACTTAGTCCTATATTTAAATCATCAAGTTGCCACAAATATGACACTGGGGATTATGAAGTAATAGATGAAATGTTTGGAACAAATGAAGAATTTAGAGATTTCTGTAATCTAGCAGAGAGTAAGGGAATGAAAGTAATATTAGATGCAGTATTTAGCTATACAAGTTCTGATAGTAGATATTTTAATAAGAAAGGGAATTTTAATGAAATAGGGGCATATCAGTCTCCAAATTCGAAATATCATAATTGGTACAAATTTAGAAGTTATCCTTTTCAATATGAATGTTGGTGGGGAATTGATTCTAAACCTAATATAAATGTTATGCAGAAATCTTATGTGGAATATATAGTGACTAAACACGACTCTATTGTGAAAAAATGGATTAATAGTGGAGCGAGTGGTTGGAAACTTAATATAATAGATGAACTTCCTGATGAATTTATAAAGTTAGTCAGAGAAAAAATGCAAGAAATGAATAAGGAAACTGTACTTATAGGAGATATATGGGAAGATGCTTCTAATAAAGTAAGCTACTCAAGAAAGAGAAAATATATATATGGAGAAGAGGTTCAATCTACAACTAATTATCCATTAAGAGAATCACTGATTAATTTTATTAAGGGGTATGCAAAATCAAATAAATTTAAGCAAAAAATAATGTCTCTTTATGAAAATTATCCTAGAGAAATATTTTATGGAAGTATAAATATTGCGGGTACTAATGATACTGAGAGAATTTTAACTGTTTTAGATGGAAATATTGAACTATTAAAGTTATTAGTAGCTGTACAATTTACGTTACCAGGAGTTCCTATGATATGTTATGGAGATGAAGTTGGACTTAAAGGTGGCAAAGAACCAGATAATAGAAAGAGTTATCCATGGGGAGAAGAAAACAAGGATATATTAGAATTTTATCGCCGTATAGCAGATATAAGAATACATGAGAACTCATTAAAAAAAGGAGATTTTATTATATACAAAACAGAAGAGGATGTATTAGCGTTTGAAAGAAACTTTGAAAATGAAAAAATAATAGTAATTGTGAATGTATCAAATACAAATGTAATTATTAAAGATATAGAGTTTAATGGTGAATATATAGATTTATTTAATAAATCTGAGAAGTATAAGTTTATAGGAGATACAAATATAATAAGTGTTTCAAAACATGATTTTAAAATTTTAAGAAAAATGTAAATTATCAATAAGTGAAAATTAATATGTTAATCATATTATTAAATATAAATATTATTTATTATAAGGTTATTTTTTGAGAATAATAACTATGAGAGGAGAAAAAATATGGGTAAAAATGAAATTGTAGCAATGATATTGGCAGGAGGACAAGGCTCAAGATTAGGGGTATTAACTAAAAAATTAGCAAAACCAGCTGTTCCATTTGGAGGTAAATATAGAATTATAGATTTTCCATTAAGTAACTGTGCTAATTCAGGAATATATACAGTTGGAGTATTAACTCAATATAAGCCATTAGAATTAAATGCGCACATCGGAATTGGTGAAGCATGGGATTTAAATAGAGAAAATGGAGGAGTAAGTATATTACCACCATATCAAGAAGAAAAAGGTGGAGAATGGTATAAGGGAACTGCAAATGCTATTTATCAAAATATAGAATTTGTAGATAGATATGATCCTGAATATATATTAGTATTATCTGGAGATCATATTTATAAAATGGATTATACTAAGATGTTAGATTTTCATAAAGAAAGAAATGCAGAGGCTACAATTGCAGTTATAGAAGTTCCTATGAAAGAAGCAAGCAGATTTGGAATAATGAATACAAGAGATGATTTATCTGTATATGAATTTGAAGAAAAACCTAAAATGCCAAAGAACAATTTAGCATCAATGGGTATATACATTTTTAATTGGAAGACACTTAAAAAATATTTAAGAGAAGATGAAGCAGATAAAACTTCTAAAAATGATTTTGGTATGAATATAATACCTAAAATGCTTGACGATGGAAATAAGATGGTCGCATATCCATTCAAAGGTTATTGGAAAGATGTTGGAACTATAAACAGCCTTTGGGAAGCTAATATGGATTTAATAAGAGAAGATAATGAATTAGATTTACAAGATGAGGAATGGAAGATATATTCAAAGAATCCTGTTAGACCAGCTCAATATATAGGAGAAAATGCTAAGGTTACAAATTCACTTGTTGTTGAGGGGTGTGTGGTTAATGGCCAAATAGAAAATTCAATATTGTTCCAAGGTGTACAAGTTGGTAAGAATTCAGTAATAAGAGATTCTATAATTATGACTGATGCTAAAATAGGTGACAATGTTGTGATTGAAAAGGCTATAGTTGGAAATGGAGCTATTGTAAGAAAAGACTGTAAAATATCTTTAGGTGATGAAATAGCAATAATTGCGGCTAAAGAAGAAGTAAAAATGGGTACAGTTATGGAAGAAAGTAATAAAGCTGTTTAATTGGTATGCAAGAGGGGGAGAAGAAAATGAAAAATTGTATAGGTATAATTAATTTAGATGAAAATGAGAATAGAATGGGTGAACTAGTTGTTAATAGATCTTTGGCTTCAGTTCCAATAGCAGCTAGATATAGAATTATAGATTTTGTATTATCAAATATGACAAATTCAGGAATCAACTGTATAGGTATTTTTACTAAAAATAAATCAAGATCTCTGATTGATCATATTAGTAATGGAACTCCATGGGATTTAAATAGAAAAACTGATGGATTAAGAGTTTTTAATTTTGGAAATGATGATCCAGTATATGATGATGTTCATAATTTTGCTGAAAATATGGAATTCTTAAATAGAAGTAGAAGAGAATATGTACTTCTTGCTCCAAGTTATATGATATGTAATATTAATTATAATGATGTTCTTGAGTATCATAAAAGTACAGGTAAAGACGTTACAATGATATATAAAAAAGTAAATAATGCAGATGAAGCTTTTGGAGATTGTGGGGTAGTCAATATAGACGACTCTGGTAGTGTTATTAGTGTCGGAGAGAATATAGGAAAAAATCCTAAAGCGAATATAAACATGGAAATGTATATTATGAAAAGGGAGTTATTTGCTAATATAGTAAATGAATGCGTTAGCACTGGAAGATATAGAAAAGTAAAAGATTATATTCATAATAATTTTAATATTTTGAATGTAGGTGCGTATGAATTTACTGGACACTTAGATTGTATAAATTCAATAAAGGCTTTATATGATTCAAATATAGCTTTATTAAATAGAAAAATAAATAAAGAAATATTTAATGAAGAAAGACCAATCTATACTAAAACTAAGGATGAAGGTCCAACTCATTATTCAGATAGAAGTAATGTTATGAATTCTATAATTGCTAATGGTTGTAGAATTGAAGGTACTGTTGAAAATTGTGTTATTGGAAGAAGAGTATATGTAGGAAAGAATACAAAACTTAAGGATTGTATAATAATGCAAAATAGTAGCATTGCTGATGATGCTGTATTAGACAATGTTATTGCAGATAAGGGAAGCGAGATAAGAAAAGGAGAAACTCTTATTGGATCTGCAATGTATCCATTAGTAATTAAAAAGAAAAAGTAAGATTGTTAAGAAAAAATGCAAGATAATTGAATAGTATAAATAAAATAGTATGAAGAGGATTTATAAAGAGTTCACTTCATACTATTTTATTTATTAAAGCAAAAAAGAAATTTAAATACATCTATATCAGTAAAGTGAATGTTGAAAATGAATAGGAAATTATATGTGAATTTCATGTAGTAATAATGAATTCTATTTTTAAAAATTAATTAAAAAAGAGGTTGCATATATCGTTAATAGCCCCAAAGAAATACTATGATATAAATTTTAACTAAAAATGTTGACAGTATAAATTTAAAGTGATATTATATAAAACGTTGCAGGAAGTAGTTTGAATAACTGCAAAGTTGAGAATTAAGATGATAAATATTTCAAAAAAGTTCTTGACAGTAAAAAAATCAAGTGATATACTGAACGAGTCGCTTGAGGGTGACAGAAAAAAACAAAAAGTAACAACGAAAGTTGTGAAAGAAAATGGTCTTTGAAAATTGAACAGAATAATATAAATACATTTAAGTAAACCAGCAATTCTTTATT